>CALPGA020000001.1 GCA_943322985.2 Candidatus Finniella inopinata
AGACACCTTGTTGAAAATGCTTTTCTTCACCTTAAACGCTGGCGCGGCATTGCAACAAGATATGCGAAAAACACAAAATCCTTTCTTGCTGCAATTCATATTCGGTGCATCG
Source organism: Candidatus Finniella inopinata (assembly GCA_943322985.2). Taxonomy (GTDB): domain Bacteria; phylum Pseudomonadota; class Alphaproteobacteria; order Paracaedibacterales; family CAITNM01; genus CAITNM01. The sequence continues at coordinate 113 of CALPGA020000001.1, forward strand.
CTCTTTGGGCTAATATCTCGTGACTACACTATCTAGATATAGCACAGTGAATTTTTAGATTTCGTTAAAGTTTTTTATGCAAATATTCGTGCTAATCATTGGTTTTTTAATACAAGTTTTTACTCTTGAAGCGGCCGCCCTTGAACAAAGAGATGAATACGGAAGACGGATTCTCATAAACCACTTAGAAATTGATAGATCAAGCTTTTCTGACGAATGTGTTTTTTTATACACTCCAGAATGTATTCCAGGTCATGTTCCACTTGTTTGCATCTATTCCGAAGGTAATACAGTGCGAGTTGAGATCAGAAAAATTAGCCACGAGGTTTTAGAAGGAATGCTCCCAACAGTTGATGAGCCAATTTCAACGATAATAAAAGAAATTGAAAGTTCAAAATATAACATTGTAAAAGAACAGCTAACGGAGGAAGGTCCTCACTATTTAAGCACTATGATGAGCGCTACAGTACCGTTAGTTACACTAAAATATGACGAATTTGAGCTATATCAATTATTTCTTTTGGAAAAATCACTATCTCTCACACCAAAAACACCGGATTTAGCTAGCGGCGTTTCTCAAATCACCATTGCTGCTTTAGATTCCACAAGTACAGACACAGCATTACCTGGGGCAAGATTTTTAAATTTTGGAGGATTAATGGTTTCTGGACTTGTGAATTTTGGTCAGGTTGACTTTTTAAAAGGTAACTTTGTGCAAAAAGTAACAGCTGATGAACCAGTGACTCCATGTTTTGCCACCATCTGCGATGTTCTTGCTCTAGTTATGAGAGGTGCAGCTTCGGATGATCACAAATAACTCACCCAGCAACTGTGTAAATTTTTTCAATTACTGTCATATCCAAACTAGCACCACCAACCAAGGCACCGTCAACGTTTGATATAGCAAAGATCGTCGCTGCATTATCACCATTAACCGAGCCACCATACAACAATGTGGTGTTTGGTAATTTTTCTCTTAACATCGAATGGACCTCTGAAATTTCATCTGTTGTTGGGGTTTTGCCTGTGCCAATTGCCCATACAGGCTCATAGGCCATCCAAAAGCCTGGCCCACTTGGTAAGCACTCAGTTAACTGCCGTTCAAGCACTGCAGTAGTTTGATTCGTTTCGTATTGTTCTAGGGTTTCACCTATACAAATAATCGGCGTAATGTTTGCCTCCAAACATGTTTCAGCTTTTGCACGCACATCACTATTTGTTTCATGAAAGTGCTGGCGTCTTTCAGAATGCCCCACTAAACAATACTTCACACTAAATTCAACAAGCATTGGCACACTAACTTCGCCTGTATAAGCACCTTTGAGTTGCTGATGAATATTTTGTGCACCCAAAATTAGACCCGAAGGTTCTCCTAAATAAATAGATGGAAGACAAACAATAAGTTTTTTGTGGTTTTCAAAGGACTTTTTATATTCATTCAGAAGGTTTTTCGAACCATTCATCTTCCAATTTGCCACAACCCATTTTTGCATCACATTCTCCTTAATGCTTAATCTTGCCGAACTCGCAGTTTTTCAGTAGTGTTAGTAAGTTGAAATCTATAAATGTTATGTGTATATGCTACAAGTATTTCGTGATCATGCCCACAAATGGTTTGTTAAAATATTGCTATGGCTCATTGTTCTGAGTTTTGGATTGTGGGGCATCGGCGATATTATCTACAAATTTTTTGCTCACCGCCCTGTTGTAATCGTTGGAAAACATGACATTAGTCGCGAAGAACTTTCCCATCATCTTCAAAAAGAAAGCGCTCGTATTAATGAAATGACAAAAGGACAAGTTACTGCACAGCAATTGAAAGAGATTGGCATGCATACTTCTGTGATAAACAGACTTGTTAGTCAATTAGTGCTTAGCGATGAACTTGACCGCATGAACTTGGGCGCTTCTGATGAAATTTTAAAAGAACAAATTCAAAAAATGCCCGCTTTTCAAACCGAAGGCAGATTCGACGAAAATAAGTTCTTAAGCGTATTACAGCAACAAGGAATGAATGAGCGCGCGTTTCTAAAAGAGGCGCGTTTAAGCATGCAACGTCAGCAATTACTTGCAAGCATAACCATTGGGGTCAATTTACCTGAGTCTTATAAAAATAATTTGGTTGATGCCCTTACTCGCGAAAAAGTTTTTGCTTTTGTAGAAATTGACGCATCTAAAATTAAACTTGATCACCCTGCCACTCACGAGCAACTTGAAAGTTTTTACGAACAATACAAAGATAAATATACTATTCCAGAATTGCGTAGCATTACAGCCCTTGTGCTAGATACTAAAGTGCTCCGCCACATTCTTGGCATTACTGATGAACAAATTCGTCAGTCTTACAATGCACAAAAAGAAAATTTAAAATTCCCCGAAAGACGTAACATTGCTCGGTTAACCTATGCACAAGAAGACAATGCTCAAAAAGCTTTAGCATTGGCTAAAAAAGGCATGTCGTTTGCTAAAATTTTAAAAGAAATACCTGAAGGAGAGCTTGAAGAGCCAGGCCTAGTTGTAAAAGAACAAATTCCTGAATTTGCAGCAAAAGAAATTTTTGCACTTAAATCCGGCGATTGCACGAAAATTATTCCAACCGGGTTTGGGTTCCATATTTTCCAAGTAACAAAAATTGAACATCCACGCACTGCAACATTTGAAGAAGCTAAAAATGAAATAGAATCCATGCTTATTCAAGAACAGAAATCAGGAAAACTTGATGAGATTCGTAGTCAAATTGACGATGCTATCGCTTCAGGACAAACATTGGCTGATGTTGCGGCAAAAATGAAACTAGCTGTACACACTTTCGAAAATATCAATGCAAAAGGTCAAAATCATGAGGGCAAGCCAGTGTTTACCAAGCCAACGGCTATGCACGCATCAATGCTAGAAAAAGCATTTACAGTTGAGCAAGGTCTAGATAGTGGTTTTGTTGATGTGCCAAGAGAAGGCGCCTTTGTTTTAAGTGTAACAAAAGTAAGCCCAGCACATGCACCAGCTTTTGCAGACATTGCACATAAAGTACAGCACGACTGGGAAGCTGAGCAAAGACTTGAAGCAGCATCTAAGCTTGCTTCATCTATTGCATCAGAAGCGAAGTCATTCACACTTTTGAATGCTTTGGTTAAAAAACACAACTTAATCTTGTCTGCAAACCATACTCTTTCAAGAATTGAACTAAGCAAGCAAGGAAGAAAATCCGCAGATCTTCTTCCTGTTCCTCTAGCTGAAAAAGCATTTATGTTAGCTCATGAAGCTGCTACTGCTGGACGTAATGACAAAGGTGGATTCACTGTTGTAATGCTACAAAAAACTGGTCACTCAAAAGTCACAAGGGAAGATAAACAAAAGTTTTCAGTTAATCTAGATAACATGATTCAAGCTGATATTTCTTCAGCAACTGTTAATGCATTAAAAGAACTGCATAAGATTGAAATCAATCAAGAAATGCTTGCTCAAATGATGGATTAGCATGTTAAAAATTGGTGATCTACTTCCTGCTTTTGCTGTTCCTAATCAGCATGATGTGATTGTTTCATCAGATCAATTAAAAGGTCACTGGGCGGTATTATACTTTTATCCAAAAGATAATACCCCTGGTTGTACCCAAGAATCTTGTGATTTTCGCGATTCTAACGACCGCTTAAAAAAACTAGGCTGCACAGTATTTGGAATTTCCAAAGACTCTTCTAAAAGCCATACAAATTTTATTTCGAAATATAATTTTCCATTTGATCTTTTAAGCGATGCTGATGGAAAGCTATTCGAGGCTTTTGGTGTGTGGGTTGAAAAAAGCATGTACGGAAAAAAATATTTTGGCATTGAACGCTCAACTTTTTTAATTAACCCAAAAGGTGAGATTGCTCACATATGGCGCAAGGTTAGTGTTAAAGGTCATGTAGATAACGTCATCAAAGTGCTTGAAACTAATCTATGAAAACACGTACAGAGCATGATTCAATGGGGCCAGTGGAAGTCCCAAATGATGCTTACTGGGGGGCTCAAACTGAGCGCTCTCGGCACAATTTCAAAATTGGCAACCACAAAATGCCTTCCATTTTTATTAAGGCATTTGCTATTTTAAAGCGCTGTGCTGCACAAACTAATTTTTCACTTAAAAAAATAGATGAAAACTTAACAAAAGCTATTGTGCAAGCTTGCGACGAAATTATTGATGAAAAATTTGTCGATCACTTTCCCTTAGTTATTTGGCAAACTGGCTCTGGAACCCAAACAAACATGAACCTTAACGAGGTTATAGCGAACCGTGCAAATGAATTGCTGGGCTCTTCACTAGGCTCAAAACAGCCTGTGCACCCGAATGACCATGTTAATTACGGTCAATCATCAAACGATAGTTTTCCAACGGCCATGCATATTGCCACCGTGCTTGCCATATCAAATGACTTAAAACCAGCCCTTAGTAATTTGAAAAATGCATTTCATAAAAAGGCCTGCGAATTTGAAAAATACATAAAAGTTGCCCGCACCCATTTACAAGACGCCACGCCCATTAAACTCTCTCAAGAATTTTCAGCCTTTGTTATGCAAATTAGCAATAACATTGATCGCCTTGATTGCATCATGCCACGGCTTTTACAGTTAGCTCAAGGTGGTACAGCAGTGGGCACAGGTCTTAATTGTCCTCAAGGTTTCTCGGAAGCTTTTGCAAAATCAGTAGCTGATTATACAAAGCTTCCTTTTGTTACTGCTCCCAACAAATTTGAAGCGCTTGCTTGTCACGATACCCTTGTTGAAGTTTCAGGCGTTTTAAACGTTATTGCTACAAGTCTTATGAAAATTGCTAATGATATTCGGTTTCTAGCGTCTGGCCCTAGATGTGGTCTTGGTGAACTTCATTTACCTGAGAATGAACCAGGCTCATCCATTATGCCTGGAAAAGTGAATCCCACTCAAGCTGAAGCTATGACAATGGTTTGCTGTCAGGTAATGGGGAATCATACAACTGTTACTATTGCTGGCAGCCAAGGACATTTTCAACTGAATGTTTTTAAACCGGTTATCATTCATAATATACTTGAATCAATTGAATTATTGGCAGATGCTTGCAACAGCTTTTCCCACAATTGCCTAGAAGGCATTACTGTTAATGCAACAAAGCTACAATATAATCTTGATAAATCCTTAATGTTAGTTACCGCTCTGAACCCTATTATTGGCTATGATAATGCCGCTAAAATTGCCAAAAAATCCTTAGAAGATGATATAACCCTAGCTGATGCTGCCGAACAACTAGATTTGTTGAGCCGCCAAGAATTTGAAAAACATGTAAAGCCAGAACAAATGGTTTAGTTTTTATGAAAAAAAATAAAATTATAGCTTTGTATATTGTATCATTAGTGGTTGCTGCTATAGCGTTTGCTAGGCCATATCCTGTTTCAGGAGATTGTATGGAACCAGCGATTATGGATGGACATCTATATTTTCTAAATAAAATAACTCCATATCTGCGTCAATACCAAATAGGGGATATAGTCGCGTTTACACATGAAGGAAAAGCGTGGGTATCTAGGATAGTAGCATCGGAGGATCAAACTATCCAGATCACTGAAGGTAGTATAGTCATCAATGGTACTGCTCTTGATGATATGGGAATTCATAGAAATTGGTCTGGTTGGAATCATGGCATTCATGCTATAGATAAACCGATTAAAATTCCAACTAATCATGTTTTCGTACTATCTGATAATCTTCCTGCGAAACACGATGACAGCCGAGTTTTTGGACCGATACCAAATTCATCTATTTTAGGGTTGATATGGTAAAACAGTCTCAATCAACAAAACATAAGCAGAACAATTTTGTTCGGTTGTTTTAAAATCTAGACTTTGTGCCTAAACAAGGGTTTTATAAACGAACTCACTTAAAAAATACTCCTAATATGCGAGAAATTACACTTTCGGATTATAATCCGCAATGGCCTCAATTATTCTCTCAAGAAGCTGAACTTTTAAAAGAAATTTTTGGTGATTTAGCCATCAATATTTACCACAAAGGCAGCACATCAGTGCCTAATCTTATGGCAAAACCAATCATCGATATTACCATTGAAGTTGAAGATATTTCCAAGGTTAATCAATTGAATAAATCCTTAGCCGCAGTTGGGTATAGTGCATTAGGTGAATACGGCATGCCACTTAGACGCTTGTTCGCAAAAGGTGATCCACACACTCATCACTTGCACGTATGGGACAAAGGACACGATGAAATTGCCAAAGATTTATTATTTCGTGAAACCTTAATTCAAAATGTAGTTGCCCGCATAGCATATGAAAATTTAAAACAAAAATTGTGTGATCAACATCGGTTTGAACCTGACCAATACACCATGGGTAAAGATCGGCTTATTAAAGAAATTTTGCGTGCTGAAAATTATAATGGTTTATCAATGGTGTTTGTTTTACATGAAAGTGAAAAACAAGCCTACAAAAATTTCATGAATGAGGACTTTGTGCAAAATAAAAGTCTTGTCCTTTCACAGGGTGTGAATTTTATAGGGGCCATTTCATTAAACGAAAATGGAGCTGTTGATCGTAAAGTTATAAGATGTGCCAACGAACAAGCAGAAAAACTTATTGCCCGCTGGCTTGAAACACGAGAAAATTAAAGGGACTTTTTTACCTGAATAATACTTGCCCATTTACGGTTATTCAAAGGGTTGTGTTCTGCGATCCCAAACTGAGATCCTTCGCAATTAAACCCAATTTTTTTCAAACAATCACCCACCAAACCAACACGCGTGAAAGTATGATACGTCCATAAAAACATATACCCAATACCACTAGCATCATCAACAAATGATTCAAGCATAGAAGGTTTAACATTCCATAATGCTAATAACTCTGAAGCCATAACATTATTTTCTTTCCCAAAAATTTTTTTCAATATGTGAAAACAAAGGAGGGTAGGATTTTGAGAAGAAAAACTATCAGTATCATCACACTGAACAGCACGTAAACACGTGTGAATAAAACGACATTCAGTTGCATCTAATACAAGTGTAAAGGGGTTTGTTCCTTTTTGTACTTGCGATATTATCCCATCAGCAGTTGTAAGTGCAAAAAATGGATGATTGTCAATTAACAGCTCGCCACCAGGCTTTAAAATCTGAAAAGCCTTAGCGATTGCTTTAGTCATTGGATTATCTTTTAACGTGGGAATTGAAGGTGGAAACCATTCAAGTATAACCTCTTCTTGTGAATTTAGTGCAAACCTTGTTGTGGTCAAAAAATCATCTTGCACATGTTCAAGATCTGGAATTGCGCAAGTAGCCATATCAACACTAACAACTCGTCATTCTGGAAACTTAGTCGTGCACGTAAAATCAGCCTCATCTTGACCAACAATTTTCGCAATAGACTCTTTAACCCATCCAGCAGCACGATTATTTCCCACAATAACCACAGCGTTTTCAATTAATGAGCCCTCTGCAGAAAAAATATTAAAAGGTAATATAAATACTAAAAACAAAATCTTACAAACTAAACGCACATGATCTCCATATACGTTGAAATAATTATCTATTTCTACATGTTTTTCAAAAATATTAAAAGAAAAATCAACATCAATTAATCAACATATTGTCACGAACTATATAGACATCATCCAAATTTAGTTTTTCTAAAAATCCTTCATCATGGCACACAATAATAAAGCTACCTGGATATGCATTTAGAAATTCCAACAAATGCTCTTTCGTTGATAAATCAATGTTGTTGGTGATTTCATCTAATATCAAAAGCTTTTGGGTTTTTGCAGCAATTTGCGCAAGGCTTAGCCTTACCTTTTCTCCACCTGAGAGCTGATGAATTTTTACATGAACTTCTTCATTTTTACGAAATAAAAAATCATTAAGGTGACGGCGCACTTCAGCATGAGTCCATTCGGGAACCAATTCAGTCAATGTTTCTAGCACAGATTTTTCAGCATCAAGCGTTGCGTAATGTTGATCAAGGTAACCTATATCATTAGGCATATACCAATCACCTGTTTTTATTACGTTTTGGTCCCCCAAAATAGCTTTAATTAACGTTGATTTTCCGCTGCCATTATCGCCTTGAAGTGCAATTCTAGCTTTGGCATCCAGAGAAAAATTTATATTTTGGACAACAGCTTTGTTATCTTTATAACCAACCGCGCCATCACTTATTGAAACTAAAACACCGTCACTTATACCCGCCGCTTTTATAGAAAATTTTGGCGTAATGACTTCTGGAAAATGCAAAGTTGATAGCTTTTCAAGTAAGTCATCTTTTGCATTATGAATTGCTTTCTTCTTTTTTCCAGATGTCTCAGCTGCACGATTTGCTTTTGCGCTAGAAACAATCGTTGGCCATTTTCTTTCTTGAATTGATTTTTCACCTTTCAAATTGCTTTTTTTAGCGCGCTCTTGTTCTTTCATTAATGCGTGGTGTACATCTTTTTTCTGCCGATCTAGTCGTGATAATTCACCTTCAATTGCTGTGCGCATAGTGTGAACCTCAAGCATATAATCGTCGTAATTGCCTGTAAAAATATGAACCTTACCGTTATCAATATGCCAAAGTGTATCAATGCAAGTATTTAAAAATTCAACGTCATGGGTGACTACAATTAAAGTTCCAACGTATTGCCGCAACATGCGCATTAATGATTTTCGATTGCTGCCATCAAGGTGATTCGTTGGCTCATCAAGTAGCAAAACATTTGGACTAACACACAGCGCTTGCGTTAACGTCTCATTTAGCCGTTGCCCACCGCTTAAGGTTTCAAATTCATAAATAACTTGTGGAACATACCCAAAAATAACGTCATTAGAAATATGAATTGATCCACTACTTGGTTCAACCTGATTAAGCAAAGTTTTTAGTAATGTCGATTTTCCAGTGCCATTTTGACCAATAATCGCAATGCGATTTCCGTCATGCACATGGGTTGAAAAACCCTCAAAACAAGTTTTGTGGGCAAATGAAATACCAAGCTGATTGATTTGTATTGTCGTCATAAAATTCTCGTTTCAATAGTTGAAAAGCGCTAATTGCGCAGTTACTTAATTTTGAAACGAACAATCCATGACACACATTATGAATAATTTAGATAATTTAAATATGTGAATTGAAAGTGATTTTGTCAAGAGAAGTAAAAAAAGCTAAAGAGAAAAGTTCTCGCCTAAATACACGCGCCTAACATCAGGATGATTAATAATATGCGCAGGGTCACCTTCGGTAAGCACCCGACCTTCCGCGATAATATATGCTCTATCTACAACGTCTAAGGTTTCACGTACATTATGGTCAGTTATAAGAATGCCAATGTTATGGTTTTTCAAACGCATAATAATATCTTTAACATCTTGTACTGCAATTGGGTCAATACCAGCTAATGGTTCGTCTAGGAATAAGAAATCTGGCTTAATCGCAAGAGAGCGCGCTATTTCAACACGACGTCTTTCACCACCAGAAAGCGCAACAGAAGGGGCTTCTCGTAAATGGGTGATGCCAAATTCATCAAGCAGTTCTTCTAAGCGTTCTTGCTGATGATCAGGATCCATTTCAACACACTCAAGTGCGGCACGAATATTATCTTCAACATTTAACCCGCGAAAAATTGAAGCATCTTGTGGCAAATAGCTAATTCCCATTCGTGCTCGTTTATACATGGGCATATCAGTAATATCGTTTTCATCTAAAAAAATACAACCAGAATCCGCCATAATTAATCCGGTAATAATAGAAAAAGAAGTTGTTTTTCCTGCTCCATTTGGACCAAGCAAGCCAACAGCCTCACCGGTACTAATGCTAAGGTCAATGCCTTTCAACACCATGCGTTTTTGAAAGGTTTTCGTTAATTTTTGAGCTCTTAGGGTTCTTATGTTCTTATTCCTTCTTCTTTGGATACACTATGCATGTAACCTGATCTTCCTGACTTGCTTGCATTGTAAAAACATGCGTCGCAATGTCAAGGGTAGCTTCTGTTCCATGCACTTCATTTTTTTCTTGAATAAGCGTTACATCGTCCCCTGTGCAAACCGCATGATTAGCATTGAAATCATGCACGCATTGGGTTGCAAGCAGTTTAGTTTCAGCATAATCAATCTCAACTTTACCTTCGGCTTTTGCTGTTGTTAAGTTGCCTTGGTCATCAAATTCGGCATGAAGATTTTCAGCTTTCAAGGTCACCATAGAACCTTTAACAAGGTAAGTCAGTATCACGTTACCATTTGCATCAGCATGTTGATGCGATGTGTCGTACTGCATATTATCAGCGTTAATTTTAATATCGTTTGCAGAGTCTTTTTTTTGTGGCTCTGCAGCAATGCACACACTTATGGATAAAGCTAATATAAAATATCGTTTCACAACAGTTTGAAAGACGGTGTTCTTTTCACAGTGTACCTGGAAATTTGGGGTTTTCAACTCTATCAATCCAACTGAAATGAAATAGGAATTTCAAACGATGCTTCTTTGCCATTAACATTGAATGTCCACTGCTTCATTGTTTTAAGAAGTTCTTCTTCGAACAGAGCTTTGTCTCCTTTGATGGCTACCACTTTAACATCCTCAACAACTCCTGCAGAGCTTACCAAAAGCTTTACTGAAAAGCTGCCTTCTTTCCCATTTTCTTTGGCATAAGCTGGATATGCCGGTGAGGGATTATAAATAACAATCGGTGCAGAAGCAGAATTTTCAATGGTTGCATGATTAACAACAGAAGCTTTTTTTGCGCGTGCATTAATAGATGTTTTCTTAAGCGGAACAGCAACCTTTTCATTTGTTCCTTTTGGTGACGTAAGCAACGTTACCGAAAATATTTGCGGTATTTGCTTATCAGTGCATTGAATGTATTGCCCAATAGACAAAGCAAGCAGTCCATGAATACAAACCGAACCTATAAACAAGTAACGCATTTTTACCATGTGATGCTTATCCCTGTGTTAATTTGGAATCCAGGATTCCTGTATCCATGCGGGCTTTCTATTTTTCTGTTTAGTGCATTTTCAACTGCCACAAACCACGTAGCACTCTCTTTAAACTTATATTGAAAATCTCCAAAAAATACTGGGTAGCCACCTCTTTTAATTAGCGAAGACGTTTCCTCAAAATCTGGTTGAGTTTGACTTCCTGTATAACGCCAACCAACACTTGTTGTGATGTCATCTCTTGTATAAAAAACTTGACCGTTTGCAGTGACTTTTGGAATATTCATGAGCGTCTTTTTCGGCTTAAAGCTATGCGATTCAGCATACATACACGACAATTGCGTTCCCCAAGAACCAATCTGATTTTTCCAACCAAGCTCAAAACCCTTTTGGCGAGACCTGTTAAGGTTAACGTATCTATCGTTTTTGCAATCAATTTGTTGTTTATGATCAGTTCTAAAAGCAAGCACGCTAAATGTTCCCACTTTCGTTTTTTGCGCAACTCCTAAATTACCACCATGAGCCGTTTCATGTTTCAAATTCTTATTGCCGTACTTTTTATCATTTAGCATATATAAATTAGGCAATTGAAACCCTGTACCAATGTGAGCTGAAAATTCGGTATCATTGTGTTTTTTTAACAAACTTGAACTAAATGCGTAGGCAGAATTGAAATGATTTGCTTTATGCACACGTGCCCAATTTTTCCACTGAATTGTATTTTTGTTTAAATGAATTCCTTGAGAAAAAGCATATTCATTGTTCTTCTGTAACTTGTCACCTGTAGGATTTAAAACGCTACGGTGTTGCTCTACCACTGGTTCAAAAATCAGCGAATCAGATTTTATCTTGGTGCCAATTTTGACTTTTGTGTTTTGCAAAACTCCAGAAGAACCATTTGTTTGATATGGCGAAAAATCTTGCCTTATAATTTTAGCATGCAAAAATTTCAAATAAGGCTGAAATGTTTCCGCTTTCCCTTCTAAATCAAGCGCATAAATCTGAAGTGTTCTCTTTGATCTAGAATCATAGGGGCTCGATAAATATATATTACTTCCTGTGGACCCAGACTTAACAAGTCCTACTTGCATAGTAGTTTTTGCGTGATAATTTTCAAACCCGAACTGATTCAAGAAATACTTCTTCTCTGTTTCAGGACTTTTTTCAGTTGGATACTTAGCCTGATACCTTTTTGGTATAGAATTCTTTCCATGAAAATCACTGCTTTCTATGTGCTGCTGAATAGAAAATCCATCAGTTTTTTGGCTCCACCATAAGTGACCAGATTTAGCATAGTTACCTGCGCCTAATTTCAAACCACCACTTTGACCATTCGGCATAGAAAATGGAATAACATTAACCACACCGCCAATAGCGCCGTTTCCATATTCAGCGCAATGTATGCCTTTTACGACTTCAGCTTTCCCTGTTGAAAGTGGAATCAATGCAGCATCCGTTTCTGTTTCACTAATACTTAAGCCTGACCAAAGCATCTTGGTGTATCTTGAAGCCGATCCTTGAATACTAATAGTGGTAAGTTGCCCAGGGTTTCCACTAGTTGTAGTCGTAACACCGGGCACGTTCTTGATCTGTTGCTCTTCAAAACCACTTGTTGCCGAGCCAGATGTTAATGCTTCTATAAACTGCCATTTAGGCATGCATGTCTCTTTTTTTGATCTTACCACAATAGGCGCCAACACCATGGTTGATGCATGCAATGATGCCGCAAAAATAATACATAAAAATAAGCGCAATGAATTGCCTCCACAGGTTCGCACAATATAAGCGCGTCACCCATGGGCTACCCTTCTGATCTCTCCCCGAAATCTAGAAAAAGTGACACTCTTTTTGCCGGTCTCCTGGCTGGTTGTTCATAGCGACATTTTCACCTTCCCAGATTGCTCTAGTGGTATAAATAAAATGCGCTCCCAACGTACAGTTGCGGGGGCAGCTTCGGATTTTAACCGAATTCCCGAACACAAAAAGTTCTTCAACTTTATATAGAAAAAAAGTGACCGTCAAACGATCACTTTTTTGTAATTTTAGAAGTATGAGGTTCTATCCTAGTTCAATCATACTTGCAAAAGAAAGCAGCTCAGCTAAAGATGTAAAGCTAGATGAATAAGGTCCTTTATTTAATACAACATCATCAGCAATCACACCTAGGTCATTCAGGTAAGAAACCGCTAAAACTAATTGAAGAGTGGCTGGAAAGAAGTGGCCGCTAGCACGATCAATTTCTGAAATTTTACCGTTCTTCACTTTCATATGGCCTGCACAAGCAACAGGAAGAGCAAAACGAAAACCATCCCTTCGAAAAAAAAGATCATGATTCAGTTCTGCAATGTCATAATAGCTTTCTCCAGCAGCAATACAAAGTTGTCCATAAGCATTTAAAGCATAAATACTATAATCAGCATTCAAGATTTCTCCACCTTGATAAATTAGCCCTCTCTCAATCGTTACCAAAGAAGAAACGAACAAATTAGGCTGAGTGAAATCAGTAGATGCGCATGGACGACCAATAATAAAAGGGTTACAAATCCTGAACCGAAAACAACTTACCTCTCTGCACAAATTTTCAAGAATGGCAGAATTTTCTGGAGCTAAAAATTCAGCATCAACTTTCAACTTAATTGCAACAGGCTTTGCTTCAGGAAGACTCACAAAATGTTCATGGTCGATGTCCACACCTGAATGCACTTGTGAAACACACAACACAATCAACGTAAATAAATTAATAAATCTCATGTTTAAAATTCTTTATTTTGTTTTGAATAACCCTTATATAGTAATTATATTCAAAAAATCAAGGTTTTTTATAAATAATGTGTATGCTCAGCAATATTGCCCAGCAACACAACCTGACGACCAGGCCCATTGAAAATTATATCCACCAAGCCATCCGGTAACATCGACAACTTCGCCAATGAAGAATAACCCAGGAACTTTGTTGCTTTCCATGGTTTTAGATGATAGCTCGTCAGTATCAACTCCCCCTACGGTAACCTCAGCTTTTTGGTAACCTTCACTGCCATTAACAGTTACTTTGAATTGATGAATATCATTTGCCATATCAAACAACGTAGTGTTTTTAAGGTCAGTAATTGCTTTCCCATAATCGGGGTGAGTAGCCATAACTTCTACAAAGCGATTTGCAAAATAGTTCTTCAAAAAATTAGCTACGGTTTGCTTGCTGTTTTTATGGGCAACAAATTCCTGTTTCAAATCAATATCAGGCAATAGATTAATTGCAATTTCTTCCATAGAAAATTTTTCCATATAAGACGAAATTTGCAGTATTGCTGGGCCGCTTAACCCGCGGTGGGTAAATAATATGTTTTCGCGAAACTGAATATCTTTGTAAGAAACAATCGAATTTTGTGAAACACCGCTAAGCTGTGCAAATGTAGGAAGGGTTGATGCTTCAACTTTTAATGGCACCAAAGCCGGTTGCGTGGCTAACACTTTAATGCCGAATTGTCGCGCTATTTGGTAGCCAAAATCGGAAGCACCAATTTGCGGAATTGATAACCCACCAGTTGCAATAATCACAGATGCTGCATGAATTATGCCTTCTGTGGTTGTAAGCACAAATTGATCATGCTTTTCAATTGCTGTAACCGTACAATTAAGGCGTACATCAACTTGGCCCTGCTGGCATTCGTCCAACAGCATGTTAACAATTTGCTTGGATGAGCCATCGCAAAACAATTGCCCCAATGTCTTTTCGTGATATGCAATATTGTACGATTCAACTAGGTTTATAAAATCATGCTGGGTGTACCTGGCTAATGCTGATTTTGCAAAATGCTTATTTGTACAAATGTAGTTTTTAGGCGATGCGAAAAGGTTGGTAAAGTTGCTGCGCCCACCGCCAGAAATACGAATTTTCTCACCAACTTTCGATGTGTGCTCAATAAGCATAACGTGCCTTCCACGTTTACCTGCAATTGCAGCTGCCATAAGTCCAGCTGCACCAGCACCTATAACAACAACGTCAGTTTGGATTTTGGGAATGTTACTCAAGCTGCCACATCTGAATCAATTAAATACTTGCCCTTCAGATAGAGCTGTTCATTAATTTGGCGTAACCGTAATTCAATGTACCCTGAATTAAATTCAGTTACTTTCATGCCCTTAGTGGCTTTTGCAACTTCGTTTAAAAATGCTTCTTTTTGCATATTGTTATCTTTAGCTTCTAGTTCAATAAATGTCCCAAAATCTGTAAATTCATCTAGGGCAATAACAAACAAATCATCTTCATAAGTTGTGCGTTTTTTGTCCAAAATCAAAAGGGTTTTTAAATTATTTATCTTTAAAAATTCTTCATAGGTGTAAGGTTCTGGACACTTAATAGGGATCATTTTTGCTAAAGTTTCAAATACAAGAGCTGATGAAAGTTCAAAAGGCAAAGCTACATTATACTCATGGCAGGTCACATGCTCATTCACATTATTTGCGCCCAAGTGATCTGGGTTAAATTTAAAATCTAGTGATTTGCTATTGCGTAATCTTATGAAAATTCCATCTTGATAAAAGAGCCCATCAGAAGTATCCAGATACTCATCAACTACTGGTTTTGATGAAATGAAACGTTTATTTTTTAAAAAATCATCTAAATCACTAGGCAATACTCGAAACTTTTTTTCCATTTCAATCGGGTTGCTCATACAGAATCTCCGTTATAAAAAAGGCAGCTGAGAATTCAGCTGCCTTCGAAGTGTCTTTAATTTAATTTATGCTTTAGCTTTTTCTTTAGTATCGACAGGCTTGCTGTTTTCAGTCCACTCTTTAATGCCGCCAGCATAGTGCGCAACATTTGTGTAACCTAGTTCAATAAGGCGATAAGCTAAAGTATTGCTTGCAGGACAGCTTACGCTTCCACAGTACACAATAATTTCAGCTGTTTTATCTTTTAGTTTTTCATGAATCTCTTTATCTTCAGCTTGTGCCCCTAGGAAAATAGCTCCTTTAATAGCTTCGTCGCCGCTGCCACGTGCATCAACAATAATTGCTTTTCCAAGTGCTGCCTCAACTTCATCAATTGTTTTTTCAGCAACTGGTGCGACTGGTTTCGCTTCTTCTTTCTTCTTTGCATGCTTTGCTTCGGGGTTCTTTGCGTGGTCTGCAGGTTTATCAGCCGTTTCAGTTCCTGTTTTAGCTACTTCTGCTGCTGAAAGATCAGCACCCAAAATAGCCACTACAGCAAAGCTAACTGCCGAAAGCAAACGAATCATCATGGTGTTCATAAAATTCCTCATATGGTTAAAAGTTTGATTCATTAGCATTAGAGGGGAAAATTAGGCTAAAATCAAGCTGGTCAATCTTGATAATTTGTGAGTTGTTCTTTAGTGAATCAAAAAGTCGTGCTGTGTATTTTGGATGGATGGGGAATTGGGCCCGAAGATGCCTACAACGGCATTAAAGCGGCTACTCATTGGCCAACTCTTTTACAAAAATATCCTAATACTCAATTGCAAGCTTCAGAGTATTATGTGGGTCTGCCAGATGGACAAATGGGCAATAGTGAAGTTGGACATATGACTATAGGCCTTGGCCGAGTATTGATGCAAGACTTGCCAAAAATTGACCAAGCCATAGCTAGCGGTGAACTTAAAACAAATGAAAAAGTTCTAAATGCAATAGATCAACTTAAAAAAACGCAACGCCCTTGCCACCTTATGGGGTTGCTATCTCCTGGTGGGGTGCATTCACACATGAATCATATGATTGAAGTTGCCAAGCTTTTAAGTGATGCTGGAATTACCGTTCACGTGCACGGATTTTTAGATGGGCGCGATACGCCACCTAAAAGTGCAGCAAGCTATGTAGGTGAATTCTTAAACGCAATTAAAGGACATTCAAACATTCATCTAAGCACTTTGGGTGGGCGCTATTTCGCTATGGATCGTGATAATCGTTGGGATAGAATTCATCTTGCTTATAAGGCAATAGTGCAAGCACAAGCGCCTAAATTTTCAAATGCCGTTCTGGCTATTAATGCTTCTTATGAAAACGACATAACAGACGAATTTGTTCTTCCAATAATTAGTGAAAATTACACAGGAATGCAAAATGGTGATGGGCTCTGGATGATTAACTTTAGGTCAGATCGAGTTCGGCAACTTTTACGTAGCCTTTTGGTTCAAGAATTTTGTCAGTTTGACCGAGGAAAAACTATTGATTTTGGGCCTACCTTAGCAATGAATGAATATGCGCAAGATCTTAATTTACTGATTCCATCTGTATTCTCAAAAAATATTGTTGATCAAAGTCTTGGAGAAGTTATTGCAAGCCACGGACTAAAGCAGTTACGTGTTGCAGAAACTGAAAAATATGCCCACGTCACTTTTTTCTTAAATGGTGGCCGTGAAAAACCTTTTCAACATGAAGAACGCACCATGATTCCTTCACCCAGTGTTGCGACTTATGATTTACAACCAGAAATGTCAGCAACCCAAGTGACGTTAACCGTGACCCAAGCAATGAAACGTAATGACCTTAGTCTTATTGTAGTGAATTATGCCAATACTGATATGGTTGGGCATACTGGTGTTATTGATGCAATTTATAAAGCTGTAGACTGTGTTGATGCTTGCGTGAAAACTTTAGAACAAAAAGCCATAGAACATAATTGGACTCTTCTAATAACAGCCGATCATGGCAATGTCGAATGCATGAGAGAAAAAGATCATTCAACACCTCATACAGCACATACTTGTAACCCTGTGCCCTTTGTATTGGTAAATGGTAATGCTAAACATTTAAATGTCGGTTCTCTTGCTGATGTTGCGGCAACAGTTTTAAGCATAATGGGGATTTCACAACCAAAAGAAATGACGGGCAATTCACTGCTATGTTAAAAGTCTTATTCATATTTTTTTGCTTTTTTTCTCTTCGCTGTGAAGTCCATAGAGAAGTGATTGAACAAGTACAAAAATGGCATAACATCCAACAACAGCTTGCCATTTTGTACAGTCAGCACACTCAAATAAATGACAACAAAGCTATTGCTGACCAAGAATTTTTTCACATTCAACAGCAATTGGGTGCAATTTATCTTGCACAAAAACGTTACCAACTTGGGTTTGGCACTGCCCTACTGCCCTCTGAAAAAGCAGTACATAATTACGTTAGAAAAAAGACATTTCTAACTTTAAAAACTAAAGAGCTTATGCCTTTGTACACAAAGTATGCACAAGAATATCAAAAAAAATATGCCAGTGGTGACTTTGAGCGAATTCAAAAATTAATCAAACAACTTGAAGCGTTAAATGTGTTGCACATAAAATTATTTGAGCAAAATTCTCAATCACACGGGCTAAAATATTGGTCAGATACATCAAAAATTAATGAAATTTCTTCGATTCAGAATTGCATTAAAAAATTACCTGTGGGCACAGCAAGTAATAAGCCAAACCACTTGTTAAACTGGATCACTCCAGTTGCAGGGATTCGAGAAAATTCATTAAAAATAATATGGGCCCCTCTTGCAGGAGCCATTGTTCTTTGTCCTGATAACGGCACAATATCCACAATTGGTTTATTAGATGGAAGCATTGTTGTTTTTATCAAACAGCAGCACTTTACTTACGTTGTTACAGGCCTAAGTAAATGCCTTGTCAATACGGGTGACAAGCTAACACAAGGGGAACCCCTGGGTTTTTGCGCTGAAGAAAATCCATGTTTAGTTGAGTTGCAATTGTGGCATGATGATGTAGCGTTAGATCCTGAGCCTTATCACAAGGTCGTACAGCTATGAAATTATCTATCATTTTCTTTTTGTTATTAATTGGTTGCTCAAATCCCTATCAAGATTTACACGACAGCCTAGATGAAACCCTCGAAATTATTGATACTCTATACCCAGAAAAACCTGATCAAGATAGACTCCGTCAAGGCATGATACATGGGTTAATTCAAGGAATAGATGCACACGGATCTTATTTGAATGAAATGCAAATCAAATCCTTAAGAGAAGCTGTTGATGGAGGGGAATTAAAATTAGGAATGATTTTAACTAAGCACAAAGATGGTTTGCTGGTCAAAAAAGTTTTTGAGAAATCAGCATCATATGCAGCTGGAATTAAGGCCGACGATATTTTAACGCAATTTGATAAATCATCTTTAAAAAATATTGAACTGAATGATTTTCTAAATCTTATAAAAGAAAAAAAAACATATGACATTGTACTTTTAAGAAACAGACAAAAACTCACGAAAGAGATTATTCCGGGCCATTTCACACCGCCAACCGCAGAATTAAAATGGTTTGGGAATGTTGCTTGTTTGAAGTTTGGTTGTGTAAGCAAAGAAGCTGCTGACGAAATACGTAATTATATTCAAAAAATTAAAACCAACAAAAAACTATCAGGACTTATTCTTGATTTGCGCGACTGCCCTGGGGGCAGCTTTGAAGCAGGAATCGGTATTGCAAGTCAATTTTTAGATGGACACCTTGTCGTTGAAATGCAAAAAAAAGATGTTTTTTCAAAATTTTGCTCATCAGGACCTGATAGTTTGAATAAGCTTTCTATGATTATTCTGCAAAACAAAAACACATGCTCTGCAGCAGAAATTATTGCAGCTGCATTAAAAGCGAATAAGCGCGCAACACTTATTGGTCAAAATACAGCAGGGGGAGCAACTGCAAAAGAAATGATTTCTTTCCCTAATCGTAAAGACGGGGTAATTATTTCAATTGCATTCTTAAATGACCCCCTTGGAAAAAGGATAGGTCATGAAGGAGTAGAGCCTGATATGCGTATAAAAGAAATAGTGGCGTCTAAAAACAAAGATTTATACATTGAAAAAGCATTGAGTATTTTTAGAACTAAGTAGAAAAAATTGGTAAATTTCTTGTTTTCTGTTGACAAAAAAGGCAATAAATGTAATCATGTTCACGTATAACTTGTTAAATGCATTTATGGAAATGTTCTTTATTTCTTTAAGAAATTCTCTATCAAGTAAGCCCTCAGCTTTGTCTGGCGTTTGGCGTTGGCGTAGCTAATCTTTAAACACCCCCTTATTAAATCAATTTAAAACTACAAAACACCAGCTTGATTGCGTGGAATATTATGACATTTAGACATTTTATTAACATTTGTTGTGATTTTATCATGCGTTGGCGATGGCGTTTGAATTTCAAAGAGAAGAAAATAAGAGAGAATTTTATGAGAAAATAACTTAAGAATACTAATTTCAATCTCGCACACATCTCTCCCTTTTGTTTTGTCAGAAACAATCCTAATTTTCTTCTCCCTTAAAATAATAAGTTTTATTTAAAAAATTATCAGGAGAAGTATTATGTCCGCAATTAATAAAATTACAATATTTTGTTTGTTAACAAGTTTCATTTTTGCGATGAATCATGAAGAACGTGACCCTATAAACCTGGAACTGCTTAAGCGGTTTGAAGGTGGGAGTTACAGCTACCCTAAAATAGTTAAGGGCTTTTTTAATCATACTGAGCAACACTCTCACGAAATAACTCGCGATGAAGTTGCAGATCAGTTTAATAAAATTTCAGCTGGGGAAACACGTCTATTGAGTCAATTTGATCCATCTTTTGCAAGTGTATGTCATGACTCTACTCATTGCATACTCTTAATCCTGCGTGATGCAACACAGTATGCTGACCTTTCACAAGAAAAGAAGGATTTGTTGATGGCTTATTATGCACTTACCAAAACTAAAAAATTTGATAAATACGGCATGGATGCAGTTTATCGTGGAGACATCTCTGTTACAGATAGGGTAAACAATGGAAGTCTGCGTCATCAATTACGAATAATGGCAAGTCGATATACACTTAGACTTTTAGAAAATGAGAATTCACGGGAGTGCATTGATATAGACAAAGGAATTATTAGGGCGCCGACACTTTTTGGTATCAAAAGGTTTTTACAGTGCGCTAAAGAAAAGCAAATTCCTATGTATTTTAAACTTATTTGTTTCGATAGGATAAGCGGGAGAAAGCACACAAAAGACATATACTTAAAATACTCTTATGAAGGAGATGAATTAATTTGTAATGGCCCTGTAAGAAAATCTGATAAAAAAATTGGTATGGTAATTCGTGCATTTACGATTAAAGGAGGAAAAAAAGCATTAGAAAATCCTCATTATCTTGAGTTTAATGCTTTTTATCAAAGACAAGACCTTGAAAAACTTTTTTCGAATGGCTGCTTTTTTATGGAATTTTTGCTTAATGGTGCTGTTCTTAATGATGTTCGAAAAGATTATGAGAGTATTTATAGTGAGGATGACCAAGCAAAATACAAAGAAGTAATTCAGGCATTCAAAGACATAGATCATATCATTGTTCCTGAAGATGCAGTTCCCGTTAGAAACTTTGATTATTATTTAAAAACGCCTCTAAACTACGACTTTTACAACGTAAATTACCAAAGTATTGTGGGCATAACAGAAAATGAGCTACCACCTGTAATAACACATACATTTGCGTTCACCGGAGCTGATCTTTTGGAAGGTTTGGATATTCGATCAGGTGAAGTTGTTAAATTTGTGAGCACCCAAAGTACAGTCTCTTCAAAGCTAACTACTGCAACAGACATATCTAATAATTCAGAAGAAAGGTAATTTTTATGTATCTAAGGAACATTTTTAACATTTGTTTATTTACGTTAATAGGAGCTTTCCCCTTAAGGGGGAGTGCTTTTGAAATACTGAACTTATTCGAGCCAGCATTAATTCAAGAGACAAAAGATATTTTTAATGAAAGTGCTACTCAATATAAAAAAACTGGCACTGTGCCTTTTAATATTCGAGAATCAGATCCGTCACAAGGGCGCGAGGATTGTGAAGAACAAGCCGTTGTTCTTCATGATTTATTAAGACAAGGCAAACTCTTTGATGAGCTTGAAGAAGAGGATCAAGAATATTTATTTCTTCGTCATCTTTTTAAAAAGGTAGATCAAAGAGATATTTTTGGCATGGTTGTCCAACGCGATGAAAGCTATTTTATTAAGAGGTTAGATCCAGAAATAGCATTAGCTTTACGCCATAAAATTTCACAATACGTGGATATGTATATGAAAAAGCTTGCTAAAGAGCTACTACCAAACAATTGTATGGATTCTTGTTTTGACCTTTTACCCATTGGAAAATTCAATCTTCCGCGTATTTCAACAACGGGTGGGATTTTGATCTTGTTTGCGTATGCTAAAAAATATCAAGTCCCTGTAATGTTGCGTGTAAAATGCATGGAAGCGTTAGAAAATGGCCTCAAAGGACAAGGAGAAGCATTTCTTGCTTATGTTTATAATCCAAAGACAAAAATGTTTGAGTACAGCAGACGTATTAACCAGGATGCTCCTATTTTTTGTATTCGATGCTTTTCGATTGCAGATCCTAAACAGAGCTTGCAAAAAATACCTGCAGATAAATCAACGCAAAAGATGGCTATGTTTTTTAATAATCTGAAAAGCGCTACTGATTTTAAATCTTATATAGAGATATTAAAAAAAATAGACCTTAAAGATCTTATGCTATTGCTAGCCGCAAGGGAAGATTATGCACACAAACGCCCAATGGAAGATTCGAGCTTTTTTAAAAAATATCAACAAGTAGCGAATTTTTTCAATGAGAACGAGGAATATACTACAAAAGATGGCCAGTATACAAAAGAACCAAAAGCAATTGCAATTCGCCATATTTATGTAAGTTCTTTTAATCAACAACAAGCAGATACAAATAAGCGTACCGGTGAAAGAAATTTTGAAACTCTCGTCTCACTAAGACCCGAAGTGTTTTCGTAAAATCCATGGCATGAAAAAAGGAAGGGTGATTTTCGCCCTCCTCAATCATCATTCAATGAAAAGCTAGGGGATCAATATCTACAATTAGTCTTATACTATGTGGTTTGGTAACCTGAGAAAACCAGTGACGAATGAATGATTGTATAGCAAACCCCTTTGGGTATTTTAACAAAAACCGCCAACGAAATTGATTTTTTAACCTGGAAAGCGGTGCAGGAACTGGCCCCATAATAAAAATATCACTATGTTTGGGTGCAGTGTGCAGAAGCTTTCTACAAAAACTCAAAATTTCTGTATTATCACGCCCACTTATTAAGAACGAAGAAAGCCTGCCGAAAGGTGGCATACCATGCTGCTCACGATCTTCTAGTTCAAGCTCAACAAAACTTTCTTGGTCCCAGTTAGCCACAGCTTTAATAACTAAATGATCTGGATCATAAGTTTGTAAATAAACAGTACCTGGTTTTTGCTCTCGCCCACATCGTCCTGCAACTTGGTGCAACTGTTGATAAGTTCTTTCAGCACAACGCAAATCTGGCCCATTAAGCCCCATATCCGCATCAACCACACCTACTAATGTAATGTTTGGGAAGTGATACCCTTTGCTAAGCATTTGAGTTGCAACAATGATATCAAATTGATTATTTATAATCCCATCAACCATTTCTTGGGTGCGTTTTGGTGTATTTACCAAATCACTAGTCACACTTAAGATCCTAGCGTCAGGTAATAAGCTTGCTAAATCTTCGCTTAACCGCTCAACACCAGGGCCACAGGGACTTAATGTTGCTTGAGAACAGTTAGGGCAAACTTCTGGAATTGGCTGCGTAAAATCACAATAATGGCAGTGAAGTCGGGGCTGATTTTTATGCTGAACCAATGCAACGTCACAAGCAGCGCAAGTAATCTTAAAACCGCAATCACTACAAATTGTTAATGGAGCGTAACCACGTCTGTTTAAAAATAATAAGCTTTGCTCTTGGTTGATAATGCGTTTTTGAATCTCTTCAAAAAGAGTAGGGTGTAGCCATTGACTAGGGCGCTGCGTTTTTTTTAGGCCTCGCATGGAAAGAATATTCACCGTTGGCAGCGAAGCATTTCCAAAGCGACTATTAACCTTTAAGTGAGAGAATTTTCTCTGCTTAACATTGTAGATTGTCTCAAGACTTGGGGTGGCTGAAACTAATACAGCGTGAACCCCCTCTTCTTTTGCACGCAAAATAGCCATATCACGCGCGTGATAAATAATCACTTCATCTTGCTTGTATGATGGATCATGCTCTTCATCAATAACTAATAATCCTAGATTACTAAATGGCAATAATAAGGCAGATCTTGCACCCAACATAATACAAGGAGCACCCTGATGCGCTTGGTGCCAAATAGAATTTCTTTGTTTAGGAGTGATTTGTGAATGCCATATCAAGGGCTTTTTCCCAAAACGCTCCTCAAACCGCTGACGAAACTGGGCTGTTAAAGCTATTTCAGGCAAAAGAATTAAAGTCTGTTTTCCTGATTCATAAGCTTTCACACTAGCTTCCAGATAAATCTCGGTCTTTCCACTTCCGGTCACGCCATCTAGCAAACTAATGTGAAATTCACCTAGTTTATTCACAATTGCATCTTTAGCAATACATTGCTCATGCGTGAGCTCAGGAACATTAAATACGTATTCAGCAGATGTTATGATCGGAGGAGAAATTTCTTTAGGTAACACATGCTTTATAAGAACACCTAACGGTGTAAGCGTATATTCAGCAAATTTCTTTAGAAAACCAATAAAATGATTGGGCAGGACTAAAGGATAATAATTCAATATTTTTTTTAAGATGTGAGTAGAGTTAACCGGATTAGACGTCAATGACCATATCACCCCCATCGTCACACTATTTTTTAAGGGGACTTCAACAAGCTGCCCCACCTTCGGAGAAATATCAAATGGCCACAAATATGTAAGCGGTCTATCTAGGATTGAAGGTACTGCAACTTCTACATTCATGCTGAAAAAAGGTGATGTAGCATGCTAACTGTAATCGGTTTGCGTTGCTGTGCTGAAAGCGTATCAATTTTTTTTGCCCACTGACAGATAGCTGGAAAATTCCTATCTATCCGACGAGATAAATATTCGAGAATAGCATTATCAACAACGATTCCTTTATCTTTCCATATCTTTTCAAGCACACGCTTTAGAGTATCGTCATCAGGATTATGCATTTCTGCGCTGATGAATGTTGCCAACCGAGATCGCCAATCAGGAAGACTAACTGGCCACAGAGAAGGAGGGTTAATGGCACTAATAATCAGTAATTTGTTTTGTTCTCTTACCAAATTATAAAGGTGAAACCACCACACATCATCTTCTACCTTATGAGCATCATCAAGAATTAGAACTTGCTGATCTCCATAAACCCAATCCCATAAATTTGTTGTAAGTGCTTGATTTGCAGTATTGTAAGTTAAATTATAGTCTTTAGCCATTCCCTGCAATAAGTGCGTTTTTCCACAACCAGAATCTCCATATATGCAAACAAACTTATCTTTTGTTGTGCCTTGAAGAGCAGCATGAAAGAGATCAAA
Source organism: Candidatus Finniella inopinata (assembly GCA_943322985.2). Classification (GTDB taxonomy): domain Bacteria; phylum Pseudomonadota; class Alphaproteobacteria; order Paracaedibacterales; family CAITNM01; genus CAITNM01. The sequence continues at coordinate 25,394 of CALPGA020000001.1, forward strand.
AGCCATCTGATTGCAGTTAGCAACAACAAAATCACACAATTCGTAACTTTGAGCATACCCCAAAGGCAACAATCCTTGCTGCACAAAACTACTCTTTCATTAATTGAACGCGATAACGAAGCACAACCTCAGTTTTTGGCGCCACCCTTACAGGCCAATATACACTTTGGCTGCTTTCTTGCTTATGCGCCATACTTTCACGGACCACTTTACCACGATTTTCTCCAAATGGGAGCATAACCTTAATGTTCGCTTCTTTTTCTCCAAAATTACGAATGGTTAATCTATAAGCAGCTTCTGTTACCTTTTCAGTAAGTAGAGTTTTAAATTCTGTTTGTTCTAAATTTCCTTGAATTTGTGTGAGAGGAGAATCGTGACTAGATTTAAGTTGAGCAAGCAAAAGAGGAGGAATTGCTAGCTGTATGTCATCACCAGATTTTGTAGAAGGCAGAGCACTTGATCCTAGAAATCTTAAGGCATTACTGTGGTCACGAATGTATATAGTAATATCTCCGTTCGCCAAGTCTTGAGAACGTTTTTCATCCAACTTAAAGTGTAGCCAAATTTGCAATGGAATTTGCTTGTTTATTCCCTGAAGATCTTTAAGGTTGTCTTTTCCAACATCTAATCGATAGTCTTGTCCAGCTTTTTGCTTATGAATCTCCACCCATGGAATTCGAACAACACTGCCTTTGTTAATAAATTTAGGAGTATCAATAACGTATTCATGAAACGTTTGATTTTTTGCCAAATCATCAGTTTGTGCATCAACCAAACGTAATCTGATGTTCTCAAAGCTTGCTCCTGATTGATTATCTATACTAACAAAGCTGTTAAAATTTTGAATTTCATCAAACTGCTCACTGACCTCAACAACATAATGCATATGCCAACCAATACCGCAAAAAGTATAAGTAATTTCTCCTTGAAAAGGATGTTTAGAATTTAAAATCAAATCAACAGCTGTTAAGACATCCTTATTTTTAGAGATAACGTATTCTGGATTTAAGTTGCTTTCTTGATGAAAGAGAATCGATTGAGAATCAATAGATCCAGGAACTGTGAGAGAATGCTCTTTTTCTCCGCTGAATTTAATAGGAAGAGTGGCAACGCAGCGATCTTTATAAATGACAAGGCTACCTACTTTTATTTCTTTTTTTGACTCTGCGTGCTCTTTTTTTGAGTCAGGCGCATTTTCTGCATATCCTGATTGAAAAACGAATGCTAAACAGATAATTAATAAAAGTACTCTCATAGATTTAACCCTGTAAGTAACTCTTCAGCCACTTGTTTATCACTAAAGTAGTAGGTTTCATTTTCAATGATCTGGACCATTTCATGACCCTTCCCTGCTATTAAAAGGGTATCACCTTTTTGAAGATGTGCAATAGCATATGCAATAGCTTGACGTCTGTCACCAATTTCATGTGCTTTCAAAGCACATTCTTTTAATATTTGCTGCCGTATATTTGCAGGATTTTCTGATCTAGGATTATCATCTGTCACAATTATTTTGTCTGCTAAATCAGAAGCAATTTTCCCCATCAAAGGACGCTTAATAGTATCGCGATCCCCACCACAACCAAACACGACCCAAATATTATTTTCTGTATGAAATCTCAATGATTTTAATGCACGATCCAAAGCATCAGGAGTATGTGCATAATCAACATAAACATATCCACCGTTTGATGTTTTTCCTACTAATTCCATTCGTCCCGCTACAGATTTTATTTTTGGAATGAATGGTAAAATTGCAGACAAAGCAATACCTGATGCAATCAGCATTCCTATTGCACATAATGTATTCTCAGCTTGAAAAGCTCCACTAAGATTTAACACTATATTACGGTATGTTTGATCATGATATTTTAAGTCAAAAGTGATGCTTGATGTTTGCACATTTAGGTTTGTAGCTATTAAATCTGCTGGTGCGTCAATAGCATACGTAATCAAACGTACACTATGCTGCGATGCCAAAGTCTGTAGCTGAGAAAAATATGGAGAGTTAGCATTTAGCACTGCTGCTTTGCCTGCGGGCAACACTTCTGAAAATAATTTGGCTTTGGCCTGAAAATAATTTTCCATTGTATGGTGGTAGTCTAAATGATCTTGAGTGAAATTTGTAAACCCTGCCACTGCGATTTGACTGCCATGAATACGATATTGATCTAACCCATGACTAGATGCTTCAAACACAACATGATTGATGTTTGCTTCTGCTAGGGCTTTTAATAAAGAAAAAAATGTCAAACTGTCGTAAGTAGTAAGAGCTGGAACTGATGGCAAACTACTTGGGTAATTTTTTGTTTCTAGACCAACAGTTCCAAATGATGCAGCAGAACACCCTAACAACTCCCATAGCTGGCGCACGATACTAACAACAGAACTTTTTCCATTTGTTCCTGTTACAGCCATCAAAACATCTGGTTGAGTTTTGAAAAATGATTTTGCTAGCAAACTAAGTGCTAATCTCGGATTAGAGCACTCTATAAATATATTTTTATCAGCAAAAGAATTAATCACTTCTGCTGTAGCTAATATTCCACAAATGCCTTTATTAATCGCTTCTTTTATATTGCTAATGACCTGCGAGCAAGGAATTGCGACAAAAAAATCTCCTGGCTGCGCTTTACGAGAATCAGCACATAGATTATTTATCGTTATATTTTTAAAATTTGAGCGATCATAACTTAGTTCTAGCCCTGCACTTTCAAGCAGCTCTACTAGAAAAATTTGATCAAAGTGACTCAATTTATTGATCTCCACTCTCATTATTAATCGATGTTAGTTGCATCATATCGCCAACCTGCTCGGATTCTTCTTTGAAATCAGATTTAACGCCAAGTAAAGGAGCTATGCGCTCAATAATTTTTCCAGCTGTTGGCGTCACATTCCAACCAGCAGTCGCATATCCATAAGTTCCTAACGCTGCTTTGGGGTCGTCTAACATAACAATCATTATGTATTTAGGATCATCTGCCGGGAATCCGCCAATAAAAGAAGTCGTGCGATGACGATCTGCATCTGACCCGTACCCACCAAATTTTCCTTTATTTTGATATGCTGTGCCTGTCTTAGCAAACACTTGATATCCTTCAACATTTGCTTTTTTTGCAGTTCCTTCACGTACAATCGTGCGCATCATTTGACGAATTGCTTTTGAAGTTTTTTCACTAACACATGAGGTTTTTGAAAATGAATGCGCTCTTTCGTGACGATTTTCAGCTGGAATAAATCTTAAAGTCGGTGCTGGCCTACAACCGTTATTAACAATTCCTGCCACTGCACACAAAGAATGTAATGGAGTTACTGCAATTCCATATCCAAAAGAAACTGACATCATTGCTGTTTCACGCCAATCTTTCGGTGTTAAAGAGTTTCCAAGCTCAGGTATTTCTAAACTTAGTGAAGTTAATACGCCAAACTGTCCCATAAAATGCTTTTGTACTTCTGGACCAAATTTTTGAGCAATCTTAATTGCAGCAATGTTTGATGAATGAACTAAAGCTTCTACAAGTGTAAGAGGGCGATTTTGCCCTTTAAAGTCAGTAATTTTGAAACGACCAATGTTGACTGGATTTCTAGCATCAAAGATTGAACTTAGAGTAGAGGTTCCTGTTTCAAGGGCAATAGCTGCATTAAGAATTTTAAACGTTGATCCCTGTTCGTACACTCCTAATGTATTGCGATTGAATCCACATTCAATATTTTTCATTTGACGATTGGGATCATAGTCAGGAAGAGAAACCATAGCGATAATTTCTCCAGTTTTCACGTCCATAACCATGGCATTCGCTGCAATGGCTTTGAATTTTACTAAGGCAGCAACTAATTCATTATGCACTGCATGTTGCGCTCGAAGATCCAAAGATAATTTTAAATCACCCTCTTGTGTAGTCAGCATGGTATCAAAAGATTGTTCAATGCCACTCACACCATAACCATCAATGTCGCAACGTCCAATTACGTGACAGGCTAAAGTGCCATGAGGATAAACACGCTTTTGATCAGGCTGTAAGTATATTCCTGGAATCCCCAGAGAATGCACAGCTTCTTGCATTTTAGGAGATGCATGTCGTTCAATCCAAACAAACCCCTGGTTAGATTGAAGTTTTTGCAACACATTTTCATATCTTAAATGAGGAAAAAGCTTACACAGCTTATCAGCGGCTTCATTAGCATCGATAATTACTTTTGGATTAGCATATACAGATGCTGTAACCAATTGCGTTGCCAATATTACTCCGTTTCGATCAACGATATTTTGACGAAGTTGACACTCTTGTTGTTGACAGCCTATTGAGCAAACAGGAGTTCTAACAACCATCACATCTATTAAACGAATAGTAATTGCTAAAAATGCTACGCACGATATAGCTGTCGCACTAAGTGTGCGTTGTCGAGCAGTATGTAATAGTTGCTGATGTTGTGAAAATCTCCAGCCACTCAAGCGATACCATAGGCTTTTGATCATGATCTTAGGCTGCATGAGCAACCTCTTGTGAAGAGGTTTTTGTTGATGCTCTCTCTTGCTGAGGACTAACAGCGTTGACGGCATCCATCAATGCTTCAATGGGGTCTTGCGATACTTTCACTTCTTTCGTTTGTCTTGGTAATTCAGCAATTTCAACAACTTGATTCGGTTTTAAGGCACTAAAATTCAGATGCGTAATAGCAAGTTTTTGTAAACGCGCAGGATCATTAAGGTGAGTTAACTCTGCCTTTAAAACATGTATAGATTCCCTTGTTTCAGAGATGCTTTTAACAACTTGTTTGTGGTTTTTTTCTAAAGCCATAACCTGATATTTTACTCGGAATAGTCCAAGACCAACACAAAATGCCATAAGAGCTAAAAAGAACTGAGATCTTCTCATTAACGCCTAACCTCTTTTACAAATCCACGTAGCTTTGCTGAACGACACCGAGGATTTGATCGAATTTCACCTAAAGAGGGAGCTATAGCTTTACGGTTGATAGCAGAATACGAACAAAGAAATTCTTGATGGTTAAATGCCATCTTGCTGTGGTTTTTAACCAGACGATCTTCTAACGCGTGAAATGCTACCGTGATAAGCCGACCCCCTATCGGCAAAAGCTGATTGCTCAGCTGTAAAGCACGCTCTATCTCTATTAACTCATTATTCACAAAAATACGCAAGCCTTGAAACGTAAGGGTTGCAGGGTCAAAACCGTCTTGACCTGGAACGATTTTTCTGATCAACGTGGCCAGGTCTTGTGTTGTTTCAAATGGCTTCGTTGATCTTGTTGCAATAATTTCTTTTGCTATTTGTCTTGATCTGGGTTCTTCACCATAAACATACAAAATTTCAGCAATATCTTTTTCTTTAAAAGTATTTACAACATCCGCGGCAGTATAAGTAGAACCCACCCCCATACGCATATCAAGAGGACCATTTTGGCGAAAAGAAAAACCACGATGAGCTTCATCAACCTGATAGCTTGAAATACCAAAATCAAAAACGATACCATCCATTGATTCTGGAGTTAAATATTTATCCATTTCACTAAAGCAACCGTGGATAATTTGAAACCTATCACCAAATTCCTGACAAAAAATCTGTGCGCGCTTCACAGCATCGTTATCGCGATCAAAAGCAATAACTTTCTCCGCACCTTTATTCAAGATTGCACGTGTGTATCCCCCGCCGCCAAAAGTACCATCTACATAGACTTTTCCTGGACAGGGGTTTAAAATTTCAATCATTTCCTTGCAAAGCACAGGAATATGAGTCGGTTCAAGATCAGATGCCATTGGGCTTTTAAGTATAGTTCTATTGCACATTGTAGGATTCACGGGTAGCATAAGTAAAGAATTTCGTCAATATTATTATTGTTTAAAAGCAATTTTTAATATTTTTTTATTGAAATTACCATGCAGTCTAATACCGATAAAATCATACCAACTAATGCTCTAACTTCTTTGGAGGTAGGGGCGAATATTATTAGGGATATGGTGAAAAAATTGCCCAATAAACCGGGTATTTATCGAATGATTAGTGCGTCTTTAAAGGTGTTATATGTAGGAAAGGCCAAAGATCTAAAAAAGCGAGTCATTTCCTATTCACATGTAGACAAACTCCCTAATCGTCTTAAGCGCATGGTTAGTGAATTGCAGACGATAGAGATTGTCACTACATCAACAGAGGTGGAGGCACTGCTTCTTGAGAGCAACCTCATTAAAAAATTACAACCTAAGTATAACGTTCTACTAAAAGATGATAAGTCTTTCCCGTATATTTTATTAACAGCGCACGACTACCCTCGCGCACTTAAACATCGTGGGCCTAAAACAGAAAAAGGTACGTATTTTGGTCCGTTTGCAAATGCTGCTGCAGTTGAAGAAACTATCTTAACAATGCAACGACTTTTTCAAATGAGAAATTGTTCAGATAGCTATTTTGAAAACAGGAATCGTCCTTGCTTGCAATATCACATTAAGCGTTGCACTGCTCCATGTGTTGGTAAAATAACTGCTGGTGAATATAAGGAATCGGTACAATCTGCTAAATCATTTTTATCGGGAAAAAGTGATAAGGTCCAACGTCAATTAGCTGAAAAAATGCAAGAAGCATCAGAAACATTAGATTTTGAAAGAGCTGCTCAGTACCGTGATAGCATTCGTTTGCTAACGCAAATTCAAGCACGTCAACGCATTAATGTAGCTGGTATTAACCATGCAGATGTGTTTGCACTTTCACAGCTTAGTGGACGTGCTGTTGTGCAAGGATTTTTCTTTCGTCATGGCAGTAATTATGGCACAGAGACTTTTGAAATGGCGCATACTGAAGGGGCAACTCAAGAAGAACAAATGGCAGCTTTTCTTAGTCAGTTTTACGTTGAGCATGAACCGCCATTGATAATTCTTTGCAACGTTCTTCCAGAAAATGTTGAAGTTTTATCTATGAGTCTGCACCTGCAACATGGAATAAAAACAGCTATCGAATGTCCACAAAATGGAATAAAATTTGACTTGGTTGAACATGCACTCAAAAATGCAAAAGAACATCTGGAAAGACGTTACAACAGCGAGTTAACCCACCAGAAACAATTCGGATTTTTTCAAGAATTCTTAAATATCCCAAGCATTGATTCTATCGAAGTTTATGACAATAGTCATTTGCAAGGATCTTCTGCATATGGCGTATTAATTTTTGCAACTCGAAAAGGCTTTGATAAGTCTCGCTATCGCAAATTTTCAATTCGAGAAATGAAACCAGATTTTGGTGGTGATGATATCGCTATGATGCGAGAAGTGATGAGTAGACGTCTACGACATAAAGACGAATGGCCTTTGCCAGATGTTTTTCTTATTGATGGTGGACAAGCACAGGTCAATGCTATTGCAGCAATTCTTGATGAGTATAACATTGAACTACCAGTAGCAGGAATTGCAAAAGGGGCGGTTCGTAATGCTGGTGATGAAACATTTTACTTCCCTAATCAATCACCACGTAAGCTACCTAAAGACAGCCCTTTGTTATATTTTCTACAAGTTATTCGCGATGAAGCGCATCGATTTGCCATAGGCACACATCGTGCTGGTCGACAAAAAATTCTTGTGAAGTCTCAGCTTGATGATATTCCAGGCATTGGCGCTAAACGTAAGAAAATGCTGCTACAGCATTTTGGATCTGCCGCAGGAGTAGGACGTGCAAATGTAGACGACTTGATGACTGTGTCAGGCATCAATCGTTTGGTAGCAGAGAAGATTTATTACTTTTTCCATCAAAATTAATCACACTTCATTTTCATAAAAATTATATTACGATACACAGATTAATTTTATAAAGTTAATCTAATGTTAAGATATTTAATGTCAATATAAAGATGTAAAAACATTTTAAAATAAAGTGACTTTGAAACTTCTCTTTTTTAGAGAGTTCTTAGCAAAGGAAGTAAATTGACTATAAAGCATTGCTAAGTTGTCATCTTCAAAAGTGTTGTGAAGCCCCTTTATTTGAGGAGGCCACATGATTAGCCAAAATCTTAAAGTAATTTTTATCTACACGCTGTTAGCTTCATCAAGAGTTATTTCAATGGATAGTGGCATAATGCCGCCAGATGATTCATCTACCGCAGCACCAAGAAATAGCATCATTGCATCGGCAACAGATGAAGCCTTTGTTAAGTTAATACGAACACTAAATTATATAAGTGTGACAAACGGTAAAATTGAACCATGGAAAGATGCAATATTAGAATTTAAAAAAACTCTATCAGACCATTCTGAGGTGTCGACACTTGAGAGCATACGTGACAGAATTTTAGGGGTACCTTTAGCAAAACGTAGAATGGCTATGGTTAGTAGAGCATTCAGCAGCTTAGCAGGAGCCTCGTCTAATCCAATCGCATCGTCACACTTATCTGACACTCATGCGTCAGATACTCCATCTTATTCCATGGTTATAGTAATTCCCAATCCTGTAGCGCGAGCAAAACCTGTTCTTAGTAGTGAGAGAAAAAAACGTAAATTATCTCCTGTGGTATCTAGCATGTTGGAAGACTCAAGCACAGAACCGGCTTCACTTGTTGGTCAGCAAGCTATTTCAGCATCAGCTATTAAGGCGCATATGATGAGTTTTATTGCGGGACAAGACGATTCACTTGAAGAGCTTAGTTCTTTAGCGCATCGATTTTTGTGTAACAAATTGTTGGTTGATAGGGGCGGTATGCCTGCCAGCAATCCATCGCACTGTATATTAACTGGTCCAACAGGGTGTGGAAAAAGCGAAAGCCTTAAGCAATTGGGGCTATTTTTAGGCGTACCTATTCTGAACATTAATGCACGAAGTTTGACCGATGAAGGGTTTAAAGGACAAAATTTCAGTGAATGTGTTTCCAGTTTTTGTGAAGAAAATGGGAATCCAAAATCTGCAATCATTGCAATCGATGAAATTGATAAGCTTGCAGCACGAGGAGATGATGAGGCACGAAATTTTGGTAGAGCAGTTCAACGTGTCCTATTATCGCCTTTAGACGGTAATTCTATTTCATTAAAAGGAAAGAGATTTGATCTTACAAATTGGTGGTTTATTGGAACTGGTGCTTTTTCTGGTTTGAAAGGTCGACATGACACAGAAGGAGAACGCGTAACAACCGCTAGAACTCAGCAAGACATTATTAGTGCTGGTTTTGAACCTGAATTTGTTGGACGGTTTCCCTCAGTTATTGCCTTCAAAGGTCACACAATTGCGACAATGATGGATGTTATTGAGCGTGATGGATCGCCTTTAAAGAGAATACAAAATGAATTTAAGCATTTTTATGGGGTAAATCTTACCATTGAAGCGGCAGCCTTACGACGCCTGGCGTCTACAAGCATAGAAATAAACCTTGGAGTGAGAAGCTTATACACAATTCTAAACATGGCGTTGCAACCTTTTTATGGACAAGCAATCGAGCTAATAGCAGTAGAGGGTGAGGCATCATTAGTTGCAACTTTAAAGGATATTATGCCCGCTATCACACGGTACATTGCAGATAACAAAGAACCTAGAGAAGTGATTCCTAAACATCTTCAGCATATGTATCTCTAAATCACAATTGTAGATAAATTACTTGGCGCTTATTTTTATAAGCGCCATTGTAATTGCAGATACACAAACAATTGCAGGGCCAGTGGGCAGATCAAAATACAAACTTATACCAATGCCCATGACACTTGAAAAGCAGCTAATTAATATAGCAGAGACTATCATTTTAGACGGTGTATTAGAACGATATCTTGCTGCAGCTGCCGGAATAATTGTAAGGGCAGGTGCAAATAATGCTCCTAACATTTTCATCACGATTCCCATAATAATTGCATATGAAAAAAGCACCATTAGGCGAATTGTCTTTGATGGAAATCCTTGCACTTGAGCAAGGTCAGCATCAAAACTTGTCATTAAAATTGCTGTCCAATATTTTGCTATAAATCCCCATAAGGCAAGAAGAGCTGCAAGAAGCAAAACAATATCGGGCACACTTGTGCTGAGTAAATCACCAAACAATAATGTATTGGGATCAAGGTTTGCTTTTGGAAACAATGAAATAATTAATATACTAAACGACAAGCAGCTGTACGAAATAACTGCTAAAGATACATCACTTTGTTTTGAAGATTTATGCGCTATAAAAAAGGCAATGCATAAACATATTGCAATAGCTCCAAAGGCATAGGGCACATGGAAAAGTATGCCGAAACACACACCAAGCAGCGATGCATGCGCTAATGTATCACCAAAGAAAGCCAGGCCATTCCAAAGGCCTATACAGCCCAAAGGTGCAGTAATTAAACTGGCCAAAAGCGCAGACACAATAATAAAAAGTATGAACGAATCAATCATGATGGTGATGATCGTGGTGATGTTGATACGGAGCAAAACCAGGGAATAATTTTTGCACTTCTTGAACCTGACGTACTTTTTCAGGAGTTCCTTGGCAGCAAACGTGGTGATTTAAACAAATTACATGATCTGTGCAATCAAACACAAAATGCAAATCATGAGAAATTAGAACAATAGCCATATTGTATTCATTTTTCAGTTCTATCAGTTTGCCGTAGAATGCAGATTGCCCATCGGCATCAATTCCTTGAGTAGGCTCATCTAAAATTAAGACATCTGGCTTTTTCAAAACAGCAGCGTTAAAAAGAACTTTTTGTAATTCCCCGCCCGACAAAGCATGAATTGATCTATTCATTAAAAGCGAAATATCAAATGGGTATTCAATTTTTTGTTGTCCGCATAGACTTAAAAATGTCTGTACTGTCATTGGCATAAACCGATTCGCATGAAGTTTTTGTGGAACATATCCCATTTGTATATTTTTTTTTCGGTTAATAGTGCCAACAGTGGGTTCAATTAGTCCCAAAATCAGTCGCACCAAAGTGGTTTTTCCTGCACCGTTCGGGCCAATTATTGTTGTGACGCTATTCGGCAAAATATCAAAATTGATATCATGCAACAACGTTTTGCTTTGCGATTCTTGTTTAAGAGCATATTCAACAGACTTTAATGAAATCAGCATTAGCGAATTTTCAACGTTGCAAGGCCAACTAATGCAAGAATAGATGCAATAATCCAAAAACGAATTACAACAGTTGATTCTGCCCATCCTAGTTTTTCAAAGTGATGGTGAATAGGTGCCATTAAAAAAATACGCTTTTTGGTAAGCTTGTAGTACACAACTTGTAAAATGACAGAAACGGCCTCTAGCACGAATAACCCGCCAATAATACACAATACAAATTCATGTTTTGTTATCAGCGCAATGGTGCCTAATGCGCCTCCAGCAGCAAGTGACCCCGTGTCTCCCATAAATACTTTTGCAGGAGGTGCATTAAACCATAAAAAGCCAAACCCAGCCCCAATAAGGCTACCTAAGAAAATGCAGACTTCCCCCACATTTACCACATAGTGTAGTTGTAAATAAGATGCAAAAACATGGTTGCCAACAAGATAAGCAATAATTGTAAAGCACACGGAACAGATCATGACAGGAACAATTGCTAAACCATCAAGTCCATCGGTTAAGTTAACTGCATTTGATGAACCCACAACAACAAGTGCAGCCCATGGGTAAAAAAACCAACTTAAATTAAGAATAAAGTCTTTAAAAAAAGGAAAAGTTAGACTGTGCGCAAGGCTTGCGTCTGTGTAGTGTGCAGATGCATATGCTGCACTTATGGCTAGTATGGTTTGCCCAAGGAGCTTTGTTTTTCCTGAGATGCCATGATGAGAATTTTTAGTAAGCTTCTTATAGTCATCCATAGCGCCTAAAGCGCCAAAACCCAACGTTACAAGCAACACTATCCATAAGAATGGATTTTCTAAATCACCCCAAAGCAAAGTACTGATAGAAACAGCAAGCAAAATTAAGCAACCACCCATTGTTGGTGTGCCTTTTTTTGTCACAAGATGTGATTCTGGACCATCACTACGAATAGGCTGACCTTGCTTTTGCTTTGACTTAAGCCAAGCAATAATAGGTTTTCCCAAACAAAAACTAATTATTAAAGCAGTTAAAATGGCTCCCATAGTGCGAAAAGTAATATATCGCAGAAGGTTAAAAACCTTAAAATCACCCAAAATATGAAGACAGAAAAATTGTAACATTGCTCTAACTATGCCGGTTGTTTGCTATTGAATAATGAAACGTAAAACATACAATTGATTCAACCATAAAATTACGTCCTAATATATACCCATTAAAAGCGCACACAAATTTTAAGCTTGCTTCTTCAAAAAACTAATATGAATGCGCTTTTCTTCGGCCAAATCGAACTCAACAACTGCTTGTTCGCCTTCTGTATCAATAACGTCACCATAACCAAATTTTTGATGAAATACGCGATCACCTATTTCAAAATGCTGAGCCTGGTATTCAACAAAACTTGCAGGTCTGCGAAGTGATTCGGGACTGTTTTGCTGTCTTGATTCATGGCCATTGGCTTGAACATGCTTTACATGGGCTGCAGGTAATTCACTTAAAAATCGTGATGGTAGGCCAACTTGCCATCCTTGGTACGGCAGGCGGCGACGCAATGCATAAGAAATTGTAGCTTTTAATTTAGCACGGCTAATGCCTACGTACCCCAAACGACGCTCTTCTTCTAGTCCATTTTCTTGAATACTTCTTGGGTGAGGAAATAGGTTTTCTTCCCATCCTGGCAAAAACACAAAATCAAACTCAAGACCTTTAGCCCCGTGCAAAGTCATAATACTTAAACAGTCACCAGCAGATTGATTGTTGTTATCTGTGACTAAACTGACATGGTCTAGAAATCCAGGAAGAAACTCAAATTCCTCTATAGCATGCACGAATTCTTTTAGGTTTTCCAAACGTCCTGCAGCATCGGGTGATTTTTCTTCTAGCCACATTGCTGTGTACCCTGATTCATCAAGCACTGCTTTAACAACATCGACATGTGGCTGTGTATCAAGCATGTTACGCCATCTTTGCATATCTTCAAAAAACTGACGTAAATTTGCTTTACCAATACCTTTTCCATCTTCCATTGCATAAAGCAACGCAGCTCTTGGAAGAGAAATATTTTGTTCTCTAGCGATAACATGCATGTTCTGCAAAGCAGTCGCTCCAATGCCTCTCTTTGGCACATTAATGATACGTTCAAAAGCCAAGCCATCATCTGGTTGAACCAATATCCTTAAATACGCCAGTGCATCTTTAATTTCTTGACGTTCATAAAAACGTAGTCCACCTACAACACGATAGGGCGTGCCTGTTTTTAAACAGCGCTCTTCAAAGTCACGAGTTTGATAACTTGCCCTAACCAATATGGCCATAGAGCTTAAGCTGTGCCCCTTACGTTGATAGTCTTCCACTTCATCAATAACAAATCGTGCTTCGTTTTCACTGTCCCACGTGCCCTTAATAAGCACGGATTCACCGCCTTGTTTTTCGGTCCACAATTCTTTACCCAAACGATCTCGATTATTTGCAATAAGTCCAGAAGCTGCGCCTAGTATGTGATTAGTTGAACGGTAATTTTGTTCAAGTCGAATAGTGGTTGCGTTCGCGTAATCTTTTTCAAATTTTAAAATATTGGCAATTTCCGCACCACGCCATCCATAAATAGATTGGTCGTCATCACCCACACAACATAAATTTCCATGACCATCAGCTAAAAGGCGCAACCACAAATATTGAGCCGCGTTTGTGTCTTGATATTCATCTACCATTAGGTAGCAAAACTGTTGCTGGTAACTATTTAAAATTTCTGGATTTTGCTGGAATAGCACGAGGCAATTTAGTATTAAATCCCCAAAATCCATTGCATTTAATATTTTTAATCGTTCTTGATATTGGCGATATAACTGCACAGTGAGTTCTTGTGGATTGCCAGCGCGATCAGGTGTCTTTGCTTTATCTTTCCACCGATTAATAACGCCGGCCACCATTTTGGCGGGAACTTGTTTTTCATCAATGTTTTCAGCCCTTAGCAGCTGTTTGATTAAACGTAGCTGATCATCTGAATCAATAATTGTAAAATTTGAACTGTATCCTAACGCATCCGCATTTTTGCGCAATATACGCATAGAAAGCGAGTGGAATGTACCAAGCCACATGCCATCAACACTTCGACCCAACAACCGCTGAATACGTTCACGCATTTCAAGGGCCGCTTTGTTTGTAAATGTTACCGCTAAAATATTTTGAAATCCGCACAAATTTCGCTCAAGGATATGAGCAAGGCGGGTAGTCAACACGCGGGTCTTCCCAGTTCCAGCACCTGCTAAAATAAGCAAGGGGCCTTCACTATGAAGAACTGCCTGTTGTTGCTTAGAATTTAAAGCCTCAAGATAAGAAGGTGCTGAAGCAACGTTCAAGCTAGCCTCAGCAAGTACCATCTAGAATCCTCAGTTTAATCCAAAATTTTGGAAACGCTTACTAAACTTACTTAACTGACCACCAGAGTCAATAAGTCTATGACCGCCGCCTGTCCATGCTGGATGAGATTTTGGATCAATATCTAATTGTAGAGTATCTCCCTCTTTGCCCCAGGTGCTCCTGGTTTCAAAAGAAGTTCCATCAGTCATTTTAACTGTGATAGAGTGATATTTAGGGTGTATGTCTTTTTTCATCTTAAATGTCTTCCCTTCGCGAAAAAGAATATATATATCTATACTCAAGACAAAAAATAATGCAATGTTTTTCTGCAAGAATCAAAGGAATTATAATGAATATTTTTAAAAACACAACAATTTTGGCATTTATTGGCTTTAGCGCGCTTTATTCAAGCATAGAAAGCTCTGGCACTGAAGAATCAATTCGTCAAAACGAAGTTGTAATTGATGCTTTGCAAAAACAGCTAGATTCAATGCAATCAAAAGGCGAAAAAGACGAAGCAGTTAAAGCTCTGCAATCACATATCGATAGCGTGATAGAGCAACAAAACAAACTTTTAGCACAAAAAATTGCTCCTGTAGTAGATCAAAACTCAGCAGCACAGGCTGTTTCAACAGATTCAACAGCCATTGATAATGCGTCAGACGCAAGATTTCGTCGTATTGTTCAAGAAGAGCTAGCGAAAGCAGGAATAGCTCCTAAGCCTTCTAGTCCATATGACACAACACACACTCCAACACCCGCCGAACTCAATGCAACAAAATCTGCAGAAATGAACGCACCAGCATTACCTGAGCAAAAATCAGAAGCTATGGGGCAATATGAACTAGCTCTTGAACTGTACAATAAAGGCACATACAAAGAAGCCGCCGCAGGTTTTGGTCGCATTATAAAGACCTATTCAAAAGATCCAATTGCTGCAAAGGCTTTGGTTCACTTAGCTTATTGTCTTGAAAAGCAAGGGGATGCTGAGGGAGCTTCAATTGTTTGCGAAGCTGCATTAAAAGAAAAATTAGATGATCCACATCAAGTTGACTGTCAGCTTATGCGCTTACGATATGCAAAATCAAAGGGAAATGAAGCGGACGTTGCTCAGATTACGCAAAGTTTAAGAAAATTGCCCTTAACAGAAGAACAACAAAAAGTTCTGGGAAAATCACACGCAAAAAAGCTTGAAGTTGCAGTGCCTGCAAAAACACTGCAGCCTAAAGTGCCTGCAAAGGTTGCTTCTACTACAATGCCAGATAAACCAAAGGCACCAACATTAACGCCTTCAATTCCACTTGCTGCTAAAGCATCTGAGCCTGCAGCAGCGGCTGCCTAGAATGATTTGCTAATTGCACAACAAACCAAACTGCTAAATAGAATAAATTGTTAAAAAACTAAAAATCCCCAGTCAGAACGAACTGACTGGGGATAATTGTAGTAGCTATTAGTTCAGAAAAATTATAGAGCTGAACCAACAGTAATAGCACGCTGCCAAACTGCGTTATTGCCTAGTTTCAATGTTGAACCTGAGTCAAACTGCAACGTACCAAAAAGATCAGTAGAAGAAGAACCACCTGCAGCAGGAACCGTTAGAGACGGATCAACTTGCAGCATAGCTCCACTTTTTACTACGTTGGTACCCGGAGCGCAAGCCGCACCAGCATCTTGAATTTCTACTAAACCACCAGACAGCACATTAACAGCTGCATTTGGTAATATATGACCAGCAGCAGCACCTACATGCACAACACCGCTAATATCCACAGCAGTATTTGACGCGCCTAGGTTAGCAGGAGTTACTGCACCAACACCAGCTACAGTTAACTTATTGCTTCCACTAAGGCCAGCTAATGCACCAGCACCACCCGCAGTTACAGTAGCATCTGCATTCATAACAAGTGCAGGAATGTCTGCAGCAGCTGTTGTTTGCAAGTTACCACCAGCGAATGTCACTTGTGATCCAACGTTACCTGATGCAGCATATTGAATAAGACCAGCATCAATTTCAAGATTTGTTAAACTAGTACCGTTAGCACCAGACATAATAAGAGTACCTGCACCTATTTTTTGTCCTGTTCCAGTAAGTACACCGCTGTTAGTTGCAACGTCAGTTCCTTCAACATCCATAATCAAGTTAGCAGCAGAAGTTGAAGTTGAAAAAGCAACAACTGTAAGTAGACCCAATGTCAATTTTTGAATAATTTTCATAATGTAGTTCCTTTAAATAAAAAATGTTAATACTAGTAACAATTATCATTTAAAATGAATATGCTTAATATTCTGTAAATTTAATGTAAATTTTGATTAAATGTAAAAATATTTTTATCGTTAGTAGACTAAAGAGAAAAAATTCCACGCTTTTCCCGCCAAAAGATCGAAGAGAAAAAAGTGGAATTAATTGTTTTTCTAAAATTTTTTAACAATATTTTCTAGTCACACTCACATGACGATAGTAGTAGTGGAGGAGAAAGTTTTGGCAACGCAACTGCATTTAAAGCTATTACAATATTAGACGTGCCTCCAGGGACAAGATAAGATGAAATAGCAGGTAATGGAGCATGGCCACGGCTACGGAAAATTGTCAGTATATTGCCTTCACCCACAGTGAATCCAGCTTCTGCAGAATCCGCATCAGGGTCAACAAGATCAGAAGTGGCATTAAATCTTGTTGCGTAAGACCCTGTCAAACTTATTCCAGATACAGGATCAGGGAACGTTGTTGTTTCTGCTAACGTGATAAGCGCTTTGGAAGAAGCTTCTCCAACAGGCACACTTGGGTGTCTCTGAACTGGACAGTGATAACCTGCTGTTTGAATACCTGCTAATAATGAAGAGAATCCTATTGCAGGCGCCACAGGAGCACCAATTATGATACGGCCACCATTTAACGGCAATACCGTATTAATATATGGATCAGCTGATCCTGGCTCAACAACCAATCTACAGCCTACAGGAAGAGCACCTTGAAACCAAGTAAGCGGACTGGTTGTTGGCGCTCTTGTAAGTAAAAAGTGAATGGTGGTGTGAGCTGCAGGAGTAGGAAGAGCAAACTGATAACCGCCCCCAACAAGAGTATCGAATCCAGTAGGATCACCAGCCAACCATAGGTCTTTAATTGTATGAGGTAGATAAGGTATATCACCACTGCCTGTATACGCATTAGTGAGAAGATAGTTTTGCTCAACGTTTGTTCCGGATTGCATAAATGTTATATGGAGAGTCTTACAAGAACTATCAGGAACCGTGAATCCTTCAAAGCCTCCTGCATTACCAACCACGATAGCATCATGCCTACTGCTATTAGATACTAATCCCGGGTTGTAAACAGTCGCGGTAAGGGGCACATACGGCACGCCGCCCATTACAGTTAAATAGTAATTACTTGCATCGTACGAATAAGACAAAGCAACGTCTGCCATATTAACATTCACAATAGATCTGAATAGACCAGTAATTGCATCTCCTCGCACAATACGATAAATTGTTCCACCAGAAGGATAGCTCCCTGGTTCTATATAAACCTTGAGCACACCACCTAAGGACCCTGTTTCTACTTCTAAGTAATCAGAATCAGCTGGAGATACCTTTATTGACAATGCAGATAAAGAATGTTGGACATACTCCGCGGCCGTTAAAAAATTTCCAACAGCCCCACCTGTTTCAACGCTACCATCATTAACCAGTCTGGTAACGATACCAGCACTTCTAAAAGTACCTCTAGAAGCTACATTTACAGAGCTGCTTAACATAGTGCCATCATTTATCAGAGTGCCTTCTAAAATATCTGTCGGGCCTGTATACGGCTGTCCGTCTGGGAACACTATATCGCCTTCACCAATTTTCCGAACGCCAGCATCTCCTAAAATAACGTTACCGGGAATTACTCCTGCATCTCCTGCATCACTAGCAATATTTAGATACTGAGCAGCAAACGCGCCACTACAAAACCAAGCACAAATCAATACCGCAATAATTTTATTAATTACGGACTGCAATAAAATTTTTTTACTCATAGCCCCTCCTTTTAAAAATGTAAGAAAAACATACAAAAGAAGTTTATTTGGCATGATGCTAATCTCCGCTGACGTTAATTAATGTGCTTCTAAGGGACATCCTTCTACTGCTAAGATTAGTTAACAAATATAAACAAATTGTTAATTTGAATAAAAATTTAGATAAATTTTTAATAAAAATTGCTGTTGTGAGGGATCCAAGTAAAATCACAGCAAGTTGCAGGCATAGCGACTTTTTATTCTAGTTTTGCTATAAGAATATAAGCACGTATTCACAAATATTTATGACAACGCACACACCCATGATGGTGCAATATAATGAAATCAAGCAGCAACATAGCGACTGCTTATTGTTCTATCGCATGGGGGATTTTTACGAACTTTTTTTTGATGATGCCGTTCAAGCAGCAGCAGCTTTAGATATTGCTTTAACAAAACGTGGGCAAAGTGCCGGACAACCCATTCCTATGGCAGGGGTGCCTGTACATTCACACGAAGTGTACTTATCAAAATTAATTGAAAAAGGTTTCCGGGTTGCTGTTTGCGAACAAATTGAAACGCCGGAACAAGCCAAAGCTTTGGGCAAAAAAGGCCCATTGCAACGCGGTGTTGTGCGTATTATCACTCCTGGCACCATTACCGAAGAAAACCTTCTTGCGCCTTCAAGAGCAAACTATCTAGTGGCTATCAGTCCTATTGATAAAAAAAACCAACACATAGGTGTTGCTTGGGCCGATATATCAACTGGCACGTTTTGCGTAACAGATATAACGTTGCAATCTTTAGCCAGCACCCTGTATCAGCTAAATCCAGCTGAGATACTAATGCCTGAAAGCATTTGGCAATCACTTGATTTAGATGTGTTCAATGAATTTAAAAAAGTTATTAGACCACTTTCAGACACACGCTTTAATTTTAACAGCGCGCAAAAACAACTGTTGGAATCGTTTAAAGCCATTAGCCCTGAAGTCTTTGGTCTTGACCAACCAATGTTAATTCAAGCAGCAGGAATTTTGTGTGATTACGTACAATTAACGCAACAAGAAAAAAATCGGCATTTGCGTTCCCCGAAGTGCATATATAATGACAGCTTTGTAAAAGTTGATGCGCAATCTTGTCGCAATCTTGAAATTGTTCGCACGTTAAAAGGTAATTTTGATGGGTCATTGCTACACACTTTAGACAACACCCAAACTGCTGTTGGGGGAAGGTTATTTTTTGAACAACTCACTCATCCGCTTAATGATATTGCAGCTATCAATCAACGCTTGAACAAAATTGATTGGTTTACAAAGCAAGGTGATGTACGTGCCATGCTTAGAAATGCTTTGGCCCATTGCCCAGATAGTGAACGCGCACTCATTCGCATTACCTTGGAAAGAGCCCTACCCCGAGATTTAAAAGCAATCACTCAAGTACTATCTGTAGCGCAAACTATAAGTCAAATGCTGGACCAACAATCTTTTTGGACGTTTGATGTGCCATTAGATTTAATGAACGCGTTAGAGCAAACTTTAGAAGAGCATCTGCCAGCCACTATTCAAGATGGCGGACTGATTAAAGCCAATGTCGATTCTACATTAGATGAGCTGCGCTACATGCGTGATAATGGTGCGCAACGGCTAAAAGAATTGGAACAGCGCTACCAAAACGAAACTGGCATTTCGAATTTAAAAATTCGAACCAATAACCTAATCGGATATTATATTGAGGTCAGCGCCAGCCATTTAAGCAAAGTGCCTGAAGCTTTTTTTCACCGTCAAGCAATTAGCAATGGCGCCAGATATATGACTGCTGAGTTGCAAGAATTAGCAACAAAATTAGTTAATGCGGCAGCAGCCACAATTGCACAAGAAATTAAAATATTCCAATACTTATGCGTCCAAATTTTACAACACCGAGAACAGCTAGAAGTTCTTGCCTTATTGATTGCAGAAATTGATGTTACTAGCAGTATGGCAGAATTAGCCACAGTGAAAAATTTTGTGCGTCCTATATTAGGCGAAGCACCAGTTCTTAATATTAAAAGTGGCCGCCACCCAATTGTGGAAACCTACACTTCTAACACTTTCACCCCTAATAATTGTAGCCTTTCTGAACAACCATTTGCTCTTTTAACTGGCCCCAATATGGCAGGAAAAAGCACTTACCTTAGACAGAATGCCTTAATTATTTGGATGGCTCATTGCGGTTTATTTGTTCCTGCAGCTCGCGCTGAAATTGGAATTGTGGATCAAATATTTTCGCGAATTGGCGCCGCAGATGACTTAGCTGCTGGGCGTTCAACTTTTATGGTGGAAATGGTTGAAACTGCAAGTATTTTGCACCAAGCAACTGAGCAATCGTTCATTATATTAGACGAAATTGGACGCGGCACTTCTACCCAAGATGGCCTAGCCATTGCAAGTGCAGTTAGCGAACACATTATTAATAACATAAAAGCACGCTGCATTTTCGCAACGCACTACCACGAATTGGTTGATTTGGCAGCGCATCACCCTGTTAAGCTTTTAACCATGAAAATAATTGAACACGATGGAAACGTAGTGTTTCTTCATGAAATTATTGAAGGATCAGCCGATAAGTCATACGGAATTCATGTGGCCGAATTGGCTGGACTGCCACAAATTGTTATTGCACGTGCGCAAGAAATTTTAAAAGAAATCGGCACCAAAATAGCTTCTGTAAATACCCCCGAGGTAACTACTCAATCATCTGTTGAGGAATCAAACATGTTAAAATTTTTGCGCAGCATAAAACCTGATGATTTATCGCCCAAGCAAGCTCTGCAAACATTGTATGAATTAAAAGAACACGCGAGTCGAAATAAAAACAGAAATGCAAAATCATCTCTTGGGAAAACGCATTTGTTTAGCTAAACAATGGATTTATAAATCTTTCTTCAAGTAATTTAGGCTGGAATTTTTATCGTATCCCCCACGAGACAGCTCAACGTTGAACCCTAATTTTTGGTAAAATCCTACAGCCTGAAAATTCATGGTTTCAACAAATGCAAATGTACAGTTTCGTGATTTTCCATAGTTAAAAGCATGCTGCATTAATTCTGTAGCAATACCTAAACAACGATAGTTTTCTTCCACAAAAAGATATTTAATGTGCAGTTGCCCCCAAAACATTTGTACGACAACACAACCTATAATATTGGAGCCTGCCCTTCGTTCAAAAGAAATTGGCTCTTCATTTAAGCCATTTATGCCGGTTGCTTTAATGGCTGCACTACTAAATTCTTCATATATTTTGTTTTTCAGCTCAGCTGTTAAAGTGGATTGGTGAATTTTCATAATTACCCTACTGAGTTTTTGGCAAAATGCCTTGTGTTTGCTTTTCGTCACCAAAATACTTAATAAAAAAGAACTTGGTAAGCTTTGGGGTTTTAATATTTTTCCTTATAAATTCTAATTCGAAACCACATTTTTTATAAAATTCTGGAGCCTGGAATTGGTTGGTAACCAAATTGATATTATTAAAACCCCTTCCTTTAAAGTGATCTTCAAGGGCTTGGATTAGTTGCCTGCCATATCCTTTACCTCGATAATGTGAATCCACCCACATATCATCAATGTAAATTTCTGCAAATGCGGTAAAGGCGTTTAGAACACCAAGCGTGGTATTTTGATCATCTGATAAAACTAATGCAAACCGCTTGTAATTCACATCAACACCATGACTAGTTTCATAACTCACTAGATCATCACGCATTTTTTCTTCAATGGGTTCGCACAATTGATCAACAAATCTTATAGTGGTCATAAAACTTTTCCTACATCAATATCTTGTAAATCGCTTTCGTGGTTATCAGGATCATCAAAAGGCATTTCTGTGTAACCATGTTGACAATAAAAATTATATGCCTGTGGAGAAGACTGCACATGCAAACTTTTCACACCTTGTAACTTCAACCACCTTTCACAAAGCCCCAGTAAATAGCTGCCATACTTTTGATTTCCAAATGCTTCATCAATAACGATAATACGCATGGCTGCACGTTGATTCGGCCAATGTTGCAAATGCACATACCCAATAATTTGAATGCCTTTGTACAACACAAAATGTGTATGTTCTGCGTGGTTAAATGTCCAAGTGTAAGGATCAGCCATAGGAACTTTATCAAAAAAATATTTCTGACGATACGCTTTAGTCGCTTCCCATTCTGCGTAATGGGTGCAATGCATCAAGCGTAATTTATCAAACCCCGCTTGCTGTAGAATTTTTTGAATGAAAGTATTTTTTCCTAGCGTGTAATGAGAAAACATAGGAGGAGCGTTTTTTTGATTTTTTTGTTCTTCAGCAAGAACAATCTTCAGACTAGCGTATTCGGCACACGCTTTTGAATTTGATCTTAGAAAATTTCTAAATAATACATTCAATTCAATTTCGGCGCTTCCTGGTTCATACACATGAAGGTGCACTGGTGTTTCAGTTTTTTTACTAAAATAAGAACGAAAAGGAATATTCATTTCCCCCCTGAACTTGAAGCCAATGGATTCTAAAGGACTGATAGATTCCGCAGAATTTCTTACAACCAAAATAATATCAATGATAGGTTTCGCGCATAGCCCTGGCACAGAAGTAGAGCCAACATGATGGATCTCAAGAAAATTATCGCCCAGTTTTTGTTTGATAAAATCAGCCTCTGCCTCAAATAACTGAGGCCAATTAGAGTTGTATGGAACGACTTCAATAGATTTATAAGTCATAAAAATCTCCATACGTTTTTCCCTGCACATATTGTTTAATTCCATATTCAACAACTGGGATAATTGGAGATGGCAAAGAATTAACATCGAACCATTCCATTTTATCGTGAAGGCGCGGCTCTTTATTTACAGGCTCAGACTCAAAATCTTTCACAACAAAAAATAAACTAACGTCTTTGTAAATTAATTTAGGATTTTGAAAATTTTTTGCAGTTACCGAAACAACGGTGCCAAGGTCAGGATCTATATCAAGCCCCACTTCTTCAAATGCTTCACGAACAATAGTTTGTTTTGGTGTTTCACCTTGTTCCATTTTCCCAGTAACGCAGTGCCAGCAGCTTGGCCACAAAGGCGCCCAGTTCATTCTTCTTAATAGCAAGACTTTAGAATTTTTCATCAGGATAAGATTGGGACAAACAAAAAAAGATTGTGGATTATTTTGTGAAGTCATATCTCTTTCCTAATGCATATTTTGATCATCAACGATTTTACTCTTGCGACATCGCTCTAGTCCATCAATAATACGTCATGATCTTGCTAATTAGACATTGCACACCAAACATTAATTATGGACGCTGTGAATTTTCAGAGGCCTCCGAAAGAATCAAGGCCTATAATTTTTACTCAAGATATTTTTTTGAATGAAATAACCTCTTTAAGTCCTCAGGTTGACATAGTTTTGAGCGATGATGACTTTGATATTTTAACCTCTTCATCACCGCGCGCTCTCAGGACAGCTCAATTTCTTTTTCATAAAAAATCTGAACAAATTATTATTAGTGATGATTTTGTGGAATTTGATTTAAGAGTTTTTCCTGTTCCAATTTTAAAAGCCAAGTTCAAAACATGGATGCTTATTTCACGAATAATGTGGGCATTAGGCTTATTAAAAACGGGTAAATCTTTTTCACAAGAACGTTTGCGCGCCAAAAATGGCGCTGATCTGCTGATAAAAAGATCACAAAGAAAATCAATTGCGTTAGTTTCTCATGGTTTGCTTAATTACTTTATCGAAAAAAATTTAAAAAAATCTGGATATAAAAGAGCTGAAAAAATTGGGCTTGGTTGTTTTTCAATTACCAAGCTCCAGTTCGATAAACAATGAAATAAAATCTCTAAATACAACAAAGATGACAAACTACTGAGTTTACCCTTGCGGCATTGGCTTAGTTTATCAATAATACAGAACCCATTTAGAGCACCTGATCATGACCGCCATCGTTCCCTTGCTATATAACGAACGCAGTGAAACAAGCCCTGCTTTTGCACTTGAGTCACCATTTCAGCCAGCAGGTGATCAACCAGCTGCAATAAAAGAAATTATTAAAGGCTTTCAAGCAGGTGAACGCAATCAGGTTTTGCTGGGTGTTACAGGCTCAGGGAAAACATTTACCGTGGCGCAAGTCATCCAACAACTTCAACGCCCGTCATTAGTAATGGCGCCAAATAAAATTTTAGCAGCGCAGCTGTATTCAGAAATGAAAGAATTTTTTCCAAATAACGCAGTTGAATATTTTGTATCCTATTACGACTATTACCAACCTGAAGCTTACGTCGCAAGAACAGATACATTTATTGAAAAAACTGCATCAATCAATGAACAAATAGATCGAATGCGACATTCAGCCACTCGGTCAATGCTAGAACGGCGTGATGTTATAGTTGTTGCCAGTGTTTCGTGTATTTACGGTATCGGTGGAGCAAACACTTATAGCGAAATGACTGTGCCACTTAAAGTTGGGCAAATGCTTGATAAGCAACAACTCATGCAAAACCTTATTTTATTGCAGTACAAACGAAATGATTTGGCTTTTGCACGCGGAACATTTCGAAGCCGTGGTGATGTGCTTGATATTTTTCCAAGCCATTTTGCAGATCGTGCATGGCGCCTAAGTTTCTTTGGCGATGAAATTGAGAGCATTTCAGAAATGGATGTTCTAACTGGTGAAAAATTTGCAAAGCTTGAAGAAATTCGCGTGTTTGCTAACAGTCATTATGTAACACCTGGCCCCACCATTCAGCAAGCCATTAAAAAAATTCAAGCCGAACTTGTTGTGCGCGTTAACGAACTAGAAAAATTGGGTAAATTATTAGAGGCGCAACGGCTTTCACAACGCACAAAATTTGACGTAGAAATGATGCAAGCAACCGGCTCCTGCGCAAGCATTGAAAATTATTCTAGATATTTAACAGGACGTGCCCCTGGTGAACCACCTCCTACCCTGTTTGAATATCTACCCAAAGATGCAATGTTGTTTGTCGATGAAAGCCACGTAAGTGTTCCACAAATTGGTGGAATGTATAAAGGCGACCGCGCGCGTAAAGAAGTATTGTCTGAGCACGGGTTCAGGCTGCCATCTTGCAAAGATAACCGCCCCCTAATGTTTGAGGAATGGAACAACTTTCGTCCGCAAACTTTATTTATTTCAGCAACACCAGGACCCTGGGAATTAGCCCAAACCGAAGGTGTGTTTGTTGAGCAGTTGATTCGGCCAACCGGACTTGTAGATCCTATTTGCACGATTAAACCTTGTGATCACCAGGTTGATGACCTGATGGAAGAATGCCGCAAAACGGTTGCCAATGGATTCAGAGTTTTGGTAACAACCCTTACTAAAAAAATGGCAGAAGCTTTGACTGAATATTTAAGCGATGCCAACATGCGTGTTCGTTATTTACACTCAGACATTGAAACCCTTGAACGCATTGAAATTATTCGCGGTCTTCGTTTTGGAGATTTTGACATTTTGATAGGTATCAACCTTTTGCGAGAAGGATTAGACATTCCCGAATGCGGTCTTGTTGCTATTTTAGATGCCGATAAAGAAGGGTTTTTACGTTCAAAAACTTCCCTTATTCAAACCATTGGTCGCGCAGCACGAAACGTTGAAGGCAGGGTTATTCTTTATGCAGATAAACAAACTAAGTCCTTATCTGGTGCCTTAGAAGAAACAGAACGACGTAGAAATAAGCAAATAGCCCATAATAAGCTACATGGCATCACTCCAGAGACAATCAAAAAAACAATTTCATCGTCTTTGGATCTGCGTAAAAAACAACACGCTTCTGATTCTCCGCTTAAAGATCTCTCAGTAAAAGATATCGAAAAGAAAAAGAATCAACTGTTGAAAGATATGAAAACAGCCGCAGGTAATTTAGAGTTTGAAAAAGCAGCAACCCTTCGTGATGAATTACGTGCGATTGAAGCCTTAGAGATTAAATTTTTGTAAACACTGCCATTGCAGCAAAAATTATGCGATGGTATAACCAGTAGATTGGTCGCATAGCTCAGCGGTAGAGCACTACATTGACATTGTAGGGGTCACAGGTTCAATCCCTGTTGCGACCACCATTTCGTTGTAACGTATGCGTCGCTTTATATTTCTTATTCTATTGTTTTTAGTTGCAGGAGGAGTCATATTTTATGCTCCTGGCGGACTGCTGAAGCCATTAAACATAAACGAAAACACCACCACCATCATTATTAAAAAAGGCAATTCAACATTAGCAATTTCAAATTCTTTGAAAGAACAAGCAATAATTCCCCATACAGTAAGCTTTTTATGTGGCGTAGCGTTTCTAAAATTAAAAAAGCAATCGCTAAAGCATGGTGAATATCTAGCTGAACCAAAAATGACCTTGTGGAAATTGATGCAGAAAATAGCCAAGGGAGATGTTGTTGTTCACTACATCACGATTCCTGAAGGCCTCACTGTTTATGAAGTTTCCAAAAAACTTGAAGACATTTCAATTTTAACAGGCACTATTGATGCATTAACTTCAGAAGGCACGTTGTTACCTGAAACGTATGATTATTATTGGGGAGAGTCGCGGCAACAAGTATTGCAGCGCATGGAAAAAGCCATGGAAACCCTTAAAAATAAGGTATGGGCAATGCGCCAGAGCAACTGCCCTTTAAAAAGCTGGGATGAAGTTTTGACTCTTGCTTCAATTGTAGAAAAAGAAACAGGCTTATCAGAAGAGCGTGATTTAGTGGCATCGGTCTATTTAAATCGGTTGCAAATTAACATGCCCCTACAAGCTGATCCAACCGTCATTTATGCTGTCACTAAAGGACAAACGTCTTTTTACAGGCCTATTTTTAAAAGCGATCTCGCTACTGATTCAGCGTACAATACATATTTAAACAAAGGGTTGCCTCCCACACCAATTGCATGTCCTGGCGAAGCTAGCATTATGGCAGTATTAAAACCTGCCCAAACAGCTTATTTATATTTTGTGGCAAGTGGCACAGGTGGACATGTATTCAGTCCAAATTTAAAAACTCACAATCAAAATGTTAAGAACCTACGACAAATTGAGAAACAAAAAAAGAGACAACTATGAATATTAAAAGACGCGGATTAATGTTTATACTTTCGTCCCCCTCTGGCGCTGGAAAAACTTCAATTGCTCAAGCATTACTTAAGCAAGATAGTCATTTAAGAAATTCAATTTCAGTAACAACACGGCCCAAACGCCCATCCGAAATTAATGGCAAAGATTATTTCTTTATCACTGAAGATCAGTTTAAGAAAATGCGCGACAACGATGAATTTTTGGAGCACGCAGAAGTATTTGGACATTTTTATGGCACCCCTAAAGAGTTTGTATTTGAGCAATTGGAAATGGGATTTGATGTTATTTTTGACATTGACTGGCAAGGCACACAACAAATTGCACAGTTAGCACCTAATGATTTAGTAACCGTTTTTATTTTGCCGCCTGATTTATCAACATTACAGGAACGCTTAAAATTTCGCGCCCAGGATGATGATGAAACAATCGCCAAAAGAATGGGCGAAGCAGCATCAGAAATAAGCCATTGGCCTGAATATCACTATGTAATTGTTAATGGAGATTTTGAAAAAAGTCTGGCACAAATTTCCGCTGTGCTAACAGCAGAAAGAACTAGACGCAAACGCCAGATAGGCCTTGCTGAATTTGTGAACCAACTGCGTCAATGCGGATAAAATCAACAGGTAAAACTAATCTTATCCAATTTTAATTTTTCTAGAATCAAATGCATCACGCACAGCTTCACCTGTAAAAATCAGCAAGCTTAAAAGCACAGATATTGAAAAGAATGCTGTTAGCCCCAACCATGGTGCTTGGATATTATTTTTAGCTTGCGTTATCAGCTCACCTAATGAAGCAGATCCTGGCGGCAACCCAAACCCCAAAAAATCGAGCGATGTTAACGTTGCAATAGAGCCATTCAATATAAATGGTAAGTAAGTAATGACCGCCACCATTGCGTTAGGTAGCATATGCCGCCATATAATTCGACTACTTGGAACTCCAAGCGCTTCCGCTGCACGAACATAATCAAGGGTGCGCGTGCGGAAAAATTCAGCCCTGACAACACCAACAAGGGTCATCCACGAAAACGTCAGCATAATTGCTAATAGCCACCAAAAATTTGGCTCAATCATGCTAGAAAGAATAATCAACAAGTACAAAACTGGGAGATTACTCCAGATTTCAATAAATCGCTGCATCAATAGATCAAATCGTCCGCCGAAATATCCTTGAAGAGACCCAGTAAAAATTCCGATAATTGAAGCCCCTAAAGTAAGCGCCAAACCAAATAAAATAGAAATACGAAAACCATAAAGAGAACGAGTTAAGACATCTCGACCCTGATCATCTGTTCCTAGCAAGTTGTCAAAAGTAGGAGGTGATGGGGCCGGTGAATTAAGGGCATAATTAACAGTATTAATACTAAATGGAATTGGCGCCCAAATAATGAAACCATTGGGCTTTATAAGATTTTGCACAAAGGGATCACGGTAGTTTGTGGCCGTTTCAAAGGTTCCTCCGAAAGTAGTTTCGGGATAACTTTTGAGCACAGGAAAATAATAATTCCCCTTATAACTAACCAAAAGTGGCTTATCATTCGCTATGAATTCTGCGCATAAGGTTACTAAAAAAATGCCTACAAAAATTAGAAACGAATAATACCCACGCTTATTTGCCTTGAACTGATATAAGCGTCTTTGTGTAATTGGGTTCATCATATCTGCTCTTCGCGATCAGTTTTCATTAGTGGGTTTTCTTGATATTAAAATCAACCTAAATTTTTCAGCTTTTGATCCAATATACCAAAGTGACCCACCAAGTATGACAAAAAATACACTTTTGTGAATGCTATCCCAAAAAAATTCAAAATATCTTGTATACAGATTGATAAACAAAAAAACCAAACCAAAACTTCTTATCATGTGATCATCATCTTTTATTCCGTAATAAATTGAAGCTGCTGATGCCATAAAAAATAATAAAGACCAATGAAGTAATTCAATTTGCTTAACTTTAGACCAAGTTTTCAAGCTATCATGGTTACCAAATATTGATAATATCCATAGTGCAATAAATAGATATAACAACCCCATTACCAAGGTGGTCTTATGTAACACAATAAATCTTGAATATGTCTTGAAAAGGAAAGCAAGAGAAATTAAGATTCCTCCAAATAATACAAATCTTAAAGGATAATTCATGCCCAAATAATATGCTCCCCATCCTGATTGATATCCCGTTTCGCAACCAAACCAGGACCCAAAAGATAATAAAGCAAATAACCAAATTAAAGAAGAATTCAAGATTAATCCCAGGGAAGCGTAGATAAAGCAGCCCAATAATAGCAGTAAGGAAAAATGCTCGTTATTTGCAGATATCAATTTACCAAAGATATATATTGCCCCTGCTGTAGATAAAACACCCGCAAAAAAAATTGCTTCATTTCGATATGTGTAATCGGGGGATGTTTGTCTTTTTTTAAAACCAAGATAATAAAAAAATGTAGCAGCAAGGGTCATGGAAATAAATTTTACCAAGAGTGGCGCATTAAATATTTCCTCAAGAAGTTTCATAAGAATTTTATCCATAAAGATAGAGGTTAAAGCAGTTACAAAACATGCTATTGATATCAAAAATGAATACTTAGCTAATCTTGAAAAATCGAAGTCTACAGGCTGTATAGCTGCTTTTAATTTTTCAATCTTATCCACACTTAATAGATCTTGATCTTTCCAGTGTTCTAATGCTTTAACAATTTGACCGTAAGACTTTTTTGAAAATTTCATGCGACATCAAGCTAAACTAATGGAGTTCATGATAGCAGCTTTTGGTAAGTCATAACAAACGCATCAAGTGCCGGGGCAGATAATTGAGGATAATACCCCTTACGGATGGACACGAATTCAAAGCCAATTTTTTTATATAATTGTATAGCTGCAATATTTTGGCATTCAACATCTAGAAAAAATTTTTGCCCCTCGGGCGCCTTGGCAATTACCCATTTTAGTAAATATGTCGCCAAGCCCTTTTTTCGTTGAGCAAGATGCACCCCAATGGTTAATAGGTCTGTGGAATCATCAACTGTATAGGTAAAAATAAACGCCTGCTTGCTAATATGAAATGCTTCGTATTTGTGATCACCTAAATGCTGAGACCAAAGCTCTTCTCGGTCAAAGCACACTTTAAACAAGGACTGAAACCAGGAGGCATCATCCTTGGTAATTGGCTCTGGTTTTGTATTCTGGTGTTCTAACATAATATGGCTCGGGACTACTTACATTTTCAGGGTTTGGATGGAATAAATAATATTGTATTAAGTGGAAAGCCAAATTTTTAGGCGCCTGCCCCAGATCACCACAAATAGATTTTCCTTGGTCTTTTAAAATATTTAGTTCTTGTTCTGTTGCGTAACTAACAGAGTCATCTATTTTTGTAAAATAGTCCCCACGAAAACTATCGATAGCCGGAATTGCTCCCTCAAATGCCCATTGCAAAAGATCAAGGGTATTGGGACAAAAAAGCGTCGTTTCATATCCTATTTTAAGGCCAATTGCAGTTGCTAACTGAATGCGAATACTAGTAAAAGAACCGGGACCGGTTGTTGTGGCAATAACTTTTGGAGGCATGGGTAAAAAATCTTTAATCAAAGACGTTAAAATCCCTGCGTGAGTTTGCACAGGCTCTAATAGTGCAACATGCTCTTTAAATTCACCTTCGTGATGCCACGCTAATTGACAGACGCCGGTTGACAAAGAAAAGCCAAGAATAGCCATTAAGATGAACACATGGTATGGTATTGGGGCAAACTCTAGCACAAATAAAGATGAAAGCTGTAATTATTTTGAGCGCGGGACACGGCAAACGTATGAAGAGCGTTTTATCGAAGGTTCTTCACAAAGTTGCTGGCAAACCTATGTTACAGTGGGTGTTAGATGCTGTAAAAATTTTAAATGCGGATCAAGTTATTACAGTAACATCCCCTGAACTTGAAAGTCATGAAATACTAAAAGACACTGATGTTGTTGTGCAAGCTGTTCCCTTAGGTACAGGCGACGCACTTAAGCTTGGGGTACAGAAACTCAAAAGCAATATTGATAAAGTTTTTTTGCTTTGTGCTGATACACCACTTTTAGACCCTAAAGATATCAAGAAATTAGAACATTCAAAGGCAGATTTAACGGTTATAGGAATGCAGCTTAATGATTTGAGCAAATCGTACGGACGCATAGAATGTAATAGTGAATGTCATCCCGTTGCTATTAGAGAAACAAAACATAATGAAAAGGTTAAAAATATTTCCTTAGGAAATGCAGGTGTTTATGCCTTTAGAGTAGAAATGCTTAAAGAGCTTTTGCCGCATTTAAAAATAAATACAGAATCGGGAGAAATTTATGCGACTGATCTTGTTGAATTGGCGATTACTAAAAGCTATAAAACAGAGTTAGTAATTGCAGATGAAGAAAATTTCTTAGGTGTAAACACTCTTGTAGAACTCTCACAAGCAGAGAAAATAATGCAACACCGTATTAAAACCCGGCATATGCTAAATGGCGTGCAGTTCATGTTGCCTGAAACTAGTTATGTTAACTATGACGCTGAAATAGGAGCTGGTACGATTATTGAACAAGGTGTTCACATTGGTGAAAATGTGCACATAGCAAAAAATGCGAAAATATTAGGATTTTCATACCTTTCAAATTGCACAATAGAAAACGCAGCAAGCATTGGCCCATTTGCTCATTTACGTGGCAACGTAGTGGTTGAAGAACATGCTTCTATAGGAAATTTTGTTGAAGTAAAAGGATCAACCATAAGCAAAAACGCAAAGGCAAAACACCTAAGCTATATTGGCGATGCAACAGTGGGAGAAGGTGCTAACATTGGTGCAGGAACAATTACTTGCAACTATAACGGATTTGAAAAATTCAAAACACACATTGGAAAAAATGTTATGATCGGCGCTAACAGCACTCTTGTAGCGCCTGTTATGATTAGTGATGGAGCATACATTGCGGCAGGCAGTGTAATCACGGAAGATGTCGGTCCTAATAACCTAGCTATCTCAAGAACTCAACAACAGGAGAAAAATGCATGGGCTTTAAGCTTTCGCGCAAAATACAGCAAAAAATTATCGTAGTTCTTTTTAGTTTTTTAGGGGCAAGTCTTGACGCCGAATTGCTTACTTATTTTAGTGTGCACAATACTGCACCAAAATATGATGCAAACTCTCAATATTTTGACCACGTAAACCCTAATGCACCAAAGAAAGGCGCCCTAAAGCTTGCAGTTATTGGAACGTATGATGGTTTAAATCCCTTTGCTGTAATGGGCACATCTTCTATTCATATTGCAATTTTTTGTTTTGCAAAATTGCTTGATGAATCACAGGATGAAATTGGAATCAGCTACCCATATGTAGCGAAAAATTTAGAAATAAGTGATGACAAAAAAACTATCACCTACCACCTTCGAGAAGAAGCAATGTTTTCTGACGGCACACCAATAACTGCTGAAGATGTTATTTGGAGCTTTAATTTTTTAATAAAAATCAACCCCATGATGAAACAGTACTACAAAGATATTTCAAAAGTTGAAGCTGTTGATCAACATACGGTTAAATTTCATAGCAAAAATCCTGGAAACAAAGAACTCCCAGGAATATTAGGGCAAATATATATCTACCCTAGTAAATTTTTCAAAGAAAACATGAACGAGAGCGGCGTGATGACTAAGCCTTTCCCGTCAAGTGGACCATACAAAATAAGTGTGGCTGACTTTGGACGTACTCTTGTTTTTGAACGAGTAAAAAATTGGTGGGGAGAAAAAATTCCATCAAACGTTGGACAGTATAATTTTGACACAATCGAGCTGCAGTATTTTCGAGATCAAAACGCTGCTTTCCAAAGCTTTTTAGCAGGTAATTCAAATTTATGGCTCGAAGCTTCTGCCAATAAATGGCACACCGCTTACGATATTGCTGCTGTAAAAGATGGAAAAATTATAAAGCGAATTATACCAGGAAGCAGCATTCAAGCTACAAAAGGGTTTGCGTTCAATTTAAGACGTGAAAAATTTCAAGACCTTCGCGTTAGAAAAGCTATTTCCATGCTTTTCAATTTTGAAAGCCTAAACAGATCAATGTTCTACAACGAGTATTATCGTTTGAATAGTTATTATGGCAATTCTGATCTTGCGCATACTGGGACGCCAACGAAAGAGGAATTAGAGCTTTTGCAGCCTCATAAAGAAAAACTACCAAGTGAAGTATTTGGGTCTTCGTTTAAAAGCCCTGTCTACAAAGAAGACATTTTACCAAGAGAAACCTTGCAGCAAGCTTTAGACTTATTGAAGGAAGCAGGCTGGGAATTAAAAAATCAAAAACTCACAAGCGAAAAAGGAGAACTGTTTGAAATTACCTTTCTATACACAAACGCTTCGCTTGAAAAAGTCATCTTGCACTTACAACGTAATTTAGCTGTTGCTGGAATTTATTTGAAGCCACGACAAGTAGACACAAGCACCTACACAGAAATGGTTGACCAATTTGATTTTGACATGGTCATGATAGGCATTGCGCAAAGCCATTCACTAGGCAACGAACAGCGAGAATATTTTGGCAGTAAATCAGCCAGCGTGAAGGGTTCCAAAAACTTAGCAGGCATTAAAAACACTGTGGTAGATGAGTTAATAGAAAAATTAGTCGCAGCTAAAGATTATCAATCAATGTTGAATTGTGCCCATGCTATAGACCGCGTATTATGCTGGAATTATTACATGATTATGAACTGGGATTTTGCGGGATTGCGTGCCGCATATTGGAATAAGTTTGCAATGCCTGAAAAATCACCAAAGTATTCGCCATTCCCAGTGTTAACCTGGTGGGAAAAGCCAGATGGTCAGGAACAAACAATAAAACAAAACCAAGGAATGATTCATAGAATTATGCGCATAATAAAAGGTTGGGTTGCCTAAATGATCAGTTACATTGCACGCCGATTACTACTTGTGATTCCTACTATGCTAGGAATAATGCTGCTCAATTTTATTATTGTACAGGCAGCACCTGGTGGACCTATTCAGCAGGTAATTAGCCAAATGCGTGGTGATGCAAGCGATGTTGACTCACGACTTGGTGGTAGCGGTGATCAAATGCAACGAGATCAAACCTTTGGCACTGACCAGAGTTATCGTGGTGCACAAGGTATTGACCCTGCATTCATAAAGCAGCTTGAAAAACAGTTTGGATTTGATAAGCCTGCCCATGAACGTTTTTTCTTGATGTTAAAAAATTATGCACGTTTTGATTTTGGAAAAAGCTATTTTCGTGACAAATCGGTGATTGAAGTTATAAAAGCAAAACTACCTGTTTCAATATCATTGGGACTTTGGACAACGCTGCTAGTATACCTTATTTCTATACCACTAGGAATTCGAAAAGCAGTACATGACGGAAGCAGATTTGACATTATAACCAGTGGAATTGTTGTCGTGGCTTACGCTGTTCCTAGTTTTTTGTTTGCTTTATTTTTGATCGTGCTTTTTGCTGGCGGTAGCTTTTTTCAATTTTTCCCCTTGAGAGGGTTGTTTTCAGATCATTGGTCTGATTTGAGTTTTATGGGAAAAATCACTGATTATTTTTGGCATTTATTTTTACCCCTATTGGCTATGGTAATATCTGGATTTGCAAAACTAACCCTGCTTACTAAAAATTCATTTCTTGAGGAAATAAATAAACAATACGTAACAACAGCACGCGCAAAAGGTTTAGAAGAAAATAAGATTTTATATGGGCATATTTTTCGCAACGCAATGCTAATAGTAATTGCCGGTTTTCCTGCGGCGTTCGTGCATATTTTATTTACATCCAGTCTTTTGATTGAGGTATTATTTTCTTTAGATGGACTAGGATTACTTGGCTTTGAAGCAGCGCTAAGTCGTGATTATCCGGTTATGTTTGGATGCCTTTATATGTTCACATTATTGGGTATGTTTTTGCACCTTATTGGTGACATAATGTACATGATTGTTGATCGAAGAATTGATTTAAATGCAAGCCGTGAATTACAAACTCAATAATTTTTTTAAAGTATCATGGTTCTTTTTAGTAAGCATGCCCTTAGCTGCTATGGTAGCTTCTGGCACTCTTAAAGAGCATGTGTTGCTAGCTTATAATTCATCTCATCATGAAGCTGCAGCACTAATTACAGATCGAAATTTAGGATTCACTCAGTCTGGTGTTTTGGTCCGCAATAATATTGTTATAACTGCAGCGCATGGCATGCAACTGCTGTTAAATGCAAAATACCCAATGAAAGATTTGGGCGCTTATGTGCTGATCACTCCTAAGCAACTTACAGTAACCCTTAGCACCAGCCCCAATCATGAAATCACACATAATGTTGAATATGTACTTTTAGATAGCCGGTATATTCGCTTTGAATCAGGGGATCAGCATAAATTTGATATAGCAATTTTAAAACTATCTGAACCAGTTCAGGACATAACACCCATTAATATTGAAGAAGAGCTTGTGTTAGATCCAGATGTGCCCATGCTTGTAATAACTTGGGGCAATGCTGATATTCCTTCACAAAAATTAAAACGTGGGTTTTATTTATATGAATGGAGCCTTTTCTTTCCTAATGTGGACGAAGATGCTTTGGCTAATTTTAGAACTGTAATGTTAAGTTCCATTTTCTTTGATCCAGCAAATGAATTGCCAAAAGAAAAACCTGGAATCAATGAGTCCGAAAGTAAGCAGCGTCGTTATTTTGCTTTAAAAAGCTGGATGAACGACAAACGCCCTTATGGATTAGCGCTTCCTGGAACAAGTGGTGCTCCTGTCTTTGTTGAAACAAAAATTTTGGGAATAAAACGCATTCACTTTTTTGGATTAGTAATGGGATATGCGACTTTAGGTGAAGAAATGGTTCTAATATCAAAAAACAATGAAGATTTCGCAAAAGATCCAAGCAATGCATACAACAAATACCAAACAATTATTACAACCCCCTTTCGCCTGAATATGCAGCCAAGAGCTAATACTAGTGAACAAAAGCACTTTGCGATTGACAAGCGATATTTAAAAATGATCGATGGTCTTTCGAGTGGCGCTATAAGTTAATGAGCATTGTTGCTGGTATTGTTGTCTTTTCATGCACTTGGTGGTTAGTATTTTTCATGCTTGTATCTAGAGGACTGGAAGTTGATGCAAACCCTATGATTGGCACTCCCAAAGGCGCTCCAAAAACATTTTCCTTTAAACAACGTTTTTGGAAAATCACAAAAATAACAAGTGTAATTTATATTGTCCTAGACCTATTACTGCGTCATGATTGCCTGCTATGGATACTGAATTAAAATCGGGACTGTACATTGTCCCCACCCCAATTGGAAATCTTAAAGATATAACTTTAAGAGCGCTTGAATATTTAAAAGCTTGTGATGTTATTTACTGTGAAGATACTCGCGTAACAAGCAAGTTGCTGCAAGCTTATGGCATTAAAAAACCTTTGTTAACATACCATGAGCATAATGCTGAAAAAGCTCGTGAACAGATTATCGAAAAACTTATTCAAGGCGGTAAGGTTTGTCTTGTCAGCGACGCAGGAATGCCGCTTATTTCAGATCCTGGTTATAAACTCATTCATGAAATTCAAGCAAAAAAGCTTTACTACACAGCATTACCTGGTGCTTGCGCGGTTATTTCTGGTTTATGTTTATCGGGCATGCCAACAAATCAATTTTTCTTTGCTGGATTTTTCGAATCAAAGGCAGCTAAAAAATTACAAACTATTCCGGGTACTTTGATTTTTTATGAATCTGCTAGAAGGCTTTTAAAAACTTTAGCATCTATGGCAACCATGTTTGATGACAGACAAGTAGCGGTTGTCCGTGAAATTTCAAAAATCTATGAAGAGTCAGTTTTTGGAACATTTAACGAAGTCATTGAAACGTTTTCAAAACGTAGCTCAATAAAAGGAGAGATTGTTCTTGTCTTAAGCCCTCCTTCTGAAAAAGAAGCGTCACTAGATAACATCAATAAGCAAATCGCTAATCTTATAAAAACTCATTCTATTAAAGACATTGCTAGCATTGTAAGCGCTACTCATGGAATTCCTAAAAAACAAGCCTACGACTTGGCATTAGAAATAAAAAACACTAGGATAAACGATTAAGTCTTAAACACTTTTGATAATGGCTCCCTTAACTCCCTTTAGGTTTGTATTGCATACTCTAAAGCCGTTTAAGGTGTGGGCAATCACCGTTTTGTTTTTGTATGCTGTACCTGCACTAGATACAGCAATTAAACCCTACATCATCAAAGTCATCCTTGATCGTGTGCAAACAACACTTCCACAAAATGCATTTGATGTGCTTTGGGCACCTGTTGCATGTTTTGTAGGGTTAATAACATTGGTGGTGATAACCTATAGGCTTATAGATTACGCGTGGATGTACCTTAATCCTGGCGTAAAGCGATATGCAGGTGATCTTTTGATGCAGCGGATGATGCTGCATTCTCATCAACTTTATCAGGAACACTTTACTGGAAGCATCGCCGCGCGCATCAAAGAAGTGATGAGCGGTATTCCGGATTTAATCAAATTAATTGGCGATGGCTTTTTTAGTTATCTGATCATTTTACCAGTTTCAATTTATATTATTGCAAAAATTCATCCCTTCTTGAGTTGGACACTAGCTATATGGTTGGTAATTTTTATAAGTCTGTCTTACCTACTTGCAAAAGGGGTTAAAAAATATGCGGCTGGTTCAGCAAAAGCAAGATCAAAAGCAATGGGAGCATTTGTTGATATTTTGGGCAACATGATGAGTGTGCGACTTTTTGCTGCAAAGCATTTTGAAAAAAGTTACCTTGCCGGATTTTTGGACGAGTATTACACAGCAGATGTACAAAGGGATTGGTATGTCTTAAAAATGTTTGCACTGCTTGGCACGTCATTTGTAGTTTACATCAGCGTTTCCTGTTTTTGGTTGATTAATGCTTTTTCAAAAGGACAAGTAACCGTAGGGGATTTTGCACTCGTCCTTAGCTTAAGCATTACCCTTATAGACAGACTGTGGAATTTTTCCAGAGATATTAGTAAGCTCTCCGATTTACTAGGCACACTCACGCAATCTTTAAAATTAATGCTGTCGCCGATTCAAATTTTAGATCAAGACAATGCACCAGGTTTAGATATCAAAGAAGGGACTATTGTCTTTGAAAATGTCCAATTTGGCTACGAAGGGAATGAGCTCTTATTCCAAAACAAAACAGTTAGGATTAGAGCAGGTGAAAAGGTTGGTTTAGTAGGGCATTCAGGAAGTGGAAAAACCACCTTTGTGCATTTGATTTTACGACTATTTGATGTAGACGAAGGACGTATTTTGATTGATGGTCAAGACATTAAAGATGTTTCTCAAGAATCATTACGCAGATCCATTGGGTTCATCCCCCAAGACCCATCGTTATTTCATCGATCCCTTTTAGAAAACATTAGGTATGGAAGCCATGCTACAGCAGATGAAGTTATAGAAGCTGCAAAAAAAGCTTTTGCTCATGAATTTATTCTTGCCCTTCCCAAGGAATATGCATCTTTAGTTGGTGAACGGGGCGTCAAATTGTCTGGTGGACAGCGTCAACGTATTGCAATTGCACGCGCCTTTTTAAAGAATGCCCCTATTTTGATTTTGGACGAGGCAACTTCACAGCTCGATTCAGTTGCTGAAAATGTTATTCAAGATTCCTTGCTAGCGCTAATGCAAGGAAAGACCACTATAGTTATAGCGCATCGTTTATCTACTCTTTTGCAAATGGACCGCATATTAGTTTTTGATAAAGGAGAAATTGTGCAAGATGGCACCCATGACCAACTTTTAAAACAACCCGGACAATATCAAATTTTGTGGAACGCACAAGTGGGTGGATTTTTGCCAGAACATTAGTATTGGGACTTAAAAAAACAAGCCTTGGCGCTTCTTCAAAAAAATGCTTAAACTATTTCATGCGCACTTATCAATTTCAAGCCCTCAATAGTGATGGGCAAAAAGTTCGAGGAACTATTCCTGCAAATAGCCACGAGCAGGCATTACAAAGTTTAAAATTAAAACGTCTGCAACCTATTACCTTGCAAGCCCAACGATTTTCTTGGCTGTATAAAAATAGCTCAAATACTTGGACCATTGAATGGGCTAAGGATATGGGATTTTTTCTAAAGCAAGGGCTGTCGCTATTAGAAAGTTTACAAACTAGTAAACTTCGTCTAAATCAACGGCAAAAACAGCTTATTGATATATTACTAGAAGGACTGTACGCAGGAGCAACACTTTCTCAAATTCTAGCAGAGCACCCACTGTTTCCTAAGATTTTTATCGGACTATTGAGTGTTTCTGAAGTTACAGGACAATATGCCCAGGCTTTTGAAGATTACGCATTGCTCAGACAAGAAGAGGCTGATTTTTTCAAGCAATTACGAACAAGCCTTCAATATCCACTTGTTTTAACTATTATTATTTTAGGAATGGTTATAGGTTTTAGTGAATTTCTTTTTCCTGTAGCTTTAGAGTTTTTTAGAAATAATAATTTTGAGCAGCACCTAGCGACAACATTATTTATTCACTTCGCAGAAGCTTTGAAAAATATCTTTAATATGTTTACAAATGTACCTCTCGTGCTTGCAATATTTGCAACTTTATATTTAGCTTCAAAAATTACAAAACTAAAAACTGCATACTCGTGGCTTTCTCTTAAATGGCCAATATTTGGATCAATTTACCTTGAAACCTTGCAAAGTTTTTATTTAAAAAGTTTTTCAACATTATTACAACGAGGACATCATGTAGTTCAAGCGGCACACTATAGCGCGGATATTTTACAAAACGCACATTTAAAAGATCAAGCACATAAAATCGAGCGCTCCATTAGAAATGAAGGGAATGTAAGCCTCTCACTCTCAAAGTTTTTAAATCTTCCCAAACCATTAGCAGATCTACTATTGATTGGAGAAAGGGCATCTCAGATAGCCATATATAGTGACATATGCGCACAAACTTTAAAAAATCATTGTCAACACAAACTCAAAAAAATATTAGCCTGGACGGGGCCAATTTTGGTATCTATCATGGGTATAGTAATGATATGGATGGTTGTTGCCATTGTCGTACCGCTCTATGATCAAATTGCCAGAATGGATTAAAAAAACTGAAGCCACGTCTAAGATTTCAGTAAGCATTTATAATGAAAATAGTGCTTTTGATGAAGTGAAATTTTACTTTAAAGCCATTTGGAATCGTGTTGCTAATTGGAAAAATTATCCCAGAGACTACATAAACATATGTGAATCTCAAGGTATATTTATTCTTTATCATTTTAAAAATGGTTTATTAGTACACACACAAAATATTTCAGTTTCAGATTATGAATGGAGAGAATACGCTTCACAATATTCAGGCTTGCCAGTTTACTTTATTGTTCAAGGACACGACTGTGAATTTCGCAGTTTACCTACAAACCAAATACGTATATGGGATAGATTTTTTCTTTTTAATCAAATCAAAACAAATGAATTTTGTGCAGAGGATTTGGTTAATCATTATCAACCAAAACAACCAACAGAAAAAGTTGATGTCTTTGTTTCAATTAGAAGCAATGACCAATTAAAACAGATGTTCAAAGCTTTATCATCTATGCGAAATCCCGTTGGCGGGGTTCTTTCATGGGACATTGAGCAAAGCTTAGCTATGAAAAAACATGTGAGCATTTCACGTTCGTTGAGAGCATGGACAGCAATGTTAGTACCCGTTGATAGCAACACCTCTACAATTTTGATAATGCATCAAGATAAGTTTTTATTACAGCGTGTTATTTCAACTAAAAACACAGGAGATTTAGAGAAAGAATTACGCTCAACTTTACGATTTTTACAAAGGCAAGGCTATAAAGAAGGGCAAGCTGTATCTGTTTTATCATTAGAAAACGGTGCAGTCGTCACTGAGTTTTCCAATGCTGAGCTTGAACTAATTCCAGTCTCAAAAAGACTTTTAGAAAAAGAAGCGTACAGACCAATAAAACCATTCTTAAATTTTGTCCCGAAATCATTAAGCCAAGCACATCTGGCACATGTGTTACCACGATTAGCTATCAAATTTTTAATTCCTATTAGCATGATATTGGTAATTCTTTGGGCTACAGTTCAAATAAAATCATTTTTTCAAGATTATGAGCACAAATGGTTAGGAATAAAATATGAAAAAATTCACAAAAGAACTGTAGGGAAATTTGCTGAACAAGTGCATCTTAGCAACCTATTCATGAACTACATTGATAGTAGCAAACGAAATCCCTCCGTCTTCATTAGCAATGTAAATAAAATGCTCAGAGGGAAAACACAAGCATTAGATATAACCTGGAACCAAACTGAACGAGGAACAGAACTACGATTGAGGCTCCCCAACGCGGCAAAAAAAAATCAAGATCTTAAAAGATACATAAATCAAAATTACGAACGAATTTTGGGTGATGTGGTTCTTTCTTGGGATGAGAATGGAAACGACACCATTCTTCTTATTCAACAGCAGGTAGGTCAGCATGGTAATTAATTGGCAATTATGGAATAAGCCAGAAACAGGGGGAATTATTGGATCTCTTGTTTTTCTGCTAGGGTTTTGTTTTTTTACCCTTGTAACAACAGTATCTCATTACAATTTAACACAAGAAGAAATTGCATTAACCTCTTCAAAAATGAATTCTCTTGTCACTAAGATTGAAGCCGTTGAGACTTATGAAAAGCTTGGCCACCAAGAAGCTCAGAAATTTGGCACATTCAAACGTAAAAAATGGATACTGCCATTAACACAAGATCGATTCAATCAATCACTTTACACGCTGCAGAAGCAAGCTAATGTGGAATTTTTATTTATACAACCCAAGCCTTTAAGTGATCCTAAAAATATTACCAAGGCAGAAGTTTCCTTAAATCTACAAGTCTTGCGTGATCAAAGCTTTTTTAATTTTTTGCAAAAACTTGAAACGGAACTTCCTGGTATCGTAAAGATCAAAAAGTTTGAACTGAAACGTACTCGAGAATTAAACTCTCAACTTGCACAAAAAGTTAGCGAAGGAGAAAAAGTTAGTCTTTTTGAGGGCACTATTGAAATAGAAGTGGAATACAAGCAGTTTTGCGAAAAATCCTCTCTTTCAAGTAAGTAGTTTATTTTGTTCAGGGTATTGATTTTCTTTACGCTACTATTGGTTGTGATTCATTGGGCAACACCTTCTCTCTGCGCTTCATTAATGATGTCATCAGACGAAGTGAATATTTTAGATAGCATTAATCCAGTTGTTGAAGAAATTGATTCTTTTTTTGAAGCCACAGAAATTCCAAAATTAACCCCCTCAATAATAGAGGATGTTTTATTTTTAAGTGCCATTTTGTACATTAATCAGTCTCACTGGACTGTATGGATCAATGAAAAGACCTATACAGCAGAAGATGCAGAAAATGAAACATTAAAAATAACAAAAGTTACCAATAATAATATTGAGTTTGAACTCAAAGATATGACCAAGAAAATCATAAAACTTAGTGTTAACAAAAGCCTTGTAGTAGTCGGGCACCGTATTATTGATGGAGATGCCAGGGTAAAATCTAAACCTGTTTTGCTTTAAGTTTATTTTTTTACTAAGAAACGCATTGATTTAACTATAAAATAAGACTTATACTTACTCTATAATAGACTCCTGGATAATAAAAATGACCACAAAATTTCCCAATATTTTTTCTCAACTTGGTTTTGGTATTGCTCTAGGAGCTTCTACTATTGTGTGCACAGGGATTGCTGCAAAAACCTATTTAAAAATCAAAGAGTATCAAAATACAATTCAGGTAAAGGGATATGCAGAAAAAAAAATAATTTCGGAGAATGCTGTTTGGTCAGGTAGC
Organism: Candidatus Finniella inopinata; assembly: GCA_943322985.2. Taxonomy (GTDB): domain Bacteria; phylum Pseudomonadota; class Alphaproteobacteria; order Paracaedibacterales; family CAITNM01; genus CAITNM01. Next base: position 68,735 of record CALPGA020000001.1, read on the forward strand.
ATCAATGCATCACATCCCCACATGGCTGAAGCTTACGAAGCACTTGATCTAGTCCGTGAAAAAACCATGGATTTTTTAAAGAAAGAAGGATATTCCTCCGATACGGTTGTTTTAGGGAGCGTTACAAAACATCAAATTAACAAGCGGACTCCAGATGGCAAAAACACCACGAATGAGGTTGAAACTTATAATTTATCTCAGACACTTGAAATCAGTTCTGATGATGTGAAGAAACTCTCAACCATACCCAGTAAGTTAAATGAATTGAATATTGCAGGCTATGACATCAATTCAGGACAAGTACAGTTTTATTACCCGAGCGATAAATTAGATAAATTAAAAGTTGATCTACTTGCAAAAGCCAGTAAAAGTGCACTTGAAAGAGCAGAACAATTTGCGGTAAATAGTGATTGTAAAATAGGCAAGCTCTTAAATGCTCGCCAAGGTATCTTTCAAATAACAGCACCCAATAGCAGTGATATTTCTGATTCTGGAACTTACGATACTTCGACTATTGAAAAGATTGTGAAAATTGTTGTGACGATGGCTTATGTCATTGAATAATACCATTATGAGTCATAATCTGTAGCAACTTCCGATTGAGGCAACCTGTTTTGCTTTAATAATGCCTTTGTACACCTGAAGGTGTCCCTCGATAAGCTTTTCAATATTGTAAAAAGATATGGCTCTTGACCTGTTAGCAATACCAATTTCTTGTGCTTTTTCAGCATTCAATCCCACCGCAATGTCAATTTTTTGAGTCAGACTTTCTACTATATTATGACTAAATACCCAATCAGAATTACTCAGCACTTCACTTGAGGCTCCAAGATCATTAACGATAACAACTTTGCTCATGCTCATGGCCTCAACTGTGACTCGACCAAAAGCCTCAGGTTTAGTTGTAGGTATGACAACCACATCTGCTCTATTGAAAAAAGGTCGAAGATCTTTTTCATCCATATAAACATGCAATTTAATAGAAAGCACTTCAGCTTCGTTTTTAAGCTCACTAACCAGCTTGAGGTTTTTACTATCACCCACAAATATCACAACTAGCTGACTCCTGAATGCACTTTTACTAGCTGCTTGAAGCAGAATCTGATGACCCTTAATACGAGTAAATCTTCCAACCAACAGAATAACCTTAACATCATCAGTAATCTCTGATTTAAGCCCGAGAGTATTCTTAGTAAAATTATTAGGTGAAAAAAAGTCTGTATTAATACCCGATGGAATTTTTACACAGCATGCTTCTGGATAATAATCTAACACATGATTTTCCATGTATTGAGATGCGACAATCACAGGATTACCTAAAGCCATGACCCTATTATAATGCCACTTTAGAAAGTTTTGACTGTAAGCCCCGTGGTAGGTTGTTAAAAAATGAGCACTCATCGCTTTTGCAGCAAAGTATGCGCTCCAGGCAGGAGCACGTGACCTTGCATGAATAATATCAATATGATTATCAGCAATAATTGTCTTTAATTTTTTTGCGTTAGAAAACATCGCGTAAGGATTTTTAGTATTTAAAGGCAAATAAATATGCATAACATTTGGGTGTAACTTTTTTGTCATAAGCCCACCTGCGCTTGCGATAAAACTGCCAAAACCTTGCTCAGCAAGAGCATTCGCTACAAGCAAGGTTGTTTGTTCAACACCACCAGCATGAAAAGCGGGTAAAACTTGTAGTATCGAGCTCATAAGTTTTTCGAGTATCAATTCTTCGTTAATTTTTATATGATAACCTCAAAATATAAAAGTTTTTAACGTAATTTTTATTTAAATGCGATTTATTATTTTAATTATAATTTTATTCCCCTTTCTTTGGGGTCGTGTGGCGCCTATACAGCAGCCACTTGTGACATATATTACTTTAAACGCCCAAAAAGGCTGCTCAGTTCATGTCGCAGCATGGCTATCGCCCAGCTGTACTCATTGTGCTGAATATTTTTCTGCAGATATTTCCAAAATTACAGCAATGCCTGGTTTTTGTCTTGATCTGCATTTTTTTCCTCATCTCTATTTATTGGACAAGCCAGTTTCAATTTTAATTTGGAGTCAAGGATCTGATAATGCTTACAAAATTGCAGAAATGTTTTTTAAAAACCAAAGCAAATGGCTTGATATTTCCGCCTCTAGAGAAAAACAAAAGGATAGAGAAGAAGACCTTCAAAGCTATATAAAAGACTTGGAAAGTGACACACCTAAAAGCGCAGAAGAATCTGAAAAAATTAGGAAAATAAAAAATTACCTTGTCGCAAATGATCCTTTTTTGTATGTAAAAATGTTTGCCCTAAATTACTTCAGCATCGATCATTTGGAACATTATTTACCCAAAGGTGATGTCGACTTAATTAGCACATTAAGCATGTCTTTAGTCAAGGATCTGCCAAGACGTGATGGCGCTGCTGTAAATTTTTCACCGGCTTTCACAAATTTAGACGGTCAACTAATTCCCGATGGAAAATTATCTCACGGAATTCTAACCCCAAGTGTCGCGGAAGATATGCTCAAGGCGGCGGGTCAGTTTTTTCCTAAAGCAGAAGTCACAAAATCTAAAAAGAAATTTGCCACAAAATCAAAAAAAGAAATTAAGATTGACGATGAGATTCAATATGCCGACGATGATCTTGGGGAAGATACAGAAGCAGAAAAATATGATGATCCTGAAAACGATATGGATCTAGAAGACACAAATCAGTATATCGCAGACCAAACGACAGAACATTCTAAGAAAATTGAAAAAATTCTGGACAAAGTGGCTGAGGACATGGCGAATGAAGACAGTGAGAGCTATCAGCACATTTTAAGCAACTAACAAATCCTTGCATAAATTCTGAACTTCACCTATTATGTGCGGTAGTTATGCAGGAGGTTTTATGGCTCGAGTTACTGTTGAAGATTGTATCGAAAAAGTTCCAAATAGATTTGATTTAGTTGCGTTTGCAGCAAAAAGAGGCAGAGAAATTTCAGCAGGCGCCAGCATAACTGTAGCCCGAGATAATGATAAAAATCCTGTCATAGCACTTCGTGAAATTGCAGAAGGAAATCTTAATCTTAAAAATATTGAAGAGGGCATAATTAAAGCCTTACAACGCGCAGTTCTAACTGATGAGCTAGACGTGGAAATTGATGGCGATTTACTTGAAGTTATGCAAGATGCTAGTCAATGGCATAAAGACGAACCAACTCCAAAAACAAAAGATATTGAATATATCGACGACGACACTATCGAAGATTAATCAAAAACTGGTTAGACTATAGGAATGTAATTCTAAGAGTATTGCTGTGAAAGCAATCACGAGTAAACCTGTAGTTCGTCAATTTGAACTTGTTGAAAAGCTTAAGCGGTATCACCCAAATACCAATGAAGACTTAGTAAACAAAGCTTATGTATTTTGTATGAAAGTACATGGGCAACAGTTTCGTGAATCTGGCGACCCATATTTCTATCACCCCTTAGAAGTAGCTAACATTCTAGCCGATATGAGGCTGGATCACTATTACATTGTAACAGCATTACTTCATGATGCCATTGAAGACACCCTCACAACTTATGCCGAAATTGAGGTCATGTTTGGCACTGAAATTGCGAAGTTAGTTGACGGAGTCACAAAGCTTTCGCAGCTTGAACTGCAGTCATCTTCATCACCCCAGGCTGAAAATTTTAGAAAATTATTTTTGGCAATGTCTAACGACCTTCGCGTGCTTTTGGTAAAACTTGCTGATCGTGTGCACAATATGCGTACACTATATTTCATCAAAGACCCAGAAAGACGCAAACGAATAGCTAGAGAAACTCTTGAAATTTATGCCCCCTTAGCCAGTAGAATCGGCATTACAAAATTCAAAGATGAGCTCCAAAATTATGCTTTTGAGCATCTACACCCAGATGATCATGCTAATGTCATGGAACAATTAGCAAATATGCCTCAAACACAGCAACTTATTGAAAATATTAACATTGATATCACAAAAGTTCTAGAAAATGGAAATTTAAAGGTTCAGGTTTTTGGACGAGAAAAAACCCCATACTCAATTTGGAAAAAAATTCAAAAACGCAATATTACTTTTGAACAACTATCAGATTTAATGGCTTTTCGAATCATAGTTACCAATCTGCAAGAGTGTTATCAAGCACTTGGGCTTATTCACAGCTCTTATATTATGGTTCCGGGACGCTTTAAAGATTATATAAGCACTCCAAAAGCCAATGGCTATCAATCTCTGCACACGACATTAATTGGCCCATACAATCAAAAAATTGAAATTCAGATTCGTACACAAGAAATGCATGAAGTTTGTGAATTCGGTGTTGCTGCTCATTGGCACTATAAACAGAAAACTAAAGACAAAGAATCTATTAATTTTCATGAAGGCACTCAGTATAGCTGGGTAAGAAACCTTTTAGAAATATTAGAGCACGCAGACAATCCTGATGAATTTTTAGAGCACACCAAGCTTGAGATGTTTCATGATCAAGTGTTTTGTTTCACTCCAAAAGGAGAAGTTATTGCCTTACCTAAAAGCGCTAGCGTACTTGATTTTGCATATGCAATACATGGTGAGGTTGGTAACAAAGCAATCAGCGCAAAAATTAATGGAAAGCAAGTCCCTCTGCGCACAGAGATTAATAACGGTGATCAAATTGAGATCATCACATCAAGACAACAGCACCCATCTCTCGGCTGGGAAAAATATGTCATTACAGGAAAGGCAAAAGCTCAAATTCGCAAATTCATTCGCGCAAAAAAACGTGATCAATTTTTAGAGCTAGGAAAAACTCTTCTAACTAAATCATTACAAAAAGAAGGGTGCAACTTTGATGAGCGAATTTTAACCCAAAATATAAAAGAAGGTCAGTTCAGCAACGTTGAAGATATTTTAGTTAGCCTCGGAGAAGGCACTACAAGCATTAAAGATATTGTTAAATTTTTCAAACCTCAAACTACATCGACATTTGATGAAGAAACAATAAAACTGAAACCACAAAAAACTGCAGAAACTTTTTCAAAAATTCCTATCAAAGGTTTGATTCCGGGGATGGCCATTCATTATGCAGGATGCTGTCACCCAATTCTTGGTGACAACATTATAGGGGTTGTAAATACCGGAAAAGGAATAACAATTCACACAAATGACTGTCATCAATTAGCTTTAATACCATCAGAAAGCGGATTTCTTGACTTAAGCTGGAACGAAGATAACAATGAAGACATCTTCGTCGGTCGGTTAAAAATCATATTCACCAACAAACAAGGCGCGTTGGCCTCAATTACAAGCGCTATTAGTAAATGTGGGGCTGATATTAATAACTTAAAAATTATACATAGAAGCATAGATTTTTGGGAAATCATTACTGATATCGGCGTGCACGATAAAGATCAGCTGCAAAATATACAAGCCAGCCTTCGTACCTTAAGTCTTGTTAGTCAGGTTGACAGACAATGATTTTAGGAATTGGATGTGATATTTGTGATATTCGGCGCATTGAAAAGCTTATTGAAACTCAGGGAGTGAAATTTTTAAAACGCGTTTTTACAACTTCTGAACAGGAACGATTACAAAAAAGAGTAGAATCCACTGCTGGCTTTGCAAAAGTATTTGCAGCTAAAGAATCGTTAGTGAAAGCTTTGGGCAATAGTACAGATATCTCGTGGCAAGACATTGAAGTAATTAAAAATCCTCATGGTCGTCCAGAATTTATATTACATGGAGCTGCCCATGAAATGGCAGAAAAATTAGCAGAAGGTCCCTATCAATTAAACCTAAGCTTAAGTGACGAACCACCGTATGCCTTAGCGTATGTTATTTTTTGTAAAATTCTTTAACCTACCTTTAACTGGTTATACTATATATTGAACATATGGGAAAAACTTGTTACTTATGCTAGATTTTCCTGGTGCGGCAACGTTCGTGTGAGTTTAATCCCTTGGCTCAGTTTACATCCTTGGGAGCTGTCCCTGGCAAAACCGTGGTTTTGTTATATGGCACCCACTTGGCATTTTAGCCACGAGAGGATCATTCGCTCCACGGCGTTGGCGGCACCTTTTATTTTTAGGTGATTGAGTGACAATTTTAACTCGTTTTCAAGGCAACGCAGCTGTTATTCAGTTAAATCGACCTCAACAATACAATGCGACAAACCTAGAAACTATTCAGGAAATATCTCAATTTTTATTAGCGTGTTCTGGGAATACTCACGTAAAAAAAATTATTATCACCTCAGATCACCCTAAAGCTTTTTGTGCAGGCGGAGATATACGCGCCGCTCATGATGCACTAAAAAATAATGATGTAAGCCTCGGCTCTCTTTTTTTTGATGAAGAATATAAGTTAATTTACGATTTAGCTACTTGCCAAAAACCAATTATTTCTCTTGTGAATGGCTTATGTTTTGGAGGAGGCATGGGACTTTCTATGCACAATCAGTACCGTATTATTACAGAAAATGCAGTTTTGGGCATGCCTGAAACCATTATTGGATTCTTCCCAGATGTTGCCGCTAGCTTTAGGTTTGCACAATTTCCAAAACCTTGGGCTAATTTTTATGGGCTTACAGGAAACACAATCTCAAATTCCCATGCTTTAAAATGGAACATGGCTGACTTTTTTGTTCGCTCGGAATTTCTCCCTGATTTATTAAATAATTTATGTACCAACGATTCACCCGAAGACACCATCAAACAATTCAGTCAATCAGCTCCTAATGAATATGTTTTTGGAACGGATTGGGTGTGTGATGTTTTTTCATTGGATCTGAGCAGTATCTTTAAAAATTTAGAAAATCATGAACATCATGAAGCCAAGAAGACTCTTCATGATTTAAAATCTCGATCCCCCTTAAGTCTACTTGTAACCCACAAATTACTTGAAATGTCTCCATTTCTTGATTTGAAAAAAGCACTAACGCTTGATCATGTAATTGCTATGAATTTTTTAAAAAATCCTGATTTCCAAGAAGGAATCCGCGCCCAAGTTATAGACAAGGATAAAAACCCTAAGTGGAAGTATGAATTCAGCAATATTAGCGAGGACATGATAAGGTGTTTTTTTACACCTACTTTCTTAGATTGTAATTTTGCTGTTGCTGCTTCGCAAAATCTTGTGAATTAGCGAAATTCAATGTACACTTAGGGTGTTGGTATTTTTGTGATTTACTTTTTATCGTGCTAAATATTTTCTCTATTTTATCTTTCCTTACGATAACAACCACCGGTTGGGCCCGGTAGCAGTTAATCATCTTTTAAATTTTAAGTTCAATGATTTTCAAGGAGAAACGCATGTTTCGTAAAATGCCTTTTATTTTGATGGCAACTATAGCGGCCATTATATTTTTAGACCCCTTTTTATCGATATCTTTAAAGCAGGGTCTCTATGCAGTTAGCCTAAGTATTAAATCAACAATTGTACTTCTTCTCCCCTTCATTATTTTTGGATTATTATTCAAGGCAACCGTCACGCTTTCTAGTGGAGCGACTAAAATCATTGGAATGATTTTAGTGCTAGCATGTTGCTCTAATTTTATTTCTACATTTCTTAGTCACTACGTAGGAATTTGGATATACCACTTTGATTTATCAATGATATCTCCAAAAGAAACTTCTGAGTTAAATCCTTTATGGTCTTTAACTTTACCAAAACTTATTGCAAATGATAAAGCTATGTTTGCTGGCATTATATTAGGCATTGTTGCCTCGAAAATTTGCCCTTTTCCCGCTCATAAAATTGCAGCAAAAGTAGATCAATGGATCGGCCTGCTTCTTAAAGGATTTGTGTATTTGATTCCATTTTTTGTTGTAGGCTTTGTAGTAAAACTACAATTTGATGGCGTTGTTGGAACGATTATAAAAGACTATTCAGCAATCTTTTTAGTGATTGCCTTTGCACAATTTAGCTATATTTTCTTAGCTTACTTTTTACTAAACAGCTGCAAATTAAAGGCTTTCATAAACAGCATAAAAAATATGATTCCTGCTGCTATTAGTGGATTTAGCACCATGTCAAGCGCTGCAAGCATGCCACTTACAATTATAGGAGCTGAAAATAGCGCTAAGAACAAAGATTTGGCGCGCTCTGTTATTCCTGCCACAGTAAATATTCACCTTATTGGTGATTGCTTTGCGATTCCTATTCTTGCTTATGCAGTACTAAAAAGCTTTGGTATGGCAGAACCATCTTTATTGAGTTACCTTACTTTCTCTCTCTATTTTGTCATTGCGAAATTTTCTGTAGCAGCAATTCCAGGTGGGGGCATTTTAGTTATGCTTCCAATACTAGAAGCTTATTTAGGCTTCAATGCAGAAATGATGTCGCTTATTACAGCTCTTTACGTATTATTTGACCCTGTCATAACCTGTGCAAATGTTTTAGGTAATGGAGCATTTGCCAAGCTGATAGATCGCTGCAATGAAAAATAGAGTTAATTATTTTCAAAACAACTTAATTTTTTGAGGATTTGATTTCTAATTTTCTCTGTTCAAAGCTATTTTTTTATTGAATAATATGTATTAGTACTTTATTGAGAAGTGTTCGTGTCGCGTATATCGATTAAAAATATCAATTTCTCTGAGAAAAAAGTTATTGTTAGGCTTGACCTCAACTTGCCGTTAAAAGACGGTCAAATTCAAGATGTTACACGTATTACACGAATTATTCCTACCTTAAAAACGATTCTTGCGACCAATCCAAAATATATAGTTATATTGTCTCATTTGGGACGCCCAAAACCAAAACCACAAACTCAGTGGGATAAAAATGATAGCCTTGAACCAATCGCTAGTGCTTTGCAGGAATTGCTCGGACATTCGGTTATTTTTTCAAATAAACAAATTGGACCAGACCTATATCAAGAACTCAATACACTCCCGAATGGCTCAGTACTAATGGCTGAAAATATTCGCTTTTACAGTGGAGAAGAAGAAAATTCGAATGACTTTTCTAAACAATTAAGTCAATTAGGCGACATGTTTATAAACGACGCATTTTCTTGCTGTCATCGAGTACACGCATCAGTAGTTGGCATCACAAAATATTTACCATCTTATGCTGGACTTTGCCTTGATAAAGAATTAAGCGTATTAGATAGCATTTTAGTAAATCCAAAACGACCAGTAGTAGGCATTGTTGCAGGCAGCAAGGTATCTACAAAAATTGATCTATTATGGAATCTTTTAAATAAGCTAGATTATTTGTTCGTAGGCGGAGGCATGGCCAATACTCTTTTGTGCGCTCAAGGATATAAAATGGGGGGATCATTTGTTGAAAATGATCGATTAGGCATTGCCGAGGCAGTTTTGCAGAAAGCAAAAAGTAGTAGGTGTGAGTTATTGCTACCGATTGATGCAGTAGTCGCTAAAAAACTAGAACCAAACATATCTACCCAAGTTGTTAGTATTGATATGATTGATGCTGATCAAGCTATGTATGATATTGGACCTAAAACATTAGAACGTCTGCAAAATATCCTAAAACTATGCAAAACAGTTTTATGGAATGGTCCAGTTGGAGTATATGAAGTTTCACCTTTTGATCAAGGATCCAACATCATTGCAAAATCCATTGCACAGCGCACTCAAATAGGAAAAATTATTAGCGTAGCTGGGGGAGGCGATACAATCGCAGTTGTTGGAGAGAACAGTGCCGATTTCACATATGTATCGACGGCAGGAGGAGCGTTTTTAGAATGGCTTGAAGGCAAAGTATTACCTGGCGTTGAAGCCTTGGAATCTATAAATGAGCAAAAATTAGTACCTTAATGGAAAAATAAAAGATCTACTCATGTTTTGAAAATTTTGAATGCTGATGCATTAAAGCCATTTCGTGAGCAGAACAGCCAAAGTGATGACCAATTTCATTAATTAACACATGATGTATTAATGCTTTTACATCCTCTTCATTCTCAACAGCATGACGTATTAAGGGACAGCGATACAAATAAATAATATCTGGTTTCTTAGAGCGTGTTTTTTTCTTTAAAGGCAAAGGTATGCCCTGGTACAGTCCTAACAAATCATATCTGTCTGTCATGGATAATTCAGCTAAAACATTATGCTCTGCAAAATTTTTCACTTCTATTACAAAATTTTTCAAATGTGAGCGAAATGATTTCGGTAATTTTTGCAAACTTTCATAAGCAAAATCATATATCTCAGCAACAGCTGGCATGCGTAAAACACAAATTTCATTTTTTTCCATGTAAGCCCTTTTTTATTCTATGGAAGCCATGGTTTAATAGTTAAGTTGTAACCTATAAAAGTTAATAAAAAGCGAAGGGTAAAAAATGTTATCCATAAATTTTAAAATTATTTTATTTTATGCAGTCAGTTGTCTTTTTTTTAGTGGTTGCGAATCCGTTAAATCTGCAGTTGGCATAAAACAATCAAAAGTTTGGCTTGAAAAAATTAATTTCAAAGCTGCTGCAAATAATTCAGCCCCAATTAAAGTTGATGTAGTCATTGCTTATAAAGAAGAGCTTGCAACAGAAATCGGAAAATTGGATGCAAATACGTATTTTCAAAAAGCAAAAAAACTGAAATCAGATGCAGGTGACGATTTAGAAATATTTCCCATTGCGGTTCTTCCTGATTCATCAGCCAGTCTAGATATTACACCGTCTAATAGTGGTGGCATTGTTGCGATAATGTTCGCAAGATATGACAGCCCGGGAGATCACCGAACAAATGTAAGCGCAGATTATGAAATTCAAGTAGACCTCAATAAAAATGATTTAAAAATAACAACAATTAAGAAAGGATGATTTTTATATTTTGACATATAATTAACATTCTTAATCTTAATATTCTTTTTTATTGCATTATTTTTTAATATAGGCTAAGTTGCAGATGAAATTTTAGGTTCCGATTCCGCGCCTACCTAATATGTGGTAGGGTTATTTGGCGAATTCCAAAAACTTTTTAAAGCGTTATCTGTTCACCATGTTGCTGCTCAAGAGCTAGCTTATGGATAAATTTCTGTCCACTTATTGTGGTTTATAGATAAACGTTTTTTTATGGAGTTTTAAATGAATACATTTAATGAACTGGGATTACCAGATTCAATTACACAGTCACTTACACGCATGGGCTTAGTAAAGCCTACAGAAATTCAAGCACAAACAATACCCTTAGCGCTTGAAGGCAATGATATTTTAGGATCAGCACAAACTGGTACAGGAAAAACAATGGCTTTTACGTTGCCATTGGTAAATCACTTGCTTAATAATCCAAATGCTACAGCGCTTGTATTAGCGCCTATACGTGAAATTGCTCAACAGGTTATGAATGCTTTGAAAAGTCTAGTAGGCGATTCAAGAGATTTCAACACAGCTCTTATTATTGGTGGTGAACCTTACCCTAAGCAGCTTATGCAGCTAAAGTCTCGCCCAAGAGTTGTTATAGGAACACCAGGCCGTATAATTGATCACTTAGAGCGTGGCACTTTACGAGTTGATAACCTAGAATGTTTAGTGCTTGATGAAACTGATCGTATGTTTGATATGGGGTTTGGTATTCAGCTTGATCACATCATTTCTAAGTTACCGACCAAACGTCAAACGATGATGTTTTCAGCGACAATTCCACCAGCTATTGAAAAGCTAGCAGGAAAATACCTGAATGAACCAAAGCGCGTAGCGGTAGGTTCGGCAACATTGCCAATTCCTAAGATCAAACAAGAAATTGTTAATATTAGTGAAAAAGATAAGTACAAGCGTCTTTTACAAGAGATTGAGCAACGTGACGGTACAATAATTGTGTTTGTAAAAACAAAAATGAATGCTGACCGTTTGGCAGAAGCGCTTCGTAAAGAAGATCATTCAGCATCAGCTATTCATGGTGACTTGCGTCAACATCAACGTGAGAAAGTAATTCGTTCATTTCGTCTAGGTAAGTGCCGAGTTATGGTTGCTACCGATATTGCTGCTCGTGGGTTAGATATTCCTCACTTGATGCACGTTATCAATTATGATGTGCCTCCATGCCCTGAAGATTATATTCACCGTATTGGCAGAACAGGTCGCGCAGGCGCTGAAGGATTTGCTTTGTGTTTTGTTACATCACAAGATGCAAAAAAGTGGAATGCTATTGAGAGATACATGAATCCTAAAGCTCACGAAGGATCAAACCGTAATTCTGGTTCAGGTTCAGGAAGCGGCTTTGGTCGATCATCACGATCTGGGTCTGGTGATTTTGGGGGGAAACATCCTTTCGCAAATAATGACAGAAGGAAACCATTCGCAGGTAAAAGTTCTGGTGAATCCAGAGGCGGAGCAAGAAGTGGTGGTTTCGGAAGTTCCGATGGCGTAAGCAGAGGCGGAGCAAGAAGTGGTGGTTTCGGTGGTGCCGGTGCTTCTAGAGGCGGCGGCTTCGGCGCAAGCAGAGGCGGCTCACGAAGCAGTAGCTTTGGTGACGCACCAGCTGGTGAAGCTGGCGGCGGCGAATCAAGAGGAAATTCACGCGGCGGCGGCTTCGGTGGAGGCGCTTCAAGAGGTGGTGGCTTCGGCGGAGCAAGAAGCGGTGGTTTCGGTGGTGCCGGTGCTTCTAGAGGCGGCGGCTTCGGCGCAAGCAGAGGCGGCTCACGAAGCAGTGGCACTAGCGGAGAAGGAAGAAGCAATTTTTCAAAGCCTGACTCACGTGGACCAAAAAGCTCTTTTTCTGATCGCCCAAAAAGTGGAGCACCAAGCAAGCGTACCTTTAGCTAAACTTAACGCTTTCTATTGCTAACATTAAGGCTCTGCAGCATATTGCTGTAGAGCTTTTTTGTAAATCAGATAAAAACCAAGGATATTTAGCAACACTAGCCAAGAAAATATACAGGCTTTTAAAGATTATTTGAAAAACCCTCTTTCGTTTCAACGCCAGATACCGTATCAATAAACATTATCTAGTTGTATTTTGGCAGGAGCCTTTCTTGTTCACTTGGGTTTTAGAATTTTTTGTACCTACTATCATATTAATGTCCGTTGTTGTCTTTGTTCATGAGTGGGGTCATTTTTGGGTTGCCCGTAGGAATAATGTAAAAGTCGAAGATTTCGCTATTGGCTTTGGCCCTGAACTGTTTGGATTTTCCGATAAAAAAGGCACCAGATGGGCATTTCGTTTAGTACCGTTGGGTGGTTACATAAAAATGCTAGGCGATGCTGATGCAACCAGCGCTACAGCTGATGATGCAATCATTACAAAACTTACTGAAGAAGAAAAAAAGCAAACTCTTCATGCAAAAACCCCATGGCAACGCATTCAAGTTGCAGCCGGAGGACCACTAGCAAATTTCGTTTTTGCAATTGTTGCAATGATTGGCTTATTTGCGGTTTTTGGAGAACCAATTACACCACCTGTAATTGGATTTGTTGACCCTGCTGGTGTTGGTGCTAAACATGGCTTACAAGAAAATGATCGCATCCTTGAAATTAACCATGAGAAAATTCATTCTTTTGAGAATATGCTGCCTTTTATTCGCAGTGGAAAGCATGAAGTCCTTTCAATAAAATTAGAGCGCGCTAAAAAACAAGTTCAGTTGAATATTCCCTTAACTTTGAAAGATAAAGAAACAGGCGAAATTCAAAAAATAAAAGTTCTGGGCATTAAGCCAAACCCCTCTAAAGAATACAAGGAAGTGTCGTTTGGAGCCGCCGTACAAACGGCTTTTTCAACCTTTTGGGGTATGTGCAAAACAATTGTAGTTGGGCTAGGTGAACTTTTAACTGGACAGCGTAGAGGCGATGAGCTGGGGGGAATTCTAGCAATTGGCGATATGGCTTCACAAAGTGCAAAGCTAGGCGTTGCAGGTATGTTGTGGTTCATGATTATTATGTCGATCAATCTTGGATTAATTAATCTTTTCCCAATTCCAGTTCTAGATGGTGGACAAATGCTCATGACCTCAATTGAATGGGTCATTGGCAAACCACTTCCTGAAAAAGTTCAAAAATATATTTTTGGATCAGGTTTTGCTCTCGTAATTAGCTTAATGCTCTATTCCACCTGGAACGATATAGTACGATTCAATGTCATTCAAAAAATTTGCACACTGTTCCAAATAGTCAGAGGATGGTCACCCCTATGATAAAATATTTCTTTTTTGCTTTCTTGTTATCTCTGAATTTAGCTTACGGTGAAGGACAAAAAATTTCACACATCAGCATTCAAGGCAATAACCGCATTGAAAATCAAACGATTCTTTCTTATTTACCAATAAAAGTTGGTGATTCAGCAGATCTTGATACAAACGACCAATGCTTGAAAACGTTGTTCGATACTGGGTACTTTCACGATGTAAAAGTTCACCGAGAAGGCGCAACGATCGTTATTCAACTTGAAGAAAACCCCATCATCAATAAGATTGCTTATGAAGGTAATGATAAAATTAAAGATGCTGATTTTAAAAAAGAAATACAGCTCCGTCCACGTGAAGTGCTTTCATATGCAAAAATTCAAGCTGCTCAGCAACGTATTTTAGAAATATATCGTCGACTTGGACGTTTCAGTGCAAAGGTAGACCCAAAAATTATTCGTTTGCCTGAAAATCGCGTTGATTTAGTTTTTGAAATTGAAGAAGGACCAACTACATTCATTCGCAAAATTAATTTCATCGGAAACAAAACTTTTAAAGGTTCTCGACTTGAAAAGGTTTTGCAAAGCAAAGTTTGGCATTGGTACAGATTTTTTGTGAATGATGACCTTTATGACCCTGACCGTTTCCTTAATGATCAACAAGAAATCAAAAAATTCTACAATGATCATGGTCATCCAGACGTACGTTTAATTTCTTCTATTGCTGAACTAAGCCCAGATAAGACAGCATATTTTTTAACTTTCACCATTGATGAAGGTAGAAAATACGAGTTTGGCGATGTAAAGATTAACTCTGAAATCAAATCAGTAAACATTGAAAAGCTTAAAGAATGCATTCTCATTGAAAAAGGTGAAGCATTCAGCGGCGCTATTATTGATAAATCAATTAAAGCACTTACAGAATCTTTAGGAACAATGGGTTATGCTTTTATTAATATTGAGCCAGAAACTTTAAAAAATGCAGAAACAGGCATTGCTGAGATTACATTCACAATCAAAGAAGGCCCAAGAGTCTACATTGAAACCATTGAAATAAAAGGAAACGATCGCACAAGAGATCATGTAATTCGCCGTAAAATTAGAATTCAAGAAGGTGATGCGTATAACAGTAAAAAAATCAAGGATGCTGAACAGGAATTAAAAGACCTTGGGTATTTTAAAGAAACGCATGTTCAACCTGAAGAAGGTTCAGCAATAGACAAAGCCAAGCTAAATGTTGATGTTGAAGAACAACGAACAGGAGAGCTAAATGTTGGCGTTGGTTACTCTACTTTAGACGGACCATTCACATCGCTAGGCGTTCGTGAAAGAAACTTTAGAGGAAGCGGTCAGACTCTGCATTCAAATGCCATGATTTCTAAAAGAAGTATGGGCATAGATGCGGGCATTATTGAGCCAGCATTCTTAGATCGGGAACTTGAAGGATCAGTAACAGCATCAGCAAATCAGTCAAAATATTCTCGTTCACATAAACATAACACCCTTGGTACAACCTTTGGTTTGGGATATAACCTAAGCGAAATGTGGTGGCAAAACTTAGACTATACTATACGTTCTGAGAAAGAAACTGGCTTCAATGACAAGGCTTCTGCGATTATTCGCAACCAAAGTCATAACGCTTTATTGTCAATGATTGGCCAAACTATTAACTTTGGAAAACTAGATAGCAGAGCAAATCCTACTAAGGGTTATGTTTTAAGTTATCAGACTAGTTTTGCAGGACTAGGCGGTACAATAAAGTACCTACAACATGTATGGAATGCTACTTTCTATCATCCGCTATTTACTGAAGATGTTATTTTAAAAGTTTCCGGTGAAACAGGAATGATGCAAAGAATGGGCAAGCCTATTCGCGTTGTTGATAGCTTTCAAATGGGCTACACAAACTTCAGAGGTTTTGACTTCCAAGGTATAGGTCCACGTGATAAAAAAACAGGGGATCCTTTAAATGGCACAAGAATGTGGCGTCAAGTAACTGAAATAAAGTTTCCTTCTGGTTTACCTGATGACTGGAAAATTAACGCCAGCGTATTTAATGAATTTGGATGTTTATGGCAACCAGGCCAAAAAGATAGCAACACACAAGATAGCAAAAAAATGCGTGCTTCTTTTGGGGCAGGTATACTTTGGACATCACCGTTTGGCCCGATTGGAATATCTTATGCCGTTCCATACCGCAGTCAAAAATATGATGAATCACGCCGTTTGCAACTGCAATTTAGCAACATTTTTTAGAAATGTTTAAAGACTTTAGACCTTACCTAATTCAAGTTGCTTTTGCGGTTATTACCGTTATAGCAGCTTATTGTGTGCTAAAACCGCATTACAAAACTACTGGCCTTACTATAGGCCTGGTAAATATGGAACGTGTTCGCTCTCAGGCAACGCCATTTCAGCAGTTACATAAGCAAGATTTTGATGCACGCTCAAAAGCACAGGAACGCTTAGAAACTTTAGAAAAAAGCATGCGTAAGGAATATGACGAACTGCAAACGCTACAACAAAAAAAACATGCAAAAACAGATGAGCTAACAAAACGAAAACTTGCTCTTGATAAGAAAGTCGCTGATTTAGATCAGCATTTTCATCAGGAACGAGATTCCATAAAACAAAAACTTGATAAAAACTTTTTGGCCATTGAATCTGAACTAGAAAGTATTATTCGAAGTTTTTGTAAAAAGCATAAGATTGATCTGTTTCTGAATACAACAAACAATGGTCAAGAAGTTGCGCTAGTAGCAGATGAAAGTCTCAATCATACAGATAAAATAATTGAACTTTTGAACAAAAAAATACCAAATATTGACAAACTAGAAAAATAAAGATGTTTTTTCAAAAATCCCCCCCCATTCTTATTGAGCAATTAGCAAAAATAATTGGTGCTGAAACCAATGTTTCTGGCATTCTTATCAGTGACGTTGGCCCTCTGGAAAACCTAGATCAAGGCATTCTTGGTTGTTATCACAATACAAAATATAAAGCTTCTCTGGCACAAGCCAAAAGTGGATTTTGTATTTTAAAAGAAGATGACAGACATTTATTAGGGGAAGGTGTAATTGGTTTATTTACACCAACACCTTATCGTGCATTTGGAAAAGCGGCCTTGTATTTTTACGCAAAGCCAGAATCTACGAGAGAAATTTCTAAATTAGCTGATATTCATCCAACTGCAAAAATAGGGAAAAACTGTCAAATAGAGGCTTTCACTGTAATAAAAGCTTTTGCAGAAATTGGAGATAACACTATTATTCGAAGTCATTGTGTAATTGGAGAGCATGTAAGAATTGGGAACGATAGTCTACTTGAACATAGCGTTACTATCACAAATACGCTTGCAGGAGACCGCTTCTATGTTAAGCCTGGTGCATGTATAGGTCAGCCAGGTTTTGGCTTCCACATGGATGAAAAAGGACATTTTGATATTCCACAGATTGGATGTGTTCGGATCGGAAACGACGTGCAAATTGGATCCAACACAACAATTGACCGCGGTAGCCAGCATGACACCATTATTGGAAATTTCTGCAGAATAGATAATCTAGTGCAAATTGCTCATAATGTAGAATTAGGCGACGGCTGCGTAATTGTATCTCAAGTAGGCATTGCTGGAAGTTCTAAGCTAGGTAAATTTGTTATTGCTGCAGGACAAGTTGGGATTGCTGGGCATTTAACAATTGGAGATGGCGTTAAAATTGCTGCTCAAAGTGGTTTAATGCGAGACGTTGCACCAGGAGAAACTATTTCTGGTTCACCTGCTATTCCAATAAGAGAATGGCATAAGCAAACTATTGCAATACAGCGTCTTTCTAAAAAATAGCAGTCTTTAAGTTGCTCGGATTTTTACGTCAATTGTAGGACGTAATAATATTAATAGTATTAGCGCAAATAAGGCAATTAATCCGCTTCCCATAAAAGTCACGAACTGGTCAAATTTATCAGCAAGAGAACCACCAATGAAACCAGCCAGTAGAAGACCTACAGAATTAATTAAGTAGTAAAAACCTATGCCAGTTCCCCTCAAATCTTCGGGAACATGATCAGCTATGATACACAAAAACATGTCTTGGCTCATACCGATTTGAATGCCCCATAGACCAACTCCAATAAGCATCACTGGTAAGCTAGTAGAAAACCCTAGGAAGGCATCTGCCACTATTAGCAACACAAAGCTTAATGCCAAAAATCCATAACGACCCAGCCGGTCAGAAAGCATACCAATAGGGTAAGAAAACAAAGAATTTGTACAATTATACAAAATCAAAATGCCATGAGAGAAATTTTGATCCATACCAAAGCTTTGGGTTGCATGAAGCACAAGCATAGATTCACCTATACGTGAACTCATAAATACCATTGCTACAATCATCAACATCCAATAAGGTTTCCCTAACCGCGTTAAATCTTTAAAATGCAATGGATGACGAATTGGTTTTTTATCAGCAGTGACTTCTTTTTCATGAGGATCTTTAACAAAAATTAGTAGCAAGAAGAACCCTATTGACGCAGGAATGCTTGCCCACATAAAAACTTGCTGAATGTCTTGATTAGCCAAATACATGGCTACAATGCCTAGTATGCCACCAATAAACGAGCCAGCCGTTGCCATAGCATTACGTAGACCAAAGCAAGCCCCTTTTGTTCGATCAGGTGCTAAATCACCCACCAGAGCATCGCGAGGAGTTGATTGCATGCCATTACCCAAACGATCAAAGAGTCTGGCAATAATAACCATTGGTACGGTGGCAAACAAAGCAAATATGGGTCTTGATATAGTAACCATAGCAAAGCCAATCATCATAATTTTTTTAGGACGCCTAAAATAATCACTGATCAAACCAGATAAAAGCTTCATGGCAAAAGCCATCGCCTCAAAAGTGCCTTCAAGCATAATGATGAAGCCAGTTCCAGCACCAAGAATTTGCTTGAGGTAAAGAGCTACAACACCAAAGACCATAACTGTAGAGATGTTAAGCAACATACTGGCAAAGCCAATAGCCCAGATAGATAAAGGAATTTTAGATTTAGCAATATTCATAAAACCAAACAGGAAAATGAAAGATTAAAATACCAATTAGAAAATAAAAAAACAAGCATAAAGCTTGCTTTTTTATTTAATTAAATGCTACTGCCTAGGCAACAGATTGTTTAGATTCTTTACTCTTTGGAGCGGCTTGAATCAATATATCTTTATCACGATCTTGAGCAGTTGCTTTCATACGACGCATAGCACTACCAGTACCTGCTGGAATCAAACGACCAACAATCACGTTCTCTTTTAATCCAGCCAAAACATCAAGCTTACCAGAAACAGCCGCTTCAGTTAGAACGCGAGTTGTTTCTTGGAATGATGCAGCAGAAATAAATGATTTCGTATGCAATGAGGCTTTTGTAATACCCTGAAGAATAGGCTGACCTGAAGCAGGACGCTTACCTTCTTTAATAAGTGCATTATTGGTATGATCATAAATAACACGGTCTACGTGATCACCAACAATGAAATTGGTATCTCCAGCATCATATACTTCGGTTTTTTGTAGCATTTGACGCACAATAACTTCGATATGTTTATCGTTAATAGCAATACCTTGCAAACGGTAAACTTGTTGGATTTCGCTGACTAAGTAAACTGCCAGCGCTTCGACACCCATAACACGTAAAATATCATGTGGAACTGGGTTTCCTTCAACTATCAGGTCACCTTTACGTACATAATCGCCTTCTTGAATAACGATATGTCTACCACGTGGAACCAAATATTCTACTGGTTGCAAGTTTTCATTTTCAGGTATAACAACGATACGACGTTTTGCTTTATAGTCCTTGCCAAACTCAATTTTACCATCAAATTCAGCAATAATTGCTGCATCTTTAGGTTGACGTGCTTCAAACAATTCGGAAACACGTGGCAAACCACCGGTAATATCTCGAGTTTTTGAAGTTTCACGCGGAATACGAGCAATCACTTCACCAGCAGGAATATTAGCACCATTTTCAACAGAAATAATCGCATCAATTGGCAGGAAATAACGCGCTTCAAGGCCGTTTGATAATTTAATCGGAGTGCCTTTTGCGTCACGCATACTAATCATTGGGCGAAGCTCAGCGCTACTACGCGATGATTTCGCGTCAATAACAGCGCGACTAGAAATACCAGTGGATTCATCTACCACTTCTCGCATCGTTACGCTATCGATCAAGTCAACGAAATGAGCTATACCTTCTTTTTCTGTTATTACAGGAATCGTATATGCATCCCATTCAGCAATTTTTTGACCCTGCTTAATTGCAGCGCCATCTTTTATCAAAAGCTTAGCGCCATATTGAATACGGTAATGCACACGTTCACGATTTTGATCATCAAGAATGATGACTTCACCGTTACGTGAAAGCACAATAGTTTGACCAGATGCATTATCAATTGCGTTAATGTTCTTGTATCGAACCTTACCAGGCATTGAGCTTTCTATGCTTGATTGCTCGGCACTTCGTTGCGCGGCACCACCCATGTGGAAAGTACGCATCGTTAGCTGTGTTCCAGGCTCACCAATTGACTGAGCAGCTATAACACCAACTGCTTCACCTACGTTAACAGTAGTTCCGCGCGCCAAGTCACGTCCATAACATTTAGCACAAATGGCTGTTTCCATTTCGCATGTCAAAACAGAACGAATTCTGACTTCATGGATACTAGCTTCGCTAATAAGTTCTGCTGTATCTTCTACAATCATTTCACCAGCCGCTACAATAACTGCATTGGTTAATGGGTGGACAATATCTTCCGAGGCAGTACGCCCTAAAATACGATCAGTCAATGGAACCACAGTATTGGCACCTTCAACGACGGATCTCATGTGGATACCTTGTGTAGTTCCGCAATCATCAGCAACAATGATACAATCTTGAGCAACGTCAACCAAACGACGAGTTAGGTAACCTGAGTTTGCTGTTTTCAAAGCTGTATCCGAAAGGCCCTTACGAGCACCATGGGTTGATATGAAATATTCAAGAACATGCAAACCTTCTTTAAAGTTTGAGATAATTGGCGTTTCCATAATGTCACCGGAAGGTCTTGTCATCAAACCACGCATACCCGCCATCTGACGCATCTGAGTAACTGAACCACGAGCCTTCGAGTGAATCATCATATAAACCGCATTAAATGGTTCACCGGGAAGGTTTTTTGACATCGCTTGTAACATGGCGTCACCAACTTTATCAGTACAACGCCCCCAAGCATCAACGACTTTGTTATATTTTTCACCTTGAGTAATCAGGCCGTCTAGGTATTGCTGCTCATATTCTGCAACAGCAGCTTTTGTTTGACCAATCAGCACTTCTTTTTCTTTTGGAACAATAAGGTCGTCTTTACCAAAGGACACACCACTCTTCGTCATGTAAGTGAAACCTAAAGTCATAATACGATCAACAAATATAACCGTTTCTTTTTGCCCACAATGACGATAAACGTCATCAACAAGTGAGCTGATTTCATTTGAAGTCATTACTTGGTTTACAAGCTCATAAGGCATTTTGTAATGCTTTGGTAAATAGTTACCAAGGAACAAACGACCTGGAGTTGTATCTACTCGCTGATAAGTAACGCTTCCATCTTCATGGTAGACAGGAACACGCGCTTTCACTTTTGAATGAATGTGTAAGTGCCCTTGTGATAATGCATGCTCCACTTCAGAAATATCTGAAATCAGACTGCCTTCCCCTGGCATACCATCAGCCATTAAGCTTAGATAATAGATTCCAAGCACAATATCTTTCGAAGGTACAATAATTGGACGTCCACTAGATGGGCTAAGAATGTTATTAGTCGACATCATCAATACACGAGCTTCAAGCTGAGCTTCTAATGAAAGAGGCACATGCACTGCCATTTGGTCTCCATCGAAGTCAGCGTTGAAAGCTGTACAAACAAGAGGATGCAGCTGAATTGCTTTACCTTCAATAAGCACAGGTTCGAATGCCTGAATACCTAAACGGTGAAGAGTTGGAGCGCGGTTTAATAATACTGGGTGCTCACGAATAACATCTTCTAAAACATCCCAAACTTCAGGACGCTCTTTTTCAACCATTCGCTTTGCAGCTTTCAATGTGCTAGCAAGACCATAACGTTCAAGGCGCGCATAAATAAATGGACGGAATAATTCTAAGGCCATTTTCTTAGGCAAGCCACATTGATGTAGCTTTAATTCTGGACCAACCACAATCACCGAACGACCAGAATAGTCAACTCGCTTACCTAGTAGGTTTTGACGGAAACGACCTTGTTTACCTTTGAGCATATCTGCTAAAGACTTAAGTGGGCGCTTGTTAGTCCCAGTAATTGCACGACCTCTACGACCATTGTCAAACAACGCGTCAACAGATTCTTGTAGCATACGCTTTTCATTACGGATAATAATTTCAGGCGCACGAAGCTCAATAAGACGCTTCAAACGATTATTTCTGTTAATAACGCGACGATACAAATCGTTCAAATCCGAAGTAGCAAATCTACCGCCATCAAGAGGAACCAAAGGACGTAATTCTGGTGGAATTACTGGAATAACTTCCATGACCAAACACTCAGGTGGAGTATTTGACTCTAAAAATGCTTCCAGAAGCTTTAAGCGCTTCATTATTTTTTTACGACGAATTTCAGATGAACATTCTGTAAGTTCCTGACGAAGCTTTTCGCTTTCGCTTTTTGGCTCTATTTTACGAAGCATTTCACGTAACGCTTCAGCACCAATGCCAGCATTAAATGCTTCTTCGCCGTACTCATCTTGAGCTTGCATGAACTCTTCTTCATTTAACAACTGCCCATAGGACATTGCTGTCATGCCAGGATCAAGAACCACATAGCTTTCAAAATACAGAATTTTTTCAAGATCTTTTAGCGCTATATCAAGCAGCATACCTGCACGACTAGGCAAAGATTTAGTAAACCAAATGTGCGCAACAGGAGCAGCTAATTCAATATGCCCCATGCGGTCACGACGAACCTTACTTAATGTAACTTCTACGCCGCACTTTTCGCAGATCACACCGCGATATTTCATACGCTTGTATTTACCACACAGGCATTCATAGTCTTTTACTGGACCAAATATACGAGCGCAAAACAAACCATCACGTTCCGGTTTAAAGGTGCGATAGTTAATAGTTTCAGGCTTTTTTACTTCCCCATATGACCAAGAACGAATACGTTCTGCTGTTGCAATAGTAATACGAATTGCATCAAAATCTGGAAGAACATCCATTGCGTTGAAGCTTCGTTTAATCTCTCGGTTCATAAGTTACTCCCGAACAAAATGTAAAAATTAGATTTAGTAAATATGAGGAGCCCAAGGCTCCTCACAAAATTATTCAAACTGCTCAAATGCCACGTTTAGGCCAAGCGAACGAAGTTCTTTCACCAATACGTTAAAGGACTCTGGAATACCTGTTTCCATATTATCGTCTCCTCTCACAATGGCTTCGTATACTTTCATACGACCAACAACGTCATCCGACTTAACTGTCAGCATTTCTTGAAGCGTGTATGCAGCACCATAAGCTTCCAGTGCCCAGACTTCCATTTCTCCGAAACGCTGCCCACCAAACTGTGCTTTACCACCTAGAGGCTGCTGAGTCACAAGACTATATGGTCCAATTGAACGTGCGTGAATCTTATCATCAACCAAATGGTGAAGCTTCAACATGTAAATATATCCAACAGTGACCTTACGATCAAAAGGCTCACCAGTACGTCCATCAAACAAATCAACCTGACCGAAAGTTGGTTGCCCGGCATAAGTCAACGCATTATTTATTTCTTCATGACTTGCACCATCGAACACAGGAGATGCAATAGGTACACCCTTTCGAAGATTGCCAGCCATTTCCATAAGTTGCTCATCATCAAGAGACTTAATATCTTTTTGATCTTTTTTATCTGTATAGATGTCTAACAATTTATTACGAATATCTTTAACTTCAAGTTCTTTGTCACGATATTTTTCTATCATTTCATTGATTTGACGCCCCATACCAGCAACCGCCGCACCCAAGTGAGTTTCTAGAATTTGCCCAACGTTCATACGAGAAGGCAAACCAAGTGGGTTCAAAATAATATCAACAGGAGTACCATCTTCAAGATGTGGCATATCTTCCATTGGAACAACTTTAGACACAACCCCTTTGTTACCGTGACGACCAGCCATCTTATCACCTGGCTGAAGTTTACGTTTAACAGCTATAAAGACTTTAACAGACTTTAGAACTCCAGGTGGCAATTCATCTCCACGACGTAATTTTTCAACCCTATCTTCAAATGTAGCTTGTAATCTAGCACATGAACCATCAAATTCAGCTTTCATGTCTTCTATTTCAGTCATTGTCTCCGCTTCTGAAACAATAATTTTTTTCCACTCTGCAGGATGAAGGTCAGAAAGCATCTCAGTAGTAATTTCTTTACCTTTTATCAAAGCTTTTGAACCAGATGAAAATTTTTTGCCAACAAGAAGATCTCTAAGGCGCTGAGAAAAACTACGCTCCAAAATGGCGCGCTCTGCTTCACGATCTTTTGCAAGACGATCAATTTCCTGGCGCTCCAATGCTATAGATCTTTCATCGCGCTCAATACCGCGGCGTGAAAAAATACGCACTTCAACAACTGTTCCTGAAATCCCCGGCGGAACGCGAAGTGAGCTATCACGCACATCAGAAGCTTTTTCACCAAAAATTGCTCGCAAAAGCTTTTCTTCTGGCGTAGAAGGAGCTTCTCCTTTCGGAGTAACTTTACCAACTAAAATATCACCAGGATTAACCTCTGCTCCGACATAAACTATACCTGCTTCATCCAAGTTCCGTAGGCCTTCTTCACCTACGTTTGGAATATCACGAGTAATATCTTCGTTACCTAACTTTGTGTCACGAGCCATAAGCTCAAACTCTTCAATATGAATTGAAGTAAACACATCGTCTTGAACAATACGCTCAGAGATAACGATTGAGTCTTCGAAATTGTACCCTTGCCATGACATGAATGAAACCAGTACGTTACGCCCTAATGCCAATTCACCAAGCTCAGTTGCCGGACCGTCAGCAATAATATCTCCACGTTTAACTACGTCGCCTTTTTTAACTAAAGGACGCTGGTTAATACATGTGCTCATATTTGAACGTTGGAACTTCAGCAAATTGAAAATATCAACACCTGATTTGTTATCACTGTCTTTTTCAGTAACACGAATAACAATTCGCTTTCCATCGACCTGATCAACAACACCATCGCGCTTAGCTGTAATTACAGCACCTGAGTCTTTTGCAACAATAGCTTCCATGCCCGTCCCAACAAGAGGCGCCTCAGCTCTTAAAAGAGGAACAGCCTGACGTTGCATGTTAGAACCCATCAATGCACGGTTCGCATCGTCGTTTTCCAAGAAGGGAATTAGAGATGCCGCAACAGAAACTAGCTGCTTTGGAGAAACGTCAATATAGTCAACACTTGAGCGTGGAAAAATACCAAATTCGCCTGATTTACGACAAGTAACGAATTCTTCTATGATACGACCTTTTTCATCAAGCTCTACACTTGCTTGGCCAATAATGTAACGACTTTCTTCAAGTGCGTTCATGTAAATCACTTCGTCGGTAACGTTACCATCGGAAATCTTACGATATGGACTTTCAATGAAACCATACTTGTTTACTCGTGCATAGGTTGCCAATGAGTTAATCAACCCAATGTTCTGACCTTCAGGAGTTTCAATTGGACAAATACGACCATAGTGTGTCGGGTGAACGTCACGAACTTCAAAACTAGCGCGATCACGCGATAAACCACCAGGTCCTAATGCTGACAAACGACGCTTGTGCGTGATTTCAGAAAGAGGGTTGGTCTGATCCATAAATTGAGATAACTGAGATGAACCAAAAAATTCACGAATAGCCGCTGCAACTGGTTTAGCGTTTACTAAATCATTTGGCATCACGGTGTCAATATCAACAGACCCCATGCGCTCACGAATAGAACGCTCCATACGAACCAAGCCAACCCGGAACTGATTCTCTAAAAGCTCACCAACAGATCGAACACGACGGTTAGCAAGGTTATCAATATCATCTATCTCACCCTTACCATCGCGTAATTCTAAAAGAATTCTCACCATCGAAAGAATGTCGTCTTTTTTCAAAACTCTAACATCATCTGGCGTATTTAAGCCCAAACGTGCATTCATTTTAACGCGACCAACAGCTGATAAGTCATAACGCTCAGGATCAAAGAACAATGCTCTAAATAAAGCTTCTCCGCCTTCAACGGTTGGTGGCTCACCTGGGCGTAAGGCACGATAAATATCCATCAATGCTTCGTCGCGGTTTTGATTTTTGTCTGCCTGAAGCGTATTCAGTAAATAAGCGCCAATGTTAACATGGTCAATATTCAAGAGATCAAAAGACTTAACTTTTTGTTCGTTTAGAATTTCCATTGTCTCAGGAGAAAGCAAATCACCAGATTCAATATAAATTTCACCTGTTTCAGTATTAATTCGGTCATCAGCCAAGTAACTACCTTGCAAATGCTCTTCAGAAAAGGCAATTTGCTTCAATCCTTCAGATTCATATTTTTTCGCAAGACGCGGTGTGATTTTTGTGCCCGACTCAACAGCAATTTCACCAGTGTCAGCATTAATCAAGTCATGAGTTAGCTTCACGCCTTTCCAGCGATCCGCAATATAATCAGTCACCCAAAGCTTCTTATTCCGTGTATATGTAACTTTTTCGTAGAATGTGTGCAAAATTTCTTCACGAGACATTCCCATAAGATCTTTTGCATCAAGAGCTTTTTTGGCTGTTTTAGCTTTTTCTCGCGCTTTTTCAGTGTAATCACTATCAAGTGCCATCAAAAGTGTAGTAACGGGCAGCTTGCGACGACGGTCAACCCTCACACAAATTTGGTCTTTTGGATCAAATTCAAAATCTAACCAAGAACCACGATAAGGAACAATTCGTCCAGCGTAGAGAATCTTGCCTGATGCATGCGTTTTTCCTTTATCATGATCAAAAAACACACCAGGACTTCTATGCATTTGAGAAACAATAACTCGCTCAATACCATTAACAATGAAAGTTCCACGGTCTGTCATCAAAGGTGTGTCGCTAATGTAAACATCTTGCTCTTTAATGTCGCGTATTGAACGTGACCCAGAGTCACTATCGACATCCCAAACAACGAGACGGAATGTGACCTTAAGAGGGGCAGCGTAAGTCAGACCACGCGTACGACACTCTTCTTCATCAAATTTTGGCTTCTCAAAATCATAATGAAAAAACTCTAAATGCGCTTTTCCTGAATAATCTTTAATAGGAAAAATGGAACTAAAAACTTCCAAAAGTCCAGTATTAAAGCGCTTTTCGTGCTTTACATTAAGCTGCAAAAATGCTTCATAAGAATTTTTTTGCAAAGCAATTAAATTTGGTAGTGGCGCAACCTCTTGGATGCGACCAAAATTTTTACGAAATCGCTTACGACCTGTAAATGAGCGAACCATGCACGAAACTCCTACACGATGAAAAAGGTGCTAAAAAAAGGACACGTAAATATTTTTTGTATAAACATATAAAAAACAATATTGAGCGCATACCTAACAAAAATAAAATTTTTAATAAAATTAATCTGAACGCTAGTTTGTAACACTAGCGTAAAAAAATACGCTCAGCAAGCTCCTTATCAGAACCTGCCAAGCGTTTATATTATTTTACAGAAACTTTAGCGCCAGCTTCTTCTAGCTGTTTCTTAAGTTTGTCTGCTTCGTCTTTAGATACACCTTGCTTAACTGCTTTTGGAGCACCCTCAACGAGATCTTTAGCTTCTTTTAGGCCAAGACCAGTGATTGCACGAACTTCTTTAATTGCATTAATTTTGTTCGCGCCACCATCTTCAAGGATGACATCAAATTCAGTCTGTGCTTCTGCAGCTTCTGCATTCGCAGCAGATGGAGCAGCAACAGCAACAGCAGCTGCAGCACTTACTCCCCAAGTTTCTTCTAACAATTTTGAAAGCTCTGCAGCTTCTAGTACTGTTAATGTTGATAGTTCATCAACGATTTTCTTTAATTTAGACATAATTATTCTCCTCAGTTGTCTCGCTATTGATTAACCATTTTTTGCTGAAATTACTCTTGCTACACGAGCCGCAGGCTCTTTAAGCAAGATAGCCAACTTAGTAGCTGGCGCGCTAATAACTGCAATAAGCTTACTGCGCAACACATCTAGTGATGGCAATGTAGCTAATGCTTTTACTTCAGCTAATTTCAGAACTTTTCCATCTAGGCACGCTCCTACAACTTGGATCTTGTCATTTTTGTTAGCAAACTCGACAAGAGCTTTAGCTGCAGCAACAGAATCTACTGAATAAGCCAACGTAGTTGGACCAACCAGCATTTCAGTTAAACCTTCTAGCTTAGTTCCTTTAACGGCAATCTGAGCGAGGGTATTTTTTAAAACCTTAAATTCTGCATTTGCAGCACGCATATCACGACGCAGACCTGTTACTTCATCAACCGTTAAACCTGATTGACGAGCAACAACAACTAGAGTTGATGCCTCTAGTCTCTGGCGCATATCTGCAACCAATGCTTCCTTTTGCATACGGTCCATTGTTATACTCCTTCACTCGTTACTTTTTGAAACAGAAAGGGAAGAGCAAATGCACAACCCATTCTGTCTATGTAGGCAGCTTACACTATTAAACGGTTTCCCGAACCCACAGTCTTGGACAGGATAGGCTCCTGTTCCTATCTCATAGGTTTCCCTATGAGAATGCCATTATTCAACCGAAAATTGCAGGCCCGGGCCCATAGTTGAACTTAAACTCAATTTTTTAATATATGTGCCTTTTACACCAGCTGGACGCGCTTTTGAAATCACATCAAGCAATGCCTTAATGTTTTCTTGGAGCGCGCTTTCAGTGAAACTAGCCTTGCCAACACGTGAATGAACAACGCCTGCTTTTTCAGTACGGTATTCAATTTGACCGCCCTTAATTGCAGACAAAGCAGCAACCACATCCATAGTAACCGTTCCCAGTTTTGGATTAGGCATCAAACCACGAGGACCTAATATTTTTGCAACCTTACCTACCACACCCATCATGTCTGGAGTAGCAATACACTTATCAAAAGGAATATCTCCCTTTAAAATTTGATCCACAATTTCTTCAGCACCAACCAGATCAGCACCAGCTTTTTTAGCCTCTTCAGCCTTCGGGCCACGAGCAAAAACAGCAACCTTATAAACTTTACCTGTACCGTGAGGCAAACTTAAAACACCGCGAATATTTTGCTCAGCTTTTTTTGCATCCACGTTTAAGTTTATAGAAATTTCAACTGTCTCATCAAACTTTGCAGTTGCATTAGTTTTCACCAATTTAACTGCTTCGCTCAATGAATATACTTTTTTGTCATCTATGCTTTTGAGTGCATTTTTAATACGCTTACCCGCCATAATTATGCCCCCACAACTTCTAAGCCCATTGAACGAGCAGAACCGATAAGCATTTGGCATGCTGCATCCAGGTCATGAGCGTTAAGGTCTTTCATTTTTATTTCTGCAATTTCACGAATTTGAGCCATTGTTACTTTTCCAACAATTTCACGCCCCGGAGTTTTCGTGCCTTTTTGAATACTCGCAGCTTTCTTCAAGAAGAAAGTATTGGGAGGTGTCTTTGTGACAAACGAAAAAGTACGATCCGCGTACACAGTGATCACAACCGGTAAGGGCGTCCCTGGCTCAACCCCTTGGGTTTGCGCATTGAAAGCCTTACAAAATTCCATGATATTCAAACCGCGCTGACCCAAGGCTGGGCCAATTGGCGGAGATGGGTTAGCTTTTCCAGCGGGCACCTGGAGCTTAATATAGCCCGTAATTTTTTTTGCCATAATTCCTCACTATAAAATTGAGCTGCGGTGCGGCTTGGCAGCCTTCCACAGATTTACTTACTGTTTTTCAACTTGACCAAATTCAAGTTCTACAGGAGTTGGTCGACCAAAGATCATAACAGAAACCTTTAGACGCCCCTTATCTTCATCAACCTCTTCAACGAAACCGCTAAATGATGTGAAGGGCCCGTCACAAACACGAACCTGCTCTCCTATTTCGTATACCACATTATGCTTTGGCTTTTCAATAGAATCTTGAACCTGTTGCATAATTCGTTTTACTTCTGATTCACCTATAGGGCTTGGCTTACCCTTAGCCCCAAGAAAACCTGAAACTCTAGGAATATCACGCACCATATGCCAGGTAATATCATTGAGAATCATTTTAACAAGAACGTAACCGGGGAAAAAATTTTTCTCAGCGTTTACTTTTTTGTTGCCCTTGCGAATCTCGACAACTTCTTCTGAAGGCACCAAAACTTGATCAAACATTTCACTTAGCGAATGTTTATCGGCTTGTTCTGTAATAAGCTGGGCCACTTTTTTTTCAAACCCAGAGTACACGTTTACCACATACCACTTAGCAGCTGACATAACGTTTTATCCAATAATTAAATGTAATAGACGATAAATAACTTGATCCACAACCATGAAATAGGCTGCCGCAATAATTGCGAATATAAACACAACCACCGTTGTAACGCGCGTTTCCTTGCCGCTTGGCCAAGTAACTTTACGCATTTCTTGACGAACCTGAGCAAAAAACTCGGGGATCTTTTTTGTAAGAGGTGTCTTTGTATGATCGGCCATAGAGTATTTCCTTAGAAAAGAACAACAAAAAGCATTATGTCTGTCTAACACAGACTCATCAGCAATTTGTATAAGATTGTAATGAAAATGTCTATAGAAAACTAACATGGCAGGAGTGGAGGGGCTCGAACCCACAACCTTCGGTTTTGGAGACCGACACTCTAGCCAATTGAGCTACACTCCTAAATCACCTTTCGGTAACCATTCTTGTTTTAGATTATGCAAAGAAAATTGTCCAGGAAAATATCTTGCTTTTTTTTACAGGCACAGCTATACATTATTTACATTGTCGCGGGGTAGAGCAGCCCGGTAGCTCGTCAGGCTCATAACCTGAAGGTCGTTGGTTCAAATCCAGCCCCCGCAACCAATTCATACAAGGCTTTCTGCCTGTTCACCCTTTTGTCTAAAGTTTATCGGGTATACCCTGGGTATACTTTTGGGGGAAAATGCAAAGAATTTGTGAAGGGCTGTTTTTAGCAAAAATGCTTAATTTTCACGACTTATCAGGTTGCTGGTA
Organism: Candidatus Finniella inopinata; assembly: GCA_943322985.2. Lineage (GTDB taxonomy): Bacteria > Pseudomonadota > Alphaproteobacteria > Paracaedibacterales > CAITNM01 > CAITNM01. The sequence goes on from CALPGA020000001.1 coordinate 100,054, forward strand.
TTTAAAAAATCTTGATTTACACACATACAATTAGATTTCAACCTGGTGCAATGTTAGCAGCGTCAGGCAGAACTGTTGAGGAAGCGGCGAAGTTTCGTGAGAGCTATTTAGAAGGTACTGGCAAGCTATTGATGTTTGCATCGGTTGTTGGAATTGCTAGAGGTGCAAAAGCCGTTAAAGTTAAAATGAAGAAAGGTGGAAAAGTTGGGGGATCTGATGGTGTTCAGGATCCAACGGTTGTTCCAAATTCAACAAATAGAGCAGCTCATGAGAGGTACAAACAAGAACTTCGTGAAATCGAATTGATGGAAGCAGCAAGAATGGGAGAAGGTTTAAAAAGTGACCCTATGCATAGAGCTTCTTCTTTTGCTACACAAGGTAACACAAAACTTCATCAATTTGATATTACTGGAGGAGATGGGCATCCTTACACATTGTACCAACGTCAAGGCGTATTTAATGAGAAAAATGGAATATTTGAATTTCTTAAAAATAAAGAAGGTCAAATAACTCATCAACGTTTTATTAAAAACGGCAAAATAACAGGACTACCAAATCAAAAGGATATTTCATGAAAAAACGACTTATTAAAGCAACTACATGTTCTTCATTTGGAGCTTCATGGGCAGATGTTAATTTTCTCTACAAAAATCAATGGGTAAATTGTGATGAGATAAAAAAATATGGAGATAGCCTCTTTGGAAAGACTGTCGATGGTTTGCTAAATTCTTTGCTTTGGGCAAAAAATGATACCTTTGATTTTCAGGAAGCATTAGAAAAATTGTCTAATTTTGATAAATGTAACCTCAAAAAAATATCGCTTTTAGGTCTGCATGATATATGGCAGGCTAAGGTTTCATTTAAAGAAACACAAAATTTAATTGAAGAATTGTATTGTGACTGTCATCATCCAGAAATTCTTGCTCAATTTGTCTCTTATATGCCTGCAATTAAAGATGGTGATTTTTTTCTAGAAGAAAATTATGAAATGAAAATACAAGAATTTATGAATACTCTCAAAATAGAAGATGATCTTGAGCAAGAGAAGAATTTAAAATAAAGGAATTTAAAAGTGTTTTTTTCAAAAAATGGACCATCCAAGGTAATTGCAAGTCTAATGTTTTTTCATTTTTTAACATCCCAAATTACAATGTTACTATTGCTCGGAATAGGAGCCCTTCTGTTTTTTGGGAGTGAAACTTTTTTAATTAAAAGTTTCATAGTGAACGCAATAATAGCTGCTGTTATATGCTTGCCAAGCTATGTATACATACAGTGGAAGGTTCTCAATCAAAAATTTTTTAAAAGCCAGTTAAAGAAAAAATTAAACCAGGAATGGAATCAAGAAATTAAAAATTTCTTTTGGAAAAAAATATGCATTCTTTTTTATGCAACAATAATTGGCTCTAGCGTAGTGTTTGGAGGAATTTCAATGCTGATACAAAAATATACAACACCTGAAATAAGCAAATTGACAGATTTTATCTTATTTTTGCCTTTATTGGCAGTAATGTGTTTAGTGTATCGCTATTTAACAAATGAGCTAGATTTGGTTATTAAAAAAGATAAAGTGACCTGTATTTAATGACTTTATTAATTTTTTCTAATTTTGGTCATTAGGTTGAAAAAAGAAAAACGTGCCAGTCTTTCTGACATTGTTTAAGAAAGTGAAAAACATGAACAAATTGATTTCAACATTCTCAATCGTCAACTAACCCCTTCTATTTTGCCATTATTAAATTTGCTTCAACACTGTGCAAGACAATGCTCTTTTTACTGCTTAAGAAAATGGGTTTTGTAAAATCTGTCTGGGCACCTTGTATTAAAAGCTCTCCTTCGTTATTCATGAAGATTTGTAACCCTTGTAGGTCAAAATAGACACCTTCTGGAAGGCGGACAATGCCGTCTTGGGTGGTAAAGGCAATGGAATCGTCATCCGTATCAACATCTTCTTCAACCTCAGCAGCTCCTTCTGCAGGTACGAAAGCCGAGCTTACCGGGGACAATAAATCTTCAGATGAACTAAAGGCACTAGAAGCACTATCGGATGGAACAACTTGAATTTTAAGTTTTTGATTCTGACTCTGACGCTGGCTCTTTAAGGTTTTATAGCTTGGGACTTCAATTACCCCCAAGGTTTCAAGGCCTTTGGCAGGACTGTCTGTTCCTAGGGATAAACGTAATCCGCCTGCTTCATCAAAGGAACTATGCAAGTAAATTTCATTTTGAACAGGATAATGCTGAAGAATATTCGCATGGGCAACCCCTTGAAAAACAACACCATAGAGTTGAAAAAAGATGAGTAAACGTGCGATTGATCTTTTAAACATACCTGTCTCCTTGAAATAATTCCTAATTTGCTTAAATCCATTGGTTCAGCCTACTGAACCAAAAAAGCATATGAACTGTCGGTAAGATTTTTTCACCTTACCTATACGCCTCATTTAGAAAAGTTACTATAACTTAATATTTCACAATGTAAACATAAAAGTTTTCATAAATTATGGTTTTACGTCGTGTTTTGCGTTTTATGTCGCTGTTTTATGTCGGTAAACTGACTTTTTCTGGAATTTTAATCAATTTTTGATTGATACACATTTCAATGTAACAGCGCCTTTCCGGTGCTATTTCACCCCTTTTTACCCCCCAAAAATAAAACTTTGAACGTTAAATAGTGAAACATAAAACTTCAGTGACCCGGATCCCTTAATAAAAACCTGTCTTATTAATGGATAATGCGTTATCCTTTAATAAAGGTTATTCTTATTAAAGGAAGATTCACCCATGAAGAACAGTCCAAACCACACAAGACTGGGTTCTTACATTTCTCGTAGTGCAGTAGCTGGAGAAACGTACCATGCTTATGTGCCAACAGCGCTTCCTCCAGTGCCAGCGCTTGATATGGATAGCCTTTATAAGTCGCTTGATCAGGCCATGAGAGCATTGGGTGAAGTTGATGCATTAGCAAAGCTACTGCCAGATATCAGTATGTTTCTTTATATGTACGTGCGCAAAGAAGCATTGATTTCATCACAAATTGAGGGAACGCAATCGTCATTGTCAGATCTGTTGTTATTTGAAAATGACGAAAAACCAAGTGTTCCTGTCGATGATGTGGAAGAAGTTTCCAATTACATTGCAGCGCTTAATCATGGTCTTGCTCGCTGCCAAGAAGACTTTCCGCTTTCGGTGCGTTTGATTCGTGAAATGCATGGCATTCTATTGCGCGGAGGACGAGGGACGAATGCATCACCGGGAGAATTTCGTCGGTCACAAAATTGGATTGGTGGAACGCGCCCGAGCAAAGCACGTTTTGTACCCCCTCCTCCAGAAATGGTTGAAGAATTGATGAGCAATCTAGAAAAGTTTGCCCATGATGAAAATCAAAAATTACCAGCGCTTATTAAGGCTGCACTTATCCATGTTCAGTTTGAAACCATCCATCCTTTTTTAGATGGTAATGGGCGCTTAGGGCGTTTGCTTATTACCCTATTGCTTTGTGCAGATGGCGTACTGATTAAGCCAATTCTTTATCTTAGTTTGTATTTCAAAGAGCATCGTCAGCTTTATTACGATATGCTGCAAGATGTTCGTCTTAAGGGTGACTGGGAACGTTGGTGTGAGTTTTTCTTAGACGGTGTGACCCAAACTGCTACGCAAGCAACATGTGATGCAAAAAAAATTATTAATTTGCTAGAACAAGATCGTATGCAGCTTAGCAAAATTGGCAAAGCATCGGTTACAGCACTAAAAATCCATACATATCTGCTGAAAAAGCCGTATCTGTCGCTAACCAAAGCGGCAAAAGAATTAGATATTTCTGTGCCAGCCATTACCAGCACTGTTACTAAAATGGCAGAAATCGGTATTTTAAAGGAATTAACCGGCCAAGCACGTAACCGCTTGTTTGCTTATACGCAATATTTGGAAATCTTGGCCATTGGAACGGAACCTCTGCGGTAAATAATAAACAGCAAGTGAACATAAGAAAGTTGAATTAACACTTGAATTATTTGACTTTTTAACCAAATCAAGCACCTTATGAAAAAAAGAACGAGTGTGTTTTCTTTGAAGAAAAAAGACCATAGCAACTTAGATATCATTGGCAATAGAATTCGCTATCTGCGAATGCTTACAGGTCTTGATCGATCCAACATGGAAAAGCGTCACCAAGTAAAAAAGGTGTCCTTAGAAAAGTGGGAAAATGGTACGGCCAATATCAGCCTAAAGAATATTACGCGCCTTGTTAGTGTGGCGATTGATCATTCTATTGAGTGCACACCCGAATGGCTAATTACCGGTGCAGGTCTGCCTCCTAAAACAATTCCCCCTTCAACAATAGATCCTCATAAAGTTGGTTCTGGCAACACAACAGAAGATATTTTGCGGGATCTAAGTTATTTCAAAAGTACCTATCCTCTTGGCATTACTTTAATGATTTCAGATGATGTTATGATGCCTTGCTATGGTGATGGAGATTTTGTCGGTGGAAACGTTGTTGACCTGAAGGATTTAAAAGAATGTTTAGATCATGCTTGTATCGTTCACACAGCTGATGGCAAGAAACGGGTTCGCCGTATTGGTTATAATGATGGGGTATGGTTTTTGTATGGCACGAACATCAGCCATAAAGGATCAGCAATTTTAGAAATGGGTATTGAAATCACCAAAGTGGCTAAAGTCTTTTGGCATCGTAAGCAATTGTAGTGAACAAGGAATAGGTCAGCGTGCGTTAGCTAAAGCTGACAACAATTAACGATTAAGCTTTGAGTGTTTAGTATTTAAACTTTCGACTAACTTCATGATTTGAGCTTCATGCAGCAAGTACGAAGCCACCACATCAAAAAACGCTCCACGCGTTCCAAAAGCAAGAAGAGCAGACGTACCATTATCAATTTCTTTAACGACAGTAAAGCCTTCTTGGCAACCGGTTAGTTTTTGACGCGTATCCATAATAACTGAATGCTTCTTTTGGATAATCGACACAGAGTTCCAATCAATAGGCCTATTCACTTTTGCAAGGGCCATTTTCACCAATGGATCAAAATCAAAACACTGGCTTTCAAGGTAAAATGTTTGCCATGCAGCACAAGAAAAGAGTACAGAAACCGTGTCCTTTTTAATAAGCCCGATGGAAAAATAATCAATTCCTGAAGAACTTATTTCATCAATAAAACGATCGAATTCAGCATCTTGTATAATATTAAATGACTTTTCTATACTAAAAACTCAAATTAGAATTATTTAAACAAAATACTTAAATGCAGCTCATTAAGCAACAAAAAAAGAAATAAAAGTATAAATTCAAGTGGTTTAACTACCCTTAAAGCTTTTGGTTTTAATGAATTTTTACATATTTTTTTTTATGGGTACATCATAAAATCACGGGTCTTGTCGCGTGAAATTTCACGTGTTATCTGGTGCTGACCCATAAGTAATTTAATTAGGTTTGTTATTGTTATTTATCAGTTAAAAGGACTTTATGAAGAGCAATAAGAGACGTCAGAAATAACCAAATTTTCTCTTTTATTTTTACATAAAGGCCACCATGATATATACTGAAGGTGTTAAAATAGTTCAAGAGATATAATGATATCTTTATTTGTGATGACTGCTCATGAAATGGCCAGCCATATTGCAAAACAAGCGCAATACAGAAGGCTGGAGATGAATCTAAGCCAAAAGACGCTTTCTGAGTGTTCAGGTGTAAGTTTTGGTGTTATTAAAAAATTTGAACGCACAGGGAAAATATCTATTGAATCTTTGCTAAAAATTGCTTTTGCGCTGGGTTGCCTTGACCCTTTTAAAGATTTATTTGCAAAAAACTCTTATGAAAAAATGAGCTCTCTTGATGAACTGCTCAAGGATAAAACTCGTAGACGAGGGCGAAAATGACATTTAAAAATATATCTTTGGTTCATGTTTATTTTATGTTCGGCTCCGAAAAATTTCCAGTAGGACGGCTTGCACTTAAAGACCGTAAAATTTTCTTTGAATATACGCCTGAGTTTATTGCAAAAAAATATGAGCTGTCTCCTTTTAAATTACCGCTAAAACCAGGAGTAATTGCTTGTGAAGATAACGTTTTCGAAGGTTTGTTTGGAATTTTTAATGACAGCCTTCCAGATGGATGGGGAAGACTTCTTCTTGATCGAAAACTAATGAAATTAGGACTAAATCCTGGAAGCCTTTCCCCCCTTGATCGTCTGTGTTATGTGGGGGCTCATGGTATGGGAGCTCTAGTTTATGAGCCAGAGATTGAAGAGCATATAGCATCTCATCACACAGATTTTGACAAAATTTACGAGGAGATCGTGCATTTCCAAGAAAATGATGATGACCATTTTATAGATGATTTACTGAATCTTGGTGGATCTTCTGCGGGCGCACGCCCTAAAATTCTTATACGCATTGAAAAAGAAGAATGGCTCGTTAAATTTCGTTCCTCTCATGACCCCAAAGACATTGGTGCAATTGAATACGCTTATCATTTGATGGCAAAAGAGGCTAATCTTGACGTTCCTGATGCTAAGCTTTTCCCTGCTAAAAAGGGCTCGGGGTATTTTGGTGTGAAGCGCTTCGATCATTTCGGTAGCAATAGAATGCATATGCACACAATGAGCGGATTACTGCATGCCGACCATCGTTCTCCTAGCCTAGATTACGAAACAATTATGAAAGCCACACTATGGTTGACAAAGGATGTTCGTCAAAGTGAAAAGCAATTCAGGGTGGCTGTTTTTAATGTGTTGAGTCACAATCGAGACGATCATGCGAAAAACTTTTCTTTTCTGATGGATCAATTCGGTGCTTGGTCTGTCTCACCTGCTTATGACCTTACTTTTTCTTCAGGACCAGGTGGAGAACATTGCAGTACAGTAATGGGTGAAGGGAAAAATCCTACGTTTGCAAATCTGCTTAAACTTGCGGAAACAAGTGGAATACCTAAACAAAAATCTTTGCAGATTATTGATGAGGTGCAATCAGCGATATCAAAATGGAAAACCTTCGCAAAGGATGCTGGTGTTAGTGAATCATCACAAAAAATGATTCAAACAGCTATTGATTAAGTGAATGGCTAATGAACATTAGGACGATATATTATTTGATTTTCTTAACTACGAAATTGTTTCACAAATGAGAAGTTATCAAGTGTCATTTTTCATATTTTGCTAAATGCGCACTGATGCGGAGCGCAAAGTGCGCTACACTTTTTACACCGCTATGTTGCCTACGGCGTTTGTTCATGACAACAAGAATGCAAAGATAGCAATTTTTTGATTTTTACTGGACGGCTGGACGGATAAGCGTCCAAGTGGACGGATAGGTGGACGGATAAAAGAGACTAAAAACCGCAGTTTTCCTATAGGGTGGACGGCTGGACGGCAAAAATGACATTTTATGGGGCCTCAGAAAAAATATTTGTATTGTACCTTTTCCATATTTCTTCAAGTTTTCAAATTGAATGTCGGCGGCGTAAAATACACTACATTTTAGAATGCTTCAAAATAGCTTGGGTGGCCTTCTCGACAGAATCCCTAACAGGATCAATGTTCAAACGGGCATAAACTGCTGTGGATTGAGCACTTTTGTGCCCCAATGATTGACCTATCATAAAACTGTTGGCTCCTGTGATCGCTTGCCAGCTTCCTAATGTTCTTCTTAGATCATGAATTCTTAAATCTTTAATTCCTGCTCGTTCCAATATTCTTTTCCAGCCAGATTTAGGTTCCACAAGATGTCCTGATTTCCCTGTTCCTTCAAAGACCCATTTTTTTTGACCATATTTTTCAGCACGGCATTTTAAAATATCAATGACTGTTCCAATCAAATGAACACGCAAGGAATCACCATTTTTAGTTTCAGGCACTAACCATTCCCGTCGGTCAAAATGCACATCTTCCCAACGCATAGCAAGAACGTTAGATTTTCTAGCTCCAGTAAAGAGAGAAATGTAGATATACTCACGAATGGCTTCATTTTCCTCCATATCCAAACTTTCGAAGAAACGAGGCAATTCATCTGGATGAAGAAACCTATCTCTTGATTTCTCCTTGAATTTCTTTATTCCTTGTGTTGGATTAGCTCCTTCCCAACCCCACTCTATCGCTTTATTGTAAATCACCTTGATCCTTTCAAGCAGACGATTAGCCTGATAAAGACCGCTTTCTTTTCTGATTTTTTCGTGAAGCAATTGAATTTCTTGCTTAGAAATATCAGACACCTTTCTTTTAAACCAATGTTTTAAAAATCTATTAACTTCTCTTTCATCGTATTTCCAAGACTTTTTATAAATTTTGCTGTATTTTTCCATGAACATTTCAAATATTTCACCAAAAGTTATTTCGGCTCGTATTTTTTTCTTTTCTTCATTTCGATTTTTGCCATTTATCATTTCTGTAATAACTCGCTGAGCTTCGTTGCGAGCATTTTCAATACTCATTTCAGAGTATTTCCCCAAAGTCACCCTTACAGGCTTACCATTACACTTACGGTAAACCTTAAAGGATTTACTGCCTTGCTCTGTTATCATCAGTTCCAGCCCTCTAACTTTAGTATCATAAAAGTAAAAGCGCTTTCCTGTTTCTGGCATAACTAGAGTATCCAAAGCTTTTTTTGTAAAATTAAAACTTTTCTCTTGTTGTTTCATCACTTTTTCCCTTCATGCAAACGCACATTACCGAGCTTGTCACATTAGTGTTTTGTTCTTTCAACACTCCCACTCGGGTATACCCTGGGTATACTTTAGAGGTAGAATTCTGTATATTTTTGTTAGGAAACATTAGACCACAAATGGCTTAATATCAAGATTTTATAAGGACTTATATAATTTTATATAATGAGAGATAGCTAAAAAACAAGTGGCTCATAACCTGAAGGTCGTTGGTTCAAATCCAGCCCCCGCAACCAACTCAAACAATGTTTTTTTCGTTTTTCTGTTATTAGCACTTTTTGTCATTGCCACATTTGGTAAGAAATAGTTTTCGAATAATTTGTTGATAGCTAATAGTTGACGTAGGCAACACAGCAATTAGCTAATGTTCCACACGCTAACCTCCCCAAACCGATAAATCTGCGTTCCTGTAGGTCAACATCGCCTGTGCAAGCCGCATCCCGTCACTACTGGAGCTACTAACGCTGTGTCGCTTGCGCATCTGCTTCAACTTCTTGATCCGCTAATTAGCAAAGACCAAAAAAGTCAGGTAAAGAACACACAAAATTCTTTTTATCATCTGAGTAATCATGAGCAATTACTTTAATTTTCTCTTTAAAGAATTGTCTGTTTTTTTCATTCATAGACTGTAATTCAGCACCTATAGTTTCTAGTAGTTCTGCCGCACTGTCTGGATCTACGATATTTTCTTCAGAGAATTCTAAAAAAATCACCGTATCTATTAAACATTTAAAAATTTTATTATTAAATTCCTGGAACATTACCATCTTCACTCATTTATTTTCTGCCATCCGCTGATAATAATGCCAGACGTTTTCTTCATCCCCAGCCGTAATTCGCTTAAATACTTTGCTCCAGGGCCAAAATAATTCCTTGTGACTACTTTCTAATCCTGGAAATGATTCATTATTCAATGTTATCATTCCCCAAGTAGCCTTGTGATTACGACGATAAACCTCTCCAATATAACTACCAAACATCTTTGAAAAACTCCAAAGGCTGTCATTAGGAGGAGGTGCTTTTTGCAAGCTTTTATTAAGCATATCTAAAATAGCTTCAACTTCTTTTACACTATTTTCAGACCAATCAAGCTTGATTCCAAAGTTATCACGCGCAACGTCTACGGCGTCAAGCGCATAGGCCTCAACAATAGTTTTTACATTATCATCATTAGTAAAATTCATATTTGTTTGTTCTTGCATTAATGGTTTCCTTATTTAGTGTGTCGCTATATAGAACAGGCTCGCTTCAAGCGGTCGTTAATTGCTTTGCCAATTCCTGTATTAGGGATTGCATTTACGCCAATTGATGAAAAAGGATCTCTATCCAGCTCGTGCAAATAACGAAATAAATTGGAAGCGGCTTCGCTCAAGTTTCCATTAATACTTAAATTAAGATCTGCGTCGCAGCAACTACCAAACCCAAGCAAAGCCATTCCTGGTTGTTTTTGTGTCACATCCATTTTCAAGGGTTTTTGTGGAGCATAATGCCGACTCAGCATGCCAGGTGCTTTAATTGCTGTGTCACTATTTGCATTACTTACCGCACCAAACAACACGAGATCAGCTTCAGTAACTGCACCTTGTCGCAGTATCATCATTTGATCGTGAGTAATATCGAGTATTGTTGATTCCAAACCAACAGCACAAATACCCCCATCAACCGCGGGAACATTTCTCCCCAAGCTATCCAGCACATGAGTGACTGTAGTAGTACTGAGCGTGTTGGAACGATTTGCGCTAGGTGCAGCTAATGGAAATGGCAAACTATTTAATATATCTAGTGCTATCGGATGATTAGGTCTTCTAACAGCCACTGTGCTTAATCCTGCAAGAGCTAGTAACGACAATGGATGCTCTTTCTTTAATTCCAAAACAAAACTAATTGAAGCGCCACGTTTATTCCAAAATTCTTCCATCAACATTTTTGCAAACTTAGAAACACATGCCCATTCTTCAACCATTTCAATGGAAGGCACATGCATAATAAGTGGATTAAACTGTGGGCGACTTTTTAAAGAATAAATTTTGGCAACGGCGTTATCACAAGTAGCATTAGCGGCAAGCCCGTAAACAGTTTCGGTTGGAATAGCCACAACTTGACTATCCATCAAATATTTTACTGCCGCTTCACAAGTTACAATAGGCATTTAAACGTATTCCCTTACACTAGATTTTTATAGAGCACGTCTTTGATTCTATCATGAAAAAACAGCACCAACCTCAAGAATTAAAATATCAAAAATAGTACCAAAACTCTGCCATTGACTTAACAAACCAGAGTTAGGTATTGTTCATCTACTTGTAGAGTCAGAGGATTATATGCAACAACCCCATGTAGTAATTTTAGAAAGCAGACGTTTTCCTGATATTACTGAGCAATGGTACAATGTTGCTGTTGGCGCGCTAACACAACAAGGAATAACCTTTAGTCGTGTGACTGTTCCTCATAGCGCAGATCTTCCTATTGCATTGCGCATGCTTTTAGAGTCGGCTCATCATGCTGAAAATACAAACATTCGAATGCCAGATGGATACTTACTTCTTGGCTTAAATTACAAAGGCGATATGGCAGAAGAAAACCACCATTGCGTATGGGATGCTGTACTTAATCTAGCAACCGATGCTGGGCAGCCATTTTCAAGCGTGTTAGTTTTTGAAAATGAAGGTAACGACTTAAATCACGCAGCTACTCGCTACGTTTCAAAAATTCAATTAGCAGTGCAATCTTTGGTAAATCTTATGATGCTTCGCCATCAACTTCTTAACCCTCCGTTCGCAGCAGCAGCATAAACAGTGTTTGAAAAAAATCAAAAAATCTATGGTAGCGCACGTCACTTATCACGTGTTGCAGCTGTTCAAGCAGTTTATCAGATGGAGCAAAACCCTGATGATAGGCAGGATGTCGTTCGTCAATTCCTACAAGCTCGCTTTAATGACGATGTAAAAGGCACGACCGAACCTGATCTTGAGTTTTTCACAGACATTACAAATTTTTTAGCAAATGATTTATCTATTTTTGATCAACAAATTGCTGAGCACCTAACAGAACAATGGAAAATTGATAGGCTGCCATCTTTAAGTAGATCAGTACTTCGTTGCGCTCTTTATGAATTAACTCATGCACCTGTTGTACCTACACCAGTTATCATTAATGAATATCTTGAGGTTGCTAAGGGTTTCCTTGAAAAAAAAGATGTGTCATTTATTCATGGTGTCATTGACGCACTATCTGTAAAAATACGTAAAATTTAATCCATCTATTTAAAACAATTTTGAAAATATTCTTGAGTTTTGGTGCCGATTTAGGCTAAGTAAAATCATTGACTAAAAAACTCACATAAGGTTATGCAAACAATTGAAAAATTAAGTTTTGAAGAAGCCTTAGGAGAGTTAGAGTCTTTGGTACGTCGTTTGGAAGAAGGAAAATGCCCCTTAGACGAAGCAATCAAAACTTTTGAACGTGGAATTGGCTTGAAAAATCATTGCGACACAAAGCTTAAAAATGCACGTCTAAAGGTTGAGCAAATTCTTGAAAATTCTGACGGATCAGTATCTATGAAACCGTTCTTAAACGAAGAAGCAGCAATTTAGGCACGCACAAAAGTGCTTAAAAACATAAGCTCAAGATTCCTATCGACTTATTTTTCTGAGCAAACACGATGGGTTCACTGGATTCCAGTTGGATTAATTTTTGGTATCGGCACGTATTTCACTTTAAGTGACGAACCTGGTTTTTTCACCTATTTCTCCCTCTTCTTTTTAGGGATCATTGCAATACTATATACATACAAAAATCCTAGCTTCGGGTTAATTGCTTATGTTATTGCAGGATTTTGTGTTGGGTTTTGCATCATTGGCATGCAGGTGCATTTTAACGTAACACAAATGTTTAATGCGACTCAGGAAAGCGGAGATATTATTGGGCGAATACAATCTATTGAAAATCATCCTTATAAAGATGATGGCACCTACAGGATTATATTAGATCAAATAAAAATTAATGATGAATCTTATTCTGCAAAACTTCGTCTGAACATTTCTGGAGAGCTCGCTCAAGAATTACAAATCCATGATCAGATTAATGTTATGGCTAGCATTTACCCTATCCCTATGCCAAACAGTTTGCATGGATATTTTGCTCGGCGAGCCGCTTACCTTCAAGGCATTGGCGGAACCGCGCGCATGAATGATTTTTTAAGTCAGAAAAGCGCTGAAGCGAAACCATTTGCACAGTACCGACACGTCCTTACACAGAATTTACTGTCTCATTTAAAAGAGCCATATGGCGCCATAGCTTCCGCATTAGTTACTGGAGATCGTAGCTATATTCCTCATAAATTGCGTCAAGCATTTGCAGATGCTGGTCTTGCCCATGTTTTAGCAATTTCTGGCTTGCATTTAAGCTTAGTTGCAGGCCTTGTGTTTTTACTATTACGTCGACTAATGTGTTTGTGGCCTGCTTTTTCCATGGCATTTTCGATAAAAAAAGTTGCTGCTTGTTTGGCAGTTATTGCCAGCATGTTTTACATGGCCGTTGCTAATTTTGGTATTCCAGTACAGCGATCGTTTATTATGATAACTCTTGCGATGCTAGCTGTGTGCCTTGATCGCACAGCTTTTTCCATGCGCAGTCTTGCATTAGCCGCCGTTGTCGTACTGCTGTTTTCTCCGGAAAGCTTATTGTCTGCAAGTTTTCAACTGTCATTTGCAGCGGTGCTTGGGCTGTTAGCATTTTACGAATCAGCTTGGTCAACTTTGCAAGAAAAAGTCTTTCAAAGCTCAAGCAATTTTTTGGGGCTAAAGAAAATTTTGTGGGGAATTTTTGGAATTTTCATGACTACACTCATTGCTTCTCTCGCCACAACACCATTTAGCATGGCATTTTTTCAACGGTTTACCGCCCAAGCGATTTTGGGAAATTTGCTGGCCATTCCCTTGGTAGGATTTTTTGTTATGCCCTTAGGGCTTTTTAGCGTATTCTCGCTATCTTTTGGAGGCAGTGATATTCTTTTTTGGTTATGGGAAAAAAGTTTAACGTTCCTGTGTTTAATTGCTAAAGAAACTGCTCTGCTCCCTGGTGCTGCCATACAGGTTAAAGCTGTTCCAGCTTATGCCTTGATCACATTTAGCTTTGGCATGTTGTGGCTATGTTTATGGAAAAAATCATGGCGTTGGTTTGGTGTTATTCCCATATTTCTAGGAATTATATTATGGCAAACCTTTGAGCTTCCGATTGCTTATGTCAGCCAGCAAAATGATGTGATGGCCTACCAACAAGGTGACGTCGTGTACATTTCTGATACTAAAAGAAATGCTTTCACAGTTGATGTTTGGGCACAAGAGTGGGGAATTAGTCAGCGGCAAGCTTGGGAACAAGAATATCATCATTTCCAAACACCGAACTTAGTGTTAATTACCTCACCTAAAGACGGCATAGAATATTTACACGAAATTATTGATGAAGGCGCTCAGATTGATGCTGTTATTACCTTTGGGTATGAGAGCACTTTAAAAAAGCATGGATTTCGTTTTGCAAAAGTAATTGATAGAAATATTATTCAATATGAAGGGGGAGTAGTCGTGTATAAAAACCCCTTGCGGTTTTGCTTTTTGAAAACCTACTTTGGCACAAGACCATGGTGTGTTTCTTTTTATGAAAAGAAGTAGCGCTAAAAATCTAATTCAGCATAGTGCGAAGCCGGTGCAATAGCCGGAACTCGATCTGTAAAAAACCCACGGTAACTTGGTCGTGACTTAATACGCATAAACCAATTTTTAACCGATTCAAATTTTTCCCAGTTAATATCGCCAAAGTAATCAACCACCGAAATGTGCGCAGCTGCAGTAACATCAGCCAGAGTAAAATGATCGCCAGCAAGCCAGTTTCGCCTATCCACAAGCCAAGCTAAATACTCCAGATGGTTTGTCATAATAGTTTTTGTATGACGAATAAGATTTGAATCTGGCCCAACGCTAGACTGCCCCATGCTTTTTGCAGCCATGCGCTTAATAACTTTTTCCCACAAAATGACGAGACTTACCTCTTGAGCAAATCGTGTGTCAAACCAAGCCATCAATCTACGGGTTTCTGCCCTTGCCAAAAGTTCTTCCGGATATAGTTTGCGGTCTGGATATGCTTCTTCTAAATATTCAACAATCGCTGTGCTGTCGGTTAAAATTGAGCCATTTAAATCAACTAATACAGGAACATGTCCCAAAGGATTCAGATTTGTCAGCTCTGGTTTTTTTTCCCAAAAGTTTTCAATTTCTTGAGAAAAATCCAATTTCTTCTCGGCAAGACACAAACGCACCTTACGAGAATATGGACATAATGGATAATAATGAAGTACACGCATTCTAAGGTTTTAGCTTAAAGCATCAACAATTGTAAAGCGTGTTGTTATTTTTTCTCTTTTTTCGCTTCGCATATCTTTTCCATTTTCGTAATACTTCAACCTAATTTTAAAAATCATTCAATCCACATTCAAATTTTCTTTGACGATTTTCAAAAAACGAGTATTATCACCTAGCGCCCCTGTGGTGGAACTGGTAGACGCGGCAGACTCAAAATCTGTTGTCCTAGGACGTGGGAGTTCGAGTCTCCCCGGGGGCACCACCTTTTTAGGGCTTTATTAATTTTATTACGTTATCATTGTTTGAGTAAGTTTGTTTGAGGATATATGCGCCGCAAGACTAATCGTATATTTCGGTATTTTTTTCCGACAGCTATAGTATCTACGGTTTTAGCCTTTCTGACTGATGGCACATCAGAGAATGCCACACAAGAAACTGTCTCTAAAAAAGAATTTTCTGTTGCTACTACAGATAAAACCCAAGCAAAAATGCTTAAAATGGTGTCGCACAATCCTCAAACACAAGCTCGCCTTCTTGTTAATGCTAATGAAGCCACGCAATATGACGACAGAATTTCATTGAGTAATCCTGTTGGCACTTTTGAAAAACCAGATGGGCCGGCATCATTAAAAGCAACTCAAGCTGCATATTATGAATCGAATCGCGAAGTGCACTTTTTGAAAAAAGTTAGCTTTGATCACCATTCAGGACTCACCGCTACAACCGAACATGCTGTACTCAATACGAAAACGCACGATATCAGTGGCAACAAGGGTGTAGAAGCCTGTCACCAAGAAAACAAAATCACAGCAAAATCTTATGAAATTCAGACAGGCAAAAATGTTATGTCTTTCAGTGGCAATGTCTGTTTAAGCGTCTCTAGAAAAAATTCTTAAACAATAATCGCATTCTTTGATCACAATCCTTTTGGCATATTAACACAACATCAGCTATGGTGACGTGTAACAAATAATAATGAAAAACATCATCCATGGAAAAATGCGGCTTTATTGCTATTCTAGGCGCTCCTAATGCGGGCAAATCTACTCTTGTAAATCAATTGGTTGGGCAAAAAGTCTCAATTGTTTCACCAAAAGTCCAAACGACACGAAGTAGAATTATGGGTATTGCTCTTAAAGACAAATGCCAGCTCATATTAGTAGATACACCTGGTATTTTTGAAGCTAAAAAAAAGCTTGATATAGCTATGGTCAAAGAAGCTTTTGACGCCAGTGCTGATTCTGATGCAAATATTTTGGTTATTGATGTTACAAAGCCCAATATGCCATTAGCTCAACAACTGTGCCAACAGCACAAAAAAGGCCTGATCGTTTGCCTTAATAAAATTGATTTAATCGATAAAGATAAGCTTTTAAAAATGGCAAACTCGGTTAATTCTTTTGAAAACGTCAAATGCATATTTATGATCAGCGCCCTCCACAGCGATGGAGTGGATGACTTAGCTAAGCATTTGTGCGGCATTATGCCAAATGGTCCGTGGCTATATCCTGAAGATCAAATAACCAACATTCCTGTACGCTCCTGGGCAGCTGAGGTAACGCGTGAGCAGGTTTTTCTGCAGTTACACCAAGAAGTTCCTTATAACATATTTGTGGAATCTGAAAGCTGGGAAGAATTTGATAATGGTTCGGTAAAAATTAGCCAAGCTATTGTTGTTTCCAGAGATAATCACAAAGGAATTGTATTGGGTAAAGGTGGGCAGACTTTGAAAAATATTGGACAGGCAGCTAGAACTGAACTTGAAAATCAGCTAGAACGCCGTGTGCATCTTAAGCTGTTTGTAAAAGTTGAAGAAGATTGGCAAGAACGCTCATGGGCGCTGAGAGCTTTTGGCATAGGGGTTTAGCGCTAAGAAATCACCTATTATTAGGAGGGCAAACGCTGATAATCTCCTCTTGTGCAACAGCAGATTATAGATAAGTCAATTGCTGATACAATTATTCCCATCAGGAACATGAACTTTCCGTGAAAATATTCGCTACACCCATTGCCTATGCACTCATATATTTCACAAGGATGCGTGTGAGAAAAAACCTTGCCCCTCTTATTAAAAATATCATCAGAGTGAGAGTCATCAGTGCAATTTCCTGAGCGCCATTCCCAATTAATCGTATGATCGGAAAACGCATTGCAAACCAAAAAACCACCTATGGCTATACCAGATAACGCAACCAGCTGCACGTAAAGGTGAGGGTTATTCCTTGGTGAGAATCTCTCGTCACAAAAGTTACAAAAAGTCTTTAATGGGGAATGAAGACGATCTGGGCCACCTTCTTCAAAAGTATCTATTTGCATGGCATGACAAGCCATAATTACGGCTATAAAAGCTACAAATTTTATAATCGATAATCTCATTACTTTTTACCTTTCAGACTAATGGTTCACGCTTTCAGTCTGAAGCTAAATAATATAGGATGAAATATTAAAAGGGCACAACACAACCTTCAGATCT
The DNA here is from genome assembly GCA_943322985.2 of Candidatus Finniella inopinata. Taxonomy (GTDB): domain Bacteria; phylum Pseudomonadota; class Alphaproteobacteria; order Paracaedibacterales; family CAITNM01; genus CAITNM01. The sequence goes on from CALPGA020000001.1 coordinate 117,557, forward strand.
TTACATAAGCTTTGTGAGCAAATGAAAATTTCACCTTCAAGAATTATGATTTTTGGGCGTCCTGGTAGTGGAAAATCTACATTTGCACACGACTTACACAAAATAACCGGCCTGCCCTTACATCACTTGGATAAACATTTCTTCACCAGAAATTGGGTAGAGCGAGACAAACAGGAGTTTTTAGATATTCAGCAATCTATTGTTGACACAGATTCCTGGATTATTGATGGAAATAGCATCAAATCATTAGAAATGCGCTATGCAAAAGCAGATTTAGTTTTGTGCCTTAATTTTCCAAGATGGATTTGCCTATATCGTGTTCTCAAAAGGATTCTTTTTCCTAACACAAAAATTAACGATAGGGCTGAAGGATGCAAAGATAGCTTAAGCTGGAAATTACTTGAGTACATGTGGACTTTTGATCAACGTGTTGAAAAACCTATAGCATATTTACGTAAAAAATACCCAAACATTAAATTCGAGAAGATAACCAATGACCGAACTTTACGGAAAGTTAAGCTAGCTTTTGTGAATGGTGAATTTTCCAGATGATTATCAAGAAGAAAACTATGAGTAAAAAAATAATTATTCGCATCGCTACAATAAGTGATGTGCGCGGTCTTTTACCATTAATGGAACAATTAGGTTACCCGCAAAACGCACAAGATTTTGAAAAACGTCTTGAAATATTTATGAGTAAGGAAGGCTATGGTGTTGCCGTTGCTGAAAAAAGCAAGACAATAATAGGCTTGGTTGCATGGTCAAAATCAATGATTTTTGTATCTACCTCAACAAGAATTCATATTGAAGGTCTAATTGTGTGCAAGCAATATCGCAGTCAAGGCGTTGGAAAAGCATTGTTAAATTTTGTAGAAAATATTGCAAAGAGAGAGCCCTAGCATTATTGACCTGACAACAGGACTTCGACGTGAAAAAAACGGATCACATGAATTCTATAAAGCACTAGGCTATAAGAACGATGGACCTATGGCTAAGTTATATTTAAGGAAAGAAGTATGATTTATTTTCTTGATTTTCCATTACTTCCAACTCATACAATTTGGCTTCTTTAAGGAATGCATAAAAACCAATCGACATACTATGTATAAACCCCTGTACACCGTTTAGAAAAAAACGTTTTAAAAAATAGGCCCGGAAAAATGCCCAGAAAAAACTAAAAACTAGCTTTGAAATATTAGATTTTTTCTTTCGTGCAAATTTAGTACAAGCAGCAAGAGTTGAGTACTGGTTGTTTTTTTGAACCATTGTTTCGATTGATGAAAGGCCGTGGTGGTAGATCACTCCCCTCACTGAATTGATTTTTCCTTTTATAGAAATGGATTCATGAACTAATACATCTAAATTATACTCACCATGTGTCTTTTTAAAAAAACGAATTTTATCAGCATGCTTAGAAAATGGATGAGCTGTTTTTCCTAGAAATACTTCAGATAATGGGCACGAAATAGCATCACAGTTGCTCAAAGTAATTGCTTTTTTAATATCCTTTTTTAATTCATCAGATAATATTTCATCGGCATCCAGATTGAGCACCCAATTATTCGCACATTTGCTCAAAGCAAATGCTTTTTGTTTGGCGTATCCCAACCAAGGCTGATGATAAATTGTGACGTTTGAAAATTTTTCCGTAATACCAAGAGTTTGGTCAGTGCTGCCACTATCAACCAAAATAACCTCTTTGAATTCTTTTATATTTTCAAGCAACCGTTCTATATGCTGCTCTTCATTGCAACAAATAACATAAACACTTGCATCAATAAAAGTCATAGTTTGTAACGCCCCCGACTAAGGATTAAATAAAATTGAATCATGTTTATGCAACCACTTATACTAAGCCTTGGAAGTGTGTATGGGTTTGAATGATCAAAAGCAGCAATAGCTTTTTTGGTAGTTACTGCAGTCGTAAAACCAGCATTTTTCACCATTTGCACATGCTGTTCATTATAACGTCCGTAAGGATAAGCAAAAGAATAGCACGAAATGCCCGTTAGTTTTTCAACAGCTTCTTTGGATTGAATAATTTCTTTTTGAGCTCTGTCATTATCAGCTTTCGTTAAATTTACATGGGTCATGGTATGTGCGCCAAATTCAACAAAACCACTGGTTTGCATTTCTTTAATTTGAGAAGAGCTTAATGCCTCAATACCTTGAATATCAGGTGTCAGGTAGATAGTTGCAGGCACTTTATATTTTTTCAAAAGCTCGAATAAATAAGTGTGGTTCCCTACAAACCCATCATCAAAAGTTAAAACAACGTGCTTTGTAATCTGGGTGAAACTTGGCAAATCAGATATTTTTAAAAAAGTGTATTGTTTCTGAATCAAATATTGAATTTGTTTTTCTAGCAATTCAGGGGTTATGTTCATGCCACTAGAGACCTGATTTGATGTGTTGTGATACATCAAAATTCGCGGCAACGAACATTTTTTTACTGGACGCCAAAAATTATAATGGGCCAAGAATGCCACAACAACTAAGCTCAAAATAATAAATACAAGAATCATCCTCAGAAATTTTAAGAAAAATTAATGTACTAAAGCTAACAGCTAAGTCTTTTTCATGAAATAGCTATTTTTATTTGAGATAACAAAAGTCGAATTGGACGCTTTCCCAAATTTTTAGTATAAGGAATGTATGAAACTTTTTAACTTAATGGGATATGGACTCTTTATCATTAATAATTATTAGCTGTGGAGCTTTGGCAATTGTATATGCCATATTTGCAGCTAGCAGCGTTTTTGCATGTAGTGCAGGAACTGATCGTATGCAAGAAATTGCTCGTGCAATTCAAGAAGGCGCAAAAGCTTATCTTAACCGCCAATACAGCACTATTGGTGTTGTTGGTGTTGTAATAGCCGTCGCACTTGGTTTCTTTATGTCAAAATTAGTGGCAATCGGCTTTGTAATAGGCGCTTTGCTATCTGGATGCGCAGGCTATGTAGGCATGAATGTGTCAGTGCGCGCTAACGTGCGTACAGCAGAAGCAGCTCGCAAAGGCCTAGCTCCAGCACTTTCTATCGCATTCAAAGCCGGTGCCGTTACTGGTCTTTTGGTAGTGGGTCTTGGACTACTAGGCGTTGCTCTATATTATTTCTATTTAATCCATGCAGAGGTCGAACAGCGTCAGCTGCTAGAAGCCTTAATTGCTTTAGGTTTTGGTGCTTCTCTTATCTCTATTTTTGCTCGTCTTGGTGGCGGTATTTTCACTAAAGGGGCTGACGTAGGGGCTGACCTTGTTGGAAAACTTGAAGCAGGAATTCCAGAAGATGATCCACGTAACCCTGCAGTTATTGCAGATAACGTAGGAGATAACGTTGGTGACTGTGCAGGAATGGCAGCTGATCTCTTTGAGACATATGTAGTAACTATCGTTGCTTCTATGCTTTTGGCAGCCATCTATTTTACAGGTGATCTACAACAAAAATTGATGACTTATCCATTAGCATTAGGTGCTGTATGTATTGTTGGCACAATTGCTGGAACATTTTTTGTGCGCCTCAGCAAAGACAACAATATCATGAAGGCACTTTACAAAGGCTTAATTGCTGCATCAGTTCTTTCAGCGGGATTAATCTTTTGGGTAACCAATCATATGTTTGGCAGCGTGACAGAAGCTATGGTTATTAACAATCAAAGCTTTAGCATAACGTCTTTGCATATATGCGGACTAACTGGCTTAGTCGTTACAGGATTATTAGTATGGGTAACTGAGTACTATACCTCTACAAACTATTGCCCTGTGCGAAGCATTGCTCAGTCTTCCACGACTGGACATGCAACAAACATTATCCAAGGTTTGGCTGTTTCGTTGGAATCAACTGCACTTCCTGTTGTCATTATTTGCATGGGAATTTTGGTTGCTCACCTTCAAGCAGGCATATTGGGTATTACTGTTGCTGCAACAACAATGCTAGCTTTGGCTGGTATGGTTGTGGCCCTTGATGCATACGGACCTGTTACAGATAACGCAGGTGGAATTGCAGAAATGTCTGAATTGCCAAAATCAGTTCGCACAGTTACTGACGCATTAGACGCCGTTGGAAACACAACGAAAGCTGTAACTAAAGGATATGCCATCGGCTCTGCTGGTTTAGCTGCTCTTGTGCTGTTTTCTGCTTACACTCAAGATCTCAAACACTATTTCCCATCTCTTTCAGTGGAATTTAGCTTAGAAGATCCATACGTACTGATTGGTTTGTTAATTGGTGGTATGTTGCCATTCTTGTTTGCTTCTATGGGCATGAAGGCTGTAGGACGAGCAGGAAGCGCTGTTGTGGTTGAAGTGCGTCGTCAGTTCAAGGAAATCCCTGGCATTATGGAAGGCACAGCTCGCCCAGATTATAGCGCAGCTGTTGACATGCTGACTAAATCAGCAATAACCGAAATGATTATTCCATCTATGTTACCTATAGTAGCTCCAATTGCAATTTATGTAATTGTAAACGTTGTTGTAGGCCAAGCTGAAGCTTTTGCTGCATTAGGCGCAATGCTAATGGGCACTATCGTAACTGGATTGTTCGTAGCTATCTCTATGACATCGGGTGGCGGCGCTTGGGATAATGCAAAGAAGTACATTGAAGATGGTCACTTTGGTGGCAAAGGGTCTGAAGCCCATAAAGCTGCAATTACAGGCGACACAGTAGGCGATCCTTACAAAGACACTGCTGGTCCTGCAATTAACCCAATGATTAAGATTATCAACATTGTAGCATTGTTAATGTTGGCAATTCTTTCTCGCTAGTACGTTTCCAATAACACAAAATAAAAAACCCGCTTTATTGCGGGTTTTTTTCTTGGTACTTGTTATTGATTATATCCTCAAGCCCATCTGTATAATTTTTGAATTTCACCCTGTAACCATGTGCCGCAATTTTTTCAGCACTCACTTTTTTACAATCTTGATAAAATTCAAAGGCCATAGGTGATAATTCCGCCGGATCAAATGAAACTAAGGGGGGGTAATTCTTACCAAGCAAATCGCAAGCATATTCCATAACTGCCCTAGAAGGTGCAGGCAAATTATCAGCCAAATTATAAATACCCGCTAGTCCGTTTAAAAAAGCAAAATGACCAAACGCGGCAATATCTTCAACGTGAATACGTGAAAAAACGTGCCCTGGTTTATCAATTCTTTTGGCGCTTGCTGTTTCTAATTGATCAAAAACAGAACGACCAGGCCCATAAATTCCAGCTATCCTTAAAACACAAGCATTAGGCAACGTCATCCATTTTCTCTCAATTTCAAGACGCTGCCGACTTCTTTCATTGCTTGGGCTACATAAACTTTCTTCGGTAACCCAAGCCCCCTGATGGTCACCATACACACCAGTACTAGAACAATAAGCAGCCCAACAAATTGGCGAATATTTTTCAAGCACAGGATCAATTCCATTAACAGGTGGAATCGTTGAAATGATTCCATCAACCTCGGGTAAACAATCATCAAAATGAATTGCCGAAATGTTTTTATCTTCAACATCTTCAGGGTGGCGGGTAACTACTATAATTTTATTATCTGGCAAAAACCCTTTAATCAAAAATTTTGCAACATAACCATAACCAAAAATCGCAATCGTTTTCAAGAAATCTAGCCTTTTTAAGGTTCGCACTATAGTATCAATAAAACATTTTCATAAACAGCGCGATGAATACTTATCAGGATCAAAAAGCAATTCAGCTAACAAAAGAATTACGTGAATATCTTTTGCAAGTTGGGGTTCGTGAACCTGCATGCTTAAAAAAATTACGTGAACAAACAGCCAGCATGCCTGAGAGAAACATGCAAATTTTGCCCGAGCAAGGTCAATTCATAGCAATGCTTGTTAAAATTCTTTGTCCTAAACGTATTTTAGAAATTGGCACATATACTGGGTATAGTGCTTTATGCATGGCATTAGCTCTACCAAGCGTGAGCATTACAGCGCTTGATAAAAATGTTGACTGGACAAAAATTGCACTTAAGCATTGGAAAGAAGCTGAAGTTATTGATCGTATTCAGCTAATCATAGGGCCTGCAATTGAAACACTTAAAACTTTTGAAGATCAATCATTTGATCTTATTTTTATAGATGCAAACAAGAGCCACTACCCTGAGTACTACGAAGAGAGCTTAAGGGTTGTCAGTGCAAATGGAGTAATTCTTATTGATAACGTTTTATGGAATGGTCGCGTTATTGATGCTGCTTATTCAGACTCAGGAACAAAAGCCATTCGAAAATTAAATGACATAATAAAAACCGACAACCGCGTAGACATTTGCATGTTGCCGATTGGTGATGGGCTAACAATAGTCAAGAAGAAATAATGGTAGCGGAGGAGGGACTCGAACCCCCGACACCCGGATTATGATTCCGGTGCTCTAACCAGCTGAGCTACTCCGCCATAAGGCGTAATATAAGATCTTGTGAAAATTTTGTCAAATAGATAAACATTGCCCGAGCCGTTAGTTTTTTGTAGACTACGCCTACGTATCATTTAGAGAGATTTATGTCATTTGAGGTAAAATTAGACCGGTTAGTTACTCATCATCAAGAGTTACAAGACCTGTTGGCGCACCATGACATGAAAGATGCAAAAGAATTTGCCCGTCTTTCTAAGGAATATAGTGATCTTACGGAAATTTCAGAGGTAATTTTAGACCTCAGAAAAACCCAGCGAGAAAAAGCTGATTTAGAAACAATGCTCCATGATTCGTCACTAGATGCTGACATGAAAGCCATGGCACAGCATGATTATGATGCCATCCTGCAAAGCCTTCCTGATTTTGAACAAAAAATTAAAGTTTTATTGTTACCAAAAGATGCTGATGATGAACGTAACGCCATTTTAGAAGTGCGTGCAGGCGCAGGTGGTGATGAAGCAGGTTTATTTGCTGCCAATCTATTTCGCATGTACCAGCGATACGCTGCAAACAAAGGATGGAAATTTGAAATTATTGCCCTAAGTGATACAGGCCTTGGAGCCATTCGTGAAGCAAGCGCTAGTATTGCAGGTAAGGGTGTGTTTGCAAGATTAAAATTTGAATCTGGCGTACACAGAGTCCAACGAGTTCCAGAAACAGAATCAAGCGGCCGCGTACATACATCAACAGCAACAGTGGCTGTGCTTCCAGAAGTGGAAGATGTAGATATTCAGATTGATGAAAAAGATCTTCAAATTGATGTGTACAGAGCTTCAGGCGCTGGTGGCCAGCATGTTAACACAACTGATAGCGCGGTGCGCATAACCCATATTCCAACAGGGGTTATTGTGACTTGCCAAGATGAACGTTCCCAACATAAAAACAAAGCCAAAGCGATGAAAATTTTGCGCGCAAGAATTTATGAAGCGGAACGTCAACGCAAGGAAGATGAGCGGTCCGCAAGCCGTAAAGGGCAAGTGGGTACGGGTGATAGGTCTGAGCGTATTCGCACCTACAATTTCCCTCAAGGGCGCGTTAGCGATCACCGCATTAACCTAACTCTTTATAAAATTTTACAAATTGTTGAAGGTGAAGCATTAGACGAACTCATTGATCCACTAATTTCCAATGACCAAGCAACACGACTAGCAGACGCAATTGATTAAACGGAGGACACTATGGCAGGACATTCGCAATTTAAAAACATTATGTACCGTAAAGGCGCGCAAGACGCAAAGCGCGCCAAGATGTTTGCAAAAATAGCACGAGAAATTATTGTTTCTGTAAAATCAGGAGGAGCTGATGCCTCTTCAAATCCACGACTGAGGGCGGCTTTAGCTTCTGCTCGCGGCGCGAATATGCCAAAAGACAATGTTGACAGAGCAATTAAAAAAGCCAGCGGTGGTGATGATTTAAGTAACTATGAAGAAGTGCGTTATGAAGGTTACGGAGTTGCAGGAGTTGCCGTAATTGTTGAAACCCTTACTGATAACCGCAATCGCACCGCCTCTGAAGTGCGCTCTACTTTAAGCAAAAATGGTGGAAATTTAGGCGAAACCGGGAGCGTTGGCTTTTGTTTTGAACGGATAGGCATGTTACATTTTGATGCGTCAAAATTTAACTTTGACCAAGTATTTGAAGCGGCAGTTAACGCAGGTGCAGAGAATGCAGAAACCATTGACGATGTTCATGAAGTAACCTGCCCTATTGAAAGCTTTGCTGCAGTTCGTGATTCCTTAATTGAGATTTTAGGTGATCCCCGCGAAGCAAAAATCATGTGGAAACCATTGACTACAATTGTTGTAAATGTTGATCAGGCAAAAACTTTGTTCAAAATAATAGACACATTAGAAGACAGTGATGACGTGCAAAACGTTTACACAAACGTAGAGATACCTGAAGATGTGTTAAAAAGTCTAAGTTAGTTGGAATTGAGTCGCGTGGAATTGCTTAGCTTATAAACTGGCGCAAGAATCACTATCAAAATAAGCCACCAGCTTTGCCAAATACTAATGCCTGTCGCTGCCACGCAAAGAGTACTTCCCCAAAATGCAATCGTATAGCTATTTGATTTGTCATACTGCTTGTTCCAATAAGCAACCCAAATTAGGCAAGCTAGCATTACTCCAACAGCACCAAGCTCAAGCCAGATTTGCAGCATAAAATTATGAGGATGCAAGCAATTTTCAGGAGAAAATAATACTAGCTTTTCGGACCCATTTATAATGGTAATGTCCTTACCACTAACGGTAAGGAATCGATAGCGTGAACTTCCAATTCCAAACCCTGTCCAAAAACGCTCAAAAATCTGCTTAGAAACGGAATGCCAAATAAATAATCTATGGGTATAACTAGGATCAAGAACAGCTGACCATTGCACATATTGTTCGCAAGATAGCATGCGAAAAATGAATGGTAATATTCCCCAAACAACTGGCATACCATATATAAACATTATCTTTAAAAAGCTCGGCATTATTTTGTGCATCACAAGAGCGCTCGCTCCTAAAAAAATCCCTAAAGCTGCAGCATCACTAGTTCCATGCTGCACAGTCCAAAAGATTAAAATTAAAATAATGGCTTGTATCCATTTTTTAAAATGCTTCACACTCAGCCAAATAGATAAGCCACATGCCACACAACCGTGGATCAAAGCTTGGGAAATGTATCTATCTATCACTTGGAATAACGAACCTCCAAGCTTTGTATTCACTACAAAAATAAATAAACAAACTGCTAGTAGAGCACCAGCTAAAGACACTGCCAATTCTAATTGTTGACGTTTTTGCAGACTAAATTTAGTGTAGTTAATCCACCAAAACCACCCCCCACACACTATGGCCATGACCTTAGAGTACATGTGCATAGCTTTAGAAATATCAACTGCCCAAATCGTACTTATACCGCACCATACGATAAATGAAATTGCTAATGAATTTATTTTTTTTTGATCAAGGCCTTGTTTTTTAAATTGATACAAACAGAGTGCTATTAAAGCCAAGAAAGGATAGATATTTCCATGGGGTAATGGCAAACATAAGAACACGATCAGAAAAAGAAAGGCCTGATAAAATAAAAAACTCTGTCGCTGCATGCCAAAAAACAATGTGTATGATTGCGAAAGGTATCAAAACTTGATACCTTTAGCAAAAAGATTATCCCTACATTTATGGCAGAAAAGCAAACCTTGCAAAAGCCCCTTGCAAAAAGATTAGTGCATGAACACCTTGCTCCATACAAATTACGTTTTGGTCAGGCATGTTTTTTTATGCTGTTAACTGCATTATCGACAGCTGCCCTGCCCTTTCTGTTGCAACCCGTTTTTGATGATGTTTTTACAACGAATGACCCGAAATTACTAATTATGTTTTGTGCAGCGGTTCTCGCTGCTTTTGTAATAAAAGGTTTTGCATCATACGGTGAAACGGTCACCATGACACGTATTGGTCAAAGCATCATTTCTGATATTCAAAATCGAGTATTTCGCCACCTAATGAGCCTAGATTTAGAATATTTTCACAAAAGAAACAGCGGCGAGCTACTTTCACGTTTCACCAATGATATAACTCTTATGCGCAATAGCGTCGCAAACACCATTGTTGGAATTGGCAGAGATAGTTTCACATTAGCTTTTTTAATTGGAGTAATGTTTTACAGAGATTGGTTTTTAGCCTGTTTGTCATTTTTTATTTTCCCTGCTGCATTTTTACCAATAATTCGCATTGGAAAACGCATGCGCAAAGTTACGTTTAATGCTCAAGAAGAAATTGCTAAATTCACAAAGCAATTAACTCAAATTTTTCAAGGCATTCGAGTTATAAAAGCGTACTCAACAGAGGATTATGAAGCGATTCGTGCACAAAAGCAGATTGAAAAAATTTACAAACTTGTAGTTAAAACCTCAAGAGTTAGATCATTAAGTCACCCAATTATTGAAAGCATGGGCGGCATCGCAATTATCTCAGTAATTGCGTATGGAGGCTTGCAAGTAATGCACCATAACCGCACAACCGGAGAATTTATTTCATTTATTGCTGCGCTTATTTTAGCGTATGAGCCATTAAAGCGTTTGAGCAATCTTAATGCTAGTCTTCAAGAAGGATTGGCCGCTGCAGATAGGGTCTTTGAAATTATTGACACGAATAGCACTATTCTTTCGCCAACAAACCCAAAACACCCCACCAAAGCTCAAGGGCGCATAGAATATAAAGACGTGCACTTTGCGTATGGCCCCAAGAAGAAAGCTTTAGAAGGGATTAGTTTTACGGCACAAGCAGGAAAATGCATTGCTCTTGTTGGGGCAAGCGGTGCGGGAAAATCAACTATCATTAATCTTATTCCACGGTTTTACGACGTAATTGCAGGGGAAATTTCCATAGATGGCATTAATGTAAAAGATTGGGAACTTACAGATTTAAGGAAGCAAATCGCCTTAGTTAGTCAAGAAATTGCCCTTTTTGATTTGAGTGTTTTTGAAAACATTACATATGGTTGCCAAGATTTTTCGGAGAATGATGTCTTTAGCTCAGCTAAATCTGCCGCTGCACATGAATTTATTCAAAAACTTCCACAAGGATATAATACAATCGTTGGGGAAAACGGTGTTAGCCTTTCTGGAGGACAACGTCAGCGATTAGCAATAGCCCGCGCTATGTTGAAAAAAGCACCAATTTTACTCCTTGACGAAGCAACATCTGCCCTTGATACAGATTCCGAAAGACATATTCAATCAGCATTAAAAAAGCTAATGGCGGGGCGCACAACCATTATGGTGGCCCATCGCTTATCAACAGTTATTGATGCCGATCATATTTATGTCTTAGATAATGGACTAATTATTGAATCTGGATCTCATCAAGAGCTGTTGCAATTAGGCAAACAGTATGCTCACCTATGGAGTAGACAAGCGCAAGGCTTGGATTCATAAAGCAAAGGAGAGAACCATGACAATTCATATAGCAGGCCACCAAATGGATGTTGGTGATAGTTTAAATACCTTTATTCAAACAGAATTAAGAGCCCTATTAGAAAAACATGTTGGAGAAACTCATGAGTCACAAGTTCACCTTAGCAAAGATCATCACGAATTTGTAACAGACTTAGCGGTACATGTTAGCAAAAATCTTGTTGTACACAGTAAGGGTCGTGATAGCGATGCTTATAAAAGCTTTGGCGATGCTTTAACTAAATTAGAAAAGCGTGTAAAAAAATATCGCTCAAGATTACGTGACCGTCAACGTCATCATGATGCAATTGGAGCTGAAGCGTCTTACTTTGTGGTTAACCATGAAGCTGAAGATAGCGGAGCAGATACGCCAGTTATAATTGCTGAAATGACCCATGACATTCATCACCTTACGGTTAGCGAGGCAGTGATGAAGCTTGATTTAGCCGATGCACCTGTTGTAATGTTTAGAAATGCAGCGAGCGATGAATTGAACGTTGTATATAGACGAAAAGATGGAAACGTTGGTTGGATTGATCCGAAAAAAATTGCTTAAAAGAGGGCTTTATGCCCTCTTAAAATTACTTATTTTTAATAACTTGATTCTACTCATTTAGACTATCTGCAAAAGCCAGTAAATTTTCGTAAGCACCAGCTCTAATTCTTTGTGCCAGATCTATAATTTTTTTTGTAAATCTTTCTCACCAAATGTAAAAGCTAAGCCAGAAAGAGCGAATGTGTTACAATACACATCACTAATTAACCCATGCCCGCTTTCACTTTCTTCATCGACTTTAGCTGCCCTAAAAAGTATTCTCAAATCAGAATTACTTATATGCTTTCCTCTTAAACGAGTGATTTTAGAAAATGGAGCATCATACCAAACAACAAGAAATTCAAGCTCTTCAGAGTCTGCATGCTGCTTAAAATAAAATTTTAATTTTTCTAAGTGCCCCCCTTTTGCTTTAACTTGCACTATGGATTGAATTTTAAAATCTGCTTCTGGAAAAAAAATGCCATTGTAGTGCTGTTTGGTAAAAACTGCATCTGTATAAGCACTTGCGCAATTCAATTCAAAAAATGCGACACACAATAAAAAGAAAAATCATGATTATCCTACAATCCTACACTTATGCAGGATTGTATCAGGTCATTAGTTAATATTTAATTAGTTGCTTTCAGCTTTTTCTTTAACATTTCATTTGCAACACCTGGGTTTGCCTTGCCTTGAAGTGCTTTCATAACTTGCCCAACAAGAAAACCAAAAACTTGCTCTTTGCCCGCCCTGTACTGCTCAACTTGAGAAGCATTTGCAGCAATAACATCATCAACAGTTTTTTCAATAACACCTGTATCAGAAACTTGCTTTAAGCCAAGCTCATCAATTAGTTGGGCAGGAGCTTTTCCAGTTTCCCACATTTTTGAAAACACATCTTTGGCAATTTTTCCAGAAATAGTGTTGTCAATAATAAGATCGACTAGGTTTGCTAGGTGTTGTGGCTCAAAAGGTAAATCATCAATTGATTTGCTATCACGATTCATGGCCCCAAAAACTTCAACAATCAACCAGTTTGCAATTAATTTTCCTGAACCATGGCCTTTGGAAAAGCCAACAATTTCTTCATAAAAGTCAGCGGTTTCTTTTTCAGCAACCAAAACGTTGGCATCATATTTTGTTAGTGAAAACTCTTGTATAAAGCGATCACGCTTGGCATCTGGTAATTCAGGCATAGTAACACGAATAGCTTCAATACGAGCTTCATCTAGCACAAGAGGACGCAAATCTGGATCAGGAAAATATCTGTAATCCATAGCATCTTCTTTGCTGCGCATTGAACGCGTTACACCTTTTGCAGGATCAAACAAACGCGTTTCTTGAATAACCGTTCCACCGCTTTCAATAATATCAAGCTGACGCACAATTTCGTACTCAATAGCCTGACCTAAAAATCTAACTGAATTTACGTTCTTAATTTCTGCACGAGTACCAAAAGGAGTGCCTGGTTGATGCAAAGAAATATTTGCATCAACCCGCAAACTTCCCTCTTCCATATTTCCATCGCAAGTTCCAAGGTAACGTAAAATTGAACGAAGCTTTTTCACATAAGCCATCGCTTCTTGAGATGAGCGCATTTCTGGTTCAGAAACAATTTCCATAAGCGCCACGCCGGCACGGTTAAAATCAATGTACGATAAACTTGGGTGCAAGTCATGCGTACTTTTACCAGCATCTTGCTCTAAATGCAGACGGGTGATGTTAATACGTTTAACTTCGTTTTCCAGATCAATATCTATGTATCCGCCGGTCACGATTGGATAGTAGAATTGAGAAATTTGGTAACCTAATGGAAGATCAGGATAAAAGTAATTTTTACGATCAAATACCGACACCTTATTAATGGTAGAATTCATTCCCAGACCAGTTTTGATGGCTTGATCAACACATGCCTTGTTTAAAACCGGAAGCATTCCTGGCATTCCAGCATCAAGAAAAGTCACTTGAGTATTTGGGTCAGCACCGAATACAGCTGATGCACCAGAAAATAACTTTGCATTTGAAACGGCCTGGGCATGCACTTCAAGCCCTATAACAACTTCCCACTGCCCTGTTTGTCCTTGGATAAGATTTTTCATAAATACTCCTTACGCAGCTTTGAAGTGAGGAAAAGCTGCTGCTTGTTCTAATGTTAAGCCTACATTAAATAACAGCTGTTCTGACAATTTTGGACCTATTAACTGCAGTCCCAAGGGAAGCCCATCAGCAGATAATCCAACAGGAACAGAAATGCCAGGAAGCTCTGCCAGATTCACGGTAACTGTATAAATATCGTTCAAATACATTGCAACAGGATCGTCGTTACGATCATGCAGACCAAAAGCAGCTCCTGGAGTGGTTGGGGTTAAAATCACATCAACTTTTTCAAAAGCGGCATCAAAGTCTTGAGAAATAAGTTTTTTTACTTTTTGTGCTCTTGTGTAGTACGCATCGTAATACCCTGCTGAAAGAACATAAGTACCAATCATGATACGACGCTTTGCCTCAGCACCAAACCCATCATGCCGCGTGCTCTGATACATCTCGTCTAAAGTTGCACTGTCCACTCGTGCCCCGTAACGAACACCGTCATAACGAGCCAAATTTGCTGAAGCTTCTGCAGGAGCGATAATATAGTAAGTTGGCAACGCAGCTGCTGTCATTTTCAAGGAAATTTCAACAATTTCAGCACCTTCAGCTTTCAGCCAGCTGATACCTTTTTGAAGAAGATCTTGACCTTCTTGGTTGAGGCCTTCCATGTATTCTTTCGGCAATCCAACCCGTAACCCTTTTGCTGCAGGCTTTAGGGCAGCGGTGTAATCTGGAATTGCAACATTTAGACTGGTAGCGTCTTTATCGTCATAGCTTGCCATATACTTTAGCAACGTTGCACAGTCGGCAATTGTATGTGCCATTGGCCCTGCTTGGTCTAATGACGAAGCGAAGGCAACCATGCCCCATCGTGAGCATAATCCATAGGTAGGTTTAATGCCTGTAATTCCGCAAAAAGCGGCTGGTTGGCGAATTGATCCACCCGTATCAGAAGCAGTTGCTCCCAAACAAAGACCAGCAGCAACAGATGCAGCTGATCCACCAGATGAACCACCTGGAACTAAATCTTTCGAAGGTTCAGAAGTTGATCTCCACGGATTAACAACAGGACCATAAGCACTATTTAAATTTGCTGATCCCATAGCAAATTCATCCATGTTCAGCTTTCCAAGACTAATCGCTCCAACTTTTTTTAAGTTTCCGGTTACTGTTGATTCATAAGGAGGAATGAAATTTTTTAATATATTTGAACCTGCAGTAGTGCGCACACCCTGAGTGCAATATAAATCTTTGTTAGCAATAGGTAACCCATCTAAAGGTAAAGCATTGCCACTAGCGATTCGCTTATCAGCTTCCGCCGCTTGCACAAGAGCATTGTCAAAAGTTTCTGTAATAAAACAATTCAGATTGCGCTTTGCAGTTGCTTGATTAATAAACGCCTGCACCAACTCAGCTGAAGAACATTCTTTTTTTTCAAGCATTTGCTTTGCTTGGCTTAATGTAATTTTTGTATTCATGGGTATTCCTTATTCAACAACTTTTGGCACAGCGAACATATCATGCGCTACTTGTGGAGCATTCTGAGTAACTTCTTTTACTTGATTAGGAGCTGTAACAACATCTTCTCGCTCAAACATTTGTGCTTGCGGAAAATCATTTAAGTTAACATTGCTCACGTCAATTTCTGTTAATTGATTTATCCAACTAAAAATACCTGCAAGCTGAGTTTGCATAACCACTTTTTCAGCATCACTTAAACGTATGCTTGATAATTTTGAAATTTTTGCAACATCAGTTAATGAAATTGTCACGTTCTGCTCCTTTAATTTTTTAACGTTACTTCAACCGGCGCATGGTCCGAAGCTTTTTCTAATCCGCGCATGTAGCGGTGCACTGTTGTGGTGTTTAAGCTATCTGCTGCTTGGGGTGATAGTAGCAAATGATCAATCCGAAGACCACCATCCTTTGCAAACGCACCTTGACGGTAATTCCACCAAGTATATGGCATTGGTCCTTGGGTGCTTTGAGCTATTGCATCAGTAAAACCTGCATACACAATTTTCCGAAAAGCCTCTCGTTCTCTTGTACTGCATAACACTTGGTTTTTCCATAGCACCGGATTGTAAACATCATCATCCGTAGGAGCCACATTAAAGTCTCCCCCAATCACGATTTGTTCATCCAAAGTTAATAGGTATTGGGCGTGATTATAAAGTGCTTGGAAAAAATTTAATTTATACATATAGGCAGCTGAATCAATTTCTTGACCGTTTGGCACATACACACTGGCTACACGCACTCCGTTTGTAAATGCTTCAATGTAACGAGATGATCCATCTTCAAAATTAGGAATCCCCATCTGCACATCTTCGATAGGGTATTTTGATAAAATCGCAACACCGTTATAGGTCTTTTGACCAAATACAGCGCAATTGTACCCAAATTCTTCAAGTGATAGCGGAAAAGCATATTTTTCACATTTTAATTCTTGCAGTAGCAGAACATCAGGTTGATGATCTTTTAAAAAATCCTCAACGTGCGGCAATCGTGCACGTACTGAGTTAACGTTCCAGGTGACAATTTTCATATATATTAAATCGAAAAAGAATTGCCGCAACCACAAGCGGATGCTGCGTTGGGATTTTTTATAACAAATTTTGCCCCGGTTAAATCTTCCACATAATCTAACTGAGAACCATTAAGCAATCCTAATGAAATAAAATCTAACACAACTTCTGTTGTTCCTTGGGTAAAAATTTTATCATCTGGTGTTAATTCAGCATCTATTAAAAAATTATATTGAAATCCTGAACATCCTCCACCCTGCACAGAAATACGAAATCTGCTGCCCTGGGCTTCAGTTTCAAGGATTTTCTGAATATGCACTGCTGCATTTGGTGTAACACTAAATGCCACTTCCATGTTGCCAACTTCTATATAATTTTGTTAACTACTGGTGTCACTATAAATTTTTCACAGCAAAAGGGCAATTATGGCAGGCTCCGTAAATAAGGTTATTTTAATTGGAAATTTGGGGAAAGACCCAGAAGTCCGTAACGCGCAAGATGGTACAAAAATTGTGTCATTTTCAGTAGCAACCAGCGAAAGCTGGAAAGACAAGCAATCAGGTGAACGTAAAGATCGCACAGAATGGCACAGAGTTGTTCTGTTTAATGATCGTTTGGGCGAAGTTGCAGAGAAATATTTACGCAAAGGTTCTAAGGTTTACATTGAAGGTAGCCTTCAAACACGTAAATGGACTGATAGCAATAATGTTGAACGCTACAGCACTGAGGTAGTTCTTTCTCGTTTCCGTGGTGAGCTAACACTTCTAGATAGCAGAGGAAGTAGCGACAACCATGGAATAGAAGGTGATGCTGGCGGTAGTGCTTTGCCTAGCCATTTCGACGAATTAAATGACGATATTCCATTTTAAACTCTTTAAATTTTAGCGAAGTGCACTTGGGACCCAACTAGAAAAAGTAGATTTAGTTGGGTCTTTTTCTTGTGGCTCTGCAGTTTTCCCAATTAATCTATGACGCTCGCTTTCATCAAGTTCATGGTCATAACACATCGGCTCACCCAATGTTCGATAACAAAATAATTGTTTCTTGGGTTTTGGTTTATCAGGATTTGGCGCCCAATTTGCGCTTTGTATTTCATCAGATGTTGGACGAAATGCTCCAAATGGATTGCATCCGCTCAGCAATAAACAAGCTAAAAAAAATAATGGCATAATTTTTATTACTAATTTAATACCTAATGTCATGCAAGTTTTGTGCCGCCAACCATGAACCATCAAAAAATACCCTTATCAAAAAATTATAAATCCGGCTAAGGTTATAGACAGATAGATCAAAAAATATTGTTAGCAATGATTACTCAAACCTATTGGGTTGTTTTTAATATTTTTATCCTTTTATTTTTAGCGCTAGATCTAGGAATATTTAATCACCGTGAACACCAACCTACTTACAAAGAGGCTTTAGGGTGGACTCTTTTTTGGATTAGCGTGTCCTTGGCATTTAGCGCATGGATGTTTTTTCACTTAGGGTCAGTAGCTTTTTTTGAATACATCACAAGCTATAAAATAGAAAAGGTTTTAAGCCTTGATAATGTAATGGTATTTGCGGTCATTTTTAAAAGCTTAAATATACCTACCCAATATCAGCACCGCGTTCTTTTTATCGGTATTCTAAGCGCCATCGTTATGCGGGCATTAATGATATTTTTAGGCGTTGAGCTTCTAGAAAGGTTTAGTTGGTTATTATATATATTTGGCGCATTTCTTGTTTTCACTGGAATGAAGATTTTTTTCATAAGAGAAAAAGAAGAACCATTGGCCAACAGTAGACTTTGGAAGTTTTGTCAAAAGATAATTCCTCTTTCCTCAAAATTGCACGGGAATAAATTTTTTGTGATCGAGCACAAAAAACATAAAGCCACCCCTCTTCTATTTGCTTTAGTATTAATTGAATTTTCTGATATTATTTTTGCTGTAGATTCTTTGCCTGCAATATTTTCAATAACAAGGAATCCCTTCATTATATATACTTCCAATATTTTAGCTATTTTGGGATTACGTTCTTTGTATTTTGTTTTAGCCAGAGCCATTGAAAATATAAAATATCTTAAATTTGCTTTAGGAATTGTACTAGTAATAGTTGGACTTAAGCTTATTTTCAGCATTCACTTGCATCCTGGGATTACCTTTGTAATTTTGGCAGTTATTTTTTCATCATCAATAATTTTATCGATGCGCGAAAAATCATCCAGGAAGATCAATTGACAAAAGCTTAAATTTTTTCCCAAACTTAAGTCAGAAAATAAAATATTTGATATTATGCAAAAGCCTTTGTCACCGCATTTGCAGCTTTATAAACCTCAGCTAACGTCAATATTATCCATTCTGCATAGGCTTACAGGTCTGGGCTTTACGGTAGGGCTTATTTTGACCTGTGCTTGGCTATATGCTTTAAGCAAAGGACCTGATGCATACGGTAATTTCTGCTCTTGGCTAAATCAGCCATTCGTAAAAGCAATTATTTATTTAATTTTAGCCAGTGTCTATTATCACATGCTTAATGGAATACGGTATTTAGTGTGGTCACTTGGCAAAGGGTTTGAATTGAGCTCTGTTTATAGTAGTGGATGGATTATTTGCGCCCTGGTATTTGTTTTAACTGTTTTAACAATGTGCTTTGTATGAAATCATTCACTCAACATTATGTTTTACAGAGAATCACTGCCTGCATATTGTTGGCACTTGTGCCGTGGTTTTTGTGGAAATTATTTTTTCTAAAAGACTTAGCTCACCTGGAAATTATAAAAAATATTGGCAATCTGTATTCAGCACTATTATTATTTATCATGTTAATCAGCGGTTTTTATCATGGATATTTGGGCATTCAAACCATTTGCATAGATTACATTCCAAATCAAAGAAGTCGAGTCTCCATTGTTTTTATGGTTGGAGCTATGTTCAGCATATTAAGTGTTTTTGGAATATTTTCTCTTATACAGTTAGTAACTGCTTAAATGACCTATTCAATTATCGATCATGAGTTTGATGTCGTTGTGGTAGGTGCTGGCGGAGCAGGCCTGCGTGCAAGTCTTGGCATGAGTACTGCTGGATTAAAAACCGCATGTATTACAAAAGTTTTCCCAACAAGAAGTCATACGGTTGCAGCGCAAGGCGGTATATCAGCGGCACTAAACAACACTGGTGATGGAGATGATTGGCGTTACCATTTTTACGATACAGTAAAAGGCTCTGATTGGTTGGGCGATCAAGATGCCATAGAATACATGTGCAAAAATGCAGTTGATGCCGTGGTTGAACTTGAACACATGGGGGTGCCATTTTCCCGTGATGAACAAGGAAATATTTATCAGCGTCAATTCGGTGGCCATACAATTGATCATGGAAAATCTATGGCAAAACGTGCATGCGCCGCAGCTGATAGAACTGGTCATGCGATTTTGCATACTTTGTATCAACAATGCTTACACCATAATACAGAATTTTTTATTGAGTATTTCACGCTTGATTTGTTAATGGATGATCAAGGAATTTGCCGAGGCGTGATTGCATGGTGTTTGGATGATGGCACCATTCACCGATTTAGGGCCCACATGGTGGTGTTAGCTACTGGCGGACATGGACGTACATTTTTTACATGTACTGGCGCACATACTTGCACTGGCGATGGTAATGCTATGATTTTGCGTGCCGGATTGCCTTTGGCTGATATGGAATTTATTCAATTTCATCCTACAGGAATTTATGGAGCCGGATGTTTAATTTCAGAAGCAGTGCGCGGTGAAGGCGGCTACTTAACGAACAGCCTTGGTGAGCGTTTTATGTTAAAATACGCGCCTAATGCTAAAGATTTAGCATCACGTGATGTCGTAAGCCGAGCAATTGCAATTGAAATTAAAGAAGGTCGCGGTTGCGGCCCTAATAAAGATATAGCCCTACTGCATATGGAACATCTAGATCCCAAGATTATTACGGAACGTCTACCTGGAATGCATGAAACGGCAAGAGTGTTTGCTGGTATTGATGCGAACAAAGAGCCTATTCCCGTGCAGCCAACAGTTCATTACAACATGGGCGGAATTCCTACAAACTATCATGGTGAAGTCACTTGCGATTCAAAAGAAACAATCGTTAAAGGCTTAATGGCAATTGGAGAAGCAGCCTGCGTTTCAGTGCATGGCGCAAACAGACTAGGGACTAATTCATTATTAGATTTAGTGGTCTTTGGTCGCGCCGCTGCATTACGTGCGAAAGAAATTGTACTTACTGACACACCTCATGAAAAGCTTGCTGATTCCATAACTAATACAATTCTTGATCGTTTTGATAAAACGCGAAATGCTGCTGGCGATTTATTAACCGGCCATATACGTACAAACATGCAGCAAATCATGCAAACTCATTGCGGAGTGTTTAGATCACAAGACATGCTTGATACAGGAAAAATCAAGCTAGAAGAGTGCATAAAAACTTTAGAAAATCTTCAGGTCAATGACCATTCACTAATTTGGAACACCGATTTAGTAGAGGCACTTGAATTGCAAAATTTAATGGTTCAAGCAGTGGTTACCATTCATTCAGCAACTTATCGTACAGAAAGTCGCGGAGGGCATGCTAGAGAAGATTTTCCAGAACGTGATGATGCGTCATGGCTGGCACATACGCTTTCTTGGTGCGATGCTAACCTTAACGTAAAGCTTGATAAACGTCCGGTGCATATGTACACCCTGACTAATGAGGTTGAAGTAATAGCACCTCAAAAAAGAGTTTATTAACCATATTCGCATATACTTTGAACAACATAAGGGGACATGATGGTTCAATTTAGACTTCCTAAACACTCACAAATTCAAAAAGGCAAGGTGTTTAAACAGTCAGGTGATGCGCTATCAATGCGTACTTTTTACATTTATCGTTGGAATGCAGAAGATGGTAAAAATCCGCAAATGGATGAATTTACCATTGATATTAAAAAGTCAGGACCAATGGTTTTGGATGCGTTGTTGTACATCAAAAATACCATTGATAGCACCCTAACCTTTCGCCGGTCTTGTCGTGAAGGCGTTTGTGGAAGCTGCGCCATGAATGTAGATGGCACAAACACCTTAGCTTGCACAAAACACGTTGATGATATTTCTGGACCTATACGCATAACCCCTCTTCCCCACATGGAAGTTGTAAAAGACCTCGTGCCTGATTTGCGCCATGCATTTAATCAATATGCTTCAATTAAACCCTGGGTGCAGAACAATGATGCTCCAAAACGAGAACGCAAACAAAGCCAAGAAGAACGAGCCAAGCTAGATGGATTGTGGGAGTGTGTATTGTGCTTTAGTTGCACAACAGGCTGCCCAAGTTACTGGTGGAATAGTGATAAATATTTAGGCCCTGCCACCTTGTTGCAAGCATACCGTTTTATTGCTGATAGCCGAGACACGAAAACAAAAGAACGTTTAAATGCTCTTGAGGATCCATTTAGTTTGTATCGATGTCATAGTATTATGAACTGCACAAATACATGCCCAAAGAGGTTAAACCCCGCTAAAGCCATTGGAAACATTAAAAAAATGATGGTTGAAAAGTAGCGCCAAATTGGTTCTTTATAAAATTTTATTAAAATAAAAATATTTTATTTTTTAAAACAATATATCTTTAATGCATTCTTATGGTTTAATTTTTATTAGCTTAAGGGTATTTTGTGTTTAATTTTTTTAAAAGCGCAGCTCTATTAATTGCTATTTCTCTGCACTTATGTGGAATGGATGATGAATCAAAGGAAAATCTTTCGCAAAGTGATAGTAATATCGCCGCGAGATCCAAAAGAAAATCCCCTCCATTAACTAATACAGCTCAGCAAATTAAAGAAACGGCTGCTCAAAAACGTTTACGCAAATATGCTTATGGGACATCAAAAATCGTAGGATTTTTTCAGTCAGCTCCACGCAGCAATACAGCAATTTCACAAAATGAACTAAGCTTAAGCTCCAATTCACTTGGTGATCGTAGATCTCTTTCAAGCTCTGCAATTGTTCAGCTTCTTTCAGAAATACCTGCAGCTTCCTCAGCCAGCGTTATCAATAGCAAGACTGAAAAAGAAGATACATCAGAACCGGCAGTATTTTCTGTCGTTTCAAGTGTTTTTTTCACTGAAAAAGTAGTTAAAGTGCCCTTTTTCCCAGAGGCCAAAAACGCAATAGCCCAGACTATATTGATTGAAGATGGCCAGTATTGGGGTAAATTTCTGATCAATTCTAAACTAAAACATAATGTAATTCATTGTTTTGATGACCTTAAATCTGCTGAAAAATGGGTGTTTGATATAGCAAAAAAGCTAAAAATTGAACTTGAAGTAAGATAGTCGTTAAAATTTTAATGTTTTTTATTTTGCTTAAGAGCACAATTCGTCGTTAATAAATTTTTAATAATTATTCTTTTATAGTAAGTCTATAGACCAAAATAATTTTTGATTATGAAACTTCATAAAAACGTCATAAAACTTTACGATCTAATGGAATCAAAACCAGGTCACTATTTTATTGGTATGATTGTTGTCATTAATGCTTTGGCACTAGGCCTGCAAACTTTTCAAAACATTCCCCAACATGTTTTAGAAATTTTACATCACACTGATAAATTTATATTGGGCGTCTTTGTTACCGAACTAATAGTAAAATTACTTGCAGGAGGAACCTCCTTCTTCCGCAGTGGATGGAATGTTTTTGACCTAATTATTGTGGCTGGTTCAATGTCTGATAGTCATGATTTTCTACCAGTTCTACGGACATTCCGTGTCATGCATTTAATGGCAATGATGGATGCTTCTCCAAAAATGCGGCAAATTCTTAGCGGTTTCTGGAAAGCAATTCCTGGTGTTGCAAATGTGCTGTGTCTCTTATTGTTATTTTTCTATATATTTTGCGTATTAGGTGTCTTTATGTTCCGTGATCTTGGAGCATCTGAATTCCAACACATTGGAGCCTCAATGAAGACAATGTTCCAAGTTTTGACTGGAGACGACTGGGCAAATGTAATGCGCTCAACCGAAAAAGTAGCAAAATATGCAAGCGCATACTTCATATCTTTCTATGTGGTGATGGTTTTTATTATTTTGAATTTATTCATTGGCGTTGTTGTGGGTGCAATGCAGTCTGCGGAGGAAGAAATTTTTAATAAAAGTGACGATGATACTGACGCTAAACAACTACTTCTTCTTGAAAATTTAAAAAAGCAGCTAGATCGTTTAGAGAAAAAATTAGAAAGCAAAAATTCTAAGTAATTTTAACAAGCTCATCAATTTTTTGATCGACCATCTGTTGGCTATTCATAATACGTTGCTGCAAGCTTTCCACTAGCACGGCAACTTTTTGAGGATGATTTAATAAATCTTTTAAAGCGTCTGTTAATTGATCAATATCTATTTGTTGACATGGCATTTCTTCAAATAAATACATCATGTCATTAACATTGAAAAAATGTGGACCCCATAAAGGAAATGCGCCAATCATAGATGGCTCTAAAGGATTATGCCCGCCCACAGGAACAAGCGATCCTCCAATAAATGCAATTGAACTAAGGCGATAAAACACACCTAGCTTAGCCATAGCATCCACCAACAAAACATCATAATCGTGAAGGTATTGGTCTGTAAATCGTGCGACTGTTAAGTCTTCTCTTTTTTGCATAACATCATCACATCGCTCAACATGCCGAGGCACAATAATGGTTAAAAGATCTGGAATATCTTTTTTAAGGACTTTGTGAATTTTAAAAATAATCTCTTCTTCGCCTTTGTGCGTGCTAGCAGCTACCCAACAAGGACGACCGCTAATTTGCTTTTTCCAGTGCAAATATTGACTGTCATCAAAAGGAAGTTTTTCACTTAAAAGTTTTATGTTACCTAAAGTCTTTGCACAACTTGCTCCTAGTTTGTGAAACCTTTGAGTGAATATATCGCTTTGAGTGTAGATAGCAGAAAAACATCCCCATAATTTCCTAGAAATTTTTTTAATACACAACCAGTTGCGTAAACTGGTTTCTGACAATCGTGCGTTAAGAAGAGTAATGGGAATATTACGGCGATGTGCTTGCCATAAAATATTTGGCCAAATTTCTGATTCTATAAAAAAAATAGCTTTAGGCTGCCAGTGATCTAGAAATTTATTCACCCATCCTATTGCATCAAATGGAATAAACTGGTGAACAGTATTTTTGCTCATTCGTGCACTAACAACTCTTTGAGCAGCAGTCGTTGTTGTTGTAATTAAAAAGTGCGCATCTGGTTTTTGTTTCGTTATTTTCTGAATGATCGGTAATATTGAAAGACTTTCCCCAACACTAGCTCCATGAAACCAGATTAATTCTCCCTTTGGGCGAGCTTGATCAGATACTCCATATCTTTCTGTGTAGCGCAATGAATGCTCCAACTCTTTTTTTAGACGTCTGGAAATCAAAAAAGGTGCACAAATGTGCACCACTGCAGACCAAAGAGTTAAAAGAACTGTGTATAACATAAAATTATTTAGACGGCGCTATGCGTTCCATTTCGGTGTCTGACAACTGTCTAGCCTCATCCCCTAGCATAATTGGGATTCCTTGACGAATAGGATAAGCAAGACGCGCAGCAAGACTCACTAGCTCTTGAGATTCCTTGTCGTAAATAAGATTGGTCTTTGTGACAGGACAGACTAATAATTCTAGAAGTTTTTTATCCACAGTTTAATGCCTTGTCATAGAAGGACTCGCGCCTTCAAAATTTGCAAACTCAATAAGTTGAGTAATCATTTCTGATTGTAATTCCAAACTAGGTGCTTCAAGCAGCGCTTGCTTTTCACGCGCATCGAAAGGACACACCATGGTCAATGCAGCAATTAATTTAGCGTCAGTTGTCTGGTCAATTTCTTTCCAGTTTGGCGCTACATCATACTGACGAAAGTATCCATCCAATGCTTGCAACAACCGCTCTCTATCAATTTGGATTTCTTTTAATTCCTGTAGATCTTGAAGGTAACGTTCGTAAACAACTTGAGCATTACGACAACCTGCAGATGTCTCTGTAACTTCCGCAATATCAAAACGACAAACACCCATTATATTAACAACGACACGCTGTTCTTCAATTTCAACAATTTCTGTAATACGTCCCAATGTTCCAGAAGTAAACAAAGGCAAAGGTTTTCTGCTATTATAGTCATCATCTAGAATTGGCTGTATAACGCCCACATAAACATCTTCACGAATTGCATCTGAGACCAAACGTAAATACTGCTCTTCAAAAATGGGAACGGGTAGATGTGCACGTGGCATTAAAATTGATCCATAAACTGGAAGCAGTGATACTGTTTTCGGCAAACGAAGGCCTGATTCGTGGTAAAAAAAGTCCATAAGCCCAACCAAATGTTACATAGCACACGGATTAATAGTAGACTCTTTCACAAAGTATTTCAATTCGAAGAAGAAAGCTTTGTGAGCTCACAATTAATGATTGTCAAACTTCTTTCTAACATTTTTTAACATGGCGCTATCACTTTTTTAATTTTACCGGTAACATTTACCTCATTGGTATTTGTTTCAATGCGTTTTAGTTCTTAAAGTGTTACAACGGCTACATTTTTCTGGGTTTTTCCTAATTGCTATAATAATTGCATGCGGTATTAGTTTGCTTTTAGCATCTGATCCTGTGCAAATGACTTTATTGTTTTTGTGCGTGCTTGGACTTGGAGCATACTTACCTATTTTTATTCGCGAAGAAGAAAAGCAAAAACAAAAAAATATTCAAGTTTATCAAGCACATGCGCTGCAACAAGCGATGGAACAATTCAGTGAGTATGCAATCTTTTCTATTAATGGTCAGCTTATTAAGAGTTCTCATCCTCACCTTTATCCCACTCTTAATGAATTTGTTCAAAAGCTTGATAAAAAATTCGAAAAAAGCGAACAGTGGCCAATGCTTAAACGTTGGATTGAAGAGCTTAACATGGGAGAATTACTACTCAGATTTTCTCAAAACACCAAAGAAAAACAACGTATTTTATTAGCAAGAGTTTTAACTCAAGATTTGCCACATTTCCCTATTAAATTAATCTTCATCGGTTTTGAAGATGTCACGACACATCTAGATGATACTGTCAGTATTCAGCAAGATTTTTTTAACTTAGAGCAATTTATTGATAAAGCTCCGTTCGCTGTGTTTTATTTAAATCAGTCTCGTCAAATTATTGCGTGTAACCAAACATTGTGCGACTGGCTAAAGCAAACTAAGGAAGAAATTATTAATTGTCGAATTGAGCATGTCATGGATGGCATTGAAGACTGGCAAGCGGCAAAAATAAAAATCATACAGATCAAGCCATTTCGACATTCACCATTTAAAGCCATTTGGTTTCCGCCAACCTTAGCAACAGCAACAGGTGCATCAATTATTTGTAGAATTGATGGATTAACGATCGACGAAACTAAAAATAATCATGCCGAAGAAACATTCTTAAAAGCTTCCATTCCTGCTGTTATTATTCATAAGTCAGGAGAAATACAAAGTTTCAATCAAGCATTCCAAGGGCTAATTGAAAACACCTTACCAAATGCAATCGTTAGCTCAAATTCTAGCTTTTTGAACTTGCTAAGTCATAGTGCACACACGCAACTCGTTGACGCTTTAAATGCAAATACTTTTTCACCTGTTGAACTTACCTTTCATGATGCTAAAACTCACTGCATTGCTTACCTTAGCCAAATTGATAAAGAACGCGATGAATATCTACTACAGTTAATGGACATTTCTCAACAAAAAAGACTAGAGCAGCAGTTTATTCAATCTCAAAAAATGCAAGCTGTTGGGCAACTTGCAGGTGGAATAGCGCACGATTTCAATAATCTTCTCACCGCAATGATTGGATTTTGTGATTTATTGTTGCAGCGATACATGCCAAATGATCCGTCATATTTAGATGTTTCTCAGATTAAACAAAACGCTAATCGTGCAGCAAATTTAGTAAGGCAACTTCTTGCATTTTCACGACAACAAACCTTACAACCAAGAATTGTAAATATTACAGATGCACTGGCTGAGCTCTCTTCACTTCTGCGCAGATTAATAGGTGCAAAAATTGATCTAGATGTTATTCATGGACGTGATATTTGGCCAGTAAAAGTCGATGTTAGCCAATTTGAACAAGTCATCATTAATTTGGCTGTAAATTCAAGAGACGCCATGGTAGATGGCGGCAACTTAGTCATCAAAACAAATAATATTAGTAATACCAAACCAATGCCGGTTGGCCATGAAACCATGCCAATTGGTGATTTTGTCATCATTGAAGTAACTGACACAGGAAATGGAATTGACGAAGAAAACCTAGAACATATTTTTGAGCCATTCTTTTCAACAAAAGAAGTAGGTGCAGGAACCGGACTTGGGCTCTCCACTGTATATGGAATTGTCAAACAAACTGGCGGTTTTATTTTTGTCGAAAGTGAAGCAGAAAAAGGAACCACGTTTAGAATATGTTTACCTAAATATAGTGGTGCTGCAGATCCCTATACAGTAATTGCAGAGACACACAAAGGTGACCTGAGCGGATCTGGAACTGTATTACTTGTAGAAGATGAAGATGCCGTACGTATGTTTAGCGCTCGCGCCTTAAGAGAAAAAGGCTATCAGGTCATTGAGGCTTGCAATGGAGAAGTTGCATTAGAAACTATTATGCAAGGAGTAGAATTTGATGTGCTAGTAACTGATGTAGTCATGCCACAAATGGATGGTCCTGAGCTGAACAAAAAAGCCAGAGAAATTGTTCCTAATTTAAAAACTATTTTCATCTCCGGATATACAGAGGACGATTTCCGAAAAAACCTAGGAGACGATACCAACATTCATTTCTTGCCCAAACCCTTTACCTTAAAAGACCTGGCTGCTAAGGTTAAGGACGTTTTAAGCAATTAAAGATGAGAAACTCATGGAACCACGCGCAGATAAATCAAAAGCTCTAGAAGCTGCACTTTCACAAATTGAACGTGCTTTTGGAAAAGGCTCAGTTATGCGTCTTGGACAACGCGAAATTGCAGCAGAAGCAGATGTTGTTTCAACAGGATCATTAGGTCTTGATATAGCGCTTGGAATTGGTGGATTGCCCAGAGGTCGTGTTATTGAAATTTATGGACCTGAGTCATCTGGAAAAACCACACTTGCTTTGCACGTTATAGCAGAAGCTCAAAAATCTGGTGGTGTTTGCGCTTTCGTAGATGCAGAACATGCGCTTGATGCAGGATATGCCAGAAAATTGGGTGTTAATATTGATGAATTACTTATTTCTCAGCCTGATACTGGAGAACAGTCACTAGAAATTGCGGATACATTAGTTCGCAGTGGAGCAGTAGAAGTCCTTGTAATTGACAGTGTTGCTGCTCTTGTTCCAAAAGCGGAACTTGAAGGAGACATGGGTGATTCTCATATGGGGCTACAGGCTCGTTTGATGAGCCAAGCTCTACGTAAATTAACAGGCTCAATTTCTAAAACGAATTGTATGGTTATCTTCATTAACCAAATTCGTCAAAAAATTGGCATTATGTTTGGAAACCCTGAAACAACAACCGGCGGTAATGCGCTAAAGTTTTATGCTTCAGTTCGCCTTGATATTAGGCGCATTAGCAGCCTGAAAGATCGCGACCAAATTGTGGGCAACCAAACACGTGTAAAAGTTGTGAAAAACAAAATGGCCCCTCCTTTCAAAGTTGTTGATTTTGACATCATGTATGGCGAAGGCATTTCCAAAGCCGGTGAATTGATTGACCTAGGTGTAAAAGCCAACGTTATTGAAAAAGCTGGATCTTGGTATTCTTATGGATCAACTCGCATAGGTCAAGGTCGTGAAGCGGCTCGTCAGTATTTAAAAGAAAATCCTGACATAGCAACAAGCATCGCTACAGCAATTCGTGACAATTCTGGAGTCGTTGCAGATGGAATGATTGGTACAGCAGAAACAAGCAGCACAGCGGAATAAATTCACAACACACTTAATTATCAAACTATTTGATCCCGGACATGTTCCGGGATTTTTAGCATAGAGTCCAAGTGCTATTTTTGACGGAAAGTAATGCGACCTTTTGTAAGGTCATAAGGTGTCATTTCAACAGTAACCTTATCCCCCATCAACACACGAATTCGATTTTTCCTCATCTTTCCAGATGTATGTGCCAAAATAATGTGGTCATTGTCTAATTTTACACGAAATGTTGCGTTAGGAAGGAGTTCAGTGACAACACCTGTGAATTCGATAAGATCTTCTTTTGCCATAGTATAAAGTTTAAAGGTTATACTTATACCTACAACATATCATGATCGATCACAAGAATTTTCAATACAGCATCGCAAACTATCTTGACACACAAGCAAATATCGCGAATCTTTCATAGTACATTTGTAATGAACGTAGATTCAAAAAATGAGCAATTCCCAGACAAAATTAACAACAAATCAAAGAGAAGCCGTTGGCTTACTTTCTGTTGGTACATTTTTAGAATATTTTGATCTGATGCTTTACGTTCACATGGCTTTTTTATTGAATGACTTATTTTTTCCAAAAGTAGACCCTTTCACAGCCTCATTATTATCAGCATTTTCTTTTTGTTCAACGTATTTTTTCAGACCTTTTGGAGCACTTCTGTTTGGTTACATAGGTGACTATATGGGAAGAAAAGTTGTGGTAATTATGACAACCTTTTTAATGGCAATATCATGCGCTATCATCGCCAGTCTTCCAACTTATGCACAAATAGGAATCACAGCTTCTTGGGTCATTACTGCATGTCGGGCAGTGCAGGGTATGGCAGCAACGGCAGAAGCCCGTGGCGCAGAAATCTATTTAACCGAAAGCTCAAAGCCTCCTCTTCAATATTCACTAGTAGCTCTGATAACTGTATTTTCAGCTTTAGGAACGACTGCAGCATTGGGCGTTGCATCAATTTTTACCAACACAAATATTTACAGTGATTCCTCTAGCTG
Source organism: Candidatus Finniella inopinata (assembly GCA_943322985.2). GTDB lineage: Bacteria > Pseudomonadota > Alphaproteobacteria > Paracaedibacterales > CAITNM01 > CAITNM01. The sequence goes on from CALPGA020000001.1 coordinate 148,048, forward strand.
GCGTATTGCATTTTTGGTTGGTGCGGGAATTGCCCTTGTTGGAACGGCAGCAAGAACAAGTTTAAAAGAAGCAGATGAATTTACGAATAAAAAAAGTAAGCTCAAAAATAGGCTTGAGGACAACTTAATAAAAATAGATGAGGTAAACAAAGAATATCTTAATGAAAAACCTTCTGTATTAACCTCCATCTCATATTTTCTTATTCAGTGCGCAAGACCACCTTGTTTTTACTTCATATATATTTACTGTGGCGACGTCTTAAAGCAAGAATGTGGATTTACGTCTGCTGAGGTTATTAGTCAAAATTTTTGGGTGTCTATAGTAGATTTATTTGGAATAATGAGCCTTGCATATTTGAGTTTTAGAATACGGCCTTTTAAAATTCTTAAAATAAAATTTTATTTATTTTTTGTGACACTGTTCTTTTTTCCCATTGTGCTAAGCCATGCACCAAATGCAATTTCTATTTTAATTTTTCAGTGTTTGGCAGCTTTATTTGTATTTGATCATGTTCCCGCAACCCCTATATTTTATAAATATTTTCCGATCTTTAAAAGATTTACTTACACTAGTTTTTTAAGTGCAGTTGCAAAATTACTAACATACTTAATAACATCATTTGGTTTGGTATATACCACTGCTCATTTAGGGTACTGGGGACTTTTTTGCATATTCATACCGGTTGGTATAGGATTTTTTATGAGCTTACTTCATTTCCAAAAACTAGAGGATCAAGAGCTTACAAAAGGAAACTAGGAAGTTTAAATTGCTTATCAAAAACATAGTCTTCCTCAACTATCCCTGAAATCACGTTTGCTTTGTGACATTCGTTATAAAGGTAATCACCAAGATTTGGCAGATTCATCATTTCACTTAATACCAAAAAATACCTTAAAGTTTCGTCAATAGTAGATTGTGCTTTTTTAGGCGACATTGCTCCAATAGTTTGCATGTTGTGAAGCCTATCAAATAACTTAACAAGCACAAGATCGTATTTTTTTTCTGTCCACAAAGTTTCAATTAATTCAGCTGCGCTAATTTTTTGATCTGCTTTGATTCTAGTCAAATCATCAACGTTACTGGCAATCTCTTGACTAAAAATAGATTCAATCATGCTAAAAGTAAGCTCTGTATCTTCAATTGTGTCATGAAGAATACTTACAAGTATCATGTGTGTTTTAAAAAGATAATCAGAGACTTTATAAGCCACTTCTAGTGGATGCGAATAGTAAGGTTCTCCCGATTTTCTAAGCTGATCCCCATGATATTTTTTGGCATAAAAAATTGCCTTTTTAACTTCGATAATATCTACTTGATGCTCAGCTGTCTCATTTTTCGAAAGTATTTTATCCAACAACCTATTTGAGTAAGTGCATGGCTGTAATTTAGATTGCCAATCATCGATATCTTCCACTAATCCTCTCTAGATTTTCAACTATTAGGTACCTTGCAGTCTGGTCCAGAATTCACAATGTCACAAGAGCTGTCTGCATATCTAAATCCTTATTCACTAAATGTTTGGTGTCTTTTAATAAGATCTCCATTTTTTGACTTTATTAATAATTGACCTTGCTCATCAACCCCTAAAATATCTCCATTTATTGGCTCTCTTAAGCTCCAACAAGACAAGCTGTCTTTTGCAAATTCCCACCACTGATGTCGCACTTTTTCAAAATTTCCCAATTCTTCTAGATTAGGAAATGTATCAATAATTTTTAGAATTAAAGCATTCGTATCAACAGGGTCACAAGCTTGTAAGTGTGTAGCCGGCATCGGGGTATTATCAGGGTGTGAGGCAATGTTTATGCCAACACCTATATAAATATATTCATCTATCTCGATCAAAATGCCCCCACATTTTTTACGGTTGAGCAATAAATCATTTGGCCACTTGAGAGCAATGTTTTGTGCAGGCAAAAATTGCTTCAATATTTTCGCAAAGAAAACGCCAGTTAAAATTGATAATTGACCCGGTAAAATTTTTTTAGATGAAGAAAAACAACCAGTTAAGAACAAATTGCCAGGAGAACTATCCCATTTTCTGCCACGTTGCCCTCGTCCAAGAATTTGATATCTAGATTGTACCAAAAAAGACACACTCTCTAAATGCAGTTCAGATAAGGCTTTTCCGTGATCTTGGGTTGAATGTGTTACATAAGTGAAAAAAAAATACACAATACCTCTTGTCAGTGAAGCTTACGGTTAATAGAATGACGCTGTAAGTTTTTTATTCAAATTTAATTTAAGGAGAATACCATGTTAAAGCAAGCTCTTCTTGCTATCGTTACTACAGCTGCTCTTGTTGCTGCTGACACTAAACCAGCTGATGCTACTCCAGTAGTTGCTAAAGATGCTCCAGTAGTTGCTAAAGATGCTCCAGTAGTTGCTACTGATGCTACTTCGGCTGCTGCTGCTCCAGTAGTTGCTGCTGATGCTACTCCGGCTGCTGCTGCTCCAGTAGTTGCTGCTGACGCTACTCCAGCTGCTCCAACTGCAGATAAAAAAAAGAAATAGTTTCGTAAGAAATTTTTTCTTCAAAAAGCCCTACCTTGTGTAGGGCTTTTTTATTGCCATGGCATAACCTTTGCAACTACTAGAACAAAGCAAAAATAAGAGTAGGTTATGGTACACAATGTATCACTCCATGGAGTGAAAGCTCATGCTCTTACACGCGCGCAGAAAAATACACCAGAACAAGACACTACAGTAAAATATCTACCGCCCGATTTAAGATTCTTATCTCAAATTAAAGGCGTAGGCGTACGTGCTCCAGTTCATGAAGATTTTAATTCTTTTTTAGAAAGTGCATCGTCTCAAATATACGGCAAAATTTCTGATGCAACAAAGTTAGCAACAACATTGCAAAATCATCGTTTTGGCCCAGAAAATGATTCTTTGCAAAAAAGCAACGATAAGCATAAATCTAAACCCACATTTGATACTAAGCCTGATTCAATACAGTATTTTGATAAACACAATCGTATCCCTTTAACCGACACTCCAAGACTTTTAGAAGTTTTAAATTCAGCTCCTATTGTACAACTCCCAAGACAAGTTGCCGACAAAGGATATGGTTCTCGCATAGCAACAGATCCGCTAATTACTCTAGCTTCTTCAATAAGCGCTGATAAAACTTCAATGGGTTTAGTAGGCGCTGTTCATGCACAGTTACAACACGAAAATAGCGAAAATGATTCCCATGGATTCAATGAAACAAATCAAAAATCAAAAGCACCCATAAAAGCAAATGCTGTCTCTCGCAGTGAACATGCAAGTTTGCTACGCAGAGAAGAAATTGATGTGCTTCGTGATGTGAAAGAAAAATTTCAGCAACAACTCAATACTCAATACCCACACATTACCGTGCCGATTCAACACCCCGATGGAATTGTGGATATTCACATGCGCTTTGATCGAAAAACAACAAACCAAGATGGTATCAAAGGGGCTATACGCGTAATGTTTTCAGGATCAAATAATGAAGTTGTTGCCTTATTTGCTCAGCACCGAGAAGAATTTATGAACATTGTAACTAAAGAAGGGTACGCCATTGACCCATCTAGAATGCAATTTAATGGCCCCAGCTTAATAAAATCAATATAAAGGAATAAAAAATGCCAGGTAATGTAAGCGTAATAGGTTCTCAGGATTTCCGCTCGAATATTAATTTAAAAAATTATTTTCCCGAAGAAAAAGAAATTAGCCAAACGCCTTTTAATGATTTATTGAAAAATGCTGACATTGATACGTTTACAAAAGGTCAAGGCAGTCCGCTTGAAAAAGATATCAAGAAAACTGTTAAGGGTATCCAGGAAATGGTGCTGGCTTACGTAAAAGGAAGAGTGCCCTTAGGTGACGATAAATTCAACACCACTGATATGCTAAGAAGCATGTTAGACATGCTTAATGCCACCGGCAATATGCAACGTGCAGCAATGCAGGAAGATGGCAACAAAATGGCTCTACAGCAACTATATTTGTCTATGAGTAATCAAGTAGGAAAAGACGCTTTAATTAAGGATAACAAACTTGAATTCAAAGACAGAGCCATAGACTTTGCGATTGATGTGCCAGAACAAGAAGGAATCGTGCATGTTACATTATCAGATTTGGGTGGCAAAACATTAAGAGAGTGGAGGATTGATGAGCAACCAGGCATTCAATATCTAAGGTGGGATGGACTTAATGAAGACGGAGAAGTCGCAGAATCGGGTGGTTATACAGTTCATGCCTCAATTGCAGATGAAGAAGGAAAAAACATTCCTGTATCTTTGTACGTACCAAAAAGAATAGAAGAAGTGCGTTTTGATCCGGCTAAGAATGGAAGACTTCCCGTTTATTACAGTGGAAACAAACCCATTCAGCAGATGCTTTCTGTTTATGGAGGCGACACCACATTGTTACCTAAAAGCATAGTAAGTGAGGACGCATAATGACAGATGCCGTTTCACGCTTTGATAACTCAACCCTAACAGGAGCTTTAAACAGAGATGCCGTTGCTCTAAACAACATAGCAAAGGCCACCAATGATACAGCCCATAACTTAGCTGCTGAATCCACAATCGCCGGACGCTCTCGTAATACTTTTCAGAACGTCTATTATTCTTATATGGGTGGAGAAGCAGCCGGTATTTTAGAAAACGATGTGCAGTATTATATTCGAGGTGCCGGAACCCCAATGGACTCACAAGTAAAAACGCATTTATCATTACTAGGCGATGCGTCTTTTTTTCCGGTACAAGATGCAGATGGCAATCAATTTTTTACACGTGTTGGAACATTTGATTACAACGCAAAAAATCAAATGAAAAATCACTTCGGAATGAAGTTATTATACACACCAGCAGTAAACGGAGTGTTGCCAGCAACACCTGGAGATTTAAGCGTTCTAGATTGTTCAAATATGACGTCAAGTGCAGTAGCAACTTCGCAAATTTCATTTAGATGTGGATTAAGTGGAGCAGAAGGGGATAGTGTTACTAGAGCCATCACTGTATTTGACTCATCCGGCACCCCTAGAACACTTAATTATGTATTCACACGAAATGCCGATTGGTCTGATGGAGATAGTAGCGGTCAATCTTGGTCACTAAAAATTCAAGCACCTGTTGGATCTACTGTAAATGGTGACTATAGTGCAAGCAGTCCTGTAACAATTAAGTTTGATGCTAATGGATGCCCTGCTAGTTTTAATGATGATGCAACTCCCCCTGCATTAAGCATTACATGCCCAGAAAGCTCTTCTATCAATGCAAAAATGAATCTAGGAACCGTAGGGCAACCTGATGGAGTTATACGTTTGAAAGGCGGACAATCACGCTTACAAGTTAAAGTAGATGGTCATGCAGCAGGCGTTTTCAAGTCTTTAGAAACGGAAGAAAATGGAAATCTGTATGCAAAATTTGATAATGGTCAATCTGAATTGGTTGGTCGCTTAGCAGTCGGCGTATTCAACAATCCAGATGGACTAGAAATGCTAGAATACGGCTTGTATTTACCAAACATAAAAAAATCTGGGAATGTGACCTATGCATACATTGGTGAAGCTATCGCAGGAAATGTAGCTGTAGGAGCACTAGAAAGCAGCACAATTGAAACGATACCTCAAATGGCAAAAATGATTGAGCGTCAACAGCAATTCAATAACATCATTACAGCTTATAGTGGCAAAAAAGACTTGTGGGAGCTAATAAATTCGCTCCGCAGTTAGTCTAAAAGCCGCCTAAGCCAATTTTTTTTTTTTGGCGAAGTATCTGAAGATTCTGTTTTGGTCATTTCTACTGAAGCACTTCCTTCAGCTGCCATGACACCATCTTTTCGTTTACGATTTCCGCGGTAACGACGACGCTTTTTCCCAAACTGAGGAGCAATTATATCTGCGCCTTGAATTGATGATGTATCGCTCTCTTCGGGGTTTGCAATATTAGCTACAAGCTTATCTTTTGAAGAAACGTTGTGTTTTTTAATAGGTTTTTGTACGATAACTTCTGTTTCTGATTGTTGATTCATATCAGCAGTTTGCTCTGCATTAGGCACTCTGTGTTGAGGATGCTTTCTTTTATGTCTATTATTAGGGCGCTTTCTTGCGTTTGAGTTTTCTTGTGCAGTATCAGTTTCGCCCAACTCTTGTACTGCTGTCACAGTTCCGATTTTACTTGATTGCTCTGCTATGATGTCAACTGTTTGAGAATCATCTCGAATGGCTACATTTTCTTTTGCCTTGACCACATCTACACGGAAAAATGGTGCCAAGGCAATATTTTCACGTGTAACATAAACAGACACATCAAAACGATTCTCTATCAACGTAATTTCTCGACGCTTTTGGTTAAGCAGATATAAATCAACACCTTTTGGAACAGCCGCTTGAATTTCAGCAGCTCTTCCTTTAATAGCCTCTCGTTCAATTACTCGTAGTACCTGTAGTGACAAAGATTCAGTTGAGCGAACTATTCCGGTGCCATGGCAATGCGCACATGGAGAAGTATGGGTTTCCATTAAGCTTGGTCGTAACCTCTGACGAGAAAGCTCTAATAAACCAAAATGACTTATTCTTCCTATTTGAATGCGCGCGCGATCTGGTTTTAAAGCCTCTTTTAATTTGCGTTCAACTTGCTGAATATGGTTATTATCATCCATATCGATAAAGTCAATTACGAGTAATCCAGATAAGTCACGTAAACGAAGTTGACGTGCAATTTCTTGCGCAGCTTCAAGGTTTGTTTTAAGTGCCGTCACATCTATATTGCGTTCTCTTGTAGACCGCCCAGAGTTTACATCTATAGCAACCAACGCTTCTGTGTGATTAATCACGATTGAGCCACCAGAAGGCAAATCAACCTTTGGAAACATCATTTTTTCAATGTGCTGCTCAACTTTAAATTTATGGAATAGTGGCGTTTGCGCATCCTTATAAAGCTTTACTTTTTTAGCATGGCTCGGCATTAAGATTTTCATGAAAGCTTTGGCTTCTTTGTAGGCCTCTTCACCTTCAATAAGAACTTCATCTATTTCACGCGTATAAATATCACGAATCGCTCGCTTAACAAGATCGCCTTCTTCGTGAATTAAACATGGCGCAATGGATACTAATGTTTTAGCGCGAATTTCTTCCCACACGTGAATTAAATATTCATAATCACGACGTATTTCAATTTTTGAACGTTCCTGACCTGCAGTACGCACAATAAGACTCATGCCTTCCGGAACATCTAAATCATTTAAAACTTCTTTCAATCTCTTACGATCTGTGTCGTCTTGAATTTTTCTAGAAATGCCACCATTACGTGTGCCTGCATTTGGTATCAATACGCAATAGCGCCCAGCCAAAGATAGAAATGTAGATAATGCTGCGCCTTTATTGGCGCGCTGCTCTTTAACAACTTGCACTAGCAAAATTTGTCGTTTTTGAATAACTTCTTGAATTTTGTATTTGTAACTACGCTTTGGCTTTACTGACAGTTCGTCTTCTTCAGAAATTTCTGAGTTTTCACCAACACTACTATCAGAATTTTCTTTTGTGATCTCTTCAGTTAAGTTTTTTCGATCAGACACAGGGATTCTGTAATAATCAGGATGAATTTCAGCAAAAGATAGAAACCCGTGCTTATCGCCACCGTACTCAACAAAAGCAGCCTGCAGTGAAGGCTCAATACGTATGACCTTTGCTAAATATATATTGGATTTCAGTTGTTTTTTACTAAAATGTTCAGAATCAAATTCTTCTAGACAAGTGTCTTCAACGACAGCAACCCTTGTTTCTTCAACATGAGCCGCGTCAATTAATAATTTTTTACTCATAAATAAAATATCTCCAGCAGATCTTAACGGCCAGTTTTATTAAGCACGTAGCTTTCTGGCACTATATTTTGTTTTCTTTTATTAAACCATAAATACATAATGACAAGCAAGTTTTTTTAACTTATCCATAAATATAAAACATACATTTATTTTTGTTTACAATTTTTTTTTGTATTTTATCAGTAATACCATGAATAACGTTTGTTCTTTTAAAAAAGTTTATTTTTTATATTTACAATATTTTCATTTCAAAAATAGATATTAATAAAATATTAAAAAAATAATTTTACAATACAGATATTGATATTCAATGTTTTTTTATGAATTCATACATTAAAAAATTTATATATATAAGTCTAATTGCTGTATTTAACGTTAGCATCTGCAAAGAAATAGGTACTTTATCACTCCTAGAAATCCATACTTTAAGATCAGATAAATTAAAAAAAAGCAGACTGTTCTACAGTAAAAAAAATTTACTAAGGCTATTTGGTAAGAATGCAGTTTTTCTAGTAAATGGCGTCGCAGATATGGCAAATAGAGTAGGATGCGATCAAAGTATGCAGACAGCGACAAGACGTATTTTAGGAAAAAAAGCAAAAAAATTCAGCAATGCAATAACTGCTGCATGCGAATCTAAAAACAGAGAAAAATGAATTAACTAATCTATCTTAAAAACAGATGGATCGATTTTAATCGCCATATGAGTTTTATCGGGGTTTAAGTACACATTTGTTACTGATCCATCTGGGTTTTGAATGGTCCACCCCATTAAAACCATAACAGGATTAGGCCTAAAATATAAAACTACCGGGACAGACCCAACTGGACTTTCGTAATTTAAAGAAAGCTGCCAAAGATCCTTTATTGATGTTAAACTTTTGACAACAATACCTTTGCTTTCGAAATCAATTTTAGGGCACAAAAGAATACCTGCTGGTGTATCATCAGTCATGTATTCTTGAGGGCGTTCATTTTCTTGTCGCACAACTAACGTGCCCTTTTTTGCCACCATAAAGCTTTTTCCGTAGTTAATACGCAATAGGCCATTTCCACGATCAAGCCAAATTTTTCCTTCATGACGCTCCGCAGGAACCTGCTTATTTCCTGAATCAATATCCATCTTTATATCAGCCTCAAGGCTAATCATGGAGCTTAAAAAGTCTTCGATTTTCTTTAATTTAATACCATCAATAGAAGATGGTGCATCTGCAAAAATAGCACTGAAAAATAAAAATGACACAAACAGAAAAAATCGCATATTTATCTCATGGTTTTATAAATAATATGGGCGAATAGAGAATAACTTCTCAATCTTATGAACAGATTCTTTTTGAGTCACAATAATAAGCTTATCATTTGCACTGATATTCATACGATCAGGCAAAAAATGTAAGGTATCTTCACGTATCAGCGCCACAACCATAATTTCTGAAGCAATAGTAACATCTTCAATATCAAGGCCAATAATGTGACTGGTTTCTCTTGCGCGCGCTTCAATAACAACGACATTTCCTTCAGCTATGGGGTGTATGCTTTGTAAATTGCCTTCTCTAACATGTCTCAATATAGTAGACACAGTCAAAGCCTTGGGACTGATTACAGCATCAACCCCCAAAGATGTAACCATTGAGGCGTACTGCATGTTATTTAAAAGAGCCAATGAACGCTTAGCTCCATGCCGCTTACTAATTAAAGATGATAGTATGTTAACCTTATCATCATTACTGACAGCAATAACTGTTTCACAATTTTCAATATTAGCCTCTTGAAGCAAATCATAATCTAAAGCATCACCGTGTAAAATTTCTGTGCGCTTTAAAAAGCGTGCAATTTGTTCGCAACGCTTTGGATCTTTTTCAATAATACGCGCGTGAACATTGCGATATTCTTTTTCCATACCAATAGCAAGGTTTAATCCAATATTTCCCCCTCCTACAATTAGAATTTCTCGGCTTTCGGATGTTGAATATCCAAAGGTCTCCATAATTTCATTAAGCTGCTCTCGTGGCGCAATAACATACACTTCGTCGTCAACCAAGAGATGATCACGTGACGAAGGAAAAATAATTTGCTCTTCTCGTTTTATAAGAACGATTGCCAAATCAAGGTTAGGGTACAGTGAACTAATGTGTTTTATAGGTGTATTTACAATACCTGAATGAGCTAAACACCGAACTCCAATAAGTTTAAGAGACTCATCAACCAAAGAAATAACATCAAAGGCACCAGGAACACGCAGATTTCTGCTAATTGTTTGAGCAACCTCAACTTCCGGCGAAATGATCACGTCAATGGTCGATTGTTTTAATGCTAACATTTCAGACCAAGCAGAATGTAAATAGTTTTGATGTCGCACTCGTGCTATTTTCATAGGAACATTAAATAGATTTTTTGCAACCTCACAAGCAATCATGTTTACTTCGTCCGAAGAGGTAACTGCAATAATCAAATCAGCTTCTTTAGCGCCTGCCCGATCAAGCACATCGGGGTGAGATGCAAATCCAAGAATCGGCTGAACATCTAGTTTGTCAGAAATTATATCAAGAACTTGGGGAGAATTATCAACAACAGTAATATGATTTTGTTCTTGCACTAAATAGCGCGCAATACTAAATCCTACCTGACCTGCACCAAGTATAATTACCTTCACTTTTTAACCTTCACGATAATCACTAACACCTAAAGCACGTAATTTTCTGTGTAATGCAGACCTTTCCATGCCTATAAATCTAGCTGTCTGTGAAATATTTCCATCAAAGCGCTGAATTTGAGCAAGCAAATATTTTCGCTCAAAAGTCTCTCTGGCTTCACGTAAAGGAAGCACAATAATATCTGCAGATTTTTGTTGCCAATTATTTCCAAGAGGGGCATCGTTTTGAATTTCAGGAGGAAGCATTTCAGGAGTTATGGCACTTGCTGGATCTCCTCCCGCCATAATCAACAACCATTCAACAACATTCTTAAGCTGAACAATATTGCCTGGCCAGCCATACGTTTGCAAAACTGTTAAGGATGAATCATCAATTTTTCTGGGCATGGAGCAACGGCTTTTTGCCATACTGTCCATAAAATAAGAAATTAACAACGGGATATCACTAGCTCTCTCTTTTAATGAAGGAAGGCGAATATGATTTGCTGTAAAACGATAATACAAATCTTCTCGTAAATTTCCATTTTGAACAAGATCATTTAAATTTTCAGATGTGCTTGCAAAATAGCGAATATCAACCTTAATTGGATCTTTTGACCCCAATCTAAAAAATGTGCCGTCCTGCAAAAGCCTGACTATCTTGCCTTGAATAGGCAAAGGTAAATGCTGAATTTCTTCTAGATACAACGTACCGCCATGCGTTTTTTCAACAATTCCAATTTTACGAGGCTCACTTTGGTTTTGCCCCTGAATCTCAGTACCAAAAAGTTCTGCTTCAATAGCCGTAGGATGAATGCTACCGCAATTAAATACTGTAAAAGGAAGGTTCGTTCTTTTTGAAAGCCGATGTATTTCTCGGGCAACGCTCTCTTTTCCAGTGCCAGCTTGACCTGTGATAAACGCCCTACTATTCCCTTCAGCTATTTCATCAATGAGATGGCGAATCTGCTCAATAACTAAACTTTTTCCGATAAGTCCTGAGCTTCCAGCACGTTGACGCAATTCATCATTTTCACGTTTCAGCGAAGCTGATTCAATTGCGCGCTCAACAACCATAAGAAGACGCTCAGTTTTAAAGGGTTTTTCGATAAAATCGTATGCCCCTTTTTTTATAGCAGAAACGGCTGTTTCAATAGTGCTGTGCCCACTAATCATAACAGTTGGCACATACGGGTGATCACGTTTAATAATCTCTAAAATTTTTAGACCATCACGCTCCCCATCACCTAACCACACATCAAGTATTACCAAATTTGGCTGACGTTTCCTTATTTCTTCCAGCGCCTGCACACCATCAGCTGCCACACGACAATTGTGGTCTTCATCGCTTAAAATACCGCCAATCAGTTCGCGAATATCTTTCTCATCATCTACAACTAAAATATCAAACGCCATGGTATTCCTTTTTTGAATAAGAGAACTCTAAAATAACTTTCGCACCCGCTTGGTTATCGTTGTCTTTAAATTCTACATTCCCATTGTGATCCATTGCAATTTTAGAAACAATCGCTAAACCCAATCCTGTACCTTTTTCACGCGTTGTGTAATAAGGCTCAATTAAGCGCTCACGATTTTCTTTTTCAAATCCAGGACCATTATCTTGTATGATCATATAAAAATGTTTGTCTTCAAGCAACAATCTTATTGAAATTAAAGGTTTTAAAACTTTGTTTTCTTCTACAGCATTGACAGCATTTTGCAAAATATTTGTTAGCAACTGGCTGATTTGCTGACTGTCACAGCTCCAAAGAAAATTCTCAGGCCCCTTAAACTCAAATGTAATATGCGGATACGCTTGAATTTGCAATTCCATTGCCTGTTTGCATAAATCAACAAGATCTTCTTCTTGTATATTTGGTTCTGGCATTCTGGCAAAAGATGAAAATTCATTCACAAGATTGCCAATGTGATTTACCTGACGAATAATCGTGTCGATGCAGTTTTGAAAAGTATCTGGGTCATTTTCAATTTGCTTTAAGTATTTACGTTTTAATCGCTCTGCTGAAAGCTGTATTGGAGTCAGTGGATTTTTAATTTCATGCGCAATTTTACGCGCAACATCGGCCCATGCAGCTTTTCTCTGATTAAAAGCAAGCTCTTCATTCTGCTTTTTTAATCGGTGTGTCATGTGATTAAACGCACCTATCAGATTATCAATTTCATTATTTAAAGGCTTATTTGTAATATGCACATTCAAATCACCATGACTTACTTTATGTGCTGCCTCAATAAGTTTTGATATAGGAGAAAAAAGTGCATTAGCTAACGACAATCCCATCCAAGCAGAGGCCAAAATCAGAACCAGCACTAAAATTGCAAAAAATGCCAGAAAAGTTAATTGGATATCCCCTTGCTGAAGCTCAAGCATCGAATATGCTGTAACAGCCCCTTTTGCTTTATCCATTGCTTTAGTAACGTCTTCAGAAACAGTTTTTCCAATGAATAAATATGTATCACTAACTGGATCCAATTGTATTAGCGCACGAACCTTGTCCTTGTGAGTAAACAGAACAATTTCACCTTCTTTTGCTTTTGCTAGATCTTGCAAGGTTATATTTTCAAATGCCAATGCAAAGGTAAAATATGATTTTGCAATAATGTTAAGCAGCCCATCAAAAACAAGAACCTCATTCAGACCTCGTTGCTCTGAGTGCTGAGTCAAAAGAAGATTGAAATCTTCAGTATTTTGAATAAGCATTGAAGCAACAGGGCGTAGTTGCATAACCATACTCATTCCATCAATACGAATAGTTTTTTGGTTTTCCTTAATGTAGTTTTCAGCGATTTCCGTTGCAGCATTAATAGTGGTTTTAAAGGGCTCTGTAAAAAGTGATTTTATCGATGAATTAAAAAAGAAAGTAGAGAACGCAGAAATGCCAACAGCAGGAAGAAGACAGGTTATGGCTAAAACCATAACCAAATGAAGATGTAACTTGGTGCCACGAATTCCTCGTTTACGATCTAACCATAAAATAATGACACGCCGAATAATAAAAATAGCCATCAATACAAGCAAGCCAAGATTGATATAGAGATAGGGAAGCACAGCTGTTGCTCTTAAAACACCCGATCCGAGACGCATAACCCAAAGTGTTGCAACACATGAGCAAAGGGCAAGCGCCATGACTATGTATTGTGATGTTCTTGCTATATTGTCACGGCCCAGGAACTGAACAATACGATCTGTAAGTGATGATGTTTCTGTTATCATTTGCTCTTTAATAAAATAAAATTTAGATAAAATACATCTTCGATGTGGCTCTAGAACAATATCTTCATGAAAAAGTATCACACAAGAAGCGCATTAATGAAACGAAGTTTGTGCACAATGATAAAAGATATAGCACACAGAAAGTTGATGTTGTACTTATTTTCATTAATAATAAAATTCAGAGATCAAAACTAACAAGCGAGAACTTAATTTTGCTTCTTAAATTTGCTTTGTGTATTTTAGTTTTTTGCATAAAAGCTCACTCAAAAAATTCTGATAATACAAATATAGACACTGAAAAACCAAGCTGCACAACTAGCAGCACCATCAGCAAACCAAGAAATCATCAAATTTTTCTTGAAAATTTTACTCAAAGCACCAAACGAGCCTGCTTATCTCTTGCTTTTGACACACCGACTATTCTTCGACAAGTCACTGGATCATCTTACAAAAACATAGCTCATGATTTGTTTAACAAGAAAATTCCTTACATTGGTCTTTTAAGCGTTCATAGCGCAGAAACATTTCTCAGATCACAGGTAATTTATTCTCTGTATTTGACGGTTACACCTCAAGCAAAAGTGTTAATGCCTGACTTATCAAAGGAATACCCATTAATTCCACAGTTATGCGCCACGACTATTATAGCAGGGAGCGATGTAATCTGCATGAATCCCTTTGAACGCATAAAGGTGTGCCTTTTAAATAAAAGAGATATTCCGTTCTTTGATACAAAAATTAACTGGGCACAGTTTTGGAAAAGCAGAGAATGGCTTTTTACTGGAGGAACACTAACCTTTCAAACCAGCTTTGTACATGTCGGCACTTTTTTAGCGCTAAAGAATTATATAAGCCCTTTAATAGTAAAGGGCGAAACTCCCAGTTTTTATGAATCTCTCCAGATGGGAGCCGTAATTACCTGTGCCCAAACTGCCATCACATACCCATTACTGACATTTAGAGCAAGATTACACGATCAACAAGCAGAGTTATTCAATGCTGGCAAAAAGAGAATTTCTACTTCACGTTTTTTTTTATGAATTTTACAAAAAAAAACAGATTGTTTCTTTTATACTCAGGCACATATTCGCGTTTAATGCGTGGCTTTGTGATAGCAGCTCAAGATGCTTCAGCTCTTCATAACAAGTAGAATATTAGCACTAGATTAATCGATAGGCATTTGATACTTTGATCACATCTAGATAATGTGAAATTAAATGAACACAGACAAATGTTTATCGTTCTATTTAAACAATGGCACTTTAAAAGGACATTTTTGCAGATTAACCCATTCGACCACAGAAGCGCTAAAAAATCATAGCTATCCTAAAAAAATAAACAAACTTTTGGCAGAAATGAGCGCGATCTCGCAGTGCTTCACAATGGACATAAAGTCAGACACACAAGCAACCATGCAATTAACAGGAACATCACCTGTTAAGTTGGCTCTTGTTAACTCAATAAATTGCGAATCTTTCAGATGCTGCGCAACTCTTGATTCAACATCTGAAGTAGGTCTTGACGAACTATCAGTGCCTCAACTTTTTGGTCACAAAGGCATGTTAGTTTTCACAATTGATTTTGAAAACCAGCATTACCAGACCATCATAGATCTGAGCGCTTCAAATTTACAGGAATGCTTTCAGCACTATTTTATTCAGTCTCAACAAATTCCGACGATTGTTATGCTGTGCAGCTCTGTTGAAGAAAAAAATATCTCAAGTGCTGCCTTGATTTTGCAACGCATTCCAGCGACCCGGGATACAGATAGCGCTGAAGAAAACGACGCATGGCTAGAAGCATCTTGCCTTGCATCAACAGTAAAACATAATGAATTACTAAATTCCGATCTGCCAATGGAAAAATTTATAAATTTAGTTTTTGGAAGTCTGACCCCAATTGTTTCACGTGAAACACACTTAACTTTTAAGTGCACTTGCAATCACGAAAAAATTGTTAATATAGTTAAAAATTTTGACAGCCAGAATCCAGATAAAGAAATAGTTGTTATTTGCGAGTACTGCAACAAAAAATATGCTATAGACAAAAATGAAATTGATTCATAAGATTGAGATATAATTAAATTATCTTTCTTTTTTAGAAAAATCTAATATGAGTGCTGAAATATTTTTGCCCTTTATCGCCGAATTAATAAAATGGAATAAATCAATAAATCTAATTCATGACGATACGATAAAAAATATTCATAGTCGTCACATACTTGATTCCTTACAACTATCGTCATTCGTGGACTACAGCAAAGACATTATAATAGACATAGGAAGCGGTGCTGGCTTACCAGGAATGATATTAGCAATTGATGGAGCTAGTAATGTACATCTAATTGAACCGACCAGCAAAAAAAATGTATTTCTGAACCATATAAAAAATCTATACAGGCTACCTGTTACCATTCACGAGTGTGGTTGGAAAGATGTAAAAATACACAATGCAACAGTCGTGACAAGTCGAGCTTTTTCATCTTTAAATAATTTACTAGAGGCAATGGTATTTGTTTCACGTGAAACAATAGATGCACGCGGAATATTCTTAAAGGGTGAAAAAATAGAGGATGAAATTGCCGAAGCAAAGAATAATTGGAATTTTCAATACGAACTCTCTCAAAATACAATTCATGAAAACGGCTTCATCATAAAAGTTTGGAATGTGTGTAAAAAATGACAGCAAAAATTATTATGTTCGGAAATCAAAAGGGAGGAGTGGGCAAAACAACTACAGCTGTAAATATGGCAACCATCATTGCAGCTTCTCAATTTAAAACTTTGCTTATTGATTTTGACCCACAAGGGAATAGCACTTCAGGAGTAAACGGAAACAAAAAAAATCTTGGCTCTTATGATTGGATGGCCGGTCAGTCAGGCAATCCAATTCAGAGCACTTACATTCCTCACCTAGATTTAATTAGTGCAAATATGGATTTGGCAGCGGCAGATATTGAGCTATTACAGGTACAAAACCGAGAATTTGTTTTGCACAATAAGATTTTGGAGTTCAAAGAAAAATATGACTATATTCTTATTGATTGCCCACCTTCTTTAGGACTTCTTACGGTCAATGCGCTAACGGCAAGCACGCATATAATTATTCCTATGCAGTGCGAATACTATGCATTAGAAGGAATAACTCACATTATGCAGATCATTCAGCGAATTCAGGGAGGGTTAAATCCTAAGTTACAATTACTAGGAATTCTTTTAACTATGTATGACAAGCGAAGCACACTCAACCAGCAAATTGCAAACGATATTCGCTTTCATTTTCAGCAAAATGTATTCACGGCAGTAATTCCAAGGAATGTTAAGATTGCAGAAGCACCATCCCACGGAAAGCCAATTATTTTATACGACGTAAAAAGCACCGGCGCCATATCATACATGGATGCAACAAAAGAACTGCTACAACGCATACACACACAAAAGGCGGCATAGAAATGATACCCACTAGACCAACTCTCGGAAAAGGTCTCGCAGCATTATTAGGCGAAGTAAATATTCCACATGCACAGCAGACACCACAGTCTATTAATGTAACTTCAATTCAAGCTGGGCGCAATCAGCCACGCCAAGAATTTTCTCAAGAAGAATTGTCAGATTTAGTTTTATCTGTTCAACGAAAAGGAATATTGCAGCCTCTACTCGTTAGGCAAATTCAAGCTGGTCGCTTTGAAATAATAGCCGGAGAAAGAAGGTGGAGAGCAGCAAAGCTTGCAAACCTGGAACGAGTGCCAGTTGTTATTATTAACTGCAATGACCAAGAAGCATTGGAAATAGGACTTATAGAAAACCTCCAACGACATGATCTTAATCCTGTTGAAGAAAGCGAAGCTATAAAAAGGTTACAGGGTGAATTCAATCTAACGCAGGAGCAAATCGCTAGCAGCATAGGCAAGAGTCGAAGCTATGTAGCTAATATGATGCGTCTAAGTGCTTTGTCCCCACAAATAAAAGCACTAATCCGAGATAACAAATTAAGCGCTGGTCATGCACGGGCAATCATTACTTCAGATAACCCTGATGAGTTAGTTGAGGAAATTTTACAAGAAAAACTTAGCGTACGTGATACTGAGCAGCTAGTTAAAAAGCAAAAAAAACTTAAATTTCCAGAGCAAAAAATTGCTAAAGAATTTTCAAGTCCGATTGATTCTGACATAGAGTCCATAACATCGCAATTAAGTGAAACTCTAGATATGAAAGTAAATTTAGCGATTAAAGGAGAAGCTGGGGCACTCACGATCCATTTTAAAAATTTATCGCAGCTAGATAAGCTTTTAGAGATTTTACAATAAGAAAATGGTGGAAGGGGTAGGGTTCGAACCTACGTAGACATCCGTCGGCAGATTTACAGTCTGCTGCCTTTAACCACTCGGCCACCCTTCCAAAGGTGTGACCACAATAAGAAATTTTAAGCCAACAGTCAAATAAAAACGTTATTTTAGTAAGCAGATTCTACTGCAAAACAAAAAAGCACCTGAGTTTTTCTGAACAATAACTTTCTTTTAAAGGAATTTCTTGCCATTCGCTACAAAAGTTCGCATAATTTTATTAAAATACTCTTATTAAAGCACTATGTCCCAAACTATGCTTTCTAATGTTTATAAAGTGCAGTGGCACGAGGGAATGCTATTAAGTCCTCAGCACTTTCAATACAGCGAGCAACGCTTAGAGCAGTTACTCTATACCGCAAGTTTAAGCAGCGCATACACAGGATGGGGGATATTAGAGTTAGAAATTGATCAAAGTCTTCTAGCCCAAGGCATTGTAGAAATTTCCCAACTTTTGGCGATTCTTCCTGACGGCACAACAGTTTTACATGGTTCAGAAAACACAATAAATGAAGAACATCCGCTTAACCTTAGGTACAATCTTGCGGACTTAGCTTTAAAAAGCTCAGCCGAAATCACACTTTGCTTGTGCCTACATCAAACAAGCAACAACAAGAAACGTTACGATTCTATCGAATACAACAACATTGTTGATGAAAATAGTTCTGATAATGTTATCAAGTTGCCAATTTTGCGGCCAAAACTATTTTTAAATCCAGAAACAGTTCCCAACGAATGTATAGGGTTTCCGTTAATAAAACTTATGTTTGATGGAAAACAATTCGCCCTAAAATCTTTCCTTTCTGCCTCATTATCAATTTTAGCTGGGCACCCAATTAGAAAACGGTTGGCAGAAATAGTTCTAAACATTCGACAAAAAGCTGCATACTTGATAAACAAATCACAGCAGACCACTTCAGGCCCTATACTCCGAGAGACACAAGCAACATTGAAACCGCTCATTTCATGCCTATGTATCCTTGAACCATTAACGGGCATTGAAAAATTACATCCAGAAAGACTTTTTGATCATTTACTTAACATTGCAGCTAATCTGCTACCGCTACAAACCAGCCAAATTCCTGGCATCCTCCCAACATATGACCCCTTTAATCCAGGGAATAGTATAGAATATTTTTTAAATATTTTTGAAAAAACAATTTCTTCCATACAACAGCGCTATCTAAGCATTCCTTTTCATCAACAAGACAGGCTTTTTTATCTTCATTTACAGCCTTCTTACACTAATGACGATCTATATATAGGGTTTCGTTGCCCCCCGGGCATGAGTGAAAATCAAATGTATGATTGGGTTCAAGAGGCTATCATTACTTCGGATGAAAAAATAGATGTCGTGAGCACACGACGAATTTCAGGTGCAATAAGAACATCAATCAAGGACGATGAATTAGAAGACCTTATTCCTAATGCTGGTACACTTCTTTTTGTGATTAAAAAAGATGATGAATTTGTTAGATCAAGGAAAAATTTAAATATCTTTAATCCAGGAGACACCTCAGATAAACGTCCTTTGGACATTACCCTTTTTGTTCGTCAGAATGATTCCCCATGAAAACAATAAGTTTTTCTCATCATGGCATTATAAGCGAAGAGTTTGACGTATTTTACTATGAGCTTTTGCGCATTAAAGAAGTGGCCTTAAGGAGCTCTTCTGCTTCGGCAATTGCAACAGATGAACAAACAGATGATGACATGACAATTACCGTTTCAGGTCCTGTGTTGGCATTACAAGAACGCTTTACGACATTTTTTGATAAACAACGCGAAAGATTTCATCGGATTGCTGTTGGACCAAGCTCTCTTTTTATTCAAGAGGCCCAATACATATTTGTTGCAATGGCTGATGAAGTGATGATAAATCAAACTTGGCACGGAGCAAATTATTGGAGGCAAAACTGCCTTGAAACTAAAATTTTTCAAACCCAAGTTGCTGGAGAAAGAATTTTTTCTCAAATAGAAAGCCTTTTAAGAACTAATGATCCTCTCCAGCGCGAGCTAGCAAGGCTGTATCTTCTGTGTCTTTCATTAGGTTTTCAAGGAAAATTCCGCACCCAAGGAAACTCACAAATCCTATCATATAAGCAGCAGCTTTTTAGCTTTATATATCATCGATCAACAACACTAATGCAAGGAGATCGCGCTTATATACTGGAAGATTCTTTGAGTTTTGTTTTCACGGAAGCACCAACAAAAGGGCTTCCTGACCTAAGAGCTTGGTCGTTAACGGCCCTTAGTGTTCTGCTTATCTATCTATTTGTAAGTTATGGAATTTGGATGCTTATCTCACAAGATCTTCACGAAGTACTAGAAAGCATTTTTCATCTTACAAAGCAAGGACCGGTAGTTTAAATGACTCCAACCGCTCCTAGCAATTTTACTGATTTTATTCAATTTGTGCAAAACCAAACAAATAATCTACCTAGTCTCATTTTTTTGTTAATATTTTTTGGCTTAATGGTCATGCTGATATGTATTTTAATAATTAACATGAGCGTTAGAAAAGATAAAAAAATCAGTCTTAATGAAAAAAAATCGTTTTTAAAACGAAATTTTTCTCTTCCGCCGCTCGGTGGAATCATCACGTCTTTTTTGGTAAAACAGGGTTGGATACAAGTTAATTCTATTAGTCAGATTTTTCTAAAGGGCCTTGAGTTTTTAAAGAAAAATTTTGGGGAACATGCTTTATACAAACTACCTTGGTATATCGTTTTAGGTTCAAAAAACTCTGGAAAATCAACACTTGTGAACCACACTCAGTTGCACGAGCCTCACAGTAGCCCAGATTTTAGTCTGCATGAACCTAATCCCCCTATTCGTTGGAAATTTTTCAGCCGTGGCGTACTTATAGATGTAGCGGGTCGATTATTCTTGAATAATCCAGAAACAGATACAGATACAATCGCCTGGCGTAATCTTCTGATTCTTCTTGCACGATATAGGGCATCTAGACCTTTGAATGGTATTGTATTATGCATAAGCGCTAAAGATCTTTATGGCAAAGAAAAACTATCACCAGATGCCTTACAAGCCCGTGCAAACACCATGCTACACACTCTCAGCAGGGCACAAACAAGCTTGCGCTTGCAGCTGCCTGTTTATGTTGTTATTACATACTGTGATGCAATTCCAGGTTTTCAAAATTTTGCGCAAGAATTACCAGTTAAAAATCAAGGAAATATATTGGGATGGTCAAGTCCATATAATCTGCAATATATGTATTCACAAAACTGGATCAATGAAGCATTTCAGTATCTTGATGAAAAAATAGATGAGGCACGCACTGAGCTATTAAGCTCAAACATAGATCCTAGCAACGCTGATGGGCTATTTGTTTTTTCTAAAGAGCTTTTAACAATTAAAGAAAATCTTAGCGGGTATATAAATCGTATTTTTCATGCCAGTGCTACACATGAAGCTCCAATATTGCGCGGTATATATTTCACAGGCAACAGCGGAATTAGTGAGTCATCTCTACCATTTCTAAATGAACCCACTTCTGATTCTGATCTATCATTAGAAGCACACACTAACACATCGATATCCCCTGTATTTTTACGAGATTTATTTCAAGGTAAGATATTCTCTGAGATAGGAATTGCTAAACCGTTAACAGGAAAAGTTGCTACCTTGAATCGTGGCGTAAATATTATTCGAAACACAACCATATGTTTCACTTTACTTGGAACTTACGGACTATTTAATGCATACGATACTTTTGGAGAAAAAAAAGAACGTATTTTACCCGTTCTATCAAAAATGAGCAGTCTTTTAAGAGACATGCAGCATTTAAAAATTGATGAACCCGGTCATTCAGCATCTTTATTTGACACTTACGCACGTCAATTGCTTGATATGATGCAAGAGCTTCAACAGACTGAATTCATTTCTGCTATCGTTCCTGCATCCTGGTTTAGTCCTCTACATAAAGATCTTCATGCAGGTTTGCAAGTTGCTTACCAAGAAATAGTAATTCGCACCATTTATGTTGATTTACTAATGAAAGCAAGAGAACTTCTGCAATTACGACCAACAGCAGGTGATAGGTCAACCTCATTGGCTGCTCTTCTTAATCCTCTAGTATCAAGCGAATACATGCTTTTAAAAAAATATGTCGAGGGATTATGCGAACTTAATGATATGTTATTTAAATTTAACAACTTAAAAAGTGCGCCCGATGCTCGTGACCTTGATAGCTTAATTATGTACACCTTTAATTCTCATTTACCTGAAAGTTTTGTGGGACAATATGCCAGCTTCCGAAAAGTTCTAAATGAGTCATCCTATCCTTTAATTGACCTTAAGCCCTATCAACAAATGGCAAGACAAACCTTGTCAATTATATATGAAAATTTTTTAAATGCTCTATTTTCTAAAAATGATTCACAAACGCTAGTGTCGCGTATTCAAACCTTAGTTAATCAAACACAAAGCCAAAATGAAAAACACCTTCCTGATCTTACGAGTCTTCGAAGTGCTGTGGGAGATTTGTCACTAACCGCACCTTCTTTGGGAGAATTGGGCTCAACATGGATGGACGGAAAAACTTTCGTGCCAGGAAAAGAATTTGATAAAATCCTTGACCACATAGACATGTCTCCACTTTTTGGTCGCGATGTCACTCAGTATTTAGTTGATCAAACTGCTATTGGATTTAATCGATTTAAAAATTTCTTGATGGCTATTAATGATTCTTTAGTGGATAAAGGCCTTAACCAGAAGGCGCCTCACCCTTCTCATGGATTATTAACACTGGAAAAGCATCTAACTTCTTTGTTTAAGCTCAGTTTTATGGGGGCCCCATCCGGAAAACCTCTCACAACGAAAATCCCAGCAGGAAAACTTGTTTATTGGGATTCAATCTTGGTTCAAGCAGCCTTTAATATGATGAAAGATTTTGATGCATTCATTAGTAAAGATTTGCTTGCATATCCAATGTCTGTCCAAGAAAACATAAAGATAGCCGCAAGAATAAATCTGCAAGAAGTTTTAATGGCAACCCTAGGTAAAGCACAAACATTCATTGACACTCCAAAAGACATAAAACCAGGCACAGGTGCAGAGCGCATGTTACGAGCTCAAATAAATGACTTTAAAGCTGTTGTTGATCCACTTGGAAAATTATTAGAGGTTTTAAAACAAGACGATGTAAGCAAAGCCTACATAGATCTTCGTAATTTGCTTTGTGGCCAATCACAATGGCTTCTTATGCAAATTGATACTTACATTAAGCAACATCAGCTTTACAAAATGAAGCATGATGACTTTGATTGGTGGGACGGAAAACCTGGAGCATCTGTTAGTGCTTTTGCAGTTCGCGATATTAATGACTTAAAGCACTACACGGTTATTCAAAGAGAGCTACTAATCTCTGCAATAAATGATTTTGCCAAACCAATTGTAGAGCTATTAAAAACACCTGCGTTTGATGGGGCAGAAGATCGAGATGAAGCTTTAGTTGAGAAATGGATTAGACTGACAGATCAAGTTGAGGCTTACAGCAAGAAACAACCAAGCAATTCCCTTGCACAACTTGAAAACTTCATTCTAAAAACCCTTAATGTAAGTAACTATAAAGATATGCTTTCAGATCTAAAACTAAGAGAATTAAATGAGGTTTCAGGAGATTATTTACTTGAAATTTTGCGAGAAGTTAAAGTGAAAGCTTTATCGCGATCTGAAGTTTTACAGCGCCAATATGCTATTGAAAATTATGAAAAATTACTTCTATTTTTCAATAAAAATCTAAAAGGAAAGTTTCCGTTTGTAGGTGCAAAACTTGAAAAAAATAATGGTGAAGCGAACCCAGAAGACATTCGTGAATTTTTTGACATGTTCAAAGAGTGCGGCGATTCCACCAAGGCCGTTCTTGATCAGTTATATCAAATTGGTCCAGACATGAAGGAAGTTGTACAATTCTTACTGTCCATGGAAGATGTTCGTCAATTTCTTAATGTCTATCTTAAGGACCCAAGTGCCGACAAACCAAATTTTAATATAAAAGTTAACTTTAGAGTTGCTCAAGACAAAGAAAACGGTGGTATTAATATTCTTGACTGGTACATAAAAACAGATGAAATAACCACTATTGATAAGCAAGACAAAAAATTGGAAGGCAAAGGAGACTGGATTTTTGGCGCTCCCGTAACGATTGGTTTTAAATGGGTAGAGACAGGGGCTTCACCAAAACCACAATCAGATTCTGGACAATCATCTCTTAAAGTTGAGGGAGCTACTGCTGAATTTGTTTATGATAATCAGTGGGCACTGTTATGGTTAATTCGTGATCACCTTGCTCCTAAGGGTTCTTTTTCTAAAATTTCAGAACCAAATCCTTATGTTCTAAAGTTCAGCATCCCGATGAGTGATCAAACTTTCACAACAGTGTACAACTCTATAAGTCTGATTGACTCGTCTAGCAAATCAAAAGGGCCACCCAAGATAATCACCCTGCCAATATTTCCAACATCTGCCCCTGATTTGCCAGAAAAAATAAAAGAAATAAAAGATAAACCAGTTTTTACCGACGGAACAATTGAATCGACTGATTTTGGTTTTTTTCTTTCTGAAACAAAAAAAGACACAAAAGAAGAAAATCCAAAAAATGAAGATACTTCTGGTGAACAAGAGAACAATCTAGAAGAAAAAAAGAAAGAAGAAACGGGGGAGCAATGAGCGATATCCCAGCGCAAACCTCAACCTTTTCTAATGCATTATTAACCCCCATAAGCACAAATAATGGTGTTGGTGAGTGGCTACGCTATGATCCCATTTATGTAAAAATTCGTGATGCACGACGTGAGGAAAATGACGGCATGCATCGAGAAAGTTGGGAAGGAGAGTTAAAGCACGCAAATTGGCAAGAAGTTGAGCGCCTGTGCACTGATGCCCTACAAACAAAAACAAAGGATTTACAGCTTTTTACATGGCTTTTAGAAGCAAGGCTCCATCTGTATGGAGTGGCTAATTTTTCACAAGACACAGCACTACTACTAACATTCATCAGAACTTTTTGGAAAGATCTTCATCCACAAAAAACAGAAGATCCTGATCAAGAATTTCGCACAAACATTCTTGAATCTTTTTTAAGATCAGCAGGAGAAATAATACTCCTTGAACCACTTAATGAGCTGTCTCCAATTTTTAGTCAGCCCCCCAACCTCGCAAAATGTTATGAGGCTGACAATCTAGAAAAAACAGCAAAAAGAGGTGGAGCTGCTGCCGACGCTTATCAAAAATCTTTGACCAATGGCCTAATTACCATAGACAGAATTCGAAATGCGCTTTCTGAGGTTACTAAAGAAAAAGGAACAGCAAAAGTTTCATTGCTTGAAGCATGCATACAAAACCTAAAAAGCATTGATGACTTTGTAAACGATGCAATTGGGAATGAAGGCCCTCGCTTTGATGGATTAATTAGTCATTTGGAAGAACTAAAGGGATTATATAGTTTATGCAAAAAAGTTCCTGATGAAAAAATTAACAGTGAAACAATATCCAGCACAAACTTAGCATTATCAGACGAAGAAAAAACTGAATCTAATAAAGAAGATGACCCTAAAAAACAAACAATAGATGACCGAGCTGGCGTTTATCAAGCTATTCGCCAGTTAGGTGAATTTCTTCTTACATTAGAGCCTCACAGTCCTTCTCCTGCCCTTTTAAAGCTTATCGGTGGATGGGAGAGTAAAACCCTATCCCAAATCTTGGCAGAGTTAAAAACAACCCAACCAGAAACCCGCTCGTTATTAGAGCTTCTGGCGAGAGCAACTCATCAGGAAAACCCCCAGCTTATTGCTGCCAACACTCCGCTTGGGTCAACCGACACAAGCCAGCTGAGCAACCTGGTTCCAGGGTGATTTTTTCTGCAACCAGTCGTCTCACAGAATTTTCCAAGCATTTTATGTATGAAGGGTTATCCCCCAAAGCTGGGACTCGTCCGTAAAAAGGAATCCCCCAGGTTTTTGCTTTTTTTGCGTAATCAATATCTAGTTCAACCAGAGTTTCTGAATGTTCTGAAACAAAAGATATCGGAACCACCACTACTGGTGTGGATTGTGCCGCTGCCTTTTTAAGCTCGTCTTCTGTTGTTGGAGTTAACCACTTGAGCCTTCCCACCTTGCTTTGATAACAAATAACGAAGTCAGTTCCATCAAAACCTTGCATTATAGCCACGACACTTGCCTCTATTTGCCTCTGATAGGGATCACCATCATCGACAACCTTCTGGGGCAATCCATGGGCAGAAAAAAGAATCCTAGGGGCTCCATGTTTCTTTGCCTCAATCAAAATTGGCTTAATAAGATCCTGGTGGGCCTTAATAAAATCTGGATCATTGAAATAGCAGCACTCAACGACGGTTTTTGATTGCCATTGGGGGGCTATTTTTTGCCATTCTTCAATGGACGATTTTGTGGTTGTTGTGGAAAACTGTGGATACAAAGGTAACAACACAACCTTAGATGGGTTAAAGGCTTTTACAGCCTCAAGCACATTGGTGGATCGGGGTCTCCAGTAGCGCATTGCAGGAACAACCATAATATCAAAATCACCATCCAGTGCAGACTTTAGGCGCTTTGCTTGAACAAGTGTGTTTTCTAAAATGGGTGATTTTCCCCCGATTAAAGAATAAATCCCTCTGGCTTTTTTGTTGCGAGAAAATGAAATCCACCTTGCTAGCAGATAACGAAGGGGGTTGGGTAAGTTCAAAATAGCCTTGTCGTAAAACAAGTTAAACAAAAAAGGCCGAACTGCATTAAGAGAATCTGGCCCCCCAAGATTCATCAAAACAATCACAATTTTCTGTTTCATCAACAACTCCGCACTAAAGAAATAAATTCCTCAACATGTGATATTGGGGTTTCAGGAAGAATTCCGTGACCCAGGTTAACAATAAAAGGCCTATCTTTTGAGAATTCTAAAATATTTAAAACATCTACTTTGAAGTCACCACTGAGAAGTTTTTGGGGGTCCAGGTTTCCCTGCAAACAAGCTGTTGTGTCCACTAGGTTGGAAAGGTCTGTACCCTGACTTACACCAAAGCCAATATTTAAATGCCCTAGATTTTTTATGGCCTCCTGAGCAATCCCCTTGCCGTAATAGATAACATTTGCTTCAGGTGCTTCTTTTTGGATTTTGTGAATGATTTTTTCGGCGGGTTCAAATAACCACTCTTGTTGAAGCTCATCCGGAACAGCTGACGCCCACGATTCAAAAAGTTGCACAACGTTTGCCCCAGACTTTAATTGACGAACTGCATGATCTGAAATGACCGCGGTGAGTTTGTCCATGAGCTTATTAAAAAGCGGCCAAGTTTTAGCACGCGCAACCAACCCATCAAAGCTATTGGTCTTACCCTCGCTTATCATGTATGAAGCAATTGTCCATGGACACCCAACAAACCCAATCAGTGCTTTTTGTGAGTCCAGCTCTCGTCTAACGTTTTTTATTGATTCATAGATAAGGTGAACATCATCGCTCATAGAGGCATCTAGAATTTTCTCCCAGTCAGGATGCTCAAGAATAGGACCCACCCCCTCTTTAAAATGAACCGTCTGACCTAAAAAATGTGGAACGACCAGAATATCACTAAAAATAATTGCAGCATCAAAACCAAAGCGAACAATTGGCTGAAGTGTTGCCTCCACCACCATTTCTTGGTTTAGACAAAACCCCATAAAATCAGGGGACTTTTTTCTCAAAGCCCTATATTCTGGCAGATAACGACCAGCTTGCCGCATTATCCAAATGGGTTTTTGAGTTTCGGTGTGACCGTTTAATGCCTGAATAATCTTCATACTAATAATAATATATATATTTAAAGGTTTTAGTGTTGGTAGTAGTGCTTGTGCAAAAGCCTAATCCCAAAGTTGTCCCCATCTTATCCACAAGATTTTCTTTTTGTATAGAGGATAGAATCCTTATGTGAGTTGGTTGTGTAAAATTTTTTCTAATCTGGGGATATTTTTTGTTTGTGTGTTTACAACCGGTGTATAAGTTACAGAATTTCATGGCTAACTAAGCATTTATGCACAGGGGGCTTTTTTACACAATGTTTACAGAGCGCTTATGTGTATTTTTCCACAATCTTATGCACATGGGAAAGAAGGTGGGACAAAAAGATTTGGGTTGAAAAATTTTGAGGTGGTCACTATATCATAGTGGATTGGTTTTATTTTTTTTAAGGGGGATTCGTCATGAGAGTTTTTTTTGTGGTATTTTTTGTATTGAGTGTTCTTGATACTCAAAAAATTGTTGCTTCTGTCTCGGGTGCTCCTGATATTATTCTAGAGAGGGTAACGGTTTCTGATTCGCATGGAGGATTTATAGGACACTATACTTTCACATCCAGATTGATAAATAATCCAGGGAAAATAGAGAAATTCAAAGCTGCTTATGCTGCAATTCCTGTTGTTTCCGAAGAAATAGTAATCCCTCAGCTTGCGCGAACATCAGAGCATCCCACCTGTATAGTTGAAGCGGGAGGGGAGGTTGTGCAAAAATTTGGTATGGGAGAAAAAAGAATTACTAAGGGGGAAGAGCTTCTTTTATACACAGACGGTATATGTGACTGCATAGGAATTTCCGTGTGGGATTCGGTAAATAAACTCGCTTGTTTGTATCATGCTTCAAAAATGGAACTGCGCGAAATGAAATTTCTTTTTCAAGAAGGGTTTTTAGATAAGATAAAATCTTTCTCTGAAGATCTCTCTAGCTTAGAAATAAACTTAGCGAGTTGTTATTGGTCAAAAGATTTGATTGAAGTAATTGATTTGTTGCAAACGCAAGGTTTTAGAATTTCAGGTCTTTATGTCCCAAATGCTTTGCTAGAAAATTATGAATTTGAATATAATAGATACGTTGATAGAGAGAGCACTCCTTCAGCTTATTTTCCAGGAAGCCATGCTTCTTTAGCTATGACTCTTAATAGTGCCACTGGAGAAATAGGGATTTATCCAAGCTGGAAATAATTAATAAAACTACGATAAAGCGTTTGTGGTAAATGAGTTGGAAGATGCGCATCGATAAACCCAATTTTATTTAGTTCTAATTGCTGAAGTATTCTTCCATAGCTATCAATAACTGCACTAATACCATTGTTAGCTACACGTATTAAGGGGAGGCCTTCTTCTATGGCGCGTACCTGTACAATTTTAAGGTGCTGATAGGGGCCACTGGTTATTCCATACCAAGCATCATTCGTAATGTTTAACAGCCACTGGGGACGGTCTGTGGGTTCAATAACGGCCCCACTAAAAATAGCTTCATAGCATATAAGAGGACTAAATGAGGGAATGCCTGATACGCGAATTGTTCGTGGTCCTGTTCCTGCAGAATAATCAATGCTTCCATTGGTAAGTTTTGGAAGGGGGTTTAGAGAACGCAAAGGAACATACTCACCAAATGGTACCAAGTGAAATTTATCAAAGGTGGCATGAATCAGCCCTCTACTATCAATAACTTGAAGGCAACTGAAATTTTTTTCTGGATTATGCATTCTTCTTGGTGCGCCTGTAATCAAGTAACCTTGATTAATAAAGCTACCCAGATGAGCTGAAAAATCAACATGGGCATCAAGTGGAATAGTTATAGCGGCCTCTGGCCAAATGGTTACATGAACTGGTTTTTCACCATCTGCTTTAGATAGTATTTCTAAAATTGATAAGTTCTTTTCAAAAAATTGAGGGTGCCATTTTTCACGTTGGTCAACTGATGGTTGAATTAATCGTAAGCAGATTTCAGTATTTAATTCTGGTGATTTTAAACGCTGATTTCCTTCAATCCAAAAACAGAGCAGGGTGCCAAAAATACCTAACCCAAGCCATTTTTGTTTGGTGTACAAAACAACAGCAGCAGCTGTTGTTAAAAATGATAATCCAAAGATTCCAAAAAACCTGGTGCATTGTAAAAGTGGTAAATCCCAAACATAGCCATTTAAATTCCAGGGGAAACCGGTGAATAAAAAGCTTCTGGCGATTTCACTTAAGCACCAACCAAGGAAAAACATCCATGCAAATGCAACCGTGTTCTCTTTGAAAAAATAGCTAGGCAAAATAAATATGGTTGGAAATATCCCAATAATAATTGGCATGCAAATTAACCCAATAGGCATAGCCTCGGGAATGCCATATACATTAAATGCCCAAGCCACCCAATAAAGCTGAGTTAAAAAGAAAAAGAAAAAAAAGATAAACGTTCGTTTGAAAAAGTTGTAAAAACAAGTTTGTGTTTGAATGTGCGAAAGCAACACATAAATGGAAAAAAATAAAGCAATAGGCTGGTTGAAAGGCGAGAACGCAAGTCCGCCAATAATGGAAAAAAGTATTAAGTTTTTTAAACTAATTAAAGAGTATTTTAGTGTTTTATTCATCTTCTAATGATACTATCAAAAAATGTATTCCCCCCAAAAGGAATTTTAAAATGCAAAAGATGTTATATGTTATCTCTTTTATTTGTTTGTGTATATTCCCTGCTATAGGGGAGGACACCTGCGAAACTTCAAAAAATGGTGAAAAAGAAGTCTCAGCTTTTATTAAGAATCTGGTTGACGAAGCTCTAGCAATAGTTAACCAAGGCAATGCATCTGATGACATCAAACGTCAACAGTTAAGTAAGTGCATTAATAAGTATCTAGATGTTGAGCGAATTACAGAAAAGGTTTTTTCTCAGTTAGGGTACAATGAGTTAGAAAAAACTGACAAAGAAAAAGTAAAGGAATACCTTAAAAAATATCTTCTTACTTTTTATGCTGGGGAAGGAAAATTATCGGCAATGGTAAATGCTGAACTTTCTGGAAGATTGGTTGCAGAACCAGAAGGAAAAAAAGAAGAAGGAAAACCTCAGGACTTTTCTGTTATAACTAATTTTAAAAAAGACACGTCTTCAGTGGAAATTATTTGGATTACAAATGGAGAAAAAGTTTTTTATGTTAAAATTGCTGGTTTCAATCAAATCATAACACTAAGAGCAGAAATGAAAGAAGCCGTTGGATCTGGAACGTTAATGGATTACATTAATAAACATTAGACTGTGAAGCAATCTAAATGAAAAAAGATATATTTGGTGCAGTAATAGCACCTGCAAAAAAAGAACCAATAAAAGACAAACCAAAATCTTCTTTTCCTGACCTTTCTTTGATTAAGGGGCTTCATAAACAGGAAGCAACTTCTGAATCAGTATTTTGGCATAGAATTTTATTAAACAAATCTATTCGCCAACAAAAGCCTGTACAGTTTTTGAAAATTTTATCAAATGAAATAGCCCTTAAAAAGGGGAGCAAAGATTCTTATTTAGCAATTTTAGACAGCTTTAAGCAAGAAATCTAAACTACCTGGCATATCCTTGTTGTTTCTATATCACCCTTAACCTGTCGTTGAGGGGAAGGAGATTCTTGCCAATAAATCTGATCAATAGATGAGCAATTACTGCAAACAAGTTGCCATTTATCAAAATGATTGCTGCAAGAGTTACATTGCCATTCATAATCTGAAGAAATTTGGGCGGCTTTATGTAGCCATTCGCGTGCTAAATCAAATTGAGTTGGATGCTGAAGCTCCATTAGCTCTGCCATAAGATTGCATCCAGTTCGTGTGTAACCATGGGTTAATAAATTATCTAGGTGCTCTTTAGCTTGACCCCATAATTGGGCTTTAATAGCGCTAGAAGCTAAACAAAATTGGCTTTCGGGATGGTTTTCTTGAGATGCCACAAGCTTTTCCATTGCTCTATATCGATCGATAGCTTCCATTTCATGAAAAACCGAATCCCATAACAAGCCAAGGGCACGATGAGGATGCTGCTTAAAAGCATCAATCAGTATTTTTTGTGCTTTTGAAAATGATTGATGGTGAATGTAGTATTCTACCAGCTGTTTAACATTTTCTGTCCAATCAGGAGCCAAATCAAAAATCTTTAAATGTAATTTTTCTTTTTCGCTGCTGGTTAAAGAGTTTTTATTTTGTAAATGTAACCAGTTTAGCATTGCCTGATGACGAGACCACTGAGCTTTAGATACATACTTCGTAAGTTTATTTTGTTCTGCTTTTGGAAAAATTCCTTTTTGTGCTAGGTGAATGGTATTTAAAAGGTATTCGTCTTGTAGCCATGGAGAGTCAGGCCTAATTGAAAGAGCCTTATTGATGTATTCTTGAGCAAGTTTATTATCTTCTTTATCTTTAGCTTGCAAAATTAGCCCACGGAGTCCAAGAAAGCTTGTTCGTCTATCTTTTTGCATAGACATATACTGGCGAGTGGCAGTTTCCGTATCTCCAGTCATGTATGAGGCTTGTGCAGCAATAAATTGAGTAAGTGGATTGTCTGGTAAAAGCTCACAAGCTACAGCAATAACTTCTTTTGCTTCCTGATTTTGCCCTGCTGCAATCGCGCTAAGTCCATCAATTAAAAGATTATTTCCTCTTTGGGTACGCTTTTTTTGAAGGTAGACTAAATAGTTTTGAGGAAGATTCCATAGCCATTTCCAAAAATTATAAAGCGAAGCGATAATAGCAAAAACAATAACTAAGCAAGCTAAAAACAACCCTATTGGTAATGAAACAGAATAATCAAACCAACTGAATTTTACTTCACCAGGATAGCTAGTAATTAAAATTCCTATAACGCAAAGCACACTAAGAGCGATGAAAAAGCGTAAGCCTTTGATAAGTGCCATTAAGGGATATTCTCCTGTGTTGTTTTAATTGGCGCTATTTTATTCTCTATAGGGGGCTGCTGAACCCAATTCTGCACCTTTTCGGCAAATGAAGAATAATCTTCTTCAAGTGATAAGCGTTCAGCTACATGTTTTGCCCACAATTCTACTGATTGGTTCTTTATGGATTTTGCTTGAGAATAGGCCAACTTTAAGTCTTGCCCATCAAGAGCATTTACAATTAATTGAAGGGGATCTTCGTTATTTTGATCTGCTTTTTCTACTTTAATATTACCTTGGAAAAACGATGCAATTATTTCTATCCATTTAGGAAGGTTGCTTTTTATTTTTGGTGGAGTGTAGTTTTTTTGAATATCATCAAAAGCTTTTTTGAGTTGTTGATGATTTAGCGGAAGACGGACGGAAAATTGTTTCAATGTTTTATACCCGGAAAATGATGAGCATTCTTGAGGCAAACTTGTAAGCAACCCAGAAAATGGTTCATTTAGTCTGATTTTTTCCCCAATACGATCAAGAGTATCAAGGGTGGTTTTTTTGAACAGATTTACTGATGGTGAGGCACCCTGTTGCACAGTTGCTGTCAATAATATTGATGCCTTAATAAATTTTGCGTGTTGAATTTGCAAGGCTACAAATCGCTGATTTAGCTCATTAAAACGATGCTCAATATTTTTTATATGAGCAACAAGCTGTTTACTGGTATCAGCATTATTTTTTTTATCAAAAGTTGTGACCGTTTGTTTAAATGGTAAAATTAAACAAATGATTAAAGCAGGGAGCTGGGCCAAAAGTAAAATAGGCCAATACGCCCGAAGCGCCTGTTTATTTTTAAGAAGTAATTTCTGGGCTCTGCTTTTTACAGACCCGACTAAAATTGTTTTTTTAGTTTGTTGCGACATCAACATGAACCTGATCGACTTGTAAATTAGCTGGAATTTTAGCAGCACTCTTGAAGGTTAGCTGTTCTCCTGGCTGTAGTAAATCCTGTTTCCATTTGTAAGGCCAAACGCGAATTTCACACAGTCCTTGTTCATTAGCAGATTGTCCCTCTTGGCATGTGCCCCAAGCGGTAATCTGGACGTTATTTAATGGTACGGTTAGCAGTCCAGAATTTTTAACATTTCCAACAACAATAATTCTTTGGTGCTCTTCATCTAAAGGTTTAACATCAAATTGAATATTTTCAACGCTAACTTCTTCTGGCGCAATAGTTGGCGGCGTATTATCTGCTGTGGGAAGAAATGATAATGCCGGGTTATAATGCATCGCTACTAGTGCCAAACTAACTGTCCCGGCTAAAATGAATAAGCTCCACACAGTAATTTGAATAAATATTTTCCATTTTTTTGGCTTTATAATCTCTTTTTGAGCTGCTTGCTGCTGAGAATATGCATAAGTATCAGCCCTCGTTTGTGATATATCCTGCTCCTGCACAGGTCTATAGGCGTAGCTGGCTGATTGTCTTTGATACAATAGAGAGATGTCAGTTAGGTTTCTAAAGGGTTGTTCTGGAGCAGCAAACTTATATTCCGCTTGATTCTTGTTTACCGACTCTTTTTTTAGTTCCCACCACTGTTCATGACAATTAGAGCAAGCTAACTGAACACCTTGGCCACTGTTATCAGGTAGATGAGTGTAATTCAATCGACTAACGTCAAGTCGATACTGCTTGCGACATCTAGGGCAAGAAACGATCATAATTATTCATTTTTGTAGTATTGGTGTTATTCTAATCGTTTTTGCTGAGGGCTGCTACTTTAATTTCATCAGTTGTTCTTGCCAAACACTAGGCCAATTACTATCGTGGTCAAATCCTTCAACAGTCACAATAGTCACTTTGTTTGTATCAATCTGTTGTTTGTACTGCTTGCCTAAATCAATGGTTGTATTTTCATCGATTGTACCAAGAAAGTGAACTTGCGGAATGTGTCCAAGAACAGCTTTGTTTTTTAAGGGGTCAAGAGATTCAAAAAGAGGTCCTGCGTTATGATATCTTGTCCAGCTCTTGTGATCTAAATTTCCAGCAAAAGAAGTAATTTGTTCTATGTTCTCTAAATGTGGTGCCAACAATAATGCGACTGATGCTCCGCCAGAATATGCAACAATTTCAATGGTTTTAAAATGAAACTGCTTCTGACAATTTCTTAGGACTTCCAGAATTGACTGAATTACTTCAGGAGCATAGCGTGCAGTTGTCCAGTATCTAGAATCAGAATGTTTACTTTTTATATAGTGGAAAGGCCTATTAATCACAATTTTAGTGACATGTCGTTTGTCAATGGAGGCTAGTCTTAATGCCATAGGATCAGTTGGGGTAGGGTCTAATGCTACTTCTCCATATTTATTGATGACAAGACCGTCACCTTCCAGATAAATAACAGCGTGGTTAGAATTATTTTCTTGATAAAAAATTTGAATGGGGAATAGTGAAGATTTAATAATTTTGTGCTTATAGTTGTTTTGTTGAGCGAGATAAAAAGCTTTATTAATACGTGCTTGATCGCTACTGCAACCAAATAAAAAAAAGGCGGTGAAAACCACCGCCTTTTTTAGTCTTTCTAAAATCACTAGAAACCGTAGTGAACACGAAGACCAGTTACGTAAGTAGACAATTGACCACGCTTTGTGTAATCAAATTGTAAGCTTCCTGATAATTGGTCATCATTTTTCACTTGGAAACCAGTACCACCACCAAATGCTGAGCGGTTTATGTTATACTTTTTGTTCTTATCATATGTAACACCTTTGTTTTCTTTCACGTCATATTGCCCATGAATGTTTACGAAAGGCATAACACTTGGAGTCATCTGATAGCCAACTAATATTTTCGCTACAGCTGTTTGTGTTTTGAAAGTGTTAGATGGAACATTTTTAGCGTTTGCATTATATCTTGCGTCTGCTGATGTTTCCTTAAACTTGTCCATTTTGCTTTGCATCATTAAATAACCAACTTGCAAACTGAAAGATGCTTTATTCACTTTGTTTACAAAGTTAGCAAACACACCACCAAACATTGCTTGTGACTTTGGCGCACAAGTAAATTTGTTATCAATATTATTGATACCCGCACCAGAGTTTTGAGTTACAACCCAACGACGATCATCTTTACCTTTTGTTGTACTCCATCCACCAACAAATTCAACATTGAAGTTCTTGTGTGGAACAATGATCAAGTAAGGGTTAACACCCAACGTATCTTGCTTCATGGTACCTTTGTTAAACTCAGTTCTTGCATCAAGGTGAGAATAGCTTA
Organism: Candidatus Finniella inopinata; assembly: GCA_943322985.2. Classification (GTDB taxonomy): domain Bacteria; phylum Pseudomonadota; class Alphaproteobacteria; order Paracaedibacterales; family CAITNM01; genus CAITNM01. The sequence goes on from CALPGA020000001.1 coordinate 183,994, forward strand.
ATCCTAAACCAGCGCAGAACATGTTATTGAACTTATAGTCAGCTCCAACCATAGTTAGGTATGATTTACCGTTCCATTGTTGATCTGTTGTTGCGTTGTCAATAAAGCCCATGCTTGCACGTAGCCATGTAGAGGCGCGGTGAGCAGAACCTGTTGAACCAGCAATTTTTACGCCTGCATCAGTACCTGAAGTAGCTGCGCTTGAATCACTTCCGCGCATTGCTTCTGCTGCTTCAGCAGTTACTGCGCCAACTAAGCCCATAATTTTTGTTACTTTAATTGCCATGATAGAAGCTTCTGTAACAACAGCAGAAGGTGTTGTTGCGACAGAGTCATAAGCATAGTAACCAGAAGTGCCATAAACAGCGGCTCCTGTTGATGATGAAGTAGAGCTTCCAGTAGTAGAGCCCCCCGAAATTACAGCAGACAGTTGTCCGCTTCCTATACATGCAGCAACAAGCGCGAGTGCCTTTACTGCCTTAAATTGTTTAAACATAGATATCCTCTTAAAAAATATATTATTACAATCTAAAATATATACTAACTCTGTAAAATCTTTTGTTTTTTTGCTTGAATTTTTCTGTATAATCCACAGATGTATCCCACATGCAACAAATTAAGTTTTGCTTTAATAATTTATTAATATGGGTTAACCAATGACATTGCCTTTTACAAATACATATTTTTATCTTTTGGTGTTTTTGCCTTTTATCCCGGTAATTTGGCCTTTGGGTGCCTTTCAAGAATCAGATTTTGCTTTTTTTGGCTTGTGGTTTGTAGCAGGGGGGGGTGCGTTATTTTTGGGATTTGGAAAAAACGAAAAATTAAAAGTTCCAGTTCTCGCTAGTGGCTTCTTTTTATTGGCCGCTTTTAGTGTTTTAGGAATTTTTCAAAATGGCTTAACCACATTAGGTGGCATTAATGAAATACGCGAGGGTACCGCAACATTTCTAGCTATGGCTATTTTGTTAGTTCTTGGAAAACACTCTAGCACAAAAAATGTTCCGTTTTGGTTAATTCCATTAGCGTATGGTGTATTAACTATTGTGGGTTATTACGGACTTTTACGCATAAAAACCTATGTGTTTCTTGATATTGGAGCATTTGCACTATTGGCAAGTTTGCCCATGTATGCGGACTTCAGAAAATCTCTTATTTCCTTTAAGCGTGTGTGGGATATACTGTACGCTACAGTGTTCTATTATTTATTGTTTTTATTCACTAACGAAGCGGCAACCGTAGGGTGTTTATTTGCTCTTGTATTTGTTCTTTTGCTACCCATTAGCAAAAAGTGCGTAAAATTTTTACCAAGAAACGACGGCTTGTACATAGTTGGCGGCCTTATTTTTATAGCAATAATGATTTTGCTTTCGTATTTATTTTTACCAGCTTTGCCGGCGCAATTGCAAAGCAGAACTTTGCTTGGAATTGTTTCTGTATCGCACTATTTTGATAATTTCAGTTTTTCAAAATTTTTTCATCTTTTATTTGGGTATGGATGGGGAAGTTATCAGGAATTTCCTGTTTTAAACCTTTTTAGGCTTGAAAATTTTAGCATGTATGCCGATGGAAGCTTTAAGCCTAATTGGGAATTTTTAGAGCGAAATCTTTTGCATAGTCACAACCTAATTTTAGAAACGTTAGTTTCATCTGGATTAGTGGGGGTTGGGCTTTTATTAACCATTATTTACAAGTGGGTAGAAAACATTGATCTTAGTGATTGGTCAGCAAGGTTTTTTGTTGTTAGTTATTTAATCCTTTTAAGTGCTTGGTTTCAAACCCCGCCAGTTTTAATTTTTTCGCTCCTTGCTATGTCATTGATGAAAGAAAGGGTTAGTTATAGTTTTAAAGTTTCTCGTTCTGTTTTTCTTGGGTGTGGGCTATTTTTAACGGTATTTTCTTGCTCAGAGCTGTGGTCTTCGCTAGTTCTTAACCAACATCGATACAAAACGATTCAGTCTTTTGAAAAAGATGTATCAATGTTCCTTAATCACCCTGCACATTCATATGACAAATTTAGTACGTACAAATGTTCTAATAGAATCATTGGGCAGTTTTCTTATGGCCTAAGCTCTGCAACAGTTATAGACGATAAGTATTTGCCTGATATCGAAAAATCAGTTGTTTGCTTGATGCAAGATTATTTAGATTCATATCAAAAACGGAACGTTGTTAGTTCTGTGCATATTATTAACCTATGCAATACATACGTTAGTTTACCCAAAGTGAATATCTTAAAAAATTCCGAGCTCTTTAGGATATTTAAAGCAGTGGTTGTTAAGCATATTTCTAATTTTCCAGAGCGTGCAGATATGGCTATAGGATTTTTAAATTTATGTTTTGATAAAATGGAAAACATGAAAGAAACTGCAGACATGGCCAATATCGTTTTAGAAGCTGCTCCGGGACATCCTGTTGGGCTTTGGTTCAAAGGGCTATCTGGATTAACTTTGGGAATTGAGAAGAAAGAGTCGTTAGAGAAAATGCAGCTCGCTGTAAAAAATGGTTTATGCAGATTTATGCCAATACCCAAAGAACTGCTAAAAAGCTTAAGTGTTAAGTAGCAATCGATCGCTATCTATTGAACTGCCAAATTGACGCATTAAATCTTGCGGAGTAAGGCGTTTGCGGTCCTCACCTTTAATGTCATAAATAAGCTGGCTTTCGTGCAGCATTACTGTTCGTGTCCCGTATTGAAGGGCGTGTCCTAAACTATGCGTTACCATCAAGGCTGTTAATTTTTTTTCCTCAACAATTTGTTGAGTTATATCCATAACAAAGCGACTTGTTTTGGGGTCTAGGGCTGCTGTGTGCTCATCCAAAAGTAAGATTTTCAAAGGGCTTAATGTTGCCATAAGCAAGCTTATGGCTTGGCGTTGTCCGCCCGATAACATTGCCATTTGTGTGTCTAGCCTATTTTCCAACCCTAAATTCAAAGGCTTTAAAATACTTTGAAAATATTTGCGTGAAACATTAGTCACGGCGTTTTTAAGCGTTCGGTTTTTTCCTCTACATAGCGCAAGAGCTAAATTTTCACCGATTGTTAAATAAGAACATGTTCCAGCTATGGGGTCTTGAAAAACGCGTGCAACATGTTTTGCTCTGGTGCTTGTTTCTTGTTGAGTAACATCTTCTTCATCAATTAAAATCTGGCCGGTATCTGGAAGAACTTCTCCAGCAATTGCATTAAGAAGAGTGGATTTTCCAGCGCCATTACTACCAATCACAGTAACAAATTCACCTTCTTGAATTTGAAGTGATACATTTTTTAAAGCTGTTCTAAAGGCAGCAGTGCCCACTCCAAAATGCACGGATATATTTTTTAGGCTAATCACGCTTTTGTCCTTAGCTGCCTTTTTAAGTCGGGCAATAACATGGCAATGCCTACAAGAACTGCTGTAACTAAATTTAAGTCAGAGGCTTGTAGCAGGGATCCGCCAATGTTTAAAGCTGTTGCAATTACAAATCTGTATAGTATTGCACCTGCAATACAAGCGAGAATTGCGTGGCTAATTTTGCGTATAGGCAACACGGCTTCTCCAATAATCACGGCTGCTAGTCCAATAATAATAGTGCCAACACCCATGCTTATGTCAGCATAACCACTGACCTGTGCAAAAATTGCGCCGCCTAACGCAACAAAGCTATTTGCTAAGCACAAACCCAAGCTAACCATAGCTTTATCATTAATTCCTTGGGCTCTTGCCATGCGTGCGTTGTTACCTGTGGCTCGTAACGCCAGCCCAGTATTAGTTTTTAAAAAGCAGTTTAGAGCATAGGCCAAAAGACCGATGAAAATTAAAATAGGAAAAATTCTCCAAAAAAGCCCTAATGGCCCTTTCAAACAAAGAAAAAATTCTTCAAAGAGTGTATTTTCTCCCAAAAGTGGGATGTTTGGTCGTCCCATGACCCGAAGATTTATAGAATAAAGTGCCGTCATCACCAAAATTCCAGACAAAAGATTCATGAATTTTAAATGAGTTGATAGCCACGCAGTAATCAATCCTGCTAGCCCACCTAAAATCATCGCAGCTATAGTTGCTATCAATGGATGAACGCCAGCAACAATTAAAGCTGCACATGTAGCAGCGCCTAGCGGAAATGTGCCATCAACGCTTAAGTCAGGAAAATCAAGAATTCTTAGGGACAAGTACACCCCCATCGCTACGAATCCATAGATTAATCCAAGCTCGATGGCCCCTATAATCTGAATAGTGTTCATAAATCTGCGCCACCAACAGTAACGGCTTCGTCCAATAGGTCACCAGAATCTAATTGTATACCAAGGTGGTCAATAGTATCCATGTTTAAATGTAATTGTGGATACAGTTCATCAAAAGCATTGTCTTTAATGTTTTTCTGATCTTTTAAAAAGCAACTAGCAACCTCAGCAATGCTATGAGCAATTTCTTGTGTATCAAAATCATATCCGCCTAATGCTCCAGAGCGAACTAATCCCGCATGGTTTGCAAATACTGGAATTTTTTTTGTGTTGAAATATTCTAAAATAAGCTCAGAATCTGAAAAAACAATTTCTCCTGGAACAAAAATAACTGCATTGATATTTTGGCTAACTTCTTTTAAAAGCGTGGGAATGTTTCTATTTGCAGAGAGAATGCACGCACGTAATTCTATTCCATTAATTTTAGCTAGTTCTTGAAATTGCAAGGCTAGACGCTTTGAATGTTCACTGCTTTCATCGTATATCAATAAGCAGCTAATGGCTTTTTTCACAATCGTTTTCGCTAGTTCCAACAAAGCTTCAGCGTCATCTTCCTCGGGCAAGTTAATAACATTAGGATTTTCTTCGCCTAAAGAATCATTTAAGCGAATACCAATTTTTAGTGATGAGTCATCTTTTTTTGCATATTCATCAAATTTTTTTTGCTCTAAAAATATTTTTATGAAAGCGCTGTCACAATTTGTGTTTTCAGTAATCTGATTACTTTTAATGTCATAGAGTTGCAGAGCCTGACGAATAAAACGAATGTCATCTTGCGACCCAGGTGTCTTAGTTGAAAAAATGCAAATCTTTCTGTCATCAACAGAAGAAAACGAGAGCTTTTTATAAAGCCCTATTCCACCTACAGCAACAGCTGCACTTATAACAATAAAAAGTATTCGTATATTCATAAATTTTGCCTTTACACGGAGAAACTATAACTCGTTTTTTGTAAAAAAACTATGGGCATTGTTTTGCATGGTTTAGTTTTCTCGATTAGTTTTTTAAAAGGGCATTTTTTCATCTTTTTTTAACGGTTTGCCTGCAGAATAAAAGAAAAAACAAATGAAGCTCGCAACCTGTTATACAGTCGCTTTTTTTGGAGTACAGCCTAAATTAATTGAGGTTCAGGTTCAATTTGCTCCTGGATTACCTACTTTTACAATTGTTGGTTTGGCAGACAAAGCTGTCGCAGAATCACGCGAGAGAATTCGTGCATGCTTACATGGTTTGGGAATGGATATTCCAGCAGTTAGATTAACCGTTAATTTAACGCCCGCTGATCTTCAAAAAGAAGGCACACATTACGATTTACCTATTGCTTTGGCAATTTTAGGTGTAATGAATATCATTCCCAGAGATGAACTGACAAATTACATTGCGTTGGGAGAGATTACCTTAGATGGGCGTATTTTAAGCGTGCCCGGGGTCTTACCTTCTGCACTTTTATCTGCAGAACATGGTAAGGGCATCATATGTCCGAAAGATTGTGGGCCAGAGGCTGCCTGGGGTGGAGATATTCATATTTTGGCCCCAAGAGATATTTTAGAGCTTATCAAACATTTCAAAAATGAAACTATTTTAGTGCAACCCGAGCCTAAGCTTGATGAAATAAGTGCATATAATCTTGATATGAAAGACGTAAAATCTCAGCGTTTTGCTAAACGTGGATTAGAAATAGCAGCTGCTGGTGGTCATAATGTTTTAATGATCGGTCCTCCAGGTGCAGGTAAATCAATGTTAGCTTCAAGACTGCCTGGAATTCTTCCAAAGCTTAGTCCTAAGGAAGCTCTCGATGTAACAGTTGTGCATAGCTTGGCGGGTATGGCACCGAAAGATGGTTTAGTAAAAACTCGTCCATTCAGGGATCCTCATCACAGCGCGTCCTTACCTGCATTAGTAGGAGGAGGGCAGAAGGGTAAGCCGGGAGAAATATCTTTGGCGCACAACGGAGTTCTTTTTCTTGATGAGCTCCCTGAATTTTCTAGGGGGTGTTTGGAAAGTTTACGACAACCACTTGAAACAGGGACCATTACTATTGCCAGAGTTCAACACCATTATACGTATCCTGCAAGATTTCAGTGTATTGCTGCCATGAACCCATGTAGGTGTGGATATTTTGGCGATGAAGATCGTCAATGTAATAAAGTTCCAAAATGTGCAGATGAATATCAACAAAAAATATCTGGACCTATGCTAGATCGTTTTGATTTAGTTATACCTGTCCAAGCTTTAAAGCCGGAAGAGCTTCAGGCAGAGCGTAATGAGGAATCAAGTCAAAGTATTTTGCAGAGGGTTGAGAATGCAAGGAGTCGTCAACATGAACGCTATAATTCTCAAGTAATGATCAATGCTTATGTTGATGGAGAAATGCTTGATAAAGCAGTGCGCACAAATGCTGAAGTCGATGCACTTTTACACCAGGCCATTAATCGCTATAATTTGTCAGCACGTGGGTATCACCGCTTATTGCGAGTATCTCGCACGATTGCCGATTTAGAATCCCATGAAAATATCTCGAGTAAACATGTGCTAGAGGCACTTAACTATCGATTGGATATCCTGCGAAAATAGATGTTGCGGTTTCATTTTATTTTCTCAAACCAGAAATTCAATAATTTTCACATACCAAGAATAGACTTTTTGTCAAATTCCGGTTAAAAAAGCAAGATGGATTATACTATAGCAGTCTTGTGAGTTTATTGAATTCTATACGCATATCGGGTAAAGAAGTGCTTCCTCTTGTTGAAGGAGGAAAGGGTATTTCTATATCTAATGGAGAAAGTTCTGGTGCCTGGGCAGCGGCTGGGGGAGTTGGAACATTTTCTGCAGTTAACGCAGACGCGCATGATACAGATGGAAATATAATCTCTGTAATTTATCACGGAAAAACTCGTAGAGAACGCCATGAAGAGTTAATCGCTTATTCTATTAAAGGTGGAATTACACAAGCGCGCATTGCTCATGAGCGTAGCAATGGTCAAGGTCGCATTCACATGAATGTTCTATGGGAAATGGGCGCTGTTGAGCCTATTTTGCATGGAGTATTATCACAAACAAAAGGCCTTGTGCACGGCGTGACGTGTGGCGCTGGCATGCCATTTAAATTAGCTGAAATTTGCGTTAGCTACGGATTATTCTATTACCCTATTGTCTCATCAGCGCGAGCTTTTCACATTTTGTGGAAGCGTGCTTATAGCCGTTTTTCAGAATCATTAGGCGGAGTTGTTTATGAAGATCCTTGGTTAGCCGGCGGTCATAATGGTCTCTCTAATAGCGAAAATCCTTTGATTCCAGAAAATCCTTTACCTCGTGTTATTGCTTTACGCAAAGCTATGCGTGAGGTTGGGTTGGGCGAAACGCCTATTTTTATGGCTGGTGGGGTTTGGTGGTTGTCAGAATGGGCTGACTGGATTAATAATCCCGAATTGGGACCGATTTCATTTCAATTTGGTACTCGTCCGCTATTAACGCAAGAAAGTCCTATTTCTGAAAGCTGGAAAAAGAAGCTTTTAAATCTTAATAAGGGCGATATCTTTTTAAATCGATTCAGTCCAACTGGGTTTTATTCTTCTGGAGTACGTAATGCTTTCATGCAAAATTTAGAAGGCAGATCGGTGCGTCAGGTTGCTTATTCTGTTGAGCCCATAGGTGAGCATACTCAGCAATTCCCAGTAGGTGCGCGTGGTAGGTTTGTTTATCTTGCTCAGCATGATAAAGAATCTGCAGATATCTGGGTAAAACAGGGGCACGATGTTCCTATGCGAACTCCAGACAACACATTGATTTTTGTATCACAAGAAGAGTCTCAAAATATTTTAACTGATCAAATTAATTGTATGGGATGTTTATCTGAATGCAAATTTAGTAATTGGGCGCAAAACGAAACTTGGTCTACAGGTAAAAAAGCAGATCCGCGTTCATTTTGCATTCAAAAGACACTTCAGAAAATTAGTCACAGCGAAGAAATTGATAACCAATTAATGTTTGCTGGTCACCAAGCTTACCGCTTTGGGCAAGATTCATTTTATGCAAATGGATTTGTACCAACGGTAAAGCAACTGGTTGATCGATTGCAGACAGGCTATTAAGTGATGGAATTTTTTAATTCTCTTAGCAAAGATTCAGCCGTTCTTGTCTATACTGATGGTGCTTGCAGTGGCAATCCTGGTCCTGGTGGATGGGGTGTTGTTGTGCGCGCAAATGGTAAAACTCATGAATGGAATGGGGGAGAAATTCAAACCACCAATAACCGCATGGAATTAACTGCTTGTATTGAAGCATTGAAAGCTATACCTAAAGATTTTTCCATTACTTTGCGTACCGATAGTCGTTATGTTCAAGACGGCATTTGTCATTGGATTGTAGGCTGGAAGAAAAATGGCTGGAAGACTGCTAGTAAGACCCCAGTTAAAAATATGGATCTTTGGCAAGAGCTAGATGTTTTATCCCAGAAACGTCCGATCACTTGGGAATGGGTGGCTGCACATAATGGTGAAGAAGGTAATGAACGCGCAGACATGATGGCAAAACAAGGAATTGTTGTTGCTACAATGAATAGCTAATTCTCTAACCCAAATAGTGCTGCACGTTATACGCTGGGCTATCTAAAATAACTTGCCATCCTTCTTGTGAAACAGGATTCAGCATAATAGGGGCTGCAGTATTTACACTAATGTAGTTTTTTTCTAGCTTGCTATGCATTGAAGTTACTAAAAATATAGCCACATCTTTTAATTCTAAGTTTTTTGTGTGAAGAGATATTTCGAGATCTTTCGCATTAATAATACTAAAATCTTTTGGATTCACCGTGATATTCATCATGATTAGCTTCAGGCCTTCGTCTTCAGTCGATTGCAAATATTTATAGTTTTCTGGTGTATCTTGAGGAAGGGATTTAACGATAAATTCCTTTAAATTTTCAAAACCACAAATACCGTTTTTAAAGTAAAAAATATTCGCGAGGTTGTTTTTAGTATCTTTCAATTTTTTAACAAAATTCTTATTTATTCTGTGTTGTGTAGTTTTAATCATATAATTATCCTCGTTGTTCTAGCATTCTTACTGCGCTCTGCGCATTACGCATTTCTTGGGTAAACAAATGTTGGCAGATATTTTCCATAACGTTTGACGACATGAGCGCAGCTAGTAATTCTTCAACACTGTCTTCGGTGAATTCTTCTCTTAAGGTCATAGCTTGCTTGATGGAATTTGATAATTCTTCATCTTGCTCCTCGACTTTTTCTAGCTCTGACAGTTTTTGATAATATTTTGATAGAAGGGCTTTTTGTGCATCAACCGCATATGCGCTTGCCTGATCAGAAGCGGCGTCGGTCCCAGTTGTTGAATCTCCAAGCTTCATAATTGCTTGGTACAAAGTAGCAATTTCTGCATCAAAATCATTTCCTGAAAGACTAACAGTATCGCCTTCATCATTTATGTAAACAGTGATTGAACCCGAAACTGGTGTGCTATAATCAGCCGGTGATCCCGAGTAAGCTGCAAAAGCTGTAACATTTTTCATGGGCTGGTTTTGAGTTGCTACACCTCCCATGGCATATTCTCCGGATACTGAATTTATTCTATTGCCAATGGACTGAAAGCTATTTTTTATATCTGCTTGAATTGCTGCTAATCCCGGTTTTACACCACCCATTGTATGACTTCCGGGCATAAACTCAGTTTGTATTCTTTTTGCCAATTTTATGAAATCATCCAAAGCCAAAAGTTGAGTTTTTAAGCGGCTTTCTACAAGGGCATTGGCTTTTTCAAAGCTTTCCATTCGTTCAATTTTGTTTGTAGTTGAAATACTGACATCAATTTGAGGGGTGGTTTTGCTAGACCAAGGAGCTTCTGCTCCCCCTGATGCAAGTCTTTCGCTATGCTTCAAGCTCATTCTGTGTGTATCTCTTAATCTACTTGTCATAGCATCTAAACTATTTATGCTCATATAAAATTCCTTGCGCTGTTATGGATTTTTTTTACGTAGTTAATAATCATTGCCCCATCTCCGCGATACGACTCATCATTCGCCAGTAGTTATTAAGAAAGGAAAAATACAAATCCTGGCTTTTTGAAATTTGCATTGAACGAATAGCTATTTCTTGCTCATCCATCCCATATGCTTGTGAAAACAACGTTTCTTGTTGTTTGTATGCTTCTGTTTGTGCTTCTTTTTCTTCTTGCAAATTACTAGCTTCGTTCGCAACTTGTTTGACTAAACCTGAAGAAAAAGCTTCAAGTGTTTGAGAGATCGTTCCGCCTGAAGGCGTTTGAAAACTAATCTTAGAGCGTGTAAACAAATCGCTTAGAGCACGCCCAACACTTGGATCACCAGACACTGCTTGTGCTGCAGTTCCTAGCGTATCATCACGTAATTTGTTAATTGAAAAATAAGCTGGGTTGCTTAGCATTGAGCTGTTTACGCTAAGACAAGAAGCTAACCCTGTTATTGACCCACCTCTCCAAAAATCTGGAGTTGTCGTGATTACATCATTCAAATGAAAAAACTCACTGAATCCATACGCAGAAGAGCCAGCTGCAGAAATTGATGGTAAGGCAGCTCCGTCAACACTTCCTAAGCTTATGCCACATTCAGGGTCTGTTGTGGTAATTCTTAAAGAGCCATTTACAATACTTGCGGTAACGTGGCCATTTAATGTTGAATTACTATTAATCAAATGACACAGAGTACCGACATCTGATGTTAGTGTGCTTAAATCAATATCGGCACTCATAGTTGCTATATTTGAGGTTGTGTTAATTACAGCAATTCTAAGTGTTCCAGCACCGGTAATTGCTACATCTTCTGACAGACTGACTCCACCAATATAACCAGGAATACTTCCTTGCAATGTTGCTCGAGGTTGAATTGATGAGCTTAGGTTGTGAATTGCATTGAAAGAATCTCGTAATCCTGCTGCGTAAGAATCAAGTGCCTGACCAAATATTACAGAATCTTCCTGCAAAAACGCCATAAGTCCAGATATTGCGCCACCTTGCGTGTCAGAAAAATCTCCAGATACATCGAAAATGAAAGCTTCTTCGCGTCGATCTAAATAATGGGGAGGCGCCAAAGGATCTGGAGTGCCTTCTTTAGCTGTTGAATCAATAGCTACTGATTGCAAGCTAATGGTTCCAGCACCAAAGGTTTGAGAAGCATCAATTGCAGTAGGAGGGGAATAAATAAATTCAGCAGCTAATGCCCCCTGAACAAGTACTCGACCTTTCGGAGTGCAAACTAAAAAATCACTATTAGCGTTATCTTCTATATTGATTTGCATATATCCTGCTAGCTGATCTAGCAAAGCTCGACGTTGTCGTAGATATGAAATATTAGAATCTGAAGACGCCCCTGATGCGTCCATGTTAGCGTTTATTGAAGCTATGTCAGATAATAACTTATTAATTTCTGGAATTTCGCCTGATAATTCTTTCGATGCCGCATCACGCAAATTCTGTAATTTATCTGCTACAATTTTTATTTGCCTTGTGTGGTCTGCAATTGCATCAAGTACCGCTCGTTTATTTGCCGGCGTATCTCCACCCTGACTGCATACTGTGTTGATGGTTGTTACAACTTTGTTTCCACTAGCTATAAAAGCGTTGCTGCCTCCCATTTGCCCAAAAGCATTCTCAAAATTGCTTACGTATTTTGCTAATTCTTCGTTTCTATTCACTTGCGAAGCAATGCTGCGCAGCTGATTTTCTGCGGCAACATCTGTTATTTCTTTAAGTGGGCCATCTGTAACGCCAATTGCATTACCACTAGCATAATGAATGGAAGATTTTTCAAGTGTTTTTGTGAAGCCAGGTTTTTCCATTGAGATCATGTCAATCTCTAGACGTTTCATGGCCCTAGTTTGCTGCCTGAGTGCTGCTAAAGCTAAACCTGCTCCTGAACCCCAAATCTCACCAGTCATAATTTTCTCCTATACCATATGCTGCACACCCAAACTTGGTGCATAGGAGGTTTCAAACAATTTGCCGAAAGCTGTGTAAAATGCAGGTTTGAATTTCACTTTATCAAAATACAAATCCATTAGTTTCTTGTTTCCACGACTTGAAAGATCCAACAAATCAACGTTTTGTTTCATAGCATTTGTAATGGTTTTCAGTAAAGTGTTTACGTTTTGCTGTTGTGGTTTTTCCAATTGTTTCCAGCATGTGGGATCAAGAATTTGATCTGCTAAATGCTGATTACTTTTAAATAATTCAGATTTTTTTTGTAATAACGAATCTAACTGTGTAAGACGCGTATCTCTTAGATATTGCTCTTCCATTTGCATAATCTGAAGCAAACTTTCTGCTGTTTTACAAAAATCATCGTATATACTAGAGAAGGACATTGACCGACTCCTGATTGTTGAAATGAAAGTCTTCACTATCAGTAATTGCGTTCGTATTTAGCATTTCTGGAGTATTTTCTACCCCCATATTTTTGTATAAATCTTTCTTAATGCTTGCTCGAATATTGAGCGACTCGGCTCCACCAGAATTAGCAACGGCGTCAATAAACATTGAGCGTAAAATCCCTGAAGCATGACTGTCTCCCCACAAAGCACTATCTTCTGTAGTGGCAAACATAGCTTTTACTAAATGCGCATAACACATAGACTGGAATTCTCCAGCAACCTTATCAATTTCTTTTTCATTACTTTTTGAACGAGAAAGTGATTCCAATTTATTAAGGGCAGATTGCGAAGTCAGTGTAGAAATATCGACATTTGGTTGAATCATGGCTTAACTCACTATAACTTCTGCATGAAGAGCACCAGCTGCTTTTATACTTTGCAAAATTTGTGCCATTTCCCGTGGTGAGGTTCCCAAGATATTTAAAGCATTTACTAATTCTTCAAGGTCTGCGCCCGCATCTAAAATGGCAAATTTACCTTTTTGTTCTTCAATTTTAAGCTTTGTTTCATTAACAACAGTTGCTTGCTGCAAAGGGGTATTCGTATTAAGCGCAGCATTCATCATTGATGGTGGCTGAGCAGTAGTTGGTGTTTGTGTTGTTGTATTATTAACTGCGGGAGCAGGGATAATTCCACCAATTGCGGATGCTATTTGAACTGTTGTGGCGACTACGGGAAGAGTAGCTATTGCCGCAACTATTTGAGCAACTGTAGTGCCTGCTGGAATAGCAACAGGAGCTTCTGCAGCAGCAGGTGTTCCAACGGTTCCTATCGCTGCGGCTATTGCAGTAAGTGATGCCTTTGTAGGAAGAGCAGCTAGCGCAGTGCCTATTTGCCCTATAGTAACCCCATTACGGATAACTGTAGGTATTGCGGTGCTTAAAACTTGCCCGCCTGTTTGCACAACAGTTGCAGGAGCAGCTGTGCTTGTTGTCTGCCCGTTCAATGCCATTCCAAGTCCAATAGGGGCTCCTGGATTATTTGCTAATGGATTAATCACCTGAGTAAACGGGTTTGGTTGCGAAACAGAAGCAGATTCTGCAATACGCACCGTGACTGATCCGTGCGTTAAAGCAACTGCACTAATGCGCACTTTATTTCCAAGAACAATCACCCCTGACGGATCAATAATAACTTTTGCAATCTGATCTGGCTCAATTTCCAACTGTTCAATTTGAGTCATCGCTTCAATGATTTTTTCAGATGATCCTCTTGGCATTTCAATGTTAATGCTTGCTGAATCTTGAGTTGTTGCAACGGTGCGATGAAAATGCCCATTGACGGCTTCAGCCATGCGCTTTGCAGTTGTTAAGTCAGGGCTTCTAAGGCTTAATGTTTGACTTTTTAAATCTGTTAATTGGAAAGCTATTTCTTTTTCAACAATAGCACCGTTTGGAATTTTTGCGGTTGTTGGGATACCTGTTACCTGAGATGTGGCAACACCTTGAGCAGATGTTCCTGATACAATAACTTCTCCTTGCCCAACAGCATAGACTTCTCCGTCCGCTGCCATTAATGGTGTTACTAATAATGTGCCGCCATTTAAATCTTTCGCATCACCAAGTGCAGATACAACTATATCAATAGTTGTGCCCGCATGCGCAAACGGGGGTAATTTAGCAGTAACCATGACAGCTGCCACATTTTTGCCTGATGGCAGGGTGTTATCACGAATGTTAACGCCTAAGCGTTCAAGCATTCCGATTAGGCTTTCTTTTGTATAGGGTGAGCTTGAAAGAGTGTCGCCGGTTCCGTTTAAACCAACAACTAAACCATATCCAACCAGTTGGTTGTCACGAATACCAGCGAAACGAGCAATGTCCTTAATTCGAACTTTAAGGTTTTTATTAGAGGAAGCAGGTGTGCGTATCATTGCTTTATGCGTTAAAGTCTGTGGTTCTTTAGCTTTGCTGGAATCTTCATCAGCATCAGCATAAATGCTAAAGTCGCACACTAGACACAAAATAATATAAACAAGAACCATGACAACCCTTTCAGTTGTAATGATTTATGCAATTAGTGTGCCATTCTGTTTTTGTTAGTGCGCGCTCTTGAATTAGATATGATTTTTTATATTTTCATAATTTTGCTCAATGCGGAAAATTTCAACAGGAAGGTTTAATCCTTCTGCTGTTAGTTTTCCTTGCAAAGAAAGCATTTGATATAGATTTTCATAATACTTTTGTATAGTGCTAATCTGATTAAGTTTTGCTTCTAGAAGTTTTGTTTGGGCTTGCAAGACATCAAATAAAATTTTTGTCCCAACTTCCATTTCTTGCATGTTTCCATCAACAGCAATCTGTTGCGCTTTTACTTGCTTTATGGAATTGTCCATATTTGTTTTTGCAGCAAGGTATGCTCTAAATACTTGTCTGCATGCCTGAATAATTTCTTTGCGAACTTTTTCAAAGGTAATGCGACTGGTTACTACATTTTCCCCGGCTTGGCGACGTTGAGAACGGATAACGCCCGCATCATACAACGGAACAGAAAGTGTTAAAGCAACCTGATTGTTGACTTGAGTGACTTTGGGATTTGGACCTTGGTAATTGAGGCTGTTGATAGACGTCTTACTTTGATTAATGTCTCTTGTGCTTGATGCTTCAACATCAACAGACGGCAATAACTGGCCAGTAACCGATTTTTTATTTTGTTTGGATGATGCAAGATCTTGAATTGCCTGCGTAATTTTTGGGTTATCTTTTAGGGCTACATCTTGCAATAGTTCTGCTGATCCAGGCATATCAATTAATTCTTTAGGATGATCAACATATTCGGGTGCGACGGTACCTGTTAACTGTTCAAAAGTAGCCTTTGCTGCTTCTAATTCAGCTAAAGCACTTTCAAGTCTTGATTGTGCATCTGCATATTGTGCTTCTGCTGCTGATTCTTGAGTTAGAGTTTCTTCGCCAATATTACGTTTAGTGCTGGCAGTTTCATAATTTTTTTGCATCGAAACAACGTTTGCTTTATGGACTTCAACAGTTGCGTATTTCGCATATAACTCTAGATAGGCTCTTATAACTTTTAGGAAAACATCCTGCTCTTTATCTTTTAACTGCGCCCAGGCACTAAAAATATCGTGCTCTGCTTTGGAAACTTTTGCCACATCAGTAAATCCTCTAAAAAGATTCTGAGAAACGATAACGCTTCCCTTATTGTCTTTTTGTATCCCTTTCTTATGCAAACTATCTGCATCGCTCTTGGTCCTGCTATTTGCAAGTGTATTCGATAGCTTTGCATCAACCCTTGGCCTAAAGCCACCCTTGGCTTGAACAATTTGTTCATGAGATGCAATAACTTTTTGTCGGATTTCCAAAAGTTCTTGATTGTTTTGATAGGCTGACGTTAGCGCATCTCTTACATTAATTGCAGATGCTGGCCCACAAACTAGTGAAGCGCTCAAAAATATAATACGAAATTTCATGATTACCTTAAGTTTAATAAAGAGACACAGAAGGGTTAATTTCCCTTGCCCATGCATCTATTCCACCAACCACATTGTAGACAGTGGTGAACCCATGTTGCAAGAGGAAAGCCGCAGCTCTGGCACTTCTTGAACCATGGTGGCAGATTACTGCAATTGTGCAATTTTGATCAAGTTCACTAATTTTGGCAGGGAGATCCTTTAATGGCATGTGTACAGATCCTGAGATGCAGGCAATATCCCATTCCCATTTTTCACGGACATCTATAACCATAAAGAGCTCAAATTGCTCATATAATTTTTTCACTGAAATTGATTGCATGATTAGAATGTAAAATTCTCTGGTTCAATAAACTCAGTGCATGGTGGCATATTTGCTTCAATTGTAAAGACTTCATGCAGTGTATTTGCCTTTTTTTCAAAAACACAGGCTTTTGCTGAATCTAATTCGCCCATAGTAAGGCATATGGCCACCCTACCTTTTTCTTCTAGCTGTTTAATAACTGATTCAGGCACTGTGTTAAGCCCAATTTCAACAATTATTGCCTTATAAAGACCATGTTCTCTTAACCCTAATTTTAGAGGGCCGCTTTCAATAACTGCATTGTATTTTTTTAGTTTTTCTCGGCATTTTGCGACTAATATCGGGTGTGATTCAATAACAAAAGCCTTACAGCCCATTTCAAACAAGACTGTTGCGGTATATCCATAATTTCCACCAATGACCAAGACTTTATCGTCAGGCAGTAAATTTAAATGCTGCAATAATATTCCAAGGGTTTGTGGTGCAAAAAGATAACGTCCTGGAATGTCACAGGAAACAGGGCTGTCTCCATAAGCTATAGATAAAGAATTTACTGGAACAAAATATTCTCGAGAAATTTTTTCAAGTGTATTGAGAATTAATTTATCAAAGACCCCATTTGTTTTTAATTGAGCAAGCACCATATTGCTTCGCGCATCTTGAATAGGATCCACACGATGAACTCGCATCCCTTGACCTTCAATAGTAAATTTGTGTATTCATTATAGGCGGGTGAATAGAGCTTTGACAAAAGCTATAATGGCCGGGTGGCAGAATGGTTATGCGGAGGACTGCAAATCCTTAAATGTCGGTTCGATTCCGGTCCCGGCCTCCAATTTCACCGCACAATTAAAGATCTAGGTGTTTTATCCCTGCAAATACTAAAGATTTTCTAAGTTTTCTTATCGCATGTTTTTCTATTTGCCTGACTCTTTCTTTTGTTATTCCGTAGCAAATACTTATGTCTTCTAATGTTTGAGGCGGCTCTTCTATGCGCCTTTTTATTAAAATATCCAACTCACGAGTATCTAGAAATTCGTGAAACCTACTAAACATAGCAGCGTAAGAGTTTTGCTCTTCTTCATCAATGAGAATGGAATCAATTAATTCACTCTCATCAACTAACATATCAGTAAAAGTGACTTCATAGTCCGCATGAATTTTTTGATCGAGGCATTTATCTTTTTGAATAAGCTTGTCATGCATAGCTTGCACTTCACGTACTGAAATTTGTAAATTATTTGCAATGGTGTTTGCTATATGAGGTTCGAAATACTGCGTATCAATTTTTTCTAAGCTGCGTTTCAAATAACGTAGTTGAAAAAATAATTTTTTATGTGTGGTTGTTGTCCCTACTCTTACAATTGACCAATTGCGCATAACATAATCTTGGCAGCTTGCGTTTACCCACCATCTAGCGTAACTAGAAAAGCGCACGCCTCTGCTTGAATCATATTTGTATAATGCAATACATAAACCTAACCATGCTTCCTGAATAAGGTCTTCACGCAAAATACCATAGTGTCTATATTTTTTAACGACATTTAATATAAGGGGCCTAAAGGCTAATAAAAGCTCTTTGCTATCTTTTAACTTATAAGATTCTTGCCAGTTCTCTATAAGTTGCTCTTCTTGTAATTGCGTTAAGAAAACAGGTGTGTTTTTTGTAAGCATTAATTAAACCACAAAATCAGGTAATTATATTCTATACATAAAAAATTTACATTTTGTTAATAATACAGAAATATATATATGTTCTTTATTCAAATTTTAATGTTGTTAGTTTTAACAAAAGAATTCATCTTTAACTATTATTTAATACTTTTGCTTTAAAACAGATAATAGGTATTAATCTATGTAGGTATTAATCAAATGAAATCATTTAAATATTCACTGTTACTTGGTGCAGCTTCTGTACTAATGTACAATTCAGTATTGTTTGCTGGTGCGACATCACAGCCTGTTGCGGCAGCGACAGTTTCTCAACTGAAGGTGGTTCAAGGTCCGGTTCCTCAAGTATTGGCACCAGCTCAGGTTGCTGAGGTTCAACCGCAGGTATTAGCGCCAGCTCAGGTTGCTGAGACCCAACCGCAGGTATTAGCACCAGCTCCGGTTCCTCAAGTATTGGTACCAGCTCAGGTTGCTGAGGTTCAACCGCAGGTATTAGCGCCAGCTCAGGTTGCTCAAGTATTGGCACCAGCTCAGGTTGCTGAGGTTCAACCACAGGTATTAGCGCCAGCTCAGGTTGCTGAGACCCAACCACAGTTATTAGCACCAGCTCAGGTTGCCGCACCTGTTGCAGCACCACAGATGATGGTTCCGGCTCCAGTTGAAGCACCAGCTCAGGTTGCTGAGACCCAACCACAGTTATTAGCACCAGCTCAGGTTGCCGCACCTGTTGCAGCACCACAGATGATGGTTCCAGCTCCAGCTGCTGAAGCGCAACCAATGATGGTACAGGCTCCAGCTCAAGTAATGGTAGATCCTAATGCGGCAGTTGTGGCACCACAGATGATGGTTCCAGCTCCAGCT
>CALPGA020000002.1 GCA_943322985.2 Candidatus Finniella inopinata
CACGACAAGAAGTGCTTAAAAATTAAGCAGTCATATAAATTAGTACTGATCTATCTGCCTAAAATCTGAACAATTCCCTCTCAAAGTCTCCGCGTATCCTTCAAATAAACCAAAATACTTATCTAGTCTGAAATTTTGCAGAGGGTTCAGATAGCTATATTAAGAAGAAAGTTATTCTAATTGCCAGAGTTTTGCCGAAACAGCAACGCTTTTCATAATATCTATCACCTGGTGAACGTCTGTTTTAATGCCTTCAGCTTGTAAGGATGTGACTCTATATTCTTTTAGTCCACATGGGATAATACCTTTGTAATGAGATAAATCAGGATTTATGTTCAACGATAGTCCATGCCAGGTAACGCCTTGGGTAACACGCACACCAATGGCTGCAATTTTACGCTCACCCAGCTCATCGTCAAGCCAAACCCCAACCCGTCCTTGTTTGCGCACACCGTTTATACCAAAAATGCTTAGAATTTTTATAATCCATTCCTCAAGTGTTTGTACAAATAACCTAATGTCATTATCACGTTTTTTAAGATCAACCATTACATAAATCACAAGCTGACCAGGTCCATGGTATGTATGTTTTCCTCCACGCTGCGTTTGGAAAACTGGAAAGGTAGAGTCAATTAAATCTGCCTCTTTCGCGCTTGTGCCAGCAGTATACAAAGGTGGGTGCTCTAGAAACCAAATTACTTCATCCTCTCCTGTGCGAATGTCTTCAATGGTTTTCTGCATGAACTGTATAGCATCAGAGTATTCTACCGAAGCATTTCCAACTAGAAATTTAATTTGTGACATTTCTTATTCCTGTGCCGTATGTAGAAAATCTCTTAATGCTTCTGCTATGTATCCGCTATATAAACTAAATTCTTCAACACTTACGCATGATTCTATCCGACTAAAGCTAAGCGAAAATTGAAAATAGCTTAATTTTTCAGCAATAAGAAACGCCTTTCGCAATTCATTAATGGTTCCATAATCAAGCCAAATTTCAAGATATGCATTTTGTGCCTGTAAATATCTGCTATCAGCTTTTTTTAAATTGTGATTGCGTTTTGCACTATTCAAAGCAATTGCTAATGAAAAGAACGGATGCGAAACGCAAGCATCTCCCCAATCATTAATGGTAATGCAGTTATCTTGAATCAAAATATTGTTATCGTGAAAATCGTTGTGTTCAATGGTTTTAGGAATATTATAAGCAGATAGTTGATTGCATAAAATTTGCATCTGGGGCGAAAAGTTTTGCAACATTTCAATTTCATATCTGTTGAGTCCAGCTGCTTCTAACAAATGTTCTCTGGCTACAAACTCTCTATAAAGATCTGGTATTTTTTTAAGTCTCCAATCATTTACGCCCATTAAAATAAATGATTCCACAAAAGGTATGCTTGCACTTTGAATTTGCGCATGTGTTTTTAGTGCATTATAAAATAGCTGTGTTTGAAAATTTTGCTTTTGAATATCCCGTAAGACTTGTCCTGCATCTTTCATAAGAAAACATGATAACTGGTCATTCACTGCTATTACTTCAGTAACAGCAGTTGAAAAATTTTCATGCATAAACTGCAGAATTTTTGGCTCAATCACAAAAGGTGCTGCCATCTGTTTTAAATACACCGAGCCTTTCGACGTTTTAAAAAGACTAACTTTTGACCAAGGCATGTCACGAACCACAATGGGGCCATCAATTATTTTGTAACCCAATGCAATAAGCTGTTTCTTTGTCCACGCAATAACTGTCAAATCATGATCTGCTGTGTTATTCATCGCCATCTAATTTCTAAACTAGGCAGCTCTTCAGCTGAAAAAATAGAATAAGTTTGAAGTGTGGCAAGTTCTCCATCTGGTCTTGGCCATCCGCCTTTTTGAGTATATTCAAGCTTAAAATTAAGTCGCAGTGGAATTTTAGTGCTAGCTATATTTTCAGCATCACAAAAAATCTCAACTTTGCGAGCTTTTAATTTTTCAAAAGCTAACAGAGCCATTGCATGAACTGCTTCCGAAGCATAACCATTTCCTCTTTGGCTTTTTCTGACGAAATAAGAAATGCCAAATTGAGGAAGATTCCAATTAGCTTGAAATGATGGAAAAGCACATCTACCAACAACGCTATTTGTCGTTTTGTCTATGATAATATAGCGAACAAAATCGCGCATAATAAATTCAGCATGGTGTTTCCTGCAATCTTCCTCAATTGCTTCTATAGGTGGTATGTTTAAAGACCAGCTAAGCCATCTAACATAATCATCATAACCATCAATAATTGCTTGATGTAATTTTTCACCAAAACCAGCTTTTGGCATTTGCAGTATTAATCTTGATGTTTCAATTGTTTCTGGAAGATCTATTAAAATGCGGCTCATGCGACCCTTCTATAACTGTTACTAATCTTGTTTGTATGCTTCGCATGCATAAACAACTTCATCGTAAAGCTTATCATCAATTGTGGTTTGAACTTCATTGCATACAAAGCCGCCCATACTTTGGTAAAAAGCACGAGCGGGGGAATTTTTGGTTAGCGTAATAACAATGAATGGGACTAAATTTTCTTGGCGTAATTTTTTAACAGCAGCATTCCACAGCATGGTTGCTATTCCCTTGCGATGATGGTCTTTATCCACATAAAGCGCAAATATTTCACCCTTACCAAATTCAGGTGTTCTGGAATATCCAGCATCACATTCGCCAACAATTTTGCCGTTGTGTTCTACAATAAACGTCCAGCTATCGCCTTTTGCCATGCTCTCCAATCGCCAGTCTAATCTTTTTTCAGGGTAAATATGATCTAAATACGACTGATCAATTATGCCTTTATACGCGTGTTTCCAACCCCGAATCTGTAAATCAACAATTGCAGCAGCATCTTCAATAGTGGCTAATCGCAAATGATAACGTGATGATTCAAACTTAAAAATAATGCGTTGGGTCTGATGCACATCAAAATCAACTTTTTCAATAGATTCCGTAAAGTGTTCGTTAGTGTATGCGGCAATAACATGTTCCCAAAAACCATGGGCTGGAGTGTTTTCAGGAATGACAGAAACTTCCCATGACCCTGGAAATTTCTGCCATATGTCATTAGCTATTTTTTTGCCAATTCCTTTGCTTTGAAATTTTCCAAATATAAAAAACTCACCTATATTCCAGTAAAATTTTTCATCTTTAAATTGCTTGTGCAGCAACGCAAATCCAGCCAGTTCCTCATCGACTTTAATTAAAAAAGCACGACGATTTTCTTCAGTGAAATAAATTTTAAAATCAAAGCATTCATACATGCCATCTTTGGGGCAAGCCCACTCATGGGAAGTGAATCCACATGTGCGTGATATGTCATACACATAAAATCGCGCCATGTTTTGGATTACCGGATAATCAGCTAGGGTTGCAGGAACTAAAATCGCCTTAAGCAAGCTATTGTCCAATTTTTACTCTTCTTCATCATCATAATCAGGATATTGTTCTGGAGCTATTCCAACTTTTTCTATGACTCTTGGATATTTTGTTTTAGGTAATGGATCTGTCACATTTTTACATTCCATTAAAAAAATCCAATCATCGCCATAGTCAAAAAGAAAGGCCATTTTTTTCTTAGGTTCAAAAGTATTGCAAACCATTTGTTTTTTTACGCCTTTAGCTCCCGGGCAAGGCTCTCCATCTGGCATATCTTTGAAAAGCTCGTATATTTCAGTGCTTTTGTAGATATTTTTATAATTGTTATAAAAACCAAAAGCGTGATCCATTTCAAAATCAATTGACTCTAGAATCACTTCAGCTAGTTTATATAAAGAACTATCTCCAGTTATCTCAATTGATCGGTGAACTTGCTGATTTGCTGAAATCTTTAAGGTGAAAATTTTATCTTTCATACGCCAACTTTCAACTAATTTTAAGAATTGTAATAAAGCTCAAACTCTAAAGGATGCGGATGATGCGCCATTTTATAGAATTCTTTCCATTTCATTTCTAAGTGCGAATCAATAAGTTCTTTAGAAAATACACCTGATTTAGTTAGGTATTCATTATCATTTTCTAGTGCCTGTAAGGATTCTTTCAAGCAACTACTTACTGTTGGTAGTGTTTTTGCTATTTCTTTATGTTCGAACAAATCAATGTCTTGAGCATCACCTGGATGAATACGATTTTGAATTCCATCGATGCCTGCTAATAACATTGCTGAAAAAGCAAGATATGGATTCGCTGATGGGTCAGGAAAGCGCACTTCAACGCGCTTTGCTTTTGGTGAGTGCACAACAGGTATACGGCAAGCAGCAGAACGATTTTGCGCTGAGTATGCACAAATAACTGGCGCTTCGTATCCTGGCACAAGACGTTTGTAGCTATTTGTTGTTGGATTCGTAAATGCATTTAAGCTTTTTGCATGCTTTAAAATTCCACCAATATAAAATAACGCTGTCTCAGAGAGTCCCGCATAATCATTGCCGCTAAATAATGGTTCGGAATTTTTCCATAAACTTTGATGCACATGCATGCCTGACCCATTATCACCAAATACAGGTTTCGGCATAAAGGTAGCAGTTTTGCCATATGAACGAGCAACGTTTCTCACAACATATTTGTACACTTGTAATTCATCAGCACCTTTAATAAGTGTGTTGTAAACAACGCCTAATTCATGTTGAGCAGGGGCAACTTCATGGTGATGCTTTTCAACTCTTAATCCCATTTCAGCCATTTTCAATAACATTTCAGAACGAATGTCTTGGGCTGAATCTAATGGCTGTACGGGAAAATATCCTCCTTTAGGGCCAGGGCGACATCCATGATTTTTGATAGCACCTTGTCCATGAGTCTCTCCATTTTGACTTGGAAATTCATCGGAATAAATTTCATAGGATGTTTTTTCTGATCGTGCTTGAAACGCCACTCCGTCAAAAATAAAAAACTCGGCTTCAGGACCAAAAAATGCTTCATCAGCTAATCCTGTGCTTTGCAAGTATTTAATGCATTTTTTAGCAACTTGGCGTGGGTCTTTGGCGTAAGGCTCTCCCGATTGCGGATGGTGCACATCACAAATAACAATAGCCGTTGGGTAAGACGAAAAAGGATCTAAGCGCACATTATCTAAATCACAACCAAAATCTGGCTTTAACAGCATGTCCGATTCATTGATGGCACACCATCCCGCAATAGATGATCCATCAAATAGTAAACCATTCATGCACAAATCATCATCAACTGCGCTAGTAGGGTAAGTTATATGGTGCCAAGTTCCTCGTAAATCGGTGAACCTAAAGTCAACAAATTCAACTTGGTGATGTTTTAAAAAATCAAAAAAAGCCCGCACATTGGTTACATTATAAAAGTTTGTCTCAGGGTAACTAAGCTTTAAAAAAAGTCAACTGATATCAGATTGATTTTTAGATGCTGCAAGATCTAATTGAATTTTATAACCTTTTTTACAAAATTCTTGCAGGCGCTTGTATTCCGCAGCAAATTTTTCATCAAGCTCTGACAATCGCTTGAATTTTTTTGAGTGTTTGTTAAATACCCACGGATCAATCCCTCTAAATTTAGGTTTCGGAACAAAGTCAGGTGTTCCTTCACCATCTTCTAAAAGATGATATGCAGTTTTAGGATAATGTGCTTTCGCAATTAATCGTGTGACTTCTTCATCATCACAAGCCTTAAGTTTTTCTAAAACTTGTAGGTCAGTGCCAAAATTCATATCGTGTTGAGTTACGCGTTGCAACAAAAAAGCACGTTTTAAGATTTTACTGGTGATAAAATATACAACCATGTGATCAGCTGATCCCCAAAAATGTTCTGTAAAATGCAATGGTAATTTCGCAAATTTTTTAGCAGCTAATTTGCTTACAAAGAACCATTTTCCTTCTTCAAAACGTAAGTTGTTTGCAATGAATTTGATGTCTTTTTCTGTTATCATTTTAAACACAAGGCCTGTGTGCAAATTATATGCAATGCGATCAGCGCACATATCAGGCAATGATTGTTCAAGGCGAGTAAATCCTGGCTTGTCTGGCATAATATCTTTTTCGGTCCAGTCATGACCTTGTATAACTTCGGCAATTTTCGTTTGCTGTAAAAACCATTCATGAATAGTGTCTTGATAATTTTCTATGCCAAAAAAAACATCTGCCACATGCGAAAAAACCGTATGGGAAATATCGTGAGTCAATGCTGAAATTTGTTCTTGAAGGGCTCCACCAAAATTTTGGACAAGCCACAATACATCAAGTGAGTGATCCAGCCTGTTAAACTTAGGTATGCCATTCCAGTAGGCTGGTGATCCTGATTGATCAATTCCTTTTAGGCGCTGCATATGCTCAAGGTTGTAAATTTTTAGCAGCTCATCCTGAAGTTTCAGGGGGCCAAAAATTGTTTGAACATCGATGCTTGTTTTTGCTTCAGGGATTGGTTCGGCAAAAAGCGTAGAAAATAAAACAATGAAAGCAAAGCTTATATTTTTAAATGGAAGGCATTTTTTCATTTTTATTCCTATGTTTTGCATGTCAGGGTTGCGCCCTTGCAAGTAGTTATGACAATATCAACAATCTTAGCTTATAACTTTTAATTTGCATGAGCCAATTTTTCAAACAATATAAAATTTTAATTTAGTTATATTTCTTTGCGGGTAAAAAATGACTAAAATTGCGGTCCTTATTCCTTGTTACAACGAGGAAAAAGCTATTTATAAAGTTGTGAGGGACTTTAAGTCTCAGCTTCCTGAAGCTGATATCTATGTCTATGACAATAATTCAAGAGACAATACAACTGAAGAAGCTAAGCGAGCAGGAGCAATTGTTAAGTTTGAGTCTCGTCAAGGAAAAGGGCATGTTGTGCGGCAGATGTTTTCGAACATTGAAGCAGATATTTATCTTATGGTTGATGGTGATGGTACTTATGATCACTCACGTGCTCGAGAACTAGTTAACGCACTGCTAGAACATCAGCTAGACATGGTCATTGGAACGCGCGTTGAAAAAACCGAAACGGCGCACCGCACAGGGCATAAATTAGGCAATCAATTATTTAATTTTGCGCTCAAAGTACTTTTTCAAAGTAACTTTAAAGATATTTTTTCCGGGTACCGAGCTTTCTCTCGTCGTATGATCAAGAGTTTTCCTGCTATTTCAAACGGATTTGATATTGAAACTGAACTATCAGTATTTGCGCTGAATTTAAAACTGCCTGTTAAAGAAATTGAAACTGATTTTTTTGATCGGATAGCAGGTACTCAAAGTAAGCTATCCACATTTAAAGATGGATTTAAAATTGGATTACGTATGTTATCGTTATTCAAAGATTTTCGCCCATTCTTACTCTTTTCATTAATATCTACTTTCTTAATTTCCCTAAGCTTATTTTTGGGTGTGCAAGTTATTCAAGAATTTTTATCCACCGCTTATGTATCACGTGTTCCAACAGCCCTACTTTGTGTGGGTTTGATGGTTCTTGGATTTTTAAGCTTTGCATGTGGATTGATTCTAGATAGTATGAGCAATCAGCGCAGGGAAAATTTAAGACTCCATTACTTGCGCAATTGAAATTTTTTATTTTCGTAAAACGCAATGTCGTTGTCGTTGAACTATTTTCGTGGCGCGCGTTTATGAAAAAATGCTATGGTTTAGCTAACTTTTTTGGACAGTTGATATATGAGCACGCAAATTACTACCGATGTAAAGCCAGTTTCCTTAGAAGAGGAGATGAAGAGGTCTTATCTTGATTACGCTATGAGCGTGATTGTGTCGCGTGCTTTGCCAGATGTTCGTGATGGTCTGAAGCCTGTTCACCGTCGTATTTTATATACGATGAAGGAAATTGGCCTGGAATATAACAGGCCGCACAAGAAATCTGCCAACGTAGTCGGTAACGTGATGGCGAAATACCATCCTCACGGTGATTCGGCTATTTATGATTCTATGGTTCGGATGGCGCAATGGTTTAGTTTGCGTGTTCCATTGGTGGATGGTCAAGGTAACTTTGGTTCAATGGATGGAGATCCACCAGCTGCTCCTCGTTACACCGAAGCACGTTTAAGCAAAGTAGCTCATTCTTTACTTGATGATATCGATCAAGATACCGTAGATTTTCGTGCCAACTACGATGATACAACGGTTGAACCTATAGTTCTTCCTGCTAAATTTCCAAACTTGCTGGTAAATGGTACTAGCGGTATTGCAGTTGGTATGGCTACTAATATTCCTACCCATAATTTAGGTGAGATTGTTGATGCAACGTGTGCATTGATTGACAATCCAGACCTTACTATTGAAGAGCTTATGGAATATGTGCCAGGTCCAGATTTTCCGACGGGTGCAATTGTGTTGGGCCGCAAGGGCATTATTGAAGCATTCCATACAGGGCGTGGTAGTATTACTATCCGATCAAAAACAACAATTGAAAATATTTCAGGAAGCCGTGAAGCGATAATTGTTCACGAAATGCCTTACCAAGTGAATAAATCACGCATGATTGAAAAAATCGCAGAACTTGTGCGTGATAAAACTATCGAAGGTATTTCTGATTTACGCGATGAGTCAAACCGCGAGGGTGTGCGCGTTGTTATTGAGCTGAAGAAAGATGTTAATGCAGAAGTTATTCTTAACAAGCTTTATCGTCATAGTCAGTTACAAGTAAGCTTTGGTTACAATATGTTGGCCATTGTGCATGGCCGTCCAGTGCAACTTTCGATCAAGAGCATTCTTCAGCACTTTATTGATTTCCGTGAAGAAGTTATTACACGTCGAACAAAATACTTATTAAATCGTGCACGTGAAAAAAGTCATTTATTATTAGGTTTTTCTGTTGCAGTTGCTAACCTTGATCCGGTAATTGAGTTAATTCGTGCTTCAAAAGATCGTAACGAAGCCCGGGAGCAATTACTAGCTCGTGCTTGGAATGGCTCATCAGTTGCTGAGTACATAAAGCTTGTGGAGGCCAACGCTGATGTTATTAGTGTTGATGGTCAATATCGTTTAAGCGAATTACAAGCAAATGCAATTTTAGATTTGCGTTTACATCGCTTAACTGGTTTAGAGCGTGAGAAAATCTTAAAAGATTTAGACGATATTGCTAAAGATATTCAAGAGTATTTAGATATTTTGGGATCACGTTTGCGTATTTTGACGATTTTGAAAGAAGAATTAAACGCCATTAAAGAAATTTTTCCAAGCCCACGTCGTACCGTCATTGAAGATGCAGTTACCAAGCTTGAATTAGACGATCTGATTCAACGTGAAGACATGGTCATTACCGTAAGCCTGAGTGGGTACATTAAACGTGTTCCCCTATCTACCTATCGCGCACAAAGACGAGGCGGTAAGGGGCGATCTGCAATGACTATCAGAGATGAAGATGTTGTCTGCGATATCATTATTGCTAATACACATAGTCACGTATTGTTCTTCT
The DNA here is from genome assembly GCA_943322985.2 of Candidatus Finniella inopinata. GTDB lineage: Bacteria > Pseudomonadota > Alphaproteobacteria > Paracaedibacterales > CAITNM01 > CAITNM01. The sequence continues at coordinate 9,400 of CALPGA020000002.1, forward strand.
CAACACTTGGTAAAGTCTACCAAATGAAAGCTTACGAACTTCCTTTGGCAACACCACAATCACGTGGTCGAGCGATGGTTAACTTATTGCCATTAACAGGCAATGAAACTATTTCAACAGTATTAGTGTTACCTGAAGCAACAGAACGCAAAGACCAAGAAGTATTCTTAATGTTTGCAACCAATACAGGAAATGTTCGTCGTAACAAACTGCAAGATTTTTCAAACATTCCAAGCAATGGCAAACGTGCTATGAAGCTTGACGATGCAGGTGAGGAATTGATTGCCGTTAAGTTATGCACAGAAAAAGACGACGTGATGCTCTTTACGAAAAAGGGGTTATGTAATCGCTTTAATGTTGCAGATAATGTTCGTGTGTTTGCAGGACGTGATTCAAATGGTGTGCGTGGAATCAGGCTGCAACCAAAAGATTATGTAATCAGCATGACTATCTTAAATCCAGGAAAAGTGACAATTGAAGAACGTAATGCATATTTGAAAATGGCGAAAGCTGCACGTCAAGGCATAAGTGATGAGCTTGAAATTATTGAAGCAGATGAAGAAGTAGCAGCAATTACTATAACAAATGAACGTTTTGAAGAGCTTCAGGCCATGGAAGAATTCATTCTAACTGTTACTGAAAATGGCTTTGGTAAGCGTAGTTCTGCTTATGAATACCGTACTACAAAGCGTGGTGGTGTTGGTTTTGATAGCATTATCACAAGCGTTCGTAATGGTGGTGTCGTAGCTGCATTCCCAGTTAGGGAGCAAGACCAAATTATGCTGGTAACTACAAGTGGTCAGCTGATTCGTTGTCCAATTACTGATGTTCGTATTACCGGACGTCGTACACAAGGGGTTATTATTTTCAGAATTGATAGCGGTGAAAATGTTGTTTCAGTTAGCAAAATAGAAGAAGGCGACGAAGAGATTCTGGAAGAATCTCCCCCAATCCTTGTTTAAGTAGGCAAGGTTCTTCTTTTCTAACCGGCTTTAATTTTGCTAGAATATAACAAAAGATGTAAGGGTTTAGTCTATGTCTTCAACAAGTAGTAAGCAAGAGATGAGTATGGATGATATTTTAGCATCCATACGTAGCTATGTTTCAGAAGGCCAAACATACTCTAAAAACGAAGATGTGCCATATCTACCATCAGAAGAAAAGCCAGAAAAAAAATCTTATAATCCTGAAGTTATTCAATTAACAGATGAAATAATTCCAATTGAAACAATTAGCATACAATCAACTTCGTCATCATTTTCATCTCTAGCGCCAGCTGAAAAAACATCAATTGATAGGAATATTGCGTATCCTAATTCCCAATCCTCCTCTAGCTTTTTTCAAAGCTCAAAGACCACTGACAACCCTTTTAATCGTTTGCAAAATGAAATAGTGGCCAATACTCAAACACCAACAAATTTGTCATCAGATGAATTATTGAGCCAGCTTGCTATGCCATTAATTAAAAATTGGCTTGACCAAAATTTAAGAAAAATTGTTGAAGACATTGTAGAAAAAGAAATTGAACGCATGCGACGTAGCTAATCTCCTTGTGTGATTGCCAAAGTGTTTGCTATATTTCCTATAGATCGGAACGTAGCGCAGCCTGGTAGCGCACTATTCTGGGGGGATAGGGGTCGTGGGTTCGAATCCCGCCGTTCCGACCACTTTTGGAGAAAGTAATGTTTATCCCCACCTTTGCTACTATCGAATTATCTCACCTATGGAATCAACTAGAAAAACAATATCGTAGTAATGAAACAAGTGCCGTTGAGCATCTTCTAAAAAAATACGAATCAATGTCTAGTTACCATGAATTTGCTGCAAAAAAAGCGCATGAAATTATTAATCATTTAAGAAAAAATAAGCTTAGCCCATTACGTATTGAAAGCTTGTTGCAAACATACCGTTTAAGCACACAAGAAGGCTTAGCATTAATGTGCATGGCAGAAGCGCTTTTGCGTATTCCCGATAATTCTACAAAAAGTAAATTAATACGGGATAAACTTGGTCTTGGTGCATGGGAAAATACTAATGAAGGTACATGGGTTGAACGATTAGCGAATTTTAGCTTAAGTCAAACCAGCAAATTTTTATCATTTGGGACCTCAGGATCTGTTTTTAGCCATATTCCAGGATTGATTCGTCGTTTTGGTGAGCCACTTATTCGCCAAATTATGGTGAAAATTATTCACACAATGGGGCATCAATTTGTAGCTGGTGAAACCATTGAAATAGCAAATTCTAAAAAAGGAAACGATCTTTATTCCTTTGATATGCTTGGCGAGGCAGCAAAAACAAAAGAAGATGCAAGACGTTATTTTGATGCTTATTTAAATGCAATTGAAGCCTTAAAAGGACAATCAGGTGACATTATCGAAAAGTCTAGTATTTCAATAAAACTATCAGCATTACATCCGCGTTACGAATTATTAAAGCGCGATAGTGTAAAATCTGAGCTTGGTGAAACATTGCTGAAGCTTTGCCAGGCAGCTAAAGATGCTGAAATAATGTTGACGGTAGATGCTGAAGAAACAGACAGATTAGAGCTATCTTTGGAAATCATTCAAGATGTATACACTCATGATTCTTTAAAAAGCTGGGGTGGATTTGGTCTAGCTGTTCAAGCCTATCAAAAGCGTGCACATGTTGTTGTTGATTGGCTTGTTTTAATGGCCAAGACGACTGGTGAACACATGCACATACGCCTTGTTAAAGGAGCTTATTGGGACAGTGAAATAAAATGGTGTCAAGAACGTGGGTTAAGCGATTATCCTGTATTTACACAAAAAGCTCATACCGACTTGTCTTATTTAGTGTGTGCTGAAAAAATTTTAAATGCTTCTTCTTTAATTTATGGGCAGTTTGCGACACACAATGCTTACACGGCAGCATTTGTTTTGGAAATGGCTGCGCAAAAAGCCGTGACTAAATTTGAATTACAACGACTCTATGGCATGGGTGAATCGCTTTATGAGCATATTCACGCACGTCACCGTATTTACGGACCTGTGGGTGTGTATAAGGATCTGTTGGCCTATCTTGTGCGTAGGCTCCTTGAAAATGGTGCAAATAGCAGTTTTGTTCATCAAATTTATGATCTGCAATTACCTGCAGAATCGCTTGTGAAAAGCGTTAGTGCTCAATGCAAAGAAACTCACAATAATCCGCACCCTAAAATTAAAATACCAGCGGAAATGTATGGGGCCTACCGCCGTAATTCAAAAGGCGATGATTTGTCTTCCTATGATTTTTTAAAGCATATTCACAAATTGATAAATTCTTATTCATTAAAAGATGCGCCTGAAGTTCTTGGGGCCGATCAATTAAAAAAACTTTTAAGCCATGCTGATCAATCCCAAAATGGCTGGGAAAAAATAGGCGTTGAAAATCGTGCTCGAATTATTGAAAAGATTGGTGATCTTTTAGATGAAAAGCGTGATGAACTTATTCAAATATTGTGTGTAGAAGGGCGAAAAACAGTAAGTGACTGTATCGCTGAAATTCGTGAAGCAATTGATTTTTGTTATTACTACGCGAACCAAGCTCGTCAACTTTTAGATTCCCCTATAGAGCTTCCTGGACCGACAGGAGAATTGAATAATTTATCATATCATGCTCGTGGCGTCTTTGTTTGCATAGCACCTTGGAATTTTCCTTTGGCAATTTTCTTAGGGCAGGCTATTGCTGCTTTGGTTACAGGCAATACTGTTCTTGTTAAGCCTTCTCATCAAACACCAAGGATAGGATTATTTGCTACAGAGCTTGCTCACAAAGCTGGTGTGCCAAAGGACGCTTTTCAATTCATGCATTGCAATGGTGTTGACGTCTCCGAATATCTTTTAACTGATTCTAGAGTTAAAGGTGTTGTTTTCACTGGTTCAACTGATACAGCAATTCGTATTAATCAAACTTTGGCAGGTAGGCAAGGGTCAATTGTGCCGCTTATTGCCGAAACTGGTGGAATGAATGCTATGATTGTGGATTCGTCAGCATTGCATGAGCAAGTTGTTACGGATGTTATTAGTTCAGCATTTCAAAGTGCGGGACAGCGTTGCTCAGCATTGCGTGTTTTGTTTATTCAAGAAGATGTTGCCGATGACTTATTGCACATGCTTAGTAACGCAATGAGTGATCTTGAAGTGAATGATACGCGGAAGTTAAGCACAGATGTTGGTCCTCTTATCGATAATGCAGCTAAAGAAAATCTTGAAAACCACATACTATATCTAAATAGTCTTGAAAAAACTGGCCATGCAAAAAATATTTACACTTGCAGTGCACCAGATCATGGTAATTTTTTTGGCCCAGAATTATGGGAAATTGAATCAATTAACTTACTAAAAGAAGAAGTTTTTGGCCCGGTTGTCCATGTTGTGCGCTTTAAAGCGGATGAGCTTGAAAAAGTTTTCTGTCAAATAAATGATACAGGCTATGGATTGACTATGGGCATTCACAGCCGATTAGAATCAACCATTGCCACTGCAGAACGCCTTGCAAAAGTAGGTAATTTATATATTAATCGCAATATGATTGGTGCAGTAGTTGGTGTGCAACCATTTGGTGGTGAAGGGCTTTCTGGCACTGGCCCCAAAGCTGGTGGTCCAAATTATTTGTTACGATTTGTGCATGAGCGCACGTTCACTCAAAATATTACAGCATGTGGTGGAAACACAACTTTGTTAAGCAGTATATAGGCATCATGGATATTATTTCTCGTTTTCGTTCTTATTGTTTTGATGTATTTTTTTATGTCTTTACAATTTCGCTATTTATTATTTTATGGGTTCCTGTAATCATTTTGCCTAGGTGGTGTTGCGTTCTTTGGTACAAAACCTGGACACATATAATCATGTTTTCTTTGAAATTAATTGTTGGGCTTGATTACAAAATATTGGGTCAAGAAAAATTAGACGAAGCATTAAAAAATGGACCGGTGATACTGGCGTGCAAACATCAATCTGCGTGGGATACTTTGATTTTTTCAACTCTTGTGAAACGCTTTGTCATAGTTTTAAAAAAGCAATTAACGCAAATTCCAGGATACGGTAGTTATTTGGTGAAATTAAATAGTATTGTTATTGACCGGTCAAACGGCATGAAGTCCTTAAAATCATTAATCGCTCAAGGTAAAAAATCTATTGATAATAATTTTTCAATTTTAATTTTTCCAGAAGGGCGACGCGGAGCTTATGGTCAGCCAGGAAACTATCAGTCAGGTATTGGTATTTTATACCAGGAACTTAATGTTACTGTAGTGCCGATTGCCTTAAATTCCGGAAAATTCTGGGCGCGACGTTCTAAATTTAAAAAACCTGGCTGTATTACATTAGAATTTTTAGATTCTATTCCGGCAGGATTGCCTAGAACTGAATTCATGCAGATTCTTCAAGAGCGTATTGAATCAGGCTGCGCAAAACTTTAAGCAAAAGCTACGCTTTTTGACCAATTCTGTGATATTTGAATTCAGTCATATCTTTGGCTTGATATATGTTTCTAAAATCCATAAACAAAGGAATTGCAGATGTATTCATTAGTTCACGAATTTTTTTCATATCAAGTGCTCTAAATTCATTCCATTCAGTTAATATGACAACGCAGCCAGCATCAGCGACTGCATCATAACTAGATTTAGCAAAACGCACTTGCTCTAATGACCTTTCACAATTAAAAGCATGTCCTAAGCGTTCACTGCCACAGTAATAAAGTGGGTCGTAAACTGAAAGTGTCATGCCATTTTTTAGAAGCTCAGGAATAATAGCTAAACTAGGGGCTTCTCTTAAATCATCTGTATTTGGCTTAAAAGTGATGCCTAAAATTGCCACTTTTTTGTTTACACCAGCAGTCTTTATGGCATCAATAATTTTATGTGCCATAAGTAATTTTCGATCGTCATTATAGCGTATGACCTCATCAATTAATGAGCATTTTGTCCCGTGCTGTTCAGCAATTTGGCTAAGCGCTAGTGTATCTTTGGGAAAGCACGATCCACCATATCCAGGTCCTGCATGCAAAAATTTTCCACCAATTCTTTTATCTAGACCAATTCCCTTTGCTAATGTCTGAATGTCTCCTCCTGTTTTTTCACACAAGTCAGCCATTTGATTTATAAATGAAATTTTTAAAGCCAAAAAGGCATTGGCTGCGTACTTAATTAATTCAGAGGTCTCAGGTGTTGTTGATACAATAGGGGTTTCAATTAAATACAAAGGTCTATAAAGCTTCTGTAAAACTTCACTGGCTTTTGTACTATTTGTGCCTATTACCACACGGTCTGGTCGCATGAAATCATTAATAGCGGCGCCTTCTCGTAAAAATTCGGGATTAGAAGCTACATTAAAAGAAACGCCCTCAATTAATTCAGGCCTGATTTTTTTTATAATTTCAGCAATCTCGCGAGATGTTCCAACGGGTACTGTCGACTTGGTTACCACAACAGTATAGTCATTGATAAATTCAGCAATTTCTTCTGTAGCTTTGTATACGTAAGTTAGGTCGGCATAGCCATCCCCACGTCTTGTAGGGGTTCCCACTGCAATCATGACAACATCAGATGCTTTTACTGCGTCGCTTAATTGAGTAGTAAAGGTTAATCGTTTTGCTTTTATTCCTTGGCTTACCAAAGAATCAAGGCCTGGCTCATATATTGGAATTATTCCTTGATTAAGTGCGTCTATTTTTGCTGTATCTTTGTCCACGCAAGTAACTTCAAAACCAAATTCAGCAAAGCACGAGCCGCTTACAAGACCAACATATCCAGCACCAACGATTGTAATTTTCATTATTTATCCATTATTTGCTTTAATAAATCTGCCACAAGCCCAAAACACATAATGATTAGGCATATTAGAAGTCCACCAATTCCCAACAAGAATCCACTTTGTAGACCAAAGAAAATTGATGCACAAAAACCAATTACCGAACAAGCAAAGCAAAAAAGTGAAAAAAGTAAAAATATTTTTAAAGGGTTATAATAGGTCACTGCTTGAATGATATATTGCAGAGTTCTTAGTGAATCAGAAAAAAGTTTTACTTTTGTTTTTCCTTCTCTAGCATGATAAATGATATCAGTATATTTTACGGTTTTCCCCGTCATCATATAGGCAAGTGTTATTGAAGTTGTAAAACTAAATGTCTCGCAAAGATGCTTGAAGTAATTTTTTGCCGTTTGTTTTGAAAAAATTCTAAATCCGGAATTTATATCTGGAATTGAACGTCCTGCGGTAAATTCAACCAAAAATCTTAAGATTTTACGTAAAGGGGATTTTATAACTGATTCTTTATAGAATTTTCCTGTTCTTGCGCCAACAACCATATCAAACCCTTGATTGTATAGTTTTAGCAAATCGCCCACCCTTTCAAATGGATAGGTTAAATCACAGTCAATAATCACAATAGTGTCGAAAGTAGCCGCATCAATTCCGTCTTTTAGTGATCTGCCGTAACCCAAGTTATGCGGGTGCCTTACAACTTTTATAAAATCAGAAGTGTATTCTTTTAGTTTATCAAAAGTCTTATCTTCAGATCCATCATCTACTACAACCAATTCCCATGGTCCGAGATTCAAGTCACTTAAGGTTTTTTGAATGTGCTCTACTGTTTGCTTAATAGCATTTTCTTCATTGAAAGCTGGAATTACTATACTAAACATTTTGTCTTCCTTATAAATTCCTACTGCTGATTTCCGTAAACTTACTCATCCATAAGCTCAGGCAGAATAAACCAAAAAGCTTATAACTACAATCTGCTCTTTGTTCAGTGTGATTTTTCCATAATTCTAATATTTGGTTCTTATCAAACCATTCTCTCATCATTGGGTTGTCAATAATTTGATCAATTACATCCTGGTTCATCCACTTCGAAACAGGCGAACTGAACCCACCTTTTTTACCGTATATAATAGAATTAGGTAGAATTTTTTCTTGGCTCTTTTTAAAAAGATACTTTGTCCGCAGACCATTTATTTTGTATTTAGTTGGTAATCTAATAATCCATTCCGCAAGCTTATGATTCAAAAATGGAGCTCTAACTTCTAAAGAATTCAGCATACTCATGCGATCAACTTTTACCAAAATATCATCAACCATCCATGTTTTCATATCGACATAAAAATGTTGCTCCATTTTATCACAGCCCTTCACTTCATCGTAAAATTTGCTGAAGCTATCAAAAGGATTAAGGTTTTGCACGTTGTTTTTATAGGCGTCATTAACAATACTAATTTTTTCTGCCTCAGAAAAAATTGTTCTCCAGCTGTAATGCGCTTGCTCGGCAGATAGCCCTAGTCCTTTGGTGAATTGTTTTATTTTATAATCCAATGAAACTTTATTGAAACTGACGGGGAGCTGATTTGCAATCTTAACCAAAGTGTTTTTAAAAGGAAGGTGCTTAAAAACACTATGCAATCTATCCGCACGATAAGTTTCATAGCCACCAAATAGTTCATCTCCTGCATCTCCTGATAAGCATACTGTGGCATGCTTGCGCGCAAGTGAAGATAATGTATACATAGGAATCATTGATGTATCAGCAAATGGTTCATCAGAACATTCAACAATTTTTTTTACAAAGTCTGCATTCTCTGTGGGCATAATTTCCCAAAAATGCTCAATACCACTATGGTTAGCTACCATCTTAGCTTTATCAAGTTCGTCATATGACTTATCTTTAAATCCGATTGTAAACGCCTGTATATGTCTGCTGCTTTGTGATCTTGCCATAGCAGCTGCCATTGCTGAAGAATCCATTCCTCCACTTAAAAACACACCTAATTGTACATCCGAAAGAGAGCAATCCTCTACAGTATTAGCAAAAATCATATCGAATTGTTCAATTAAATCCGATTCGGAAAGACTCCATTTTGGTGCATAGAAAGATTCCGCTAATGACCAATAAGGCTTTGTTACAGGGGATTCATTTTTTTTGAAAACTATATAATTTGCAGGGGGCAGCTTATGAATATTTTCTAGAATGCATTGGTCTGTCAAAATGTAGTTTAATGATAAAAATTGAGAAATTGCATTAGTATTAATAGATTTCGGACACTGGGGGTGCTCAAGTAAAGCCTTAAGTTCCGACGCGAAAACAACTCCATTGTTTGGTAGTTTAAAATAATAAAGGGGTTTTTCCCCAAACCTGTCTCTAACTAAATAAAGCTCTTTTGCTTGGCTGTCCCACAAAGCAAAAACAAACATGCCCTCAAAGTGAGATAATGCATCAACTCCCCAGTGATTCCAGGCAGTTAAAATAACTTCGGTATCACTTTGAGTTTTGAACTGATAACCAATTTGAGAAAGAGTATCTCTTAATTTTTTAAAGTTATAAATTTCCCCGTTAAAAGAAATAGTGTATCTATTTGAAAAATCATGCATAGGCTGGTTTGCCGCATTAGACGTATCTTGCACAGATAATCGACGATGCCCTAATGAAATATTTTCATTAACCCAAACTCCATAAGCATCAGGTCCTCTATGGGCTATAGCCTCTGTCATATTTTTTAAAATATTTGGGTCTTCGTTATCGCCCCATGATAAAATGCCTGCTATTCCGCACATGACTTCTTACTTTGTTGCAGCATGTAAGGAAAAAGTTCTGCCATAAAAATCACAATCACTGCAAAAAGAAGAGTGCTTGTATAGTACATATAGCGTGTTAAAGGTGGCTCAAAAAGGCAAACCAAAGCAGAATTTCCAAGGTGCATAAGAGCTGAGCTAGTTAGTGCTAAATAAAGAAAATCCATTTTTTTGCGTTTATATGAAGCCACTAAGCAGCAAAATAAAATAATGAAAAGGAAGAAACAGTAACTATATCCGCCCATTCCTCGCATTGTATCTTTTATATAATAAATAGCAGAAGCAACGAAGTTAGCTTCCAAAAGCTTAATTCCCATTACTAATGCATTATGATCAATAATTTGCATGACTTCAAAGCTAGTGTGGTCTTTATTGAATTTTTTATCTAAAATATCTTTTGACCAAATTTTCCCCCAGATTTTTGAAGAAATTCTATGATACATAGTATTGTAAAAATATTCGTAAGCATATAGATCTTTAGCTTGTTGATCTAGGCTGGTTATATCATTTTTTTTGAATTCTTCTATTGCTTCAAGCAAGAATTGCTTTTGCTGATGGTCCTCAATACTTTTTAATGCGCTACTGGATATAAGGAATAAAGGACGCATTAAAAATTGTGTTCCGGCAAACGGAGTTCCAGCAAAATGTCCATGATAAATTTTGTGATAACTTTTTTCAGCAATGAAAAAAGAACATAAAGATAATGCAGAGGCTAAAAATACTTTACTAGAAATTTTTACGTTCTTTTCGAAAATCATCATGTAGATTGCATAGATAAAAGCAACCACATAAAAAAAGACAAATTGTTGCCGTGTGAAGCATAATAAAAAAAGAAAAGTGACGAATAAGATAGTGTTTTTCGTATCCTTATAAGCTAGCACTTTAAAAAATGACAGTGATGCTAGTAGAAATAATGGGTAAGCAATGCTCTCACTAATTATGTTGAAAGCCGATACATGTGTGGCAAGTGGAAATAAGAAAATTCCTACAAGTGCTACATGTAAATAAAAATTCAAATTAAAAAAAGTTCGCAGGAAGTTTGTCAGGAAATATATGGCTCCTAACGAAAATAAAGTCTGAAAAATAGCCAGATATTTAAACACATTTTCCTTAAAAAGAAATTTGAAAAAAGTAATAATTAACGGGTACATACCTATTCTTAATATGCTGTTGTTTTCATAAGAACCAGTATCAGGAGAAAAAATTGGATCATTATTCAAAAGAAAAACAATAGCCAGAAGAAAAACAAAGAAAATACCTTTATCTTTTGTGATTTTAGAAAACATGTCCATCATTAGCGCTCGTGTAATTATTTCTGGGATTATCAACGTATTTAGACAAAACATCAAATACTTATTTACATGCTTCGTAATTGCCTAATTACATAATCTAGCAACAATAGATACTGACTAGAATCTGCAGCACTTGCTATATGTTTTTTAAGCTGATCATAAAGTTCATTATATATTGCAAGCTTTTCGTTATTCCAAGCTTGTTGGCATAAGTTTGCAATTACTTGAATTAAATCGTGCTGAAGCAATAACCATGAGGCAGTTTGCCAAGAAGTGGTGGGGCTAATTGTTTCAGCCCATTCCCATAAATATGACAGGTTTAATTTTTGATAAACACTGTCTATATTTTGGATATCAATTTCCCCACGATGACTAACCTGATATGTAAACAATACTGAAAAGGGTATTTTTATTGGCTGTGAAGATTTTATTTGTGCAGCAAAAATATGTTGAGGTGATGACAGGCGAACCATTACACATTGAGCAAGATTTTGTGTTAACCGGCGTAACGCATCAAGAGTTTCTTCTTTATCATGATTGAAAGTTTTGTAGTTTTGTAACTGTTCATGAAAACTAGTTTGTTCCAACACTTCTACAAATGCTCTTACTACTTCTAAAGAATCAACTCGGAATGCTTCTGACATTTGCCCAACAAAACAGGGGCCCATTGTGTTGATGACTAAGTTTGCAAGAACAGTAGCTGTAATTTCCACCTTTAAAGGATGATGTTTCAAATAGTCTTTATATTCTGTTTGAAAGCGCTTTGGAAAATATTCTATGTAATATTTTTCACCAAAGCACGCTGTATATTGTAAGGCATGCAGCATGTCTTGATACAAATGAATTTTTGAGTAGGCAAGTAAAACAGCAAGCTCTGGTCGTGTTATCCCAAGGTGTTGATTTTTACGTTGTTGCAGTTCTTCATCTGACGGAATATTTTCAACTTCTCTTCGAAGTGGCAAATTAGCACTTGTTTCAAGTTTCTTAATAAGAATGGAATAGGCATTAATATCAGTCATTGATTCTTGCTGCATGCGCGTTAACGCTAAGGTTTGCATCCAGTTATCATACAAAACTAATTCACTTACTTCATTGGCCAAGCTGGCTAGCAATTCATCACGTTGATTGTTGTGAATAGCCTTTTTTTGCAACAGAACTTGGCACATGATTTTTAAGTTTACTTCATGGTCAGAGCAATCAACACCTGCTGAATTGTCAATCGCGTCTGTGTTAATACGTCCACCATTGAGGGCATACTCTATACGGCCTAATTGCGTTAATCCAAGGTTGGCTCCTTCACCAATGATCTTTGCTTTAATTATACGTGCATCGACGCGTACAGAATCATTCGCCCTATCTGCAACTGCTGTATGACTTTCAATTTGTGATTTTATAAATGTTCCAATTCCTCCGAAAAATAGTAAATCAACTTGCGTTTGCAAAATCTTGCTTACTAATTCATCCGGAGAAAGGTCAGGTACATCTATATTAAAAATATTAGCTACTTCTGGGGTGATTTCTATAATTTTTGCTGATCTATCATACACGCCACCACCTTTGGAAATTTTTGATAGGTCATAATTTTCCCAAGCGCCAAGCGAACTAAATAACCTTTGTCTTTCGCCATAGCTTATTTCAGGGTTCGGAGTCGGATCTAGAAAAATATGTTTATGGTTAAATGCTGCCATCAAACAAATTTTCTGTGATTGCAGCATGCCATTTCCAAACACGTCACCCGCCATGTCACCTACGCCTACCACTGATATAGGGGTATTTTGGCAATCAATACCCAACTCCCAAAAATGTCTACGTACAGCAATCCAAGCACCACGGGCAGTTATGCCTAACTTTTTATGGTCATACCCATTAGAGCCACCTGATGCAAAAGCATCTCCTAACCAAAAACTTACTTTATTTGAAATTTCATTCGCTATATCAGAAAAGGTTGCTGTTCCTTTATCTGCAGCGACTACTAAATATTGATCGTCATCATCATACCGTATCACTTGCTGAGGCGGCCTAATCTGATTTTCTACCAAGTTATCAGTGAGAGATAGCAATTGCTCAATAAATAGCTTATATGAATTTACAACAATAGTTTTAAGGGTTTGATCAGAGCATCCTGATTCTTGTAAAGCGTTGTAGTTTTTAACAACAAATCCGCCTTTTGAGCCAACTGGTACAATGACTGAATTTTTAACCATTTGGGCTTTCATTAATCCTAGAACTTCTGATCTAAAATCTTCAGGGCGATCGGACCAACGAATTCCTCCTCGAGCAATTTTTCCGCCACGTAAATGACAACCTTCTACCGTTGGGGAATAAACAAAAATTTCAACGAGTGGTGATGGCTTTGGAATTTCAATAATCATGGTTGAATCAGCTTTGAAACTCACGCAATGAGGTGCGCATCCAGTTTGAAATGCAGTCGTGCGCAACGTTGCCTGAATAACATTTTGAAACCTGCGCATAATGCGATCATGATCAAGACGCTTAATAACGGAAAATGACTGAAAAATTTTGACCTTTAAATTTTCAAGTTCTAATAATCTTTTTTCGTTAGAGATGCCAAGAGAAAACATCTGATAAAAATATTTAACTAATAATTGTGTTATAGATGGATACGCAACCAAACAATCAGCTAAAGCTTTCTGGGAATAATTAAGGCCTAGCTGTTTTAAAAAGCGTCCATAGGCTCTTAATATTATAATTTCTTTAAAATCAAGATCACAAGAAACAGTTAGTGCATTAAAGGGGTCAACTTCTATTAGTTCTGCCCATGCTTGCTTTAAACCTTCAACTAACTTTTGAAGAGTAGAAGCAGGCAATTCTAAATCATTTAAATTAGAAATTTCATAGTAATGCATCCATATTTTTTGACCGTTTATTTCAGCAAAAAATGTGCGTTCTGCTTGTATATTTAATTGAAAATTTGTGAATATTGGGATTATTTGTCCCAAAGTCAACGGAGTATCTTTCTGGAGCACTCGAATAGTTCCAGTGCCATTATTTGTTATGGTTTCAAAGTAGATAGCTTCATTGGTGTCAAGCCAATCTATTAAAACTTGCGCATCATGAGCCGCAATTTCAGGACTGTTAAGTTTAAGGTAAAGATCAGAAAAAGTAATAGACGCAGTGATATATTTCTTTTTACAAAAATAAGAAAAACGTTCTTGCCACGTTTGTGAGGCTATCCATAATTTTTCTTCAAGGTCTTCAATATTAACGATAATTTTTTCAGAAGAATTAAAACCAAGAATATATGTCAAGCGAGCAAATGATGTGTCGCCCACATACCCATGGGTAGAAGCTAAAATTCCCCCATATTCTTTTGAAATTAATTTTCCAAGCTCTACTCGCAGACTTTCGCTGTACTTATGTTTGGGCAAATATACTAATACCGATAGAGAGCGACCAACTTCATCGGTGCGTGCAAAAACAGCATTACGATCATACATATTAAGAATGCGTTCAATTAATTCCACTAGCTGTTTTTCTGATAGATAGTAAAATTCATCTAACGGAATGCTATCTATGATATTACTCAATAATCTTTCATCATGAGATTTAAGATAAAATCCAAAAGTTTGATAAACTTTTATGGCTTTATTTTTTAACCACGGAACATCAATAGGAGAAGTTTTATAAAAATCAGAAGTGAATAGCCCAATAATTTGAACAACGCCTTCAATGGTTCCATTTTGATTAATATCCAGAACTTTAATGGAGTCTATTCTAGAGCCGCGGTATATAATAGAGCGCGCGTGTTCTTTTTTTATGTGCATTAAGTGATGTTGAAGAAGCTGACTAGCTGGCTCTTGAAGTTCTATTGTGGGTAAGAAAAAATCTTCTGAATTGTGAATTTCATCTTCTTTAAATAATCCATATCTATGAGTGGCTTGGTTATCAAACTTAGTATCTTTATCTGAAGAATTTATGGTTTTATAGTGTCGCAATCCAAGAAATACAAAATGTTCATTATCTAGCCAATTTAAAAAAGCTCCAGCTTGTTCAATATACTCTTCTTTTTGTGCAAGCATTGCACTTGATATATTTTGAGTCCATTTTTGCATGACAGAAAAATCATCAACCACAAGAGTTAACTTTGAATAAAGCTCCCTTAATGACTCTCTATAATTGGCGGGAATTTCTATATCTATAGGAAGAATAACAGCAATTAGTGATTCTGCAGTTGATCCTTCATGGCAGCAAGTTAATCCAGAATCAGATCTCTGCGGAGAAAATATAGGGTGCACAAGCTCATCAACAACTAATTTATTCGTTGCTAGCCAAACTTTTGTGCTGCGCACAACGAAAGATTTGTCAAAACTATGTAAAAATAATACTTGAAGTTTGTGTTTTTCAAGCAGGATATGCTTGATATGAAATTCATTTTTAGGCGGAGATTTTCTTAAAATATCAAAAGCTTTTTTAGCAATATCAGCCAATATATTTTGTGAAGCCTGTTCACAAAGATTTTCTAAGTACCCAAAACTAACGTGCTGAAAAAAACTACTTACAAATTCTTTAAGTACAAGATTTTTTTTATCATCTTCTGATAGAATATTACTGATAAATTCTAATTTTTGAATTTCTTTAGAAGACATAAAAATTTCTAATTATTTTTCCTTGATTATACCTAGGATTTGCAAATAAACCTACGGGTATATATGGGCTGATCACTTAGCCATGCTGAAGTTTTTTTATCAACATTCACAGCACCTGCAGCAATGCTGTATTGCCAAACTAAGCGGTCTTTCCACTCATTGCCAAAATAAACATATTTTTTTTCTCCAAACATCTTATTCAGCAACGCTGCTTTTTTTTCGCCAACTAAATTGTTATCTAGTGTGCTGCCAAAAGCACCGTCAAAAATATTTAGGAATGCAGAAACTTTATCAGCAATTTCTTGGTCTGACCCTGTCACCAAATAAAGCTTAGCTCCTTGCTCCTTGAGCTGCTGAATATATTGAAAAATTTCAGGAAAAAATACTAATTTTTTGGGATCAAAAATAATGTTTTTTAAAAGGTTATGTTTTAGGTGTGTTCTGCCTTTTTTCCACCAAATAAAAAGCTGAAAAAATCTAAAGGGATGGCGCTTTAAAAAGTCCCTCGCACATAACCATAAGCAATCTCCAGACCATAAAGTGCCATCTAGGTCAACACAAATAGGAAATTTTGCAAAATCTTGTTCAGAAAAACTATTCATTGGGATAACTCTATAAAGTGCAAAAAATCATTAATTTCGCTGATGATAAACTATTTGTTTGACCTAGTCATATCTTTATATGACCATGGTTTGCCAAGCACGAATACAAAACAGCATTAGTATCAAGTTATAGAAATTTTGTTGTTTTATGTTATAAAAAACTGCAGATACATTTAACGAGTAAAAGCCAATGCCCTTACCAAATAAATCATTTTATTTTATTCGTCACGGTGAGACTGATTGGAATAAGCGTCATATCATTATGGGAAGCATTGATATCCCTTTGAATGATTTAGGGATAACGGAATCGCAACAAGCTGCTTCAATTCTGAAAAAAGAAAAATTTGATGCGATTATTTCTAGTCCGAGGATTCGAGCTTTAAAAACAGCTCAAGTCATTGCTGAACAAGTTAAAATCAATAGACCAATTATTATTAATACACAGATTACGGAAAGAGAATGGGGTGATGCAGAAGGAAAACCCATTGACCCAACAAAAGATTTATTTAACGATGAGGATACTCCACATGGAGCAGAGACATTCAGCGCATTTACAGTGAGAGTTCTTGGAGCTGTATCTTTAATACTTCTTGAGCACAATTGTCCATTGATCGTTTCTCATGGGGGTGTATTTAAAGCGCTTGCCGATAGTTTAGGGCATAAAAATCTTCAAGCACTAAATTGCTCACCAATTTTATTTAAGCCAGCTAAAAATTTTTGGAGTGTGCACAATTTGGTTAATGAAAGTCTTGATTTTTAAGAAGTATAAGGATTCTTAATGTTCTTCACAATGAACCTTATTGGCACACCAGGTAAGTTAAAGTCATCTCTTAGCCCATTACTAAGGTACCTAATGTAAGAAGCAGGCAGGTCATCAGCCTTAGTGCAAAATAACGCAAATGTTGGAGGACGTGATTTTACTTGTGTCATGTACTTAATGCGAATACGACGACCTGCAACTGCAGGGGTAGGGTGCCTGTCCAACATAAATGGTAGCCACTCATTAAGCTTTGCAGTTGGAATACGCATATTCCACAATTTATTAAGCTCTAAAACCATATCAAGCATTTGATCAAGATTTTTATGATTCAAAGCAGAAATGGCAACCATTGGAACATCACGCACCTGGGCAAGTTGATAATTTAATTGATTACGAATATGCTCCATAAGCTCTGGAAGATGATTTATTTTATCAACTTTATTCAGCGCTAAAATTAGTCCGCGACCTTCTTCAACTACTTGTTGTGCCAACCCAAGATCTTGTTTTTCTAATTGCTCCTCAATAGGAATGGTTGCATCAATTACTAACACAACCATTTCAGCAAATTGTAGAGTTCTTGTGGCGCTTTGAACTGCTAACTGTTCAACAGCATCTTGTACTTTTGCTTTTCTTCGAATTCCAGCAGTATCAATTAATTCAAATTTCTGACCGTTATGTTCCCATAATAAACTAACTGAATCTCTGGTTACGCCTGGCATATCTGCGGTAAGCAATCGTTCTTCACCAAAAAGCGCATTAACCAAAGTGGATTTTCCAACATTGGGCCGACCCATAATTGCTAGCTTCAATGGTCTATCTGTTGCTTCAACCTCTTCTTCAACCGTTAAGTGAGGCTGAATTGCTTCATATAGTGCATCAATACCTAAATTGTGCTCTGCAGAAACACTTATGACTGTTTGAAAGCCAAGAGCAAACACATCATATTCAGTTATTTGTGCTTTTTTGCTGTCATTTTTATTAATTAGCACAATGATGGGCTTGTTTTTTTTGTGTAAAAATTTTGCAATTTCCGCATCAAACGCTGTTATTCCTGCTATTCCATCAACGACAAAAGCAACCATTTGGGCTTCTTCTATCGCAGCTTCACTCTGTAGCTGCATATTTTTTGATAATTCAGGGTGTGCAGCAGATGTTTCAGGATCGGCAAGTCCAGGCGTGTCTAATATACGAAAGGGCATGTCGCCATAGTAGGCTTGTCCTTCTTGGAAGTCCCTGGTAACTCCAGGGCGCTCATGTACAATCGCCACTTTTCTCCCTAGTAGACGATTGAAAAGGCTAGACTTACCTACATTAGGACGGCCTATTAGAGCAAGGGTAAACATAATTTATTTCTATCTCCAGGCTTGTAATACGCCTGAATCAGTTAAGGTGAAGATTGTTTTATCTGCTGCAATTGGAGAGAGTTGACATGCTGATTCCAAGCTATATGTCGTATCAATTTTTCCATCTGTAACATTTACAAGCGCCATTTGTTCGCTTGTGCTAACAATAGCTAATTGATTGTTTACAGCAATTGGTCCTGCCCAGGTGATCACTTCTTCACTTTCACGTTTACGTGGTAAAGACGCTGCCCAACGAACCTGTCCTGTTGATTTTAGTAAGCACACCAAGTCATCATTCGTGGTAATTAAGAAAAGAAAATTACCGCTTAGTACCGGGGTGCGCAATGCACCAATGTCTTTGGTCCATATCTTTTTACCAGTTAACAATTCATAAGCAGCAATGCGCCCACCATGACTTGCAATATAGACGATATTATCTTCAATAATTGGTCGTGCACGAATATGTGCAATGCTTGATACTGTATCAATTCTTAAAGCAGGAGTCATAGTGTCTGACCAAAGCATGCGACCGCTTTCAGGGCTTAAACAATAAATTTCTCCTGAAGTTAAAGTAACAACAACTGCTTGTGAGCAAGCAGCAGGGGCGCTTCCACCAAGAAGAGAGCTTGGTTCAATAATTCCTGCATAATCCCACAATTCATCGCCTGTTTTTGCTTCAAGTGCAAAAATCTCGTTATTCACAGTCACAACAAAAATACGTCCAGCAAAAATAGTTGGTGCAGCACGAATAGGAGTTTCTAGCTGCTTCGTCCAAATGCTTTTTCCGGTTTGTGCTTCAACACACCAAACTTCACCGAAAGATGTTGTGATATATAAATTATTGCCATCAGCGGCAAACCCGCCGCCCATAGTGTTACTATGTCCTTCCTCAGGCGAGGTTGTTAGCTCCCAAACAAGAGAGCCATCCGCAACTTTCCTAGCTTGTACGTAACCATGTATATCCATCGAGTATACTAAGCCATTGTTAACAACTGGGTGTGTAATCAACCTATGGTAGGTGTCAGATCCATCACCAATAGTTTCGGCCCATACTTTTTTTAAGTCATTACTTACTTGCACAGGTTGCACAAGATGTGCAGCATTTCCTCCAACATGATTCCAATCTTTCAAATCAGCAGCTGCAGGCAGTTGAACCGTCATATTTTCCAAAGCTGGATCTGGCCTTAAAGAATTCCCCACTATAATAAAAGGCTCGCGTTTCCCTTTTAATTTTTCTTTTGTTTCACTGCAACCAACTAGAACTAGTAGAGCAATCAAACAGCCTGTTATAGATACGTTTTTCATTAGTTCCCTTTTTGAGCTTGCTCTGCCATTTGGCTGGCTAGATTTTGTGTCATGACTTGAGCACGTGTCTGAAGATCTTTAGGGCATTTTGGATCTTGTGCAATGCTCACAAATATTTCTGCAGCTTTTGCATGATTATTTTGACGTAGCTCAAGTATTGCCTTCAACTCGAGAGCTAGGTGACGATAAGGCGCTGCTTCTTTTGCGCAAGGCTCTAGCAGTTTTTCAAGTTTTTTTAATTCTTCCACGTTGTCGTTTTTAAGGCGATCTAAGTGCAAGCTTACATAAAGAACAGTCGCCAGCTCACGGAACATGTGCTCAGTGCTGCTGCTATCCATCAAATCCTTATAAATTTCCTCTGCCCGATTCAAATCCTTATGGCCAGTTTCCTGACGTAAGATCGCAGCCATATTAAATTTTGCAAGAGTAGAATATGAACGATGAGAAGATTTTGAAATACCTTCCATAGCTGACAAGGCATCGCCAATATTTTTATTAAACAATAATGTTTGTGCACTCACAAACTGTTGAGAAATAATATCGCGCTGCTTAGCTTGGTGATGTTGCCAAAAATTAAATGCTGCTGATAACCCAATAATCACAGCAAAACCAATGACTATAGACTTTCCATACTTCTTCCAAAGTTGTTCAAATTTTTCTTGGCGAAGATCACTTTCAACTTCTTGGACGAACTGTTCAAAATTATTTGACATAAAAATTCTTTTTGATCTTAAAATTTATTCATAATTGCACTATATACTGTATTGAGAGAACAGCAAATACAGAAGTGATGGCAATTTTACCAGTTTTGGTCACACCAAACCCTATTTTACGCAGAAAAGCTACGCTTGTGTCTGTTGTAGATGTGCATATCAAAAAATTATTAAAAGATTTAGAAGAAACCATGGTCGCAGAAGATGGTATTGGACTTGCTGCTCCTCAGGTCGGAGTTTCAAAGCGAGTTTTAGTTATGGATGTGCCAGCAAACATGACAATTGATGGAGAAGAAATGGAAGGAGTTGATGCAGATCAAAATCTTTATCGAATGGTAAATCCAGAAATTATTTGGGCTAGTGATGAATTGTCCACGTGCCAGGAAGGCTGTCTTTCTGTTCCGGGACAGTACGCCTCAGTAACACGTCCAGAAAAGGTGCGTATACGATACCTAAATGAAAAAGGTATTGTTTGTGAAACAGAATTTAATCACTTACAAGCCGCTTGCGTTCAGCATGAAATGGATCATCTAGACGGTAAGCTTTTTGTAGATTATCTTTCATCAATGAAACGTGAGATGTTGCTTCGCAAAGCCCAGCGTGTAGAGCGATAGAGATATTTCTCTATAGTTCTACAACTTCCTAGCAATCGACTCGATTTCAAAGCACTCAATAATATCACCTTCGCGAATGTCATTATAGTTTTCAAAGGCCATACCACATTCAAATGCTTCTTTCACTTCTTTTACTTCGTCTTTGAAGCGTTTAAGTGTTTTTAATGTGCCTTCATGTATTACAATGCTGTCACGCAACAAGCGTACCTTTGCGCCACGTTTCACTACGCCTTCGGTTATGTAGCACCCTGCAACTTTACCAATGCCTGTAATGTTAAATACGTTACGTATGGCGGCATTTCCAAGATATTTTTCTTTCAATGTTGGCGCTAATAGGCCGCTTAGCATTGTTTTAATATCATCAATTACGTCATAAATAATTGAATAATAACGAATGTCTAAGCCATCTCTTCGTGCAAGGTCTCTGGCTTGTGGATTTGCACGCACGTTAAATCCAACGATAATTCCTCCAGAAGCACGAGCAAGAGTAACGTCACTTTCGTTAATTCCTCCAACACCGCCGTGTAAAATTCGTGGGGCCACTTCCGTACCACTTAATTTTTGTAAGCTCGATGTGATCGCTTCTAATGAGCCTTGAACGTCAGTTTTAATGACAACAGGGAACTCTTTAATATCCCCAGCTGCAATCTGACTCATGATTGATTCCATAGAAGTCTTCACTCTAGATTTTGCTATTTGGTCACGTTTTCTATGAGTACGTGATTCTGCAATTTCACGAGCTTTTGCTTCACTTTCAACAACCAAAAATTCATGGCCTGCAGTAGGAACGCCGTTAAATCCTAAGACCTCAACAGGAACTGAAGGTCCTGCTTGTTTGATAGGTTTTCCATGATCGTTAACCATTGCACGAACCTTGCCCCATTCAGAGCCTGCTACAACAATATCACCGACTTCAAGCGTACCATTTTGGACAAGAAGTGTTACAACAGTACCGCGGCCGCGATCAACTTTAGCCTCGACTACGGCGCCTAATGCACTTCTGTTTGGATTAGCTTTTGGCTCAATGACTTCTGCTTGCAAAAGAATAACTTCTTCTAATTTTTCAAGATTTCTAAGCTCTTTCGCTGAAACTTCAACGCTCAGGACATCTCCACCAAATTCTTCCAAAATTATGTCGTGGCTTAATAATTCACTGCGGACTCGCTCTGGGTTTGCGTCTGGCTTATCAATTTTGTTAATGGCAACAACTATTGGCACACCAGCAGCTTTTGCATGGTTAATTGCTTCAATGGTTTGCTCCATAATTCCATCGTCTGCAGCCACAACAAGAACGACAACGTCTGTGACGTTTGCTCCACGAGCGCGCATTTCACTGAAAGCAGCATGACCTGGCGTATCAATAAAGGTGATCTTTTTACCAGATGCCATCGTAACTTGATATGCACCAATATGTTGAGTTATTCCCCCAGCTTCACCAGCAACTACGTCTGTTTTCCGCAAAGCGTCTAGTAGTGACGTTTTTCCATGATCAACGTGTCCCATTACGGTCACAATAGGCGCGCGGGAAACTAAATCAGCTGCGTTATCTTCTGCTCCCTTAAGTCCAATCTCAATATCTGAATCAGATACACGTTTGGGAGTATGACCGAATTCAGCGCAGATCAATTCAGCTGTATCAGCGTCAATAATCTGATTAATAGTCACCATCATGCCTAGTTTCATTAATGATTTAACCACATCACCAGAACGAACAGCCATACGGTTAGCAAGTTCACCAACTACAATGGTTTCAGGGATAATTACTTCTCGCACTATTTTTTGTGCATCCTGTTGATCAGCGCCATGTTGCTGACGCATTTTCTTTTGATTCATGCGTTTCATAGCAGCAATAGAGCGTGAACGTTGTTCAGTGTCGTCTGCTAACAATCTAGCCTGAGTATTCCTGTCTAATTTTTTAGGAGCTTCGCTCAATGTTTTTTTAGCTGGAACCACAACTTTTTTAGGAGCTTCTGCTCTGTAAACAACGGCTTTGCGTTTTGCTGCTACTGCTTCTTCATCGTCAGCCACCACGAAATCATCTTTTGGTTTTGCTGGATGTTTTGAATCACTTCTTTGTGGAGTTTTTACAAGTTCTCCAGGTGCTGGTGGTAAAGTGGCAGCCATAAGTTCTAGACTTACAAGCTCAATACGTTTTTGCTCAAGAATTTCTGAATCTTTTGCTGAGTCTTCAGGTTCTTGATTACGAGAACGTCGTTCTTGCTGCCTTGCTTGTTCTTCTAAAGCTGATTTTACTGCCTTTAAACGAGCATCTAGCTCACCATGAGTAAGCCCACGAAGAGTTTCCGGTAAATTAGCCTCATTCACATTAACAGGTTCTATAGGCTTTTCTACCTGCGATCCTATTTTTTTGCGTTTAACCTCAACGTCCACAGTTTTTGTGCGGCCGTGCGTAAAGCTTTGTTGCACTTGTCCTTCTGCAGGACGCTTAACCTCAAGTCTTTTTCCTAAGGTAAGTGTTTTTTTCTTAACTAGCGCATCACCTTGCTCCGTTGCTTGAGCCTCGGTATTGTTTGCTTGTCCCGTTTGCGACTCCAACGCCATACATATCCTATTCTTGGTTAAACCAGTGCTCACGAGCTTTCATGATGATGGCATTAGCCACTTCAATATCCATAACTCCTGCACCAATAATTTCTTGTAACTCATCTCCAGCAAGTTCCGCTAAATCTTCACGTATTTTTACGCTTTTTTCTGCTAGCTTTACCAACATCTGTGATGTTAATCCAAGACCGTACATATCTTCAGCAACGCCAAGTGCATCACACTTCTCTTTCATTATGGCATCCAAATTTTCAAGATAAGCCTTGCCTCTAGATTGCAGCTCATTAGCTGTATCTTCATCGATACCTTCGATTCTCAAAAATTCGTCTATATCGATAGTTGCGACTTCTTCAATGGTTTCAAAGCCTTCAGAAATTAATAATTGAGCGAACATTTCATCTATATCTAGCGCTTCAATGAACAAATTCATTTTGCTTTCATTTTCCTGTGCACGACGACTCACGTCGTCGTCTTCAGTAATAATGTCAATTTTCCAGCCTGTAAGCTGTGAAGCTAGGCGTACATTTTGTCCACGTCTGCCGATAGCCAAACTTAACTGGTCTTCAGCCACAATCACATCTATACGATGTTGGTCTTCATCAATAACAACCCTAGAAATTTCAGCAGGGGCAAGTGCGTTTACGATAAAAGTAGCTGGATTATTTGTCCATGTAATAATGTCAACTTTTTCACCTTGCAGTTCGTTCACAATAATCTGCACACGACTGCCGCGCATGCCAACGCAGGAACCAACAGGATCTAAGTTTGGGTCAGATGTGTAAACAGCCATTTTTGCACGACTACCTGGATCACGCGCAATAGCCTTAATCTCAATAATATTATCATAAATTTCTGGCACTTCTTGTTCAAAAAGTTTAGCCATAAACTTAGGATGTGAGCGCGACAACACAACCATTGGGCCGCGTGAATCAGGTTTTAAATCGTGAATGATTGCTCGAACTCTGTCACCAACACGGTAGCTTTCTCGAGGAATCAGATCATCCTTACGCAAAATACCCTCGGCTTTTCCAAGGTCAACGATAACATTTCCAAATTCGACACGTTTAACTAACGCATTTACCACGTCGCCAATACGATTTTTGAATTCTTCATGTTGACGAGCGCGCTCTGCATCACGAACCTTTTGAAAAATAATTTGACGCGCACTTTGTGCTGCAATTCTTCCAAATTCAAGAGGAGGAAGCTCTTCTTCCAAAAGGTCATCAATTTTTGCATCTGGATAATCTAGAAGCGCTGTTTCAAGCGTGACTTGATTAATAGGGTCTTCAATCAGCTCCACAACCATCAAGCAACGAACTGTCTGTACATGCCCTGTTTCACGGTCAATATTGACGCGAATGTCATGTTCCATTCCATATTTTTGTTTTGCAGTACGCTGCATCGCAAGTTCCATGGCAACAATCACTTCTTCGCGATCAATGCCTTTTTCACGTGCAACCACATCAGCCACTTGAATTAATTCATGTCTTGGATGTTGAATTGCGTTTTCCACAGGCTTTAATTTTCTGCTTGCCATGGTATCCCTATATCAATCTTTCTTCTAAATAGAATTAGTCAAATTTGCCTGGCGGATATCGCCATAGCGAATGTCGATACGATCTGATCCACTATCAAGGGGGTGCTTCAGGTGTAAAGAAATACCTTCATCAGAAGCTTTTTCTAAAAACCCTTGGAAATTCTTACGATTCTCAACAGGCAATATTGTTTTTACCACAATTTCCAAGCCAAGGAAACGTTTATAATCTTTTGGCTGTGTAATAGGTCTTTCTGGGCCTGGAGACGATATTTCCAATACATAAGCACCAGAAATAGGATCATCTACATTCAAATGAACAGATAAAGTTCTGCTTACCTGTGCGCAATCATCCACATTAATTGGTTGCTCGTCCAATTTTTCAATCATAACCTGTAGCGTTTTGCGCGTCATGCCAGTTATTTGGACGCGCACAATTCCATACCCCATAGGGTTAACAATGGAATCAAATTTTTCGTGAAGAGAATCTATTAGTTGCATACAAACTTCCTTAAGCCATATCGGTAAGGTAGGTATTTTATTTATTGATTTCAAGTTTTTTGTTTATTTTTTTAGCAATAGGATGATGTTTTTGCACAAGTTGGTATACAGATATAGGCATGACATGGGTGTATATTTGGGTGGTTGCTATGTCACTGTGACCTAGTAATTTTTGAATGGTTAGTAAATCAGACCCACCCTGTAAAAGGTGTGTAGCAAAGCTATGACGAAACACATGGGGTGAAATCATCGTCGGATTTAGGCCAAATTCTAAAGCAGTTTCTTTTATTAATTGTCCTACTCGTTGACGTGTAAGGCACCCCTCTTTACTTCTTGATGCAAAAAGAAAAACTGAGCTTTTTGGGCCACTTACAAAAATTTCTCTAACTTTTAAATACGTAAATAATGCCTCTATACATGTGTCATTTAATGGCACCAATCTTTCTTTGTTGCCCTTGCCTTTCACTAAAATCATTGGTTGAGCTGTAGCGCCATTGACAACACAATTTACGGGCAGTCTAATAAGCTCAGTTACTCGAAGACCAGAAGCATATAGCAACTCTAAAATGGCCCTTATTCTAATGTGAGCAGGTTCAGTGGCATTTCTCAAAAAATCTAAAAAATCTCCCATTTGTTTAGAAGAAACTACTTTAGGTAAGGTTGCTGGGCTTTTTGCCGTCTTTATATGTAAACATGGGTTACTAGCAATGGTTCCTTCATTAAATAGAAAAAGATAAAATTGCTTAAGTGTTGAAATTCGTCTGTTTATTGTGCTGATTTTAAATTCTTTGGAAAATAAATCCTGAATATATCCTTCTATATCAGCTTTTAAAACATTTAATGCTGATTTGTTAATCCATTTTGTAAAGTGGTTCAGATCTCTCTGGTATGCTTCTAGCGTGTTTAAAGAAGCATTACGATCAGCCGCTTGTGATTCAAGAAATAAATCTATTTGCATATCTAGATTAGTAACATTTTATCAGAGGGCTTTACTACAGATAATTCTTCGTGAAATACTATTAGTGTAAACCTTATCAACTTATGTGGTGTTATTACTATGGATATGACTTGTACAGCAGACCCAAACTTTCTTGCAACAGCTATTGCTGTAATGATACTTCTCTTAGTGCCAATGGCATTGCCTATTATAAGAAGTATCCCAAACTTTAATATTTCAAAAGTATCTTCCATTGGTGGAGGAATGGCTGTGACCGCTGTATTCGTGTTCATGGTTCCAGACGTTATTGAAAAAATAGCCCAAGTCTCAGAAAATAGCAGCATAGAGTACCTAAGACAGAAACACCATTTAACGTTCTTAGTGTTTACGACTTTCCTGTTTGCATTTTGTACAATGTATGCTTTGGAAAAAGTAGCTCTTGATCGTACAAAAGCAAATGCAGAACCTAGTCGTTTTGTATTTTATCTTCACATGGGAATACTTTGTGCAATGATGATAGCTTTAGTTAGTTCGTTCCCAGTACTTGCAAAAGCTAGCTTTTATGCAATCGGATTGGTATGTGCATTAGCTGTTTTTGAAATTTTTCTCGAAGAAATAGCGCTTTTAAAGCACTTTGGAGAGCTATACTCCCACCTAGGGCGATATGTTGTAATGTTAGCAATTGCGATTGGTTGGGTTCTTGGGCTAAAATTTTCATTGCATGAAACTACCGTATTTACTCTAATGACTCAAGCTTTTGTCATTGGCATGATTCTTACCGCGGTAATAAAAGGTGAATTTGACATAATTAATCAATCGAATAACTGTATTATTTTCCTTGTTTCTGCTTTTGTGAAGGTGCTTATTGTATTAGGCTTAATCACAATTGAAGATGCAAATGCTGCTAAAAGAGCCGCTATGCCTAAGCCTCAACCTCCCAAAGCTCAGGCGGATATTCATTTGCTTCCTGTTCCTGGCTCTGCTCCTACTGCTGCAGCGCCACAAAATTTAGATATGGCGGCCGGGCCTGCTGGTCCAGTAAATCCTGGAGCGACTCCTGGGGCATCTCCAAACCCAGTTCCACCTCCACCTGCTCAATACTAATTTTTAAACAGAGCCCAACAGCATTTTGTTTGTTGGGCTTTTTTATTGCGTATAAATACCGTCTATAATTTCTTCAAAAAGTCTGTGCCAGTTTTGTTCTGCATCAATCCGCATTAAAACGGAACCTATGCCAACTGCAGCACGATCCATAAATACAAATTCTCGCGGCGGTTTTATCCCACCTAATTCATGTAGTTTTTTATGAACATCTCGGGCCACTATCCAACCTTTTTTACCTCCATTTACATCTTGAATAGGGCGAACTTTATTTTCGAGTAAGGGCTCATATAATAACTTTGCCCATTGATTTAGCACATCAATCAGCTCATTAGAAATGTTACTGAATCCCCAACGTTTATAGGCATCCACAGCCAAGTCTGGCTTGTTGTCTCTAAAAGCAATATATAGATCGACTACGGCTTGCAAAAACTGTTTTTCAAATCTACGCACACATCCAAAATCAAGTAAGCAAATTCGACCATCATCTAGAATTAAATAATTTCCAGGATGGGGATCTCCATGCAATATATTGAAACGATAGAGTGGCCAATACCAAGCCAAGAACAGCTTGCGCCCTAATTCATTACGAACATCACTAGGGCATGAAATATACTCAAGCGCAGGCTTTCCTTCAATCCATTCCATTGTTAAAAGACGCTTAGTTGAAAGCTCTGGATATATTTTTGGCACTACAACAAAATCAAACTGATTATTAAAAATATTTCTAAATTGTTCAAGATTTTTTGCTTCTAAAGTGTAATCCAGCTCTTCATATAGTCGGTCTCGAATTTCTTCGGCTATATCATGAGTATCTATAGATTTGTTGAAAGACTGGTAAATATTTAAAACCATATCTAATTGTTTTAAATCTGTACTGACAGTGGCTTCCATATCAGGGTACTGTAGTTTTACAGCAAGATTTTTACCCTGAATACTTACAGCTTTATGAATTTGTCCAAGTGATGCAGCATGAGATGCTTTTAACGAAAAGCTCTGAAATAAATCTCTCCAATTTTTCCCAAGCTCCCCAGTCATGCGACGTCTTACAAAACCTTCTCCCATTGAAGGTGCATTCGATTGTAGCGTCATAAATTCTGCTGCAAATTCTGGTGGTAGGGCATCTGGCACGGTTGCTAAAAATTGAGCCATTTTCATAAATGGACCCTTAAGCCCCCCGAAAGATTGCCGTAATTTTTGTGCATAAGCTGCTTCATCGATATTCAATCCTAAGTATTCTTGAGCGCCAACACGCATGCCAATCCCGGTTAGAGTTGTGCCTACATCAAATAGTCGCTTCAGTGTTTTAAAATGTTCCATTATTTTCTTTTACAGCCCTGGCAATGGTTAGTACTTCAACTCTTGCTGCTCCTGCATTTAATAAAGCTTGAGCGCATGCATTGGCCGTTGCCCCGCTTGTAAGCACATCATCGATCAATAGTACATTTGCTTTTTTTAAAATGTTTTTAGAATCAGTTACTGCAAATGCATCTTTAAGATTTTCATAGCGTAGCGATTTACTTTTGTGTCTCTGCGACGCGGTTGACTTTACGCGTTTTAAAAGATTTGGGTTAATTGCAACATTTGTATACGTTGCGATTAATTTTCCAAGTTCTGTTGCCTGATTATATTGACGGATGAAAAAACGCCACCAGTGCAAGGGGACTGGCACAATAATATTAGTGTTATTAGGAATACATCGTTGCATCCAGCCAAAAAACATAGGCCCCAAGTGTAGTCCATCGTAATTTTTATATCTCAGCACAAGTTTTTTTACTGAATCATTGTAAATAAGCGGGGCGTAAGCTTTAGAAAAAATAGGAGGGTTTTTTAAGCAATCAGTGCATGGCATGTCATGGTCAACATTGTCTAACGGAACACAACATACGGAACACTTTGGTGATGTGATGAATCTAAGTTTTGGCCAGCAATCACTGCACAAAGTGTAGGGTTGTTTTGTTATTTCTCGACATAAGGCGCATTGCGGTGGAAGTAAAAAATTGATTACTGCTTGCGCAATAGGTTTATTAAAAATCACTTTTGTAAACGTGTTATGTTTGCAGGAATAGGATGATCCTTAGCTTTTACGGTTTCTAAAAATGAGTGTTTTTGCATGTACCCATCGTACCAACGGTAGAGTTTTTCGTAGTTTTTTCGGAATGGCTCATCTGAAAAACGAAGATCAACGTAGGACAAAAACGTTGCTACACATAAATTTTCAAATAAGATTTCTCGATTTAGCTTAGTGTCTATACTCTCATCAAGATATTTCAGCCCACTGCTTAGCGCTAAGCGTTGACGATCGTACCAATCTTCACACTGCAAATGCTTTGGCCGAAAAAAATGTTCATATCTCATCGAAACTGCAGCATCTGCCATGCCATCAACCAGAGCTTGTACTTTTAATGATTTAAACTTATCTGGCATCAGCGCTGTGGTTTTTCCTGTTTTATCCATAATGAATTCACAAATTACCGATGAATCAAAGATGGTTTCATCAGCACTTATTTTTAAAGCAGGGATTTTACCCAAGGGATTTAGTTTTCTAAAAAATGTATCTGTTTGCCAGGGATGAAATTCTTCAACGATAATATTTTTTGTTTGTTCGCAGGCTAAAATAACCGCTTTAACTTTGCATCCAAAAGGAGAGCTAGGAAATGAATAAAGTATCATCGGTGCAAATGCTAAAGTATCTTGGCCTATGCTAGCATGCAACCTTATGGTTTTCAGCATATTTTTCTATAAATTCACGAGGTAATCCGATATCAGGACAAACTATTTCTCCACATAATGCGTTAGCATTCGCATGATTATGAACAGGTTTCAGGCATCCTATAGCAACAGTGAGATTTGGTACAACAACATTTCCTGTGCTTGTGGAAGTATTTGCATCTATTCCGCTTGGAACGTCAATCGAAATAACGGGATTAGATTGTTTGTTCAAATTGTTTATTAGCTGCTCAAAAATACCTTCGGGCTTTTTGGTTAGTCCAATCCCAAACAAAGCATCAATGTATATGTCTCCAGAAACAGGCATATCGGCAAATTCAATGTTTGGATAAAAGGCTTTGGCGCGATTTATATTAATATTCAAAACATCTTGAGAAGGCAAAACAGGCATGAAAATAGTTATTTTTTTTGTATGAGGAGCTAGAAATAATGCTGTAGAAACGCCATCTCCACCATTTTTTCCAGGTCCTGCAAATATAACCACGTGATCACTGCAAAATGGTCCGTAGTAATTTAAAATCTCTTTTGCACAAGAAAATCCTGTAACCTCAATCAGACTTCCTTCGTCTAATCCAGTTATTCGTAAATAATCTGATTTACATAGTATGGTAGCTTCTTTGTTTAGAACTGGAAAATCCATGAAAGGCCTTTGTGTTTATTTAAAATGTAAAAATTTCAAATTTTAGCACTATACAACTAATTTTTTTGAATTTTTTATATTTTTGTTTTCTGTTCCAAGTATATCGGATTCTACGTAATCATTGTCAATCATTTTTCCAGAAGGTTTTTTGTTTTTTGCAGAAGATAACGCACTAACTAATGTAGCGTTGCATTTTTACAACTTTATGCGCTAATCATTCGAGCTTTCAAGTATGGTTTCAGATACTGGCCTGTATAGCTTTTTGCAATCTTTGCAATTTCTTCAGGTGTGCCTGTTGCAATAACTTCACCACCACCATCTCCACCTTCAGGCCCCATATCAATGACCCAGTCAGCCGTCTTAATCACTTCCAAGTTATGCTCAATAACTAAAACTGTATTTCCTTGCTCTACTAAGTGGTGCAAAACTTCCAATAATTTTCGAACATCTTCAAAATGCAAGCCTGTTGTCGGCTCATCAAGAATATACAAAGTTTTTCCGGTGGCGCGACGTGATAATTCTTTTGCTAGTTTTACGCGCTGAGCTTCGC
This sequence comes from Candidatus Finniella inopinata, assembly GCA_943322985.2. Taxonomy (GTDB): domain Bacteria; phylum Pseudomonadota; class Alphaproteobacteria; order Paracaedibacterales; family CAITNM01; genus CAITNM01. The sequence goes on from CALPGA020000002.1 coordinate 40,763, forward strand.
CACCTGATAGGGTTGTTGCTTGTTGGCCTACTTTTATATATCCCAAACCGACTTGTTTAAGGGCACGTAATTTGTCAGCTACGGCTGTATTATTTTCAAAAAAATCTACCGCTTCTTCAACGGTCATATCTAAAACATCAGCAATGCTTTTATTCTTGTATGTAATTTCTAACGTTTCACGATTGTAGCGTTTTCCATGACATTGATCACATTCTACGTAAACATCAGGCAAGAAGTGCATTTCAATTTTTACAACACCATCTCCCTGACAAGCTTCACAACGACCACCTTTGACGTTGAAAGAAAATCTACCAGGCGTATAGCCACGTGTTTTTGCTTCAGGCATACCTGAAAACCATTCACGAATTGGTGTAAAACATCCAACGTATGTTGCTGGGTTTGAACGTGGGGTGCGGCCAATAGGTGATTGATCAATATCAATAACCTTATCAATATGTTCCGCACCTTCTAATGATTTATAAATTCCAGGTAAATCTCGTCCATGATTAAATTGACGATTCAACGCTTTGTATAAGGTTTCTATTACAAGGGTTGATTTTCCACCTCCTGAAACTCCGGTAACACATGTAAATGTGCCCAAAGGAAATGTAGCTTCAACATTTTTTAGATTGTTTGTTTTTGCGCCAGTGATTTTTAAAAATTTATCTATGTGACCTGTTCTACGATGTGCTGGTATGGGGATGGATTTTGTGCCTTTCAGGTACTGCCCTGTCAAACTTTTAGGACACAACATTATTGTTTGTGGTGTGCCTTCCGAGATAATTTCACCGCCATGCACGCCTGCTGCTGGCCCCATATCAATTACATAGTCTGCAGTGCGTATAGCATCTTCATCATGCTCAACAACCACTACTGAATTGCCTAAATCACGTAAGTTACGCAGAGAATCAAGCAAGCGATCGTTATCGCGTTGATGCAAACCAATTGATGGTTCATCTAGTACATACAGCACACCCGTAAGGCCTGATCCTACTTGAGAAGCCAAACGTATGCGTTGGCTTTCGCCACCTGAAAGAGTTCCTGCTCCCCTTGAAAGAGTAAGATAATCAAGTCCAACATCAATTAAAAATTTCAATCGGTTACGAATTTCTCTTAAAATCTTATCGGCAATGTCTTGTTGTTTTTTTGTTAGCTCTTGGTTTTCAAACCACTTCAATGCATCTTTTATAGAGAATCGACATACTTCACCAATATGCAATTGTGCAAGTTTTACACACAAGGCTTCATCTTTTAATCTGTAGCCTCCGCAACTATGACAGGGTGTTTCGTTTTGGAACCGTCGTAAAAATTCTCTAGTCCAATCGCTTTCTGTTTCTAACCATCTGCGACGTAAATTTGGAATAACACCTTCAAAAGGTTTTTTTGAAATGTATTTGCGAACTCCATCATTATACACAATAGGAATAATCTCAGTGCCTGACCCATGAAGAATAATTTTCTTTAAGTTTTCTGACAGGTCTTTGAATGGAGTTGTTGCGCTTTCGCTAAAATAGTTGGCAAGTCCATCTAGCACTTGCGCATAATATTCCGAGGTCATTTGCCCACGCTTATTAGTTACTGCACTTTCTTGTGCTGACCATGGTGCAATTGCCCCTTCACGTAAGCTAAAATCATGATTTGGCACAACAAGATGCTCATCAAAAACAATTTCAAGACCTAAGCCATCGCATGTAGCACAAGCGCCATGTGGACTATTGAAAGAAAATAGACGAGGCTCGATTTCTTCCAAAGTAAATCCTGATGTAGGGCATGCAAATTTTGAAGAATAAGTTGTAATCACTTGGGTATCTGCATTTTGTACCCACAACAATCCATCACTCAGCTTTACTGTTGTTTCAATTGAATCTGCTAAACGTGTTTGAATATCTTCAGGCGCCGCCATCACTAAACGATCAACAACGACCGCAATTGTGTGCTTTATTTTTTTGTTAAGAGTTGGCGCTTCTTCAATGGCGTAAATTTTCCCATCAATGTAAACGCGCTGAAAGCCTTTTTTTTGCAGATCTTGCATTTCTTTTTTGTATTCACCTTTACGGTCACGCACGATGGGAGCGAGAATCATGATTTTAGTTTTTTCAGGAAGCTCTAAAATACGATCAACCATTTGGCTGATGGTTTGTGCTTCAATGGGAAGTCCAGTTGATGGCGAATGCGGCACGCCTATGCGTGCAAATAACAAACGCAAATAGTCATACAATTCGGTGACTGTTCCAACTGTTGATCGTGGATTTTTTGACGTTGTTTTTTGTTCAATCGAAATTGCTGGGCTTAAACCTTCTATGGAATCCACATCTGGTTTTTGCATTAACTGCAGGAATTGCCTAGCGTATGTTGATAAGCTTTCAACATAGCGGCGCTGACCTTCAGCATAAAGCGTATCAAATGCAAGGGATGATTTTCCAGATCCACTAAGGCCAGTAATAACTACCAACTTATTACGTGGAATATCTACATTCACATTTTTAAGGTTATGTTCGCGTGCTCCACGAATCTTAATTGTATCTTGCATGATTGACCGCTTTATTAAAAAATTTGTAGGGTATATTTACAGCTGCTAATTTAAAGTACAGCGTGTTTTTATGAAACACTCGCCAGAATAGTACAAATTACTTGCACAAGCAACATTTTAGAATGGGTAATATTATATGCGTATTGCAATTGGAGCCGACCACGGAGGGTATGCTCTTAAGGAAAAAATAAAATCAGCTGATTCAGTTAATCAGTGGATTGATATAGGCGCATTCAACACAGAAAGCTCAAATTACGCCGAATTTGCTCAATTGGTTGCTCAGAAAGTTCAATCCCACGAAGCAGATTTTGGCATTATTATTTGCCGAAGTGGAATTGGCGTGTCAATTGCAGCAAATCGCTACAAAGGCATTTATGCTGCTTTATGTTTTAACAATTCCATGGCAATAAGTGCGCGCACCCATAACAACGCAAATGTTCTGTGCATTGCTGCGGATTACACATCTTTTGCAGAAACTCAGGAAATGATTCGTCTATTTTTATCAACTGCTTTTGAAGCCGGCGGACGGCATGAAACAAGGTTTAAAAGTATTGATGAACATTTGCCTTGAAAATTAACCGTTCTATAAAACATTTTCAGGATGGTTTATAAAACTTGCTTTTTTCACAGGCCTTTCTTACATTGTAGACAGCAAGATATCACTATAGTTTATATGTCTAGAGTACTTACTTTAATTGGAATATCCCTAGTTTTAACCGCTTGTGACAGCGTAAAGAGCACATTAGGAATGGATCATTACCAAGCCGATGAATTTAATATCAAACAAAATGACCCGCTTGATTTGCCACCAAATTACAAGCTAATGCCTCCTCGCACTAAAGATAAAGACGGCAAAAGAGTGCCATTAAGTGCATCTGCTGAAAAAGCTAAGCACGTTGTTGGTGGTGGAGAATCAGAAGCTTCTCTTTCAGAAGCAAGCCAGCAAGACTTAAAAGACAAAGCAGGCTCTGCAGATGATGCTATCCGAAATCAAGTTGACGAAGAATCAAAAGAAGAAGGTGATAGCGCTCTGGATAAAAAGCTTAATGATTGGAAAAAAGAATTCACTCAAAATGCTAAGTCTATAAATGGTCCTGAAAAAAATGCTGATGGTGCTAGTGAGTCTGAGCAAGCTAATAAATAATCAGACATAGCCATGGTGAAAATTGTAAAATCAACAATTCAGGCGCTTGCAAACGTGACAAAAGGTCTATCGTCACGTGGAGTCTTGCGAGCTCTTGTGAAAAGCGTTGCAATCCAATTAGTTATTTCTTTGTCTCTGTTCGCTGACAGCAATCCTCTTGATGGCTTTAATGTTATTGTGAAAGATTTAGTTGTTGCAGGAAAAACTGTGCGAATTTCTCCTTTCAAGGGCATTGGTGTCGTTACTGTTAATCTGTGTTTCAAGAATGCAGGAGACAAACTATCTCCGAAACATAAAGAAGCTCTTGTAGCCCTGCTTTGCAGAGCAATGGGTGAAGCAACTCAATCCAAAACTCGTGAGCAGATGCAAACTTATGCTCGTGAACACAATGTGTACGTATCATTTGGTAGTAGTGATGATAATTTTACTGTTACAGGAAAATGTCCATCCGATAAGCTTTCTGAGCTTTTTCATTTGATTAAAGATATTCTTTTTCATTCACAATTTCACGATTCTGATCTTGCTAGATTTAAAAACGAAGCGGCTGCAGGAATGTTACAGGCAATGCAGTCAACAGATACCCAGTTAGATCAATTAATGAAAAAGGTAATTCTTAAAAGTCATCCATATGGCACGTTGAACAAAACTTACCTCGCGAGTTTGAAAAATATTAGTGTCGATGATTTAAAGTCATATATGAGAAAGTGCTTCACTCAAGAAAATATTATCATTTCAGCTTGTGGAGATATTGATGAAGATGGGCTTGCTGTCCATATCACAGATGTGGTTACGGCCTTACCTAAAACTTTCAATGTTGCTTTGCCGGAAAATGTGCAAGTGGTTGGTCCGTATCAAGAACATACTCAAGCATTTCCTGTGCCCCAAACCTTAATTCACTTTTTACATGCCGGTATTAATGCGCATCATCCTGATTTTTTTGCCTTGCAGATTGCAATGGGGTGTTTGTCTAATCCCAATATAGGGGTTTTATGGAAAAAAATTCGTGTAGAAAAAGGCTTAACCTACAATATAGGTGCAGGTTTTGCGATTCAAAATCATTATAATTCTTTTAATATCTCAACTTCTACTCAATCAGAAAATGTAGAAAAAACTATTTCTTCTATTAAAGAGGTTATTGTGGATGTTTGTGAAAATGGCTTTTCAGCTGAATTAGTCGAAATTGTTAAGAAAAGCTTTTTAGGAAACTACAAACGTTCTTTCGCTTCAACGTCCCATATAACAACTAGGCTTACAAACTATCAGCTTGATGGCCGTTCTGTAGATTTTCATAATATTCTCATTGAAAAAATCTCGAACCTGACTACTGATGAGATTAATGAAGCTTTTAAAAGGTTTATGAAGCCAGATCAATTTGTTGTGTTCATGGTGGGCAAATGAAATACATTTTAACGCTTCTAGTTAGCCTTTTTTTTAGCTGCTTGCATGCAAAAATTGTTCCACAAACAGCTACATTAAGTAATGGATTGAAGGTCATTGTTTTTCAAAATCCATTATTACCTTCGGTGAGCATTTTAACAAAATATGACATAGGAACTGCTGATGATCCGTCTAGCATGGTTGGCTTATCGCACATGCTTGAACACATGATGTTTAAGGGATCTTCAAAATATCCAGCTGGTTCTATTGATACTATTCTTAATAGCTGTGGTGGAACTTGTAACGCTCATACTAGTTTTGACAACACTGTCTATACGTTTGATTTACCTGCTGAGCATTTAGAAGTGGCGTTGGATATTGAAGCAGATCGCATGGAAAACCTTAACATTACAGAAGAAGAATTCAGGCCCGAACAAAAGGTTGTGATGGAAGAGCGTCAAATGCGATTGGGTAATCATCCATTTCGTACTTCTGCTGAGGTTTGTCAGCGCGCTTTGTATGCAGCGCATCCTTATGGTATTTTTCCTATTGGTTACGAAGCACACATAAAAGCGTATACAGTTGAAGCGTTAAGAGCTCATTATGAAAAATGGTACGTGCCGAACAATGCTACCATTGTAGTAATCGGACCCTATGATTTGGCATACGTGTTACCAAAAATTGAAAATAAATTTGGAAATATTCGTTCAAAGGAATTGCCAGAGCATACACGCATTGCTGAGCCTGATAGAGATGGTCTAACCACAACAATCGAACAAGAAAATCCTCGTGCAGAGAACATCTATATTAGTATTTCTTATCGTGTGCCGACCTTAATTACAAAACCAGAATCCTATCTTGCAATGAGAATGCTAGAGGGCGCTCTTGCTGGGTCAGATTCTAGATTACTTTACAAAAAAATGGTTAAAGAAAAGCGTTTAGCATTAGGCATTTCTTGTGATTATTCATACGGAAAAGATGATATGGATTTTACTTTCAACTTAGTGCTTTCACCAAGCATGAGTGTTGAGGCTGCAGAAAAATTCTTGTTTGAACAACTTGCGATTTTCTTAAAAAAAGGCTTGGTTGAAAGTGATTTTAATCATGTAAAACAGGAACGATTAAATATTTTTGCTTTTGCCTTGGATGGAGAAGCATTTTTATTGGCACTAACAAATATTGTTCTTAATGATTTTCCATTAGAGGCTGTTTCTAAATATGAAGATATTCTAAAGGGAATAACTATGCAGCAGGTTCAGGAAATGTTACGTCTTGTTTTAGCTAAGCCACCCTTGGTTATTGCGCGTAATTATCCAAAAGGGAAAATGCCGCAACGTAATTATCAAAAGGTTCTAGGTCACTAATGTTGAAGTACACGTTAAATTTTTTAAAAGAACCAACCAGCATACTTGCAGGGTTTTCTGACTATGTAATGCATTTGCCATTATGTGAATATCTTGAGGATGATGTTTCTTCAAATCAATATCAAGAAGCCGTCCTGAAGCTGGAAAAATTCACACATATTATTCATCTGGGTACAGGTGGCTCCAGCCTAGGTCCACAAGCTTTATATGCAATAGCTGATGAACCATCCAAGACATTTCTGTTTTTCGATAATATTGACCCTGACGGTATAACTAATCGCTTGAAAAATATTGATTTTCGCAAAGCCGGAATTTTGGTTGCATCAAAGTCGGGTAATACTGCTGAAACCTTAGTGCAACTGGCAACCTTTAAAAAAATTTACAACGATAATGACCTAAACATAAATGATCATCTTGTTATTATTACGCAGACAGATGGTAACGCTTTGCACACCTTTGCAAAAAACAACAGCATTGTAACGGTGCCACATCACAATCAAATTGGTGGACGCTTTGCCGTATTTGCCGAAGTTGGTATGTTATCAGGAATACTTATGGGGCTTGATATGGAGTCCTTCCGAAAAGGTGCAAAAACAGCTTTAGCAGCATTCAAAGCTGCTCCGGCTACACATCCTGCCATAGAATCTGCATGCTTTTTAGCAAAGTCCAAATCTCACCCAGTTATGTTTCCGTATGCCGATAAACTGAAATTGTTTAGTGCATGGTTTGTTCAGTTATGGGGGGAAAGCTTAGGCAAGAAAAATAAATCCGGAGAACGTTTCGGATCAACGCCTATTCAAGCTTTAGGTGCAACTGATCAGCATTCACAACTTCAGCTTTACCTTGGTGGTCCAAAAGATAAATTTTTTACATTTTTAGAGGTTGGTGAAAAAGCAGATTTAGAAGTTGCTGACTTAGAGATTGATCACTCTGCGTATGTACCTCTTCGCAAACATGGCTTGAAAAATTTATTAAAAGCAGAGCTTCATGCTACTTACGAAACATTGCGTGGGCATGAACTGCCAATTCGCTTAATTACGTTGCCTGCAATCAATGCTTATTATTTAGGGCAGTTGATGTTTAATACAGTATTAGAAACCTTGGCAGTTGCATCAATTTGGGATGTTAATCCATTTGATCAGCCTGCAGTTGAAGAAGGTAAAATATTGGCATTGAAATTTTTAAATGATAAAAAATAGAAACTCCTTTATGAGCGTGAACATATGAGCACTCAAAAAATATCCTTTCAAGAGATTATTCTGCGTTTGCAGCAGTATTGGGCAAACTACGGCTGCGTTATTTTGCAACCGTATGATTTGGAAGTAGGGGCAGGCACATCCCATCCCGCAACACTAATTCGTGCTCTTGGCCCCAAATCATGGAACACAGCCTATGTTCAGCCCTGTCGTAGACCAAATGATGGCAGATATGGTGAAAACCCAAATCGTACGCAGCTGTATTATCAGTTTCAGGTTTTGCTAAAACCTTGCCCTGCAAATCCACAAGAATTATATCTTGAGAGTCTAAAGGCAATTGGTCTTGATTTAAGCCGTCATGATATTCGTTTTGTGGAAGATGACTGGGAAAATCCATCACTAGGTGCAGCAGGCCTTGGTTGGGAAGTTTGGTGTGATGGTATGGAAATCACTCAATACACCTATTTCCAACAAGTCGGTGGTATTGCTTGTGACCCTGTGCCTGTGGAATTAACTTATGGTTTAGAACGCGTTGCTACAATCATTCAAAATGTTGAAAGCAATTTTGATATTAATTGGAATGGTAAATCAGGTGATGAATGCCTTACTTATCGCGATGTTTTCCTAAGATCAGAACAAGAATTTTCAGCTTATAATTTTGATCACGCAGATGTTGATATATTGCTACGTCATTTTAACGATGCGGAAGCCGAATGCTTAAAATTGCTTGATCTCAAATTGGTTTTGCCTGCCTATGAGCAATGCTTAAAGGCTAATCATCTGTTTAATATGCTAAATGCGCGTGGTGTTATTTCTGTTACTGAACGGGCAGCATATATGGGGCGAGTTCGTCATTTAGCAAAATCAGCCTGCGAAACCTGGATAGGTTAATTATGGAATTATGTATTGAAATTTTTATGGAAGAAATTCCAGCTCGCATGCAACGTCAGGCCAAAATTGATTTGTTGCTGTTATTTGTAAATGAATTCGAAAGCTTAAAATTAAAATGTAGTGCACCAGAAGTTTTTGTTGGCCCCAGACGTTTGAGTCTGCATGTGGAAAATATTGCAGCAGCATCAGAAACTGTTTTAGAAGAAAAACGCGGGCCTAAAATTGGTGCGCCCGATGCTGCATTGCAAGGGTTTTTGAAATCATCAGGGCTTTTAGAAAACGAATTGACTCAAGAAAATGGCTATTGGTTTGCAAAAATTAATATTCCCGGGAAACCGTTACAAGAACTATTACCCAATATATTAGATAAAGTTTTGCGTAACATGCCTTGGCCTACATCAATGCGTTGGCCTGGTGCTGGCCATACTTGGGTTCGTCCTATTCGCAATATTTGTTGTGTATTAGGTGGGAAGTCAGTAGTTTTTGATGTTCCAGCAGCTGGTGTTCAAACAAACAACCATACATTTGGTCACCGGTTTTTAAACCCTGCACAAATAACTGTTACAAGCTATACGCAATATCGCCAAAGTCTTGCTGATGCAAACGTAATGCTTGATTTTGAAGAACGACGCAGTGTCATTGAAGCGGAACTTCACAAAATTTGCCAAGCAAGTAAGTTAACATTTGTTGTTGATGAAACCTTGTTAGATGAAGTCACGGGGCTTGTTGAATACCCTTTTGTAGGTCTTGGTCAAATTGATGCTAAGTTTATGCATCTTCCAGGAGCGGTGCTTAGCACGTCAATGCGGGTACACCAAAAATACTTTACTATTTTAAATTCAAAGGGTGAAAACGCTCCATTTTTTGGATTTGTAGCAAATGTACCAATCAATGCAGACTGCATGACAGCAGGTTATGAACGAGTACTCAGAGCTCGTCTAAGTGATGCGGCATTCTTTTATGAGCAGGATCTTAAGATACCATTTGAAGCCAGGTTAGATAATTTAAAAAATATTATTTTTCATGCTGACTTGGGGTCTGTTTATCAAAAGGTTCAACGTTTAGAATTCTGTGCACCAAACTCTTCAGTGCAACAAGCTGCACGTTTGTGCAAATGTGATTTGCTTACAAATATGGTGGGTGAATTCCCTGATCTACAGGGAATCATGGGCGAAATTTACGCAAAGGTTCAAGGAACTCCTTCGGAAATTGCAGTGGCCCTTAAGGGATATTATCAACCCCAAGGAGCGAACGATGCATGCCCAAATGACGACATAAGCTGGACCCTATCTCTTCTAGATAAAGTCGATAATTTGATCGGATTTTTTGGTATTGGCATGAAACCATCTGGGTCAAAAGATCCTTATGGCCTACGTCGCAGTGCATTAGGCATTATTAGATTGATGCTACACAAGAATGGATCAAATTCTTTGTGTGGGCGGCTAGAAAAGTCTGTTCAGTCCTATCAACAGCAGGGTGTAACCCTAAAGTCTGATGTGGTTGAAACTGTTACTGCATTTATTACCGAACGTTTATCTGCGTTTTTAAAAACTGAAATGCCAGCTGATCATGTCTATGCTGTTTTAGATAAACCATTGGAAGATATTTGGGCGACAGTTGAACGTGCCAGAGCTTTGAAATATCTTTTGCAAAACGAGGCAGGTGTTTCTCTTCTTAGTGCTTATCGCCGTGTTGTTGGTATTCTAAAAGGAATACAAGTTGGCCAAGTGAATCAACAGCTTTTCGTGCACGATGTCGAGCGCACACTATGCAGTTCTTTGATGCAAGCCACTCCAAAAATTGATGAGCACCTTAAAAACTTTGCGTATAAAGAAGCTATGACATTAATTGCTAATTTGAAACCAGCTATTGATAACTTTTTTGACCACGTTAAAGTCATGGATGATGATTTACAGATTCAGCAGAATCGCTTAAATCTATTAGGAATGCTACAATCAACGCTAAATACTTTTTCAAATTTTTCCAAGCTGGAGGGCTAAAATGAAATCGCACAATTGGTTATGGGTTTTGGCCATTTTTCTAGTGGGTTGTTACCCAACTATTGATCATAGGGGGTTTAATCCAGAGCAAATTCAGTTTGATAAAATTCAAGTTGATGTCAGCACAAAAGAAACAGTGCAAGATGTGCTTGGCAGTCCGTCAACAACATCTTTATTTCCAGTTGAAGGAAAAAACTGGACAAATTGGTATTATGTTTACCGAAAAACCGAAACAACATCATTTTTTGATCCCAAAGTTGTGGATCAATTAGTGGTAAAAGTAACCTTGGATGATAAAGATATTGTTCGTGGTATTGAAAAGCAAAAGGGCGTTCAAGGTGAAGAAATTAAAGCTAGTACTGAACGAACAGCAACAACAGGCTATGAAAGCTCTGTCATGAAAGATGTGTTTGGGAATTTTGGCAAGTACAGCCTTGATCCCAAAAAGAACGAAAAATAAGAAAAACAATGAAGGAAATATGTGCAAAATTATTTTTTTATTGATAGCTTTTCTATCTGAAAGTTTTCTTCTGATGCATCGCTGAATGTTTATGCCATCTATGATCCAAGCAAAGTGGGTGAAGTGGCAATGGTAACGGCTGTTATCAATGAAATTGCGCTTACTCATCCGACAGCTCAAATTACTAAAAAGCCTAATGCTAATTTTCATGATTTAGATCTTGCTGATCCATCTATCATTATTACTGCAGGTCAATTTGGCATTAACTTTATTAAATCAGACACTATTCCAACGCATGTAAAAGTTCTGCTGTGTACTCATCAGTGGTTTGATTCTATGAATGGTTTACACAATGTTTCTATCACCATGCCAGAGCATGCAATTACTGAATCCATTCAAACCTCTGCACATACAAATAATCTAACGTTGCTGCCAACCCAAGGTGTATTACACACAATGTCAGCAGAAGTATTAGTGGAGGAAGACACATCTGTTATTCATCTGCATGCTGCTAAAGTTGGGGTGATTCTAGGTGGTGATGCAGAAACTCCAGCTGGTGCATGGCAAGTATTTAGTGTTGAAAATGCACGTAAACTAGCTAGTGAAGTGGCAGAACTGCACAGAAGCGCTGGCTACAAAATTCTCATCACCAACGGTCCTCGCACAGGTCGTAGTGCTACTGCGCATAAAACTGAAGAACTTGACGTGGTTTCCGCAGCATTTTTGAGCGTGTTGCATGAAGCAGGACTTAAAGAAGGTACGGATTTTGAATTTTTTAATTTTCAATTTGGCAAACCATCAGCTTTAAAAGCAGTTATGAAAGTTGTGCTAAATAATAAGGGTTTCATGATTGTTCCTGGTGAATCTACTAGTTCTATTTCTGAAATTTTGGCGGTGATGCCAGCATCAATTTATGCACATGATGCAATGAACGAACAGCATGAAGCTTTCGTTGAAAAACTAACGCGAAGCCATTCCACAGCTTTGTGGCCACTTGTGCTTGACTCAGCGTTAATGAAAGCTTATGCGCCGCTACCATCTCAGGCAGTGAGTGTTGTTGCAGCTTTTTTGAAATAATTTTCCAACGTATAAATATATAATTTTACGATTTACTTCTTAGCTCTTGGATGTGCAGCTTTGTATGTGTTCATCATGCTAAGTTCGTCAATTTGTGTGTAAATTTGTGTGGATGAAAGAGATGCATGTCCCAAAAGTTCTTGGATACCACGCAAATCATGGGATGATTGCATTAAATGCGTTGCGCAACTGTGTCGTAGAGCGTGCGGTGTTAAAGATTCTGGCATTCCATTGGCCCTTCTGAAGTCACGTAGAACTTTTTGCGCTATGGCAGCTTGTAAGCGTTTTCCTTTTTCGCCATAAAATACAGGAGAATTTGGAGTGTTTGCAAAAGGCTGAATTTTTAAATAGGTTAGTAGCCCTTCTCTGATAGAATCAATAATAGGCACCTGTCTGGTTTTTTGTCCTTTACCAATGACTGTGATGAATTGATCATCTTGCAGGCTATGTTGATTTAAGTTCAGTGCTTCACTAATGCGCATACCAGTGTAATACAATAATTGCATGAAGGCCTGATTACGTAATCCTACCCATAAGCACTCGCTCATATTTTGAATAGTGTCATTCATCATAAGTGCTTGCTCAATACTAATTGGTCTAGGTAAAGTTTTTTGCAATCTAGGGGATCGCGTATGAAAAAATGCATGATCTTCAAGAATTTCGCGCTGCAAAAGAAACTGAGTAAAGCTTTTCATGCCTGCCAAGCCACGAGCAGATGATCTGGTATTCATTCCCTTTTTACGCTGTGCTAACAACCATGCACGAATGTCTTGCGGTGTAACAGTTTTAAAGTTTTCAATAGTGAGTTGCGTATTATGATAGTCTTCAAAAAAACATTTAAAATCAAAAAAATCTTGAGTATACGCTTTGATAGTATTTGGTGAACGGTTGAGTGCTCCCAATCCTAATTGCCATTGATTTATCAATTGCCCAAGATTCATCAATTTTTAAAACCTTTTATTTATAATCAATTTTAGTACTAATAAATCAATGTACCATTGTCTGATCGTTTTGAAGAGATCCTACTGGAAAAAGGCGTTATCACTCCTGACCAGCTTCATATTGCTCTAATTGAGCAACAAAAGCACGATGAGTTTTTAAGTGAAATCCTTATTAATTTGCGGTTCGCGTCTCCAGCAATTGTTGGTGAATTAGTCAGTCAAATTTCTGGTTATAAGCATATTGACCTACAAACTATTCAGCCAGATATTAATTTAATTTCTAAGCTGGGAAAAGAATTTTGTGAGCGTTATCAAATAATTCCTTTTTGCCTTGATGATTCGCTGCACGTGGCAATGCTAGATCCTGAAAATGTTATCATTCAGGATATTGTAAAAAGAAATACGAAAGACTTCTTTAAAAAAGAGCCGCAGTGGATATTTTACCATACCTATAAACAATCGTTGTTACATACGTTGCAACAATCAACGCAATCTTTTGTTCAAACACCTGATGCTTCATTTGAGAATCTTTTTCTAAACCTGCTAGATGAAGCTTTTTCTAGAGAAGCATCAGACATTCATTTTATGCCGCTTGAACAAATGGTATTAGTCAAATTTCGTATTCATGGAGAGTTAGAAACTTACCAACATTTTGAACAGAGTATTTTTGATAAAACATCTGTACGTTTTAAAGTATTATCTAACTTAGATATTGCTGAGCGCCGTCGTCCTCAATCCGGGGGGTGCATTCTAACTGTTCATGGCAATCAGGTTGATTGTCGTGTTTCCTTTCATCCATGTTTATGGGGAGAAAGCTTAGTTGTTAGGCTTTTGCCTACTAATCGAGAAACTTTAACTTTAGAAAAATTAGGTTTTACAAAAAACCAAGTTAAAATACTGCAAGACCTTGTGAAAAAACCATCGGGTCTGTTTTTGGTCTGTGGACCGACAGGTTCTGGTAAAACTACGACGCTTCATGCACTATTGCAGCTTTGTGATTATAATCACAAAAATATTATGACCTTGGAACAGCCAATAGAATATCGTGTTAAAGGGATTCGACAAACAGAAATTCATGAAAATGGAATCGTTAGTTTTGCTGACGGAGTTCGCTCTATGCTGCGTCATGACCCAGATATTATGCTTATCGGGGAAATTCGCGATGAAGACACTGCCAAAATGGCATTGAGAGCTTCAATGACTGGGCATTTAGTTCTTGCGACTTTGCATGCATCTTGTCCGTTTGTAACGCCTGCACGTTTAATTGATTTAGGCATTACGCCAAATTTATTGAGTGGGCAGATACTTGCAGTTTTAAGTCAAAAATTAGTTTGCGTTCCAGAAGGTCGAAAAGCTTGTGGTGATTTAGTGGTGTTTACAGATGATATGCATCAGTTAATTGGAGATGGTGGAAATAGCACTAAGCTTAGAAAAATGTACAGTGAATCTTCATCCAAAAATAAACTTAAAAAATAAAAAAAATAATATTTACAGAAATTAAATTCCATATATTAAATAACTATTAACTTTTAATGTCGTAATATAATTACAGAGTCTTGTTATAAGGTTTGCTTATGCTAAGAATTATGTTTGCTTTTATCATAGCGCTCTTCATACCTGCTGGAAATTCCAGCGATCACCATAATATTGTGCCTGAAGTTGACGATCTGAACACAGAACAAGTTCGACAAATCGCTATCTGCATGCTTCAATTTTACAAAGAATCATTAGAAAAAGTAACAGTTTCTTTGCAAAAAGACCCTATAGTATATGCGTTTTTTGAACACAAAAAAGGCAAAAAATATAAAGTTCAAAACGGTCAATGTTCTCTAGAAAAGCTAAATAGGTTTTCGAGTCACCTTCACGATGACATTTACGATTTAACAACTCTAAAAAATGACCTTATTATCACGAATGCCCAATTTACGAGTGGGAATATTACAGAAACCCAATTCGATGAATTTCTAGCTTTGTATGGCATTGAGGATAGGAAAAAAATAAGTCCATCTCTCGATTTCTATTCAAAAAAAATAGAAAAGCTAGAAAGTGTTAAAATACACGTTGATGGTTTAATCGCAACAAAAGTTCCAAAAGCAATAACGACGAAGAGAGCATGGAAATATTTTAAATCTCATCGGCCCAATTATTTTGATGATTTATCTCCAGAAGCAATGCATGACTTTAAACCAAAATTTTTAGTTCATTTGCGTGGTCACTATGGATTTGGGTAGTCTTAGCTAGCGGTAAAGATTTCATAGCCTGTTTCAGTAACTCCAAGGCTATGCTCCCATTGTGCGGAAAGTGACATGTCACGGGTAACTGCCGTCCACCCATCTTCAAGAACCTTTACACCGAACTTTCCTGCGTTAATCATAGGTTCAATGGTAAAAAACATGCCTTTTTTCAGTTCAAGGCCATGGCCTGCTTTTCCATAATGAACAATGCTAGGTTCGCAGTGGAAAACGCGCCCGATTCCATGACCACAAAAATCACGAACAACAGAAAAGCCATTTGATTCAGCATATTTCTGAATAGCATGTCCAATATCGCCTAGAGTAGCTCCAGGTTTTACTACTTCAATGCCTCGCATCATTGCTTCGTAAGTAACTTCAACTAATTTTCGGCCTCTAACGCCAACTTTACCAATGCAGAACATGCGACTGGTATCTCCATACCAACCATTTAAAATAACGGTGACATCGATGTTTATGATATCTCCGTCTTTTAGCTTTTTAGGTCCCGGAATACCATGACATACAACATGGTTGATAGAAGTACATATAGACTTAGGATAGCCCCGATATCCAAGTGGAGCCGCCTTAGCATTGTTTTTTATAATATATTCATGACACAGCTTATCAAGCTCTTCTGTAGTAATGCCTTCTTTAACAAACGGGGTAATATAATCCAAAGTTTGTGCTGCTAGCTTTCCAGCTTTGCGCATACCATCAAAATCAGCATCGCTATGAATAGTAACAGATACTTCTTGTTCGTCATGGTCGTGATGACAATGTTCGCTGTGTACATGATGGCTTGGATTAATCATAAGGTCTCCATAGTTGGCAAAAAAATAGGGGCTTTCGCCCCCATTATCACAATAAAAAAGAAATTAACGTGAATAGAATTCGATTACAAGATGAGGTTCCATTTGAACTGGATAAGGAACATCTGCAAGCTTTGGTCCGCGAACAAATTTACCTTTTTGAGCTTTTTGGTCAACATCCATGTACTCAGGAATGTCACGTTCTGCTAATTCTGCAGCAGCAAGAACATTAATATTTTCTTTCATGCTAGGCATAACAGAAATCTCATCACCATCTTTTACAAGATATGAAGGAATATTTACGCGTTTACCGTTAACTGCAATGTGTCCATGGTTCACAATTTGACGTGAAGCAAAAACTGTTGCCACAAACTTCATACGGTATACAACTGCATCTAGGCGACGCTCTAGCAACTCAATCAGGTTTTCTGATGTGTCACCACGGCGACGAATCGCTTCTTGATAGAATCGACGGAACTGACGTTCGCTAATGTTTCCATAGTAACCCTTTAATTTCTGTTTTGCACGAAGCTGAACTCCATAATCGGAAGGCTTGCTACGTTGCTGACCATGCTGACCTGGTCCATAATTGCGGGAATTGAACGGGCTTTTTGCTCTACCCCATAAATTCACGCCTAAACGGCGGTCGATCTTGTGTTTAGCGGCAATACGCTTAGTCATCTGATCCGAAGTCCTTATAAATAATAGTTATCAAAAGTATCCATTTTTAGCCTGAAACAAAAGGTGTTGTCAATAAAAACCTTAGAAGGGGAGTTTTAGGCCCGGAATATTTAATCCACCTGTAATACTAGACATTTCTTGGTTCATGCGTTCATCAACTTTGTTTTTTGCATCATTAAATGAAGCAATGATTAAATCTTCCAGCATTTCAACATCGTCTTTGCTTACAATTGAAGGGTCTATTTTAATACTTATTAATTGACCTTTTCCATTGACGGTTGATGTTACCATTCCTCCGCCCGCACTGCCTTCTTGTGCAATCGATTCGCTTTTTTGCTGAACTTCTTGCATTTTTTGTTGCATCTGCTGAGCTTGTTTCAAAATTTGATTCATGTTTTTCATAAGCGTCTCCTAGTTTATTGTCACTTTTGCATCAGGAAATACATGCAAAATTTCTTTTATTAACGGATGGTCAAGTGCTTGTTGGCGAAGATTTTCTCGCTCAATAGCTTTGGCCTGAACAATAGTTGGGGTGGAATTATCTTGGCGAAGCTCAATGTTCCATGGTTGCTTAGTAATGCGTTCACAGGCCTCTTTTAAGAGCTTTCCAAAGTTTTTTGGAGCACGGCCGCTAAGACCGCAAACCAGGTGCCCAGGAGCATAAGAAATCAAATGCACATCATGCAGCACATGGCCATGAAGCAAGCCTTCTTTTGCGTACAATAGCAAATCTGCCATAGCTTCAAAGGTTTGCGGCATTGATGCACGACTAACACTGCTTGTAACAGACGAAGATTGAACGTTTTGTCCACCAGAAACAGCAGAAGGATTTGCCAAAACATCTTTAACAAAAGCTAGGCGCATTAAGGCAATGTCTAAGGCTTGAGAAGGTTGATGACTATTTCTAACATCATCGTGCGATTTCTGCATGAGATCCCAACTCTGCAATAATACGCTTGTCGGTAATGAAGTCGCTAATTGCTGACCTTTTTGACGGTCGGCTTCTGGCCACGCGATATCTTTTGAAAGAGATGGCACATTTTTTAAACAAATTACCCAATACAAAATATGTATAAGGTCTTGTGTAATTAACAAGGGATCTCCGCCATTATCATAAATTGTATGAAGACTTTGTATTGCTTGTTCAATGTTGCCTTTAAAAATAGACTCAAAAATACCAAATAGCGCATCACGGCTACTAAGGCCAAGCATTGCCTCAACAATTGTCACAGAAACTGTTGTGCTGCCACTTAGCATAATAGCTTGATCAGTTATGCTAAGAGCGTCACGCATTGATCCATCAGCAGCACGAGCAATCATTGCTAGTGCATCTGCTTCAGCAAGAACACTTTCTTTTTCCAAAATATCCTGTAAATGCTTAATAATTTTTGCTGGCTGCATTACGCTTAAATCAAATCGCATACAACGTGACAAAATTGTATCTGGAATTTTTTTAATCTCTGTAGTAGCGAAAATAAATTTTACATGAGGAGGAGGTTCTTCCAATGTTTTTAAAAGTGCATTAAATGCAGATTTTGAAAGCATGTGAACTTCATCGATGATGAAAATTTTGTAACGACCTTGCACAGCTTTATAACGAGAAGATTCGGTAAGTTCACGCATATCATCAACACCGGTATGGCTTGCTGCGTCAATTTCCACAACATCCATGTGTCGGTCTGATAAAATGCCCTGACATGACACACAAATATCGCATGGTGTAACCTGAGGTTGCTTCAGTGTTCCATCAGCTCCTAAGCAGTTTAAACTTTTAGCAATAATGCGTGCGGTTGTTGTTTTACCAACTCCACGAATACCATGAAGCAAAATTGCATGCGGAACACGATCATTCTCAAATGCATTTTTTAGACTCTGCGCTAAATTTTCTTGACCAACTAATTGTTCAAGATTTTGAGGTCTATATTTACGGGCTAAAACACGATATGACATAATTTTTCCATTTATGAAGGCTGCGCTGACCCAACTACCAATCGTTACGGCTGCTTTCTTCCGAACCTGACCGGATTAGCGCGGCACTTGTCCAGGCAACCTTCACAAGAAAGGTATCATGGTTTTTTTAAAAAGGGAATGAGATTAGCCAAAATTTAACGACGCCAAAAGCTTGGTGATAAAAACACAAGAGCAGTTAGCAATTCAAGTCGTCCAAGTATCATTCCTGCCATTAAAAATATTTTTGAAAAAAGTGGAATTGAATCTACGTTACTAACAGGCCCCAGAACATTTCCAAGTCCTGCGCCAATATTTCCTACGCTTGCGACAGCTCCAGATAATGAACTTACAAAATCAAGTCCAGTTAATGAAAGCAATATGGAAAGCACAGCCACGGTTACAAAATATAGCCCTATAAAAGAAAAGACAGACGCTACTAATTGATCAGAAATTTTTTGTCCTTGGTACATAGGAATAAATACCCCGTGAGGGCGTCGCAGCTGTTTCAAATGATTATGAATAAACGCAGTAATAATTTGGAAGCGGAAAATTTTAATGCCTCCCGAAGTAGATCCGGTGCTTCCACCAATAAAAGATAATAGAAAAATTAGCGTAATTATTGTTGGGCCAAAGTCCATGTAATTAAATAAAACAAACCCTGTTGTTGTTAAGGTGGAAATAGCAACGAAGCAACCCATGCGTATGCTATCTACAAGTGTTTTTCCTTGAAATGCTAAACAAAGACTAAGAGATGCACTTGCAAGGAAAAGTGCCATAAGATAGCCCTTAAGTTGCTGATCGCGAATAATGCTTTTGTAGTCACCTTGCCATAGCCTTATATATAACATTAGGGTGCTTCCACCAATAATCATTAGGATCATTAAAATTACTTCTACAGAAGGGCTATCAAAAGTTACTAGTCCAGTATCTCTTGTTGAAAGTCCGCCTGTGGAAATTGCTGAAGCTGCGTGACAAAACGCATCAAAACTTTCCATTCCGCATAAGCTTAAGCTTGCACACCCTATAATTGTAAATAAGGAATAGGCACATAAAATGCCTGTTGCGATTTGTGAAACTCTTGGGAGAATTTTTTCAGATCTATCTGAAAATTCACTGCGAAACAATTGCATTCCTCCAATACGCAACACAGGAAAAATGGTAATCGCCATAACGATAATTCCAATTCCACCTAACCACTGCAAAATGGCGCGCCATAGAATAAGGCATTTGGGGAGCTCTTCTAAATTACTAAGAGTTGAAAATCCAGTTGTTGTTAAAGCAGACACTGATTCAAAAAGCGCATTAACGAATGTACAATTTGGGGATAGCCAATATATTGGCAATCCTGAAAAAAAACTGCAAATAACCCAAGACAAAAAAGTTAACAAGAAAGCTTCACGAATTCCCAGTTTTATTTGGTTTTTTTGATAGTTTGTAAGGGTCAACAACACCCCGGTGCTACTTGTGATAAAGAAAGGAATCAAGAAAAGCTGCCAGTCTTGTGTTTCCCCAAACAAATAACCGTGTCCTATAGGAATAAGCATAACAGCAGAAACGCTTGCAATCATTGCGCCAATCACAAAGAAAATTGATCGCCAATCTATCATAAACTAGCCCTTTCAATTTTTAATGTAAAAAGAACAATGCTCTTGTGATTATGCATTATGAAAAGTTATGTGAATAACGTTTCGGAGTAAATTTCCAGACAAATCCAGGCGGCATATTTCCCCACAATGATACAACTCGTTTTTGTAAAATATCCCCCTCCATAAATCTTATTGGGGATACTGGGCTATATGTAACATGGTAAATCGAACCTGTGACCGGATTTAACACATCTAAAGCTGCTTGGATAATACGCTCGCGCACCGCTTCTTCAAAACACATTAAGGGAATAGCAGAAACAACGTAATCAACTTTTCCAACCCACGTTTTTGGAATAAGGTTGGGTAATCTTTCTGCGTTTCCTTGAATAATCTTGAATTTTGTTTTTTCTTGGTAAAGGCTTTGTAGTGAACATTTCAAGAAATCACACATTTTTGGATCAAGTTCAACCATTGCAAGCTTATCAATATTTACACCTTTGGCTAAGAGAGCTTGGGTTAAACGCCCTGTTCCTGCACCAATTTCAATAACTGTTGGGTTATTGTTTACTTCAAGTTGGTTTGCAGTCAAATGAGCAAGTTTTAAAGATATGGAGGCAAATGTTCCAATTTGCATGGGTGACTTCAACCACTGCTTAAAGAGTAATTTGCCTTCTTCTGTAACAAGAGACTTAGCCATTGTGAAATGTGGTAAATTCGTCATAATAACAAATTGAAAATAACTACATGCATTTTAGCTATATTAGTGAGAGATCGCAAATGTCTATGCAAGTTTCGGGTTTAGTTCACCCCTACATTCGCATCTCAGGTCTGTTTCCTATAGATATTTCTGCGCATCCTGGCACAGCTTTAGCAATATGTGGGTCAAATGGTGCTGGAAAAACAACCTTTTTAAAATTACTTTTGAAAGAAATTGAACCAAAAAAAGGTATAGTTCATGTCGAAGCACACTTTGCATATTTAGGTATAAAAAACGCATTAAAGCCACAGCTGACCGTGCAGCAGCAGTTATCCTATTTTATGTCTACACAGTTAGATTTTCCTTGGCCAGAATTTTTACAGATAAATTACAAAGACTTATCGACAGGGCAACAACGTTTAGTTGCATTGTGGTTAACGTTGCATAATTCAAAATCACTTATTTTGTTGGATGAGCCTTTTTCGCATTTAGATTCTCGCGGATGTTCTCAAGCGTATATGTGGATCAATACTCAGCTAAATTTAAAAAAGACAATTATTTTTACTCATCACTGTTCTGAAGAGTTGCACGAAATAGAGTCATTGCAAGTTTTTGATTTAAATGGCTATTAGTTAACAAAAAATTTCACTCTCTGTTTTCTAAGAATGCTTCAGATATTATAATTTCTTCTCTAAAACCAAACGTTCGCATGTCTTTAATGCGTAACGGATACAAAATCCCATCCAAATGATCCAGCTCATGCTGCACAACCCTTGCATGAAAATGGGACGCTTCATGCGTATGAATCTTTCCTTCAAGATCTGTATACGTATATTCGATATGTGTATATCTTGGAACTTTCCCCATCATTCCGGAAATGGATAGGCAAGCTTCCCATTCAAGATTTTGCTCATTACTTAAGGGTTTATAAGTTGGGTTGATTAGCGCTCTCATTGGAATCGCTACACCGTCAGTTTTATATCGTGGGTGTTCAGCAGGCACTTCAAACATAACAAGACGTTTTAAAATTCCTATCTGTGGAGCGGCAATGCCAACAATTCCCAAGTTCTTAGTTGCTTGTTCCATAAGTTGTAACGTTTGGTGCACCAAAGGCATTTCGTCAGGCAACTTGAAAGGGAGTGATGTTTCATATAGCGTAGCATCGCCAAAACGTAGAAGCTGAGGAGGGATAGTGTCTAATTGTGACATCTTATTTTTCAACGTGCTCGATGTTGCTGATATTATGATGAATGAATGATTGGCATTCAAGTAGCTTGTTCATTTGTACGTAAAATACTCGAAGTTATTAAGCTTCTTAATTAAGCGACTTTAGGTTGGTTTTCTCCTAAAAAAATATTAGCTTGTTCGACCAGCTCGCTTATAATATCTTCAGTTGCTTGAATTTTATCTACCATACCTACACTTTGTCCCGCCATTAACGATCCATTTTCAATGTCGCCGTCAATAACGGCGCGTCGTAAAGCTCCCGCCCAATAATGCTCTATTTTTAGCTGAGCTTCTTTTAGGTCGATAGCTCCACTGTCATATTCTTTAATTACATTCGCTTGTATAGACAAAAATTCCTTTGTTGCTTTGTTAGCCAAAGCTCTTACTGGAATGACAGGGAATCGTTGATCAAGTTGTAATGATATAATCGCATCACGGGCTTGAGCTTTAATGAAAGCTTGTTTGAAGTTCTCATGAGCAGGTGATTCTTCGGCACACACGAAGCGCGTGCCAAGTTGACATCCGCTTGCGCCCATCTTTAAATAGGAAATCAATGCTTCTCCACGGCCAATTCCACCGGCTACAAATACAGGAACTTCATGTATTTGTGGAAGAATTTCTTGGGCTAAAACGCTGGTTGAAACTGGACCAATGTGTCCACCTGCTTCGCTTCCTTCAATTACTAATGCATCTGCCCCCATTTTTATAAGCTTTTTAGCAATCACCAGAGCAGGAGCGAAACCAATTACTAAGCATCCATGTTCTTTCAATCGAGTAAAGCTGGCAGAATTTGGCAGTCCGCCTGCCAAAACTACGTGACGTATTTTGTGCTGTCCACAAACATCAATCATTTGTTCAAGCATAGGGTGCATCGTGATTAAATTCACACCGAAAGGTTTAGTGGTTATCGTTTTTGTTTTAGTAATTTCTTGAGACAATATATCAGGAGACATTGCACCACTAGCTAATACCCCAAAACCACCGGCATTTGAAATTGCAGCAACTAAATGATGGTTTGATACCCACGTCATTGCTCCGCCTAAAATTGCATACTTAGTTCCAAGAAATTCACATCCTCGCTTACTCAAATGTTCAAGAGAAGAGGAAGAATATGTCATTTTAAGCGGCCTTTTGTGAAGAAGATTGATCAAGGCAAAACACCTTGTGAAGAGCTGTCAAAGCAGCTTGCAAAGATTGTTGATTAATAACGAGAGACATTTTAATTTCAGATGAATAAATCATATGAATGTTAATCCCTTCATCTGCTAACGTTCTACATATTAATGCTGGAATATCCATGTTGCTGCGAAGACCAATTCCAATAACAGTGATTTTTGCAACATTTTTATCAATCGATATATCAGAAAAACCAAGGCTTTCTTTGAAATTATTCATTGTTTCGCTAAAGCGCTCAATATCATTGCGGCTAATCATGCCGTCCATATCGCAACAACCTTCACGAGTATGCGACTGAGTTACCATATCTATTAAGATATCTGACTGCCCCATAGTTGTATAAAGCTTGGCGGCAATACCTGGTTGATCTTTTAAATTTTTCAAGGTAACTTTTGCTTCTTGTAGGCTATGCACAATGCCAGTGATATTTTCTTTTTCTACGGCATATTTGTCTTCAATAATCTCAGTTCCTTTAGGAGAATCTGTCAGGCTTGATAACACACGTAATCGAACACCATGTTTCATGGCCATTTCAACAGAGCGTGCTTGCAAAACCTTAGCACCAGCTGCTGCCATTTCAAACATTTCACTGTAGCTTAATGTATCTTGACGACGCGCTTCAGGAACTAGCTGAGGATCTGCTGTGTATACGCCGTCAACATCTGTGTAAATATCACAGCGGTCAGCCTTTAGAGCAACTGCCATCGCAACTGCTGTAGTGTCAGATCCACCTCGGCCAATGGTTGTAATCATGCCTTCTTTGCTGAGTCCTTGAAATCCAGAGACTACAGGAATTTCTCCAGAACTAAGGCTTTGTAATATTTTATCTGGGTTAATATGTTGAATGCGTGCGTTAGTAGCTACAGAGTCTGTATGAATAGGAATTTGCCATGATAAAAACGAACGTGCTTTCATTCCAGCTTTTTTTAAAGCTAAAGCTAGTAACCCAGCAGTTACCTGCTCTCCTGCGCTTGCAACCACATCATGTTCAGGAGTTGCTTCATGGGGACATAACGCTTTGGAATAACCAACCAATTGATCTGTAATGCCGGCCATAGCAGATACAACAGCAACAACTTGGTTGCCGTTAAGTATTTCCTGGCGAATAACTTGGGCAGCATGCTCTAGTCGTGCTAGATTTGCAACGGAAGTCCCGCCGAATTTTAAAATGTAAAGTGCCATGATCTGAATATGGTATGTTGAATGGTAAATATCAAGAGAGCGAATGCTCAATATAAAACAAAAATTGAAATTGTTGAAAAGGAATTTTAAATAATAATGAAAAATGCCCCGCAAACTGATCATTTTGATAATCTTTCATCTCAGTGGTGGAATGAACAAGGGGCATTTGGTGTGCTGCATTCCATGAATCCAGCTAGGATTAGTTTTATTAAAGATATGGCCAAGCAGACTTTTTCTCCAGATGGCTTGAAAAATCTAAAAGTGCTTGATGTGGGTTGCGGTGGGGGCATTGTTTGTGAACCTCTTGCAAGGCTAGGGTCCGTGGTTACTGGAATTGACGCAAGCTTTCAAGCTATTAAGGTAGCAAAATCTCATGCTCTTGAACAAAATCTAGATATTAATTACCTATGTGATGATTTTAAAAATTTAAAACACACTTACGATATTGTCACGTGTCTTGAAGTTGTTGAGCATGTGGATGATTTGCAAACCTTTCTTAATGATCTTGCAGAAAAATTAAATCCTGGAGGAGTGTTGATTCTATCAACTTTGAACCGCACGCTATTTTCTTATGTGGTAGGTATTTTGGGCGCTGAATACTTAACTCGAAAAGTTCCTGTTGGCACTCACAATTGGCAAAAATTCGTTGAGCCTTCTGAATTGGTAGGTTTAATGGAAAGCCAGGGTCTCAAAACAATTTCGTTAAAAGGGCTAAATTATTCCTTGTATAATCGTGAATGGTTTCTAGGTGGTAGCTTGCGCATGAACTACTTGGCAGGATTTTTTAAGAGCGATGGTGCTTCTTTTTGTCAAAGTAAAGGAGGTTGCTCTATCGGCAAGTGAAGAATAACCTGAGTGCCTTCATTGACTTTTGAAGCTATGTAAACCTGACCTTGATGCAATTCTATCAACTTCTTAACTAATGGTAGGCCTAAGCCAGCTCCTTTTTTTGTGGTGTGTAAACGTGCACCATGCTCAAACATATCAAAAATCTTTTGTTGATCTGTTGCGCTAATGCCAATTCCGCTATCTGAAACACATAAGCCAAGCATTCCTGGCTGATCTTCAACATGGAATGCCACAATGCTAATGCGCCCCCCTGGTAAGGTAAATTTTAGTGCCTTGCTTAATAAATTAAACATTACATGTTTTAATCTTTTTTCATCTCCATTGAACACATCGATGTTAGTATTGTTAACGACAGATAATTCAACACCTTGGTCGTATGCACGATTTTTAATAAGAGCTGAGCATGATTCAAGAAAACGTACGAGTTCAATTTCATGATAATGAAGAGCAAGCTTTCCTGCTTCAATGCTTGCTAAATCGATCATATCACTAATTAGCTGCATAAGTTTTTGACTGGACTCTGATATTCCTTGACAATAATCAACTTGACGTTCATTTAATGGGCCAAAATATTGATTGCGCAAAATATCAATAAATCCTGCAATGGTATTTAAAGGTGCACGCAGTTCGTAGGAAACATGAGAAATAAAATCTGTTTTAAACCGATCTGCTTGTTCTAAAGCTTCGTTACGTTCTCTAATGGTTTGTTCGAATCTCCACCTGTCTGAAATATCAACAAAGCTAAATAAGTGTGAGCCGTCAGGCAAGGGAATATAGGAAATTTGGATTTTTAGACTATTAACTGAATCAACTAATTCCGTGAATGGAGTGCGATTCTCGCATAGTTCATGAATATGATCTTTCCAATAGTTGAAAGATTCATCAAACAGCAAAGGCTTCGCAGCTTGTAAAATATCTGTTACATGAACGCCTGTTTTATATTGTTCTTCAGTAAGCTTTAGCAGTTCACTAAAGGCTTTATTGCAAAGGCGTAAACGCAAATCACTTCCAACAACAGCTAACCCTTCGTGTAAATTATCAATGGTCTCTTTTTGAACAGCTAGAAGGGTTTTGTATCCACGTTCTAGCGCTAGCTTATCAGTAATATCTTCAAAAATCAGTAGAATGCCGCCTAAAGCATGGGGAGACAGGGTCATTTTTAAAAATGCGCCATCCGGTTGGTGATGGATTTCATGAATTGGCTCAAAGATAGTATTAAATAAGGCATTGCGTTTTTCTTTATGTTTCGGAAAATCATTGACTTCTTGCATTTTTCGTCGTTTGCGCAAATCCTCTAAAACTTCGCTAAATCGTGGTCTGCTATATAAAAATGCCTCTTGAAATTGGAATATTTTAAGATAGGCTGAATTAAAATATTGAAGACGAGTGTCTGCTCCATAAATTGCTATGGGATTTGAAAGATTTTCTAATATTTCGCGTTGTGCTTGATCGTGTCGCTGGCGATCACCTTCCCACTGCTCTAATTCAGTAATATCTCGTGCAAATCCTATACTTCCTTTTTTAGGGATGGGAATTTCTTGAATTTCTAATAGTCTTCGTTGTCCTTCTATCACTGCATGTTGCTGAGTTATAGTTTGTTCTTTTAAATTTTCCACTAAAACATTAGATGGTTTTTTAATTAATTCAATGCTTTCCGCTATGATTCTCGAAGGAGATGTTTCTAGTGCTTTTGCATAAAAGTTATTGCAGTGACGAATACGTCCTTGTAGGTCTCGAAACCAAATGGCAATGGGAATATGCTCAACGTATTGTCTAAGCATGTCTAATTCTTGTTCAAATTCTATAAATTGTCGTTGTTGACGTCGTAGATCGCTTGATGATGCGGTAACATCTTGCAAACTTAAAATGATCATCTGCTTTACAGGGCTAAGCTTTGATGGAAAAATATGCTGATAATGCTCAAATTCAATTAAAGATCCATTTACCACCAATTCTCTTTCATGAGGGTGCTCTATTGTTAACTGTAAGCTGAATTCTCCACCATATGCGTACAGGTGCTGTAAAGCGCGTTGAAACTGACTTAGCGATGATTGTCCAAAAAGACGAAATAAATCTTGCTGTCCAAATGAGCGTTGCTCATCTATACCAAGTAATTTCAGAAAATTTTGAGATGTGATGACGCGATCTTCACCTACGTACCAACTGCACCAAGAAAAAGGTAAATGATGAATCAAAATACGGTATGCGCCAAGTTTTGCTTCGGCTGTTTGTTTTTGAAAAAGAACGCGCTTGTAGCTAATTCCTACAATAACTAGAGCAATCAGAAGAATGAAAGCAATGAATATAGTGAGCTCAGGCAAAATTATCAGACGCTTTTTTATTTATCCTAGCTTGGCATTGCTTCCTTGCAAAGAGGTGCCGCTTCATGATGTGAATTTTTTACATTTTTATATTTAGCGGCAATTATTGTCTTAATGTTCCCGGGAGTAACCTCCAAATCCAGCAAAAAATAAAAAAAAATCTTATTATTGAAAAAATAGATTGCGTTTTTAATTGAGAGTAACTATAAGTGTAACATGTTTAAATAAAAAATAGGTTATGTATGACTGAATCAACAACACAATTAGACGTTCTTAACATCACAGCTGATATAGTATGTGCTTACATCAGCAACAATCATGTAGAAGTAGCTGACATTCAAGGTGTTATGCAAAAAATCCATAGCGCAGTGCAAGACTTAGCTCGTCATGGTCATGGCTTCCGTAAGTCTGGTCCATTAGTGCCAGCAGTGCCAATTGAAGATTCTATAAAAGATGATTACATCGTTTGTTTGGAAGACGGTAAAAAGCTTCAAATGCTAAAGCGTCACTTGAATACTGTTTATAAGATGAGCATTGATGAATACAGAGAACGCTGGGGTCTGGCTCCTGATTATCCTGTGGTTGCTCCAAATTATGCACGTCGTCGTAGTCAAATTGCTAAGAACACAGGTCTTGGTCAAACAGGTCGTCGTAAACGTGTTCAGTTTGTTGATCAATCAAATGGTGCTATTAGTCAAGTTGCTGCCGTTTCTAAATAAGGCATGACTGCTAAATTAAAGAAAGTTTATATTAAAAGCTACGGCTGTCAGATGAACGTTTATGACGGGCAGAAGATGGCCGATTTGCTTAAGCCTCATGGTTATCGTATTACAGACACATACGATGACGCCGACGTTTCCATTTTAAATACCTGTCATATTCGTGAAAAAGCAGAACATAAAGTTTTTTCTGACTTGGGTCGTTTGAACACTGTAAAAAAAGATCGAAAAAACCAAGAAGACAATAATGATATGATCATTGCTGTTGGTGGTTGTGTTGGTCAAGCAGAAGGCGAAGAAATCACTAGGCAGGCTCCTTATGTAGATATGGTTTTTGGCCCTCAGAGTTACCATCGTTTGCCTGAAATGTTGGCTCAGATTGAGCAAAAAGTAAAAGGTAAGCGTAGAAAAATAGTCGACACGCAATTCCCTGCAATCAGTAAATTTGACTTTCTGCCAGCGGCAAATGAAACGCCAGCTAGTGCTTTTCTTGTTGTCCAAGAAGGCTGTGACAAATTTTGCCATTTTTGCGTGGTTCCTTATACACGCGGTTCTGAATACTCAAGATCAGCAAAAACTATATTAGAAGAAGCAAAGCACTTAATTTCTTTAGGTGCTAAAGAAATTACTCTTTTAGGGCAAAATGTAAATGGTTATCACGGAGAAGGGCCTGATGGTAGTGAATGGTCCCTTGGACGTTTGATTTATGCACTTGCAGAATTAGACGGGATCAAACGTATTCGTTACACAACATCTCATCCTCTTGATATGCATGATGAATTGTATAACGCTCATCGTGATGTTCCAATGCTGATGCCTTTTTTGCATTTGCCTGTTCAATCAGGAAGTGATCTTATTCTTAATGCTATGAATCGAAAGCACACAGCTGCTGACTATTTAAAAATAATAGAAAAATTATGCATTGCGTGTGCTGACATAAAATTTTCATCTGATTTTATTGTTGGTTACCCAGGGGAAACTAATAAAGATCACAAAGATACACTTGAACTGATCAAGAATGTTGGTTATGTGCAGTCTTACTCTTTTAAGTATAGTCCTAGGCCAGGAACACCAGCTAGTATTTTGCAAACTCAAGTTGCAGAAGATATAAAATCTGAGCGATTAACAGAACTTCAAGATTTAATTAATGCGCAGCAAATAGCATTTAACCAATCTATGGTTGGTCAAACAATGGAAGTGTTGTTTGAACGGGAAGGCAAAATACCGGGGCAGGTGGTTGGAAAAACAGCTTATATGCAATCGGTTACACTTAATGGAGATTCTTCACTATTTGGTAACTTATTAAGCGTTAGAATAAGTAATGGGTATGGAAATAGTTTGAGCGGAGAGCGCATTTGAGCGATCAAAATACGACAAAACAACTAGAATTTTCTGATAATACTCTTTTTTCCCAGCTTGTTGGGCCTAGTGACACAAATCTTACACAACTTGAAAATCGTTTTGGTGTGACTATTGCTGCACGAGGGAATCAAATCTCAATAAGTGGCTCTGATGCAAATGACATTAGTTACGCAAAAAATACGCTGCAATATCTTTACACGCAACTGACAAAGGGTCAGGAAATTAATCCACAAAGTGTTGAAGATGCCATTAGAACTGTAAGTAATTCTGTTAGCTTGCATCATCATGATACAAATATTCCCAATGGAAAAATTAGCATTGCTACAAAGCGAAAGATGATTTTTCCACGTTCAGCTAACCAAGCGGAATTTCTGACTGCCATGCAAAACAAAGACATGATTTTTGGGATTGGCCCCGCGGGTACCGGAAAAACCTATCTTGCTGTGGCAGTTGGTGTTTCGATGCTGATTGCGGGAAAAATTGATAAAATTATTTTAACGCGCCCGGCAGTTGAAGCTGGAGAAAAGCTTGGGTTTCTTCCAGGTGATATGCGAGAGAAAGTGGATCCATATTTACGTCCTCTTTACGATGCTATGCATGATATGCTCCCAGCCGATCAGGTCGAACGCAGACTTACAAACGGTGAAATAGAAATAGCTCCTCTTGCTTTTATGCGCGGACGTACATTGTCTAATGCTTTTGTAATACTAGATGAAGCTCAAAATACTACCCCTGTGCAAATGAAAATGTTTTTAACAAGACTCGGAAATAATGCACGTATGGTTATTACCGGTGACCTTTCGCAGATTGATTTGCCAATCGGTATAGAATCGGGTCTAAAACAAGCTGCAAAAATTTTGAAAAATATTTCTGATATTGCTTTTATTAACTTTGATGAAAATGACATTGTGCGACACCCAGTCGTCTCAAAAATTGTCGTTGCATACGACAAAGAAGCGAAATTGAGTGATGCACGACGATAGTAGTAACCTTGAAGTATTAATAGATATTGACGACGATCGATGGCTTGAATGGTATATGCCAGATCAATGGCATGAGCTACTTCATAAAATTATTCAGCGAGTGATTGACGAAATAAAAATACGAGCAAAAGTTGAAGTTAGCGTTTTGTTTACAAACAATACTGAAATTCATGCTTTAAATCTTGAATATCGCGGAAAAGATAAACCAACAAATGTATTATCATTTCCAAATTTAAGTGAAGACGAATTACGTTGTTTGCCTAAAAGCAGTCCTTACCCAGTTATGTTGGGGGATTTGGTTTTTGGTTTTGAAACATTGCTTGAAGAAGTAAAAACAGAAAAAAAACCTTTCTTAGATCACTTTAATCATTTGGCTGTTCATGGTATGTTGCACCTGTTAGGTTACGATCATGAATCTGATGCTGATGAAGAATGTATGAAAGAAAAAGAAGTGGCAATCTTAAAATCTCTTAACATTAACAACCCATACCAATAGTTATGATAATCAAAAATTTAGTAAAATTATTTAAGAAGTCAGAGCCAGAAACTCTTCGAGGTACAATCGAAGAGCTTATCGAGGAGAGCGAAGAAGAAGAGCCGTCGATAGAATCTGGCGAACGTGCGCTTTTAGAAAATGTCTTAAACCTACGTGAGTTAACAGCCCAAGACGTAATGATTCCAAGAGCAGATATTATTTCGTCTTGCATTACAGGTGATGCTGACGAAATGATTCAACTAATGGTTAAAAACAATCTAAGTTTTTTGCCTATCTGCAGTGATGCTCTTGATCATATCGTTGGCGTTATACATATAAAAGATGTTCTTGCCTGGCTTCAAAATGGACGTCAAATGCCAATAAAGCATCTAGTTAAAGATGTTTTATTCATACCCCCTTCTATGCGAACCTTGGATTTGCTTGTGCAAATGCGTGAATCTGCTTCTCGTATTGCTTTTGTTGTCGATGAGTATGGTGGAATAGACGGGCTGGTTACCTTTTCAAATGTTATTAGTGAAGTGATTGGTGATATTCAAGATGCCACTGAAATTGAAGATACAAAGCAAATTGAAATTAAGGCAGATGGCACTGTTATCACAGATGGGCGCGTGCCTTTAGAAGAGCTACAGGAAGTATTGGGTAGTTTTCCTATGTTAAGCATAGAGGATGACGATATTGATACGATTGGCGGTTTAGTCGTCTTCTTAGCTGGTCGCGTTCCTGTGCGTGGAGAAATTATTCGCCATCCTGAAGGTGGAGAATTTGAAGTGTTGGAAGCCGACCCACGTCGTATTCGTCGTTTGAAGATGCGTCCTTAAATCAGCTTTTGTCGGTCTTTTTTAATCTTATTGGTAAAACGCAATAAAACTTCCTATATGTAAATCATTAGATATGACATATAAATATTATGCGATTTTTGTTGATTTTATTTTTCTTATTTCCATTAATAGCTGATGAAGTTGTAGATTATGATTTTTTCGAAGAGGATGAAGAAAATCATTTACTAAGTTCGGTAACTTGTAGCACTCAATCATCTGCGTCATCTGACGCCACAACAGAATCAAAG
The DNA here is from genome assembly GCA_943322985.2 of Candidatus Finniella inopinata. GTDB lineage: Bacteria > Pseudomonadota > Alphaproteobacteria > Paracaedibacterales > CAITNM01 > CAITNM01. Next base: position 73,081 of record CALPGA020000002.1, read on the forward strand.
GAAAAACCTGCTAGCGGATCAATAAGAACTATTTGTTCAGCTAAGTTAGAAAAAAACGAATTCCAGCCTCTTATTTCTTTACCCAAACTGTCTTTAGGGCAATCATCCATACAACCATCGCCCAAGCCTGGTGAAGTAATGCCACAGCTAATGGAACTTGCAACAGAAGCGTTGAAATGCCTAGAGCCACTTGGGCTATTATTTTAATAGTAATCAACCGATAAGTTGATCCATGCTTTATCCATAAAATTGTAGAGTATGTAACAGTTATAAGGGCTAGCAAGCGATGCAACCACTGTACAGTTGCTGGGTTGTTAATAAAATTTTTCCAGATAGGCTGATAAAAATTCCATTCATTTGGTAACCATTGCCCTTCCATAAGGGGGAACGTGTTATATATGAACCCTGCCTTCAATCCCGCTACGTAAGCGCCGTAAATAATTGTTAGACCAATTATTACTAATAATGTTGCATCCCTTAAACATATTTTTTTGAACAGTTTACCTTCGAATTTCCACAGCGCTCTTGCTAAAACTGACAATATAATAAACGCCATAACCAAATGAACGCACAAGCGAATATGACTAACGGTTGGGTCAATTTTTAAGCCGCTTTTAACCATCCACCAACCAATGACTCCTTGTGCTCCTCCCAAAGAAAATACAATGGCAATGCGTCCTCTTAACCAATTGGGGATATCTTTGAATAAAAAAAACAATGGAAGCAAAACCAGTATCCCCACAATCCTGCCAAGCAAGCGGTGCCCATATTCCCACCAATAAATACATTTAAATTCACTCAACGACATGCCTTTGTTGACATGTTTGTATTCTGGGGTTTGTTGGTACAATCCAAATTCGTCATCCCATGCTTGTTGTGTAATAGGTGGTAATACATGCAGTGGCTTCCATTGAGCCATTGAAAGCCCAGAATGGGTCAGGCGAGTGGCTCCGCCAACGACTACCATCAGCATTACGGCTACCATTAACGATTTTAGCCAAGTTGAGATATAAGGCATATGAATTGTATTTAAGACTTTCTGCGATCCTAAAGTTGCTAAATATTTTGAGCAAGAGCGTTTGCTAATAAAATTTTGCTCGATTAGCTTTTGAATCCATTCTCATTCTGGGCTACACTACAAAAAAATAATTTTGGATTATTCTTATGTTTATTATAGCGCCGCTTCTTAACGTGCTGCATGATTTGCTCGGCCTGTATAAATTAGGCGTATCAATTTATATTATTTTGGGATGGCTTGAAGCCTTTGAAATTGTTAACAAGTATAATTCTGTGGTTTATAGCATTCACAATTTTCTTCAAAGCATTACTGAGCCGGCATTAGCGCCTATTCGAAGAATCATACCTCCCATTAGTGGATGGGATCTTTCTCCTATTGCTTTATTTTTCATTATTTATTTTTTTCAAGGCGTGCTCTTGGAAATTCTAAAAAAGTTCCCATCTTAATAAAGATGAAGGAGAAATCATGTTAAAACTTTTTGTTCCAACAAAAGCACCAAGTCACCGTCAAGAACGTGTTGCTGAAGAAGTACGGTTTTTATTATGTCAGCAATTGCAGCGTGATAGTTTACCAATTGAGCGTGATGAGGATGATAATTTATTAAAACCACAAGCCCCCATTACAATTACTGAACTGACTGTATCGCCAGATTTACGCCATGCTCAAATCGGGGTTATGCCATTGGGTGGTATCGGGCAGGAAATTGTTGTGAAGTTTATGCGTGCTAATGCTTGGTATTTACGTAAGTCTCTTGCTAAACAACTTAAAACTAGAATTGCACCAGAGTTACACTTCTACCTGGATAATCATTTTGATCAAGCTGCTAAAATCGATGCGTTGATTGTAAAGATTCATAGCGAAGGTTGATAGATTTTCGTGACATTTATTTCGTAATTTAATTAAAATCGTGTTAAATTAGAAAAAATGCAGTAGGGTTCTTTCTTGGTCCATTCCTATAGAAAATTTGATCAGTTTCAAGAACTGCCTTCTACGGGTCAGCGGTCATTTTTTTTATGGAAAAACGCTGGGGCGTCAGCTAATTTGCCTGTTGCTTCTTCTAATTTTTTTGAAAATGCTCAATATGAAAAAGTAGCAAATCCTGCGTCAGGTTGGTATCAACGACAATATTCTCAATGCGCGCCACAACAAGGTATGCCTCAATACAATCCGTGGCAAGCAAAACCGCTAGCATCAGCTAGCTTTGCCCCTTATTCAAGAGTTTTTAAGCAAAAAGAAACTCTTTGGGAAGAATTTAAACGTATATACATTAATGAGGTGATAGCTTTTACCATGAGCAAATCAACACTTTTTACTTTAATATTTTCATTCATGTTTCTTGGTTGTATTTTTTTCCTAGGGGGATTTTTTACAGCAACTAACATATATCGTGAACAACATATCACTAAAGAAGTAAATAGGCAGCACACGCCAACTGAAACTGCCATGTTGCAGGGACGCCCAGAAAAAATTGTAAATATGGGCGCAGGCGTTGCGTTTTCTACTCCTAAGGCATATCAGTATCAAGGTGGTGTAAAGGTTGATCAAAATAGAAGAAGACCTTCAGAATATGTGGAAAAACAAATTGCAAGTAGTCAGCCAAATTATCGTTGAGTAGCTATTGTTGGCATTATTGGCTAGTATAATTTTTGAAAAAAACTAGTTGTAGGTTTGTCTTTTTATGGTTTCTGTTCGTTTTGCGCCTTCTCCCACTGGGTATTTACACATCGGCAATGCGCGAGCCGCCTTAATTAATTATCTGTATGCTTTACGTAACGGTGGTGAATTTATTTTACGTATCGATGATACGGATTTAGAACGCTCAAAACCTGAATATGAAGAAGCTATTTATCGTGATTTTGAATGGTTAGGTATTAAGTATTCTAAGACGTTTCGTCAGTCAGAACGATTTGACCGATATAAACAAGTTAGAGATGAATTAATTGCAAGTGGGCGTTTATATCCATGTTACGAAACGCCAGAAGATCTCGATTTTAAACGTAAGCGTCAAATGGCCAAAGGGCAGCCGCCTATTTATGATCGTGCAGCTCTTTCATTAACAGATGCCGAAAAATCTACTTTTGAAACTGAAGGTCGAACTCCTCACTGGCGTTTCAAGCTAGATCATGAGCCAATTGTGTGGCAAGACATGGTTCGTGGTGAAGTCAAATTTGAAGGTGCACAACTTAGTGATCCAGTTTTAATTAGAGCAGATGGTATATTTTTATACAGTCTATGTTCAGTAGTAGATGATATCGATTGTGCAATCACACATATTATCCGTGGTGAAGACCATGTTACAAATGCAGCTACACAAATCCAACTTTTTAAAGCAGTCAATGGAGAGAAAGATTTCCCTATAACATTTGGTCATACAACATTGATGATGGATGAAGACGGGCTTCCACTTTCAAAGCGCTTGGGCAGCTTAAGCTTAGGGCAAATGCGAGAATCTGGAATTGAGCCTATGGCTATTGCTTGTTTGTTGGCAAGACTTGGGACATCTCTTCCTGTTGAGCCTCTTTCAACTTTAGAAGAACTAGCAAGCTCATTTGATTTATCAATTTTCAGTCGTACACCGCCCAGGTTCAGCGAAAAAGATTTGTGGGCATTAAACCATAAACTTTATCACTTAATGCCTTTTGAACAAGTTCAACAGCGTTTATCAGCAGCGGGTTATGCTGATTTTAGTGAAGCTCACTGGCGTGCAGTGCATGATAATATTGAAAAAATTGAGGACTTGAAGCCATGGCAGGATATTTTCTTTGGGCAACTTAAAGGCACTTGCGCAGATGCAGAATTTTTAAAAACAGCACTAAGCTTATTGCCAAGCAGTCCGTGGGATGAAAACACATGGGCCACATGGACGACTGCTGTTAAAGAAACAACGGCACGAAAAGGCAAAGAATTGTTTATGCCGTTGCGCCAAGCATTAACAGCAATGGACCATGGACCTGAAATGAAAGCTCTATTACCATTAATAGGTATGGAAAAAACAAAAAGCAGGTTATGCGTGGCGTAACAATTATTTTAGCAGCATCAGGTTGGGGTGCAGCTAATTTTGCAACAGCTGATGGTGCGCTTACTGTATCGCAACAGCAGCTTCTAAAACCTATTTTAAATCATCCTGATATTCACGCTGAAATATACTTTGCCAATTGGCATTTGAATTCGCATCAAAAAAGCAGTGATTATTCTGTAGATCAAAGACGCACTCACGTATTGCACGTTGGTAATTGGTTAAGCCGCATTGTAGAAATTGCTGCTTCTAAAAATCATTTTGTACTAGTCATTGGTGGAGACCATTCTATCGCAATGGGTACCTGGAGCGGTCTAAAAAATGCTGATAAGGATTTTGGGTTAATTTGGATAGATGCCCATATGGATGCGCATACCTATGAAACATCTATCTCTAAAAACCCTCATGGAATGCCCGTAGCGGCTTTATTGGGATCTGGAGATAGTGAGTTCGTGAAGCTTGCAAAAAATCCTCCTGTATTAAAGCCAGCATCACTTATACAAACTGGCATTCGTAGCTATGAAGAAGAAGAGCAAGAATTTCTAGAGCAGCTGGGAGTTGATATTTCCTATCATTACAAGCGTCATTCATATAATGGATTCGATAGTATTGCTAAGAGTAAGGAGCGCCTCTTGCAAATCTACCCTTATTACGGTGTGAGCTTTGATATTGACGGCATTGATCCTGCTTACTGCCCAGGCACAGGAACTCCTGCAGATGGAGGGCTAGAGCTGAATGATGTAATACAATCTCTAAAGGGCATTTTGTTTGATACTTCATGTATTGGCTTAGAAATTGTGGAATATAATCCTGTATCAGATCATGAGCAGATTACGTTTGAGTCTGTTAAAAAAATTATCGCTTCTCTAGTGGCGTAAGATATCTTCGTTTTTATGTTGCTAAAAGTCATCGCAAAAGCTATAAAAAACGTTTACAATTAAACGAAGTTATTCAATTAAGGAGAATATACATGTTAGCGGTTACCGATGCGACTTTTGAGCAAGAAGTTTTAAAGTCAACAGTTCCAGTAGTTGTTGATTTTTGGGCAGAATGGTGTGGACCGTGCCGCATGCTTACTCCTATTTTGGAAGAGCTTGCTCCAGAAATCACGAATAAAGCAATCATCGTAAAAGTGAATATCGATCAAAATCCACAAATTGCTAGTCAGCTTGGTGTGCGCAGTATACCTACAATGATTTTATTTAAAAGTGGGCAGGCTATTAGCAACATGGTTGGTGTAAATCCAAAGCCAAAAATCAAATCATGGGTTGAGTCCAACATCTAAATTACTACTGTCTTTGCAGATGTTGATTATAGAAAAGTTAACACAATATCTTTTCAACGTCATGCATCTGTGCTAGATATATTAGTATGTTCCCCGGTAGCTCAGTTGGTAGAGCAAGTGGCTGTTAACCACTGGGTCAGCGGTTCGAGTCCGTTCCGGGGAGCCATCTTAAGTTTTTCTCATTTCTTTTAACTAAAATTGATGTCGCTTTTTTCTTGACTAAGTTGCCAAGATTTCCTATAAAGTACACAAGATATAAATGAAATTTGAACATGGCCAATCATAAAAACTCAAAAAAAGCTATCCGTCAAACAGAACGTCGTACTGGTGTAAACCGTAATCGTATGACTCGTATGCGCACTTGTGTAAAGACAGCCGAAAAGGCATTAGGCATGCACAACACTCCTGCAGTTTCTTTTGAAGAAGCTAAAGTAGCAGTGGTTGCAGCTGAAAGCGCTATGATGAAAGTTGCGAAAACAGGAATTATCCATAAGAATTTCGTTTCACGCAAAGTTTCTCGTTTAGTTGCACGATTGAAAGCAATAGCTTCCTAATTAAACGTTATCTACAGTATTTAGGGCCCGCTTTTTAAGCGGGCTTTTTTTGTGAATGTATCAAATATGATTAAATTAGAAAATAACCATACGCTACTAAATTTAACCCCCATGGTCAGAGAAGCATCTAATGCTTTTTTGAATTCTCATGGATTAAACTATTTTCAATATTTACGGTGCTACAAAGATGGAAGCATTTCATTTTTACTCAGTGACCCTAGTTTATTTTTAAGATTTATCCACTTAGATGCCCCCGTGATTTTTCTTCATGTCAGAAAGGTCAATCTCAACTGCAATCGTACTGGTTTTCGTGGGACGAAGAACTTCCGCGTGAGCCAGTTACCTTAGCAAGGGAATATCACAGCTTGCACCATGGTCTTACTTTGGTTAAAAGATATCGCGATTATTACGATATGATCGCGGTTGCAATGCCTCAAGACTGTCCTAATCCATCTTCCTATTATATGAACCGTATGCAGGCCATAGAACAATTTATGACAGGATTTAGCATCCATGCTTCTGATCTTTTTGAATCAATGAGACAGCACTCTGTTTTTCTTCCAGAAATAAACAGAGATGTTAACTATAAGAGTATGTGTATTGAAACTGAAAAACCATATTCGTTTGGTGATGTGTATATTACTCCACAAGAACGGAAATGTTTAACTTTAAAGCTGCAAGGCAAGTCTTATAAAGAAATTGCAAATGTATACCAACTTTCACCGCGCACCGTGGAAACGTATTTGAATAGAATTAAAGCCAGAAGTGGTGTGAGCAGCAAAGTTAAATTACAAGAGCTTATGCTTCAATGTAAGTAAAAATTCCGAACAGCTTAAAACTTATTCTCTTGTTAGCTTTTTAACATTAGTTAAAAATCCGGAATTTTATGGATAAGCATGCAATTTTTGACCACCTTATAAAAACAAATCAACAAGTTGGATATTTAAACAACTCTAAAGTTACAACCGAGAAAGATGCTAGCATTATCTCTGGTTACCCATCACCCGTATTCAATCTTGTTCGTTTTGACACAAAAAATCATACACAAATTAATAAATTAGAAAGTGAAAATATTCCTTTCATGTGTTTTCCATCAAAAGAAATGGAAGCAGATTTTGAAATATTTGCAGAAGAGCAACGGTTAACAAAGATAGATTTTGTAATTGCAAGTATTTTTAAAGATCTACAAATTTGGAAATACATCCCAAACCCTCTAGTTGAAATACGGTATGTAGAAAATACAGATGATTTATTGGTATTTGATAAAGTTGCATCTGCTGCTTTTTCTCATCAGGAGAAGCTAGCTTTTAATTTTTTGAAACCGGCACTGAAACATCCTAAAATTCGTTTATTTATAGCTTATTTAAATGAGCAGCCGGTTGGGTGCGCTATGTTATCACTTGTAAATGATCAAGCTGGTCTGTATTGGATTTGTGTCCTCTCTGATTTTAGAAAACAAGGCATTGGAAGAGAGTTGGTCGAATACAGAATGAACATTGCAAAAGAATTAGGTCACAAAACAGTTATAGCTCAAAACATGACTCCTTCGCTAAGTTTGTATAAGCGTTTAGGATTTGAACAACTTGGGGGATTACCTCTGTTTTTATGCCCCAAGCAATTCTTCATCTTTTGACGAAATAAACTTTTTAGCGAATAGTTTGTTGGCAATCAGAGCAAGCGCACCGTTACCTGCAACGTTACTTGCAGTCATTAGCGAGTCTTGAAGAATGTAGAGGGTTGCTACAAGGCTGCATAGTTCTGAAGATAGTCCTAAATGCTTTTCCACAACAGGTAATAGAATTATCATGCCACCACCAGGTACGCCGCTTCCTGAAAATTTGGTTACAACATAGGCACCAACATAAGCCAAAAATGCTGTAAAACTTGGCATAGGTGTGCCTGACATGGCAAGCAATGCAAGAGATGTAAGGGTAATGTTAATGCCATCTCCAATCATGTGAACATTGGCAGTAGCAGGCACGACAAAGTTAGTTAACTGCGGGCTATGAGTGTTAGCTTCAACACATTTAAGTGTTACTGGCAGAGTTGCAGCACTAGACATGGTGCTAAAGCCAGTAAGCCACGCGGGTAGCATATTGAGTATAGCAGCGAAAGTTGCTCTCATGTTGCCATTGCAGCCAACCGCATACCAGAAAAATAAGTATGCTTGGATTGTTACAAAACTTAAAAAGAACACAGGCGCATACGCGGTCGCAAGAGTGCCCAACGCTCCTTCAAAGCCAATTTTCAAAACAAATCCAAAAACATAAACGGGCAGAAATGGAATAAAAGCAATATTTAAAGCAATAGTTGTCCAATTTTTCAACGTTGTAACCGCTTGAGTAACTAACCGTGCACCTGATAAATTGCCAATGAAGCCAATAATTAATCCCAAGAACATAGCCTTATCAGCAGTTAAAAATGATGAAAATGGAAGGCGCCACAAAGCTTCTATGGTGCTTTGACTCTGAATGGCTTCCAAACTAATGGGCTTTAAAAACCCAAAAAAAGCCTGGGCTGCTCCGTAAGCAGTAAATACGTTTATGACGTTAGAAATAATAACTAAGCCAAAAACGCCGAAAATTAAAGAGGTGGCCTTGCCCTGCAAGCTCAATACAGCTGAGCATAGGTAACTGAACACTACAAATGGCAGAAGCAGCATCAGTACGTCTTTTAAAACGACACTTATAGTGTAGAAAATACTAACAGTATTGGAATCAAGATGGCTTGATAAAAAAAATGCTAAAGTGACAGCAATCACAAGTCGTACAGGCAAACTAAACATCAACACACCATCGCTTCTAAAATTGAAGCTTATGGTACCATATTTTACCTAAATAATTCCAGCGCGTAGGCAGTCATGAATGTGTAAAATACCAATAGGTTTATTGTTTGAGCTTATGAATAAGCTGGTAATGGATTTGTCTTGCATAATTGCTAATGCCTCAGCCATCAGAATATCAGCAGATATCATGGTTGGGGTCGGGCTCATTACTGCTTCTACGGTGTCATTCAGCAGTCCTGCATGCATATGACGACGTAAGTCACCATCGGTAATAACGCCTAGCATTTTCCCATCTGTATCTATTATTGCTACGCACCCAAAACCAAAATAGCTCATTCTTATCAAGCATTCTTGCATTAAGGTGCCCATAGGAACAATTGGAAGGCGATCATCAGTGTGCATAAAATCGCGCACTCTTGATAATTGCTTGCCTAAATTTCCTCCGGGATGGAAAGTTCGAAAATCGGTAGAACTAAAGCTGCGCGTGTGAAGCATGGCAATAGCAAGTGCATCGCCCAGTGCTAACATCATTGTTGTTGATGTGGTTGGGGCTAGGCCCATTGGGCATGCCTCAGGCACTGTAGGGTAACATAACGTAATATCTGCAATGCTTGCTAGATTACTATTTTCTTTTGCGGTAATCGCTACGGCTGGTATATGAAAACGTCTACTGTAATCAAGCATGGGCTTTAGTTCAACGGTTTCTCCGCTGTGAGACAATAACAAAAGCCTGTCCTCAGGAGTTATCATTCCTAAATCGCCATGATTAGCTTCTGCAGGATGCACAAAAAATGCTGGTTGACCAACGCTTGCAAAGGTTGCCGCAATTTTCCGTGCAATGTGTCCGCTCTTGCCAATACCACTTACAATAACACGACTGTTTTGCTGAGATAAAAGTTCAACCGCTGAGGTGAATTTGTCATCTAAGCTAGCCGCCAGGTGTGCTAGTGCTTCTGATTCTTGGACTACTGCTTTGCGACCGGCCTCAAGAATTTTATGCGCATTAATTGTAGTTGGTGCTGTCATCATAACTATCCTTGGTCTTCAATTTTATAAGCCATAAGGTCGCCCTTTTGCCCGTAGAATAGGTCAAGTTCAGCTCTAAAGGGAAGGTACTCAAAAGTTGCATTAGCTAAGTGATGACGGTTTTCTCTGGTTAGCATGGCATCAAGCTTTAGCTTTAGGCTATGTAAGTGCACTACGTCAGTTGCTGCGTAGCGCATCTGATCTTTGCTTAAAGTTTTAGCTCCCCAATCACTGGTTTGCTCTTGCTTTGAAACTTCAATGCCAAGCAATTCTTTACATAAATCTTTTAGTCCATGCTTATGTGTAAAAGTACGTACCAAATGGCTTGCTACTTTTGTGCAATAAACATTTTGAATTCTGCACTTAAGTGAATACTGCAAAATTGCCACATCAAAACGTGCGAAATGGAAAATCTTTTGAGTTGATCCAGTCAATAATTTTTTCAAGTTTGGTGACTTAGAAAAATCAGCCTCAGGAAACTGAACAAGATGAACATTAATGCCATCAAAAGTAAGCTGCACCAAACACAAACGGTCACGGTGCTGATTAAGCCCCATGGCTTCAGTATCTATTGCAACAGTTTGGCCAAACACCACATCATCTGGCAGATCATATTCATGAAGAAAAGTTTTCATTTTGTATTATTTTTATAAATACCTGAATTAAAAGACCATAGGTAATAGATTCGTGTCAACATTACTGTTCGATATGAGGTTTCAAATTTTAGTAGAAATCTTAATCGCAGCTCTGGTAATGCCTTTGACTACTTTTTCTAAAATGTCATATGCAGGAGTATTTCTGCCACCGCTCTGCTCGGCAATTTCACGGTGATGATCTTCTTCCTTTTTAAATTTGTCAATGATGTCCATCAAAGGTTTATGTTCAGGAGAATTTGCTAATGAATCAATTTGGCTTTGGTAATGATCAACAATCACTTCTTCAACAGCAATGGTGCAAGCATGCGCTGCCTGTTTACCCATCAATGCTGTGGCAGCACCCATTCCATAACTTAAAACATGCCAGAAGGGTTGAAAAATGGTGGGTTTAACTTTGTGTTCAATCATTAGTTGAGTGAATGTTCTTAAGTGTTCTTCTTCCTGATTTGCCATTAATACTAAATCAGGGTCATCACCTAGAATTTTTCTCATGCCTTTGTAAATTTGGCGCGCACCAAGTTCGCCCGCATGATTTACCCGAAGGATTGATTTTATTTTTTTGGAGCTGTCCATTCACGTAGTGCCATAGTAATAGTTGCAAAAGTGAATGCTAGACATGTCCACCAACTAGCTGGAATTCCAAATAGGTACCAATTAATTTTGTCGCATCTCGAAACTTTTTGATTTTTCATTTGTGATGAAAGTGATTTCAGCATTTCCGTAGGGTCAGTTGAAGTTATCTCAGTTTTGCCAATGCATGATTGCGGCATGGCCCACCATTTTTGTTCAACGCCTATATGGAATCCACATAAAATGGCCCCCCCTAATGCTACAATGCAAAGGAAGTAAGTGAAGAGTTTTTTATCATAGCCAGAAATTACAATGCCCAATGACAACGTCAAAATGGTCATCATCACATAGCGCTGATAATAACAAAGGCTGCATGGCATAATATCAAACAGATATTCAGCCATAAAGCCAACGCATAAGAGGCTGAAAAAATATACAGCTACAAACCAGTAGAAGTATCTAGAATTTTTAAAAATTTCCTGTATCAACCTAAACACTTCACAATTATAAACCCAGCTACAATTATACCTATGACGGAAAAAAGCGCCAATGTTAAATATTTTTCAATGTATGGTTTTGCTATGGGTCCAAAAAAATACAAGATTGCTGCTAACAAATAAAACCTAAAGGCTCTTGCTATTACGGAAGCTGCTAAAAATTGGAAAAGATCAAATCGTGCGACGCCGCTTGCAATAGTGACAAGCTTAAAAGGAATTGGTGTAAGCCCTTTTAAAGCAATAATCCAAAACCCATATGTTTTAAAATCTGCTTGAAAACGTTCAAAAGCACTATGCAAACTGTAGGTTTCAATGATCCATTGCCCAATTGTGGCATATAAATAATACCCAATTGCATAGCCTAACAAGCCACCAACAACTGAACAAACTGTTGCACCAAAAGCTAATCTCCACGCAAGAAGGCGATTTGCCAAAATCATAGGGATAAGCATTAAATCAGGGGGCAAAGGAAAGAATGAACTTTCTGCGAACGACACAGCGTACATAATGTATTTGGCGCGTTTTGTTTCAGCTGCTTGCAAACACCAATCATACATGCGTCGCAAAAAATTTGGCCGTTTAGCTACGATAATACTCATTACTTTTTACAAAAGATTTCAACTATAGACTTTTATACCACAACAAATCACACTTGCATCTATTGAAAAAGGAGATTTTTATGTGCGGAATTATAGGTATTTTATCATGCAACCCAGTTGCAGAGCGGTTAATAGATGGATTATCTAGGTTAGAATACCGTGGTTATGATTCTGCAGGTATAGCAACTATTGATAACAACGCCATTACAAAGCGACGTGCCGAAGGTAAACTTCAATCGTTAAAAGATCTTTTGCAACGAGATCCTATCGATGGAGCTGTTGGTATTGGACACACTCGTTGGGCGACTCATGGATCGCCTACCCACCAGAATGCACATCCACATGCGACTGACCGCGTTGCTGTGGTGCACAATGGTATTATTGAAAACTACCAGCTTTTAAAAGATGATCTTATAAAAAGAGGAGTGGTTTTTAAAAGTGAAACAGACACAGAAGTTGTTGTTCACTTAATTGATCAAGCTTTGCAATTAGGAAAAACTCCTGAAAATGCTGTGAAAGAAACGCTTTCAAAGCTTCACGGAGCATTTGCTTTGGCCATTATTTTTTCAGACAGCCCAAATATAATTATTGGTGCACGCCGTGGAAGCCCATTGGTATTAGGAATTAATGACAATGAGTTATTTTTAGGGTCAGATGCTTGGGCATTAGCACCTTGGACACAAAAAATTTGTTACTTGGAAGAAGGTGATGTTGTCGTTATGCAGCGCAGCAGTAGCTTTGATTACAGCATTTTTAATGAGCAAGGCCAGGTTGTCAGTAGGCCTATTAAACACCTTAATCTGGCAACAGGCGCTGCTAGTAAGGGGGAATACAGTCATTTCATGTTAAAGGAAATTTTTGAACAATCTCAAACACTAAGCGATACCTTCTTGTCATTAATTGATGAACAAACACTTGAAAGTCGCATTAGTATACCTATTGATTTTTCAGGTCAGCATTCAAGGATCCGGCTAATTGCTTGTGGGTCATCTTACTACGCCTCGTTAACTGCGAAATATTGGTTTGAAAAATATGCGCATATTTTGTGTGATGTCGATTTAGCTTCTGAATTTCGTTATCGTGATCCGGTTTTAAATAAAGATGATATATGCATATTCGTTTCTCAATCAGGGGAAACTAGCGATACTTTGGCGGCGTTAAATCTTGCAAAAAGCAAGGGATGTATAACTTTGGCAATTGTGAACGTGCCTGAAAGTTCTATGACAAGAGCGGCTGATCACCATATTTTAACGTTGGCAGGTCCGGAAATTGGCGTGGCATCAACAAAAGCATTTACGGCACAAATGGCAGTGCTTTGCATGTTGGCATTGCACGTTGCAGAACAACGTAAATCTATTAATGCAACTAGCTTATCAGCGCATTATCGCGAACTACTGCACGTGCCAAAACTTGCAGCCCAAGTACTGCAAGATATATCCGCTTTTGATGAGCTAGGCTTAAAACTTTCACAAACACGTGACGTTTTGTTTATTGGCCGTGGTACAAATTACCCTGTTGCCCTAGAAGGTGCTTTGAAACTTAAAGAAATTTCATATATTCATGCCGAAGCTTACGCGGCTGGCGAATTAAAACACGGCCCAATTGCGTTAGTAGATAAGCTAACACCTTTAATAGCCATTGCTCCTAATGATGTGTGGTTTGAAAAAACAGCATCAAATATTCAAGAAGTTGCTACCAGAGGTGCGCCCATTATTGTGCTAACGGATGACAATACATTTACCGTTAACTGTCCTGAATTTCATAAAGTGCTGCTTCCTAAAACAACACCTATAAACGCTTGTTTTATCTACACAATCGCTGTTCAGTGCATCGCTTATTATACAGCTTTGCATAAAGGGACTGACGTTGATCAGCCACGTAATCTAGCAAAATCAGTAACGGTAGAATAAGCGCAGTTAAGCGCTTTTCTTTCGTTGATCAAACAGTTGCCAGATTCCTTCGGCGCCATGCCATTCGCCTTTTGTTGCTGCTTTTGAATACTCAGTTGCACGTGTTTCAAAAAAGTTTGCGTGCTCAACCCCGTTTAAAATAGATGTTAACCAGGGCAGGGGGTGCGGTTTACATTGAGAATATTCACCGGAGTTTTCTACAAAATATCCGTACACAGGCCGGAGCTTTAGCTGTGTTAACCTCCAGTCACAAATATAGCGAATATATTGCTTAATATCATTTGCGGTCATGCCTTGAACTTCACCAACTTCAAAAGCCAATTCAACAAATTTATCTTCTAAGGAAACCATAGTTTTTCCCACTTCAATAATATCAGACTCAACGGATTTAGTGACAGCTCCGGTTTGTAATGCCCATTCATGATAGAGCATTATAACACTTTCGCAGTGCAAGCTTTCGTCACGAACAGACCAGGAAACAATTTGCCCCATGCCCTTCATTTTATTAAAACGTGGAAAATTCATAAGCATCGCAAAACTTGCAAACAATGACATTCCTTCGGTGAAAGCCCCGAACATGGCTAATGTGCGCGCAATATCAGCGCATGTATTAGTGCCAAAAGTTTTCATGTAATCAGATTTAGCACGCATAGATGAGTATTCTTTAAAGACAGAAAATTCTGTTTTTGGCATGCCCAATGTTTTCAAAAGTAAGGCGTACGCATCAATATGAATAGTTTCCATATTGGTAAAAGAGGCCATCATCATTTGAATTTCAAGAGGCTGAAAAATAGGAATATAGCGTTTAAAATAATTATCACTTACTTCAACGTCAGACTGCGTAAAAAAGCGGAAAATTTGCGTTAACAAATTACGCTCACTTGCGCTTAACTTATCTGATTGCCAATCTTTCAGATCTTCGCTTAAGGGAACTTCTTCACCCATCCAATGAATTTGTTGCTGTCTTTTCCAGGCTTGGTAAGCCCAAGGGTAACGATCAATGTCGTAAGTTCCTGATGAATCTAAAAGGCTAATAATACCTTTTCCTTGAAGTTCTTGGGGATTAATATCTGCATAATTTTTGGTCATAAATTTTTTCCTATTGGCAAGCTAAACATTCTTCATAATCTGTATTGGCACTTTCGGCCATCTCAACTTTTTGATCTTTTCTACCTGCGTGTTCAGCACGCTGGATGGATTTCGATCGGCAATAATATAAACTTTTTACACCTTTTTCCCAGGCCATCCAGTGCAACATTAACAAATCCCATTTATTAATATCCGCGGGTAAGAAAAGATTAATTGATTGTCCTTGGCACACAAAAGGAGAACGATCTGCAGCTAGTTCAATGATCCAACGTTGATCAATTTCAAAGGCAGTTTTGAATGTATCTTTTTCATGCTGGTTTAATTGGTCAATGTGACCAACTGATCCTTCTTGCTCAATAATTGACTGCCAAATGTCATCAGTGTTTAAGCCTTTATTAACAAGTAATTTTTCTAAATGAGGATTTTTTACCACGAAATTTCCAGAAAGGGTTTTATGGTTATAAATATTTGCAGGAATAGGCTCAATACCAGCACTGGTTCCGCCACAAATAATACTGATTGAAGCCGTTGGAGCAATCGCAAGTTTATGACTAAACCGTGCCAAAACACCTTTTTCTTTAGCATCTAAACAAGCTCCACGTTCCTTTGCAAGCTGCACAGATGCTGCATCAGCTGCTTTTCGTATGTGCCGAAACATTTTCATGTTCCAGCTTTTTGCTAAAGCGCTTTCAAAAGACAAGCTTTTTAATTGCAAAAATGAGTGAAACCCCATTAGTCCAAGGCCAACAGAGCGTTCACGTGTTGCGGAGTATGTTGCGCGTTCCATTCCCTTGGGTGCTTCATCGATAAAAGCTTGAAGTACGTTATCTAAGAATCTTAAAACATCTTCAATAATTAGTGGGTCATCGTGCCATTCATCCCAGGTTTCAGCATTTAAAGATGATAAACAACATACAGCGGTTCTGTCATTTTCTAAATGATCTGGGCCAGTTGGTAACAAAATTTCACTACACAAATTCGACATCTTGATCTTAAGTCCAAGTTCGCGTTGGTGCTTAGATAGCGCTTTGTTAGCTGTGTCAATGAACACTAAATAAGGTTCACCTGTTTGCATACGCATTTCAAGAATTTTAGACATAAGGTTACGTGCATCAACAGTTCTTATAACTTCATTTGTTTTAGGGCTTCGCAAAGGAAATTCTGCATTTTGGCGAACTGCCACCATGAATTCATCGGTAATGTTAATTCCATGATGAAGGTTTAAACTTTTACGATTAAAATCCCCAGAAGGTTTACGAATTTCTAAAAATTCTTCAATTTCAGGGTGATGAATATCCAAATACACTGCAGCATTTCCGCGACGTAAGGACCCTTGGCTAATTGCTAAGGTCAAAGAATCCATTACGCGCACAAATGGAATAATGCCCGAGGTTTTTCCAGCTCGCCCAACCGGCTCACCAATACTTCTAACAAAACCCCAATAAGTGCCAATACCTCCACCATTAGATGCCAGCAACACATTTTCATTCCAGGTGGTGACAATGCCATCTAAGTTGTCACTAACAGTGTTTAAAAAACAGGAAATCGGTAGGCCTCGTTTAGCCCCGCCATTCGATAAAATTGGAGTTGAGGGCAAAAACCATAACTTTGAAATATAGTCATAAAGTCTTTGAGCATGATCAAGATCATCAGCATAAGCACATGCTACTCGAGCGAACATTTGTTGATAATTTTCATTTTCAAGAACATAACGATCATCAAGCGTTGCTTTTCCAAAGTTGGTAAGTAAAGAATCTCTGGAATAATCTAACGCAATTGATGATGGATCAACTTTATGAGTTTTTGGACGAACAGCAGCCTTTTGATACAGTTGTTTTTGTTCTTGAGTTTGTGGAAATGGAACAACTCTTTGGAAAGGATTGAAGTCGATCAAATGACCATATTGGTCAAAGTCGTAAGCATTGTTTGTTTTCATAGTCCCTCATTTTAAATAAGGGTCAGAGCCATGTTGTGAAAGCTAAAAAGTGCAAAGAGTTGCACCTGAACTCTCAACCGGTGCACCCCGCCCGATGTTAGTAAAATGCTTCACGGCAAGTCTCCTGGCTCGCGGGTCATAGTGGTTTAAACGTCTTCCCAGTTTCCCAGTGACTTTGTGTTTAAACGACTTACCGCACACAGTTGCGGGGGCAGCTTCGGAATATGCTGTATAGCAGAACCGAATTCCTATTTAAGCATCGCTATAAATTTAGCAACGCACCTTGTAACATAATATTATAATATGAGATATGATGTGTTTGTGTAAATAGATTTAAAAGGTTGACAAGTTTGTGTGTTTTGGGGGAAGTGTAAATAAAATTGGTATTTGAAGAATCGCTGCATGGCATTATTTAATTCTTATCGGGAATCAATCATCATCAAAGATCATGTGAAAAGTAAGCATATTATTGCAGGCGATCATTCATATTATTCTGGTTATTATCACGGAAAACCATTTGAAGAATGCGTTATGTATTTGGACGAGGTTGATAATAGTGCAGATCCTGAAAATATAGATCAATTGATTATTGGTAAGTTTTGTTCAATCGCCACTGGTGCAAAATTCATGATGTGCGGTACTCAAGGGCATAATTATAACTGGATTGCAGTGCATCCTCTTCATGGATTTGATGATTCTTTTTTTCCAGGACATCAATGGAAAGGCAACACGATTATTGGCAATGATGTGTGGATTGGTGCTGAAGCACTTATTATGCCTGGCGTGCAAATTGCAGATGGTGCAGTGATTGCTTCTCGTGCTGTGGTTACAAAAAATGTTGGTGCTTATGAAATTTGGGGTGGTAATCCTGCACGCTTGATTAAGAAACGCTTTGAAAATGAAGATATTGCAAAGCTACTTCAAATCAAATGGTGGGACTGGAATTTAGAAACATTAAAAAGAAATTTACAGTACTTAAGATCTGCTGATGTAGCAACGCTTTGGAAAAAATTTCAGGACAAAACTCTGTGAACATAATTTTCGATGCCCTTACAGAAAATCATTTTCCACTTCTTTTGAAGTGGTTGGAAACTCCGCATGTTAAAACTTGGTGGGATTCACATTTAGAATGGACACCAGAGCTAATTCAAAAAAAATACGAGCCTTACCTAAATGGCAGCAATTTAATGAATGCCTACATTTTTTCTGTGGAGAGTAAACCTATTGGTTATATACAGTACTATAACAAACATGATTTTCCACGAGAGCATGACTATGCAATGGAGTTACCTGAATCTTGTGCAGCCATAGATTGGTACATAGGTGAGCCAGAATTTGTAGGACGAGGCATTGGTACAAAAGCACTAAAATTATTTTTAGATATTCATGTTTTTTCTAATTTTGATAATGTTTTTGTTGATCCAGACACCGCAAATGTTTCAGCTATTTGTGTTTATGAAAAAACAGGATTCATAACTATTAGCAAAACGAATGATGATAAAGTCACTTTGATGTTGAAGACAAAAATTTAGCAGTGCATTATTTCTTCAAAAATGATTCAACTAGTGAATGCATTGTGTCTGAAATTGGTGAATTGCATAATTGCAAGGATTCTTGAGCTTTGCGTGCATACTGTGTGGCTGCAACAATAGACTGTTCGAATGCGCCTAAGTCGTGAAGACGTTTTGCCACATCACTAAATTCTATATTATTTACTCTATTGCTATCAAAGCATTGGTGCCAAAAAATTTTATCAGTATCGGCCTGATAAGCTAGCAAAATAGGAAATGTTACCTTGCCTTCACGAAAATCATCACCCATCTGTTTACCGCGATTTTCATTAGTATAATCAAGTACATCATCTATTATTTGATACATTAATCCAAAATTTTTACCGAATTCATATAACTGATTTGCTGTGTCTGCGTTTGCTCCTCCGGCAAGTGCTCCGGTTTGACATGCTGCTGCAAAAAGTGTTGCGGTTTTATATTCAATAATTCTTAAATAGTCAGCTGTATCAAGGTTTAGAGACTTAATGCACCGTAACTGAGTGACTTCGCCTTCACTAATTTTTGCGGAGGCGCTTGCTAAAATATCTAAATAACGGACATTTTCAGTTTTAACCATTAGTTCAAAGGCACGGGCAAAAAGAAAATCACCTACTAGAATGCTTGGCTTATTTCCCCAGCAAATGTTCGCCGTTTGTTTGCCGCGGCGTAGTGATGATTCATCAACGACATCATCGTGTAAAAGCGTTGCTGCATGAATAAGTTCCACTGCGGCAGCTAAATAAAAGCTATTTTGCGTGACTTTTCCTGTCAATTGACTGGACGCTAAGCATAAAAGTGGACGCAAGCGTTTTCCGCCAGCTGAAATTAATGTTGTAGCAATTGTTTTGATGAGCGGTTCGCTGGTCGAAATATTTTCAAATATCAACTTATCTACTTGTTGCAAGCTACTTTGGAAGTTATTTCTTAAATGATATAAGGGATCCAACACAATTTGGCATTCTTGCAACAAATTAACCTATCCAACTGGGAACAATTTCCAGTATAATTTAGTCTATTTAACCCGCTCAGGATAGCGTTTTGTGCACGCACTTTTAGAAACTTCAGAAAATAACGCCTATACAGAAGATTCACTTCTTGGTGGAAAAATTATGATACGTCAACCTGTACAAGGGTATAGAGTTGCTATAGATCCTCTATTATTGGCAGCTTCAATTTCTGTAGAGCCAGGAGAAAGTGTGCTAGACGTAGGTGCCGGAGTAGGTGCTGCTGGTTTATGTTTAGCTGCTCGTTTTCCCTATTGTCGAATCATGGGGATTGAACGTCAAAAAGATCTTGTGCGCTTAGCAACAGATAACATTCGCCTTAATAATCTAAGAGAACGAGTTGAAATACTTCATGGGGATCTAAAAAGTCCGCCCCCTCGTTTAGCTGCAGGTAGTTATAGTCAAGTTATATCTAATCCTCCCTACTTTGAAATGAATAGCGGGCGTTTATCACCAGTTGATTCAAAAGCGCTTAGTAATCATGAAGAGCTGGCAGATATGGAAGCATGGATAAAATTTTGCCTGTTAATGCTGAAGCCACAAGGAAAAATTACCTTCATTTATCGAGCAGATATGCTTGATCGACTTTTGAGCTTGTTTTATGGCAAGGTTGGCGATGTAAGTATTTTTCCTTTGTGGCCTGCAAAAAACCATTCAGCGAAAAGAGTGATTGTTCAAGGTATAAAGGGATCAAAAGGTAGCCTAAGTCTTTTAAGTGGAATGTTTATACATAACGAAGATGGATCTTTCACTCAGGCAGCAGATGCCATATTGCGCAATGGAGAATCACTATTATTGAATTCGTAGAAACAATGATGGATAGCGTTATGTATACGTGGGTTGTAGCGGCTGTTTTGATGACGACCTGTTTGCTTATCTGGAAAAAAATAGGAATAAAAGATATTCCTAGTCATCGTTCTTCTCATTCGATGGCAACTCCTACTGCTGCGGGTGTTTGCATAAGTTTTATTTTTTTTGGATTTTTTTTTGCAGCTAAAGCTTCTCTTATAAATATTGACTTGCCGTCAGTAACTTTTGTTTTAGGGCTTTTGATTCTTACAGTTGTTGGATTTATTGATGACAAAAAAGAGTTGAATTATAAAACAAGGCTTTTCAGTCATATTTTTGCTGTGGGATTAGTTTTGACGCAGCAAGATTTAAGTGCGGTTGAATATTTATGTTGGTTTTTTATAGGTGTAGGCCTGATAAATGCCTGCAATTTTTTAGATGGGCTAAATGGCTTACTTGCAAGTCAGTGGTTACTTACTGTTGGTTTTCTGTTAAGTGCCTTTGCTCCCACCAATAGTATTTTTTGGATTTTGTGGGTTTCTACGTTAGTTTATTTATTTTTTAATTTTCCAAAAGCACGGGTCTTTATTGGAGATACAGGTAGCACAATTTTAGGTTTTTCTTATTTTGCTATTATTTTTAACTTGGCTCCCGTCCAACATGAATTTCCAAGCATTTTGATCCCTCATGATAGTTTCGTTATGTTTGCATTATTCCCTCTTGGTTTTGCTTGGGGTGATGTGGCATTTACAATTGTGCGCAGGTTCGTTGATAAGCGGTCTATTACCTCATCATTCGGGGACTATGGTTTTCATCATCAAGCTAAATTTTTTAATAGTCATGCGCTTGTTACTCTTACTTATTTGACTCTCAACAGTTTGTTGACTTGTATGGCGACTTATTTATTTTTTGATCATTCTAGCATAATGCTAATGTGTTCCCTGTACGCAGTGGCACAACTTATTCACTGGATGTTTATTCAGTATTTATCAACAAAAATTCCTGCTTAATTTCTTCACGCTGGTTTGCTAGTATTTGTGTGAAATTCGGCATAAGATTAAACCACATAATTAAGTTTATTGAAGATGAATTCTTTTCAGCTTGGATGCCTATGTTTAGGCGCTCCACTTTTAGGAGCACTGTTTGGTTATATCAGGGCATATAATAATCATCAAACAGGGCACTGGATTTGTGTAGCTACGATCTTTATTAGTTTTTTTGCAGGCTGCTGTCTTTTTTATCAGATAGCTGACACTCAATTTTCTGAGTTAGTTCATCTTTTTACGTGGATCAAGTCTGAAACCGTTCGTATAGATTGGGGTTTTCTTTTTGATCCATTAAGTACGTTAATGATATTAATAGTGACGTTTATTTCGCTGCTTGTGCATGTGTATTCAGTAGAATATATGCGAGATGATCCTGATAAATTATGCTTTTTTGGCCACTTAAACTTATTCACTTTTATGATGATTTTACTTGTTTCAGCGCCCAACATGCTTCAACTGTTTTGTGGATGGGAAGGTGTGGGGCTGGCTTCATATTTATTAATTGGATATTGGCATGAAAGGCCTTCTGCTACAGCCGCATCGATAAAAGCTTTTATTATGAATAGAATTGGCGATATCGGTATCGTGCTAGCTTTGGGCGCTATATTTACTTTTTTTCACACACTCGATTTTGAAGAATTTTTTTCGTTGTTAAAAGAAACAGAATCATTGCCTAGCTTGCAATGGCTCAATACCATTGGGCTATTATTACTTTTGGGAGCTATGGGTAAATCTGGTCAGTTTGGGTTGCACACATGGTTACCTGATGCAATGGAAGCGCCTACGCCTGTTTCTGCTTTACTTCATGCCGCTACAATGGTGACAGCTGGTGTATTTCTTATCATTCGATTTAGTCCGTTGTTTGAATTAGCACCATTTGCAAAAGAAGTAATGATGCTTATTGGTTTGATAACTGCCCTATTTGCCGGCACTGTTGCCTTAGCACAGACAGACATAAAAAAAATTATTGCTTATTCCACTTGCAGCCAGCTAGGCATGATGTTCATGGCCTGTGCAGCAGGAGCATATTCAGTTGCCTTTTTCCATTTGTTCACGCATGCTTTTTTCAAAGCGCTACTATTTCTTTGTGCAGGCACTGTTATTCATGCAATGTCTCATGAACAAAATATTTTGAAAATGGGAGGGCTAAAATCGTACCTTCCAGCTAGTTATTACACAATGATAATTGGTACACTTGCGCTTACAGGATTTCCTTTTTTTGCAGGTTATTATTCAAAAGATTTAATATTTGAATCTGTTTATATATCCTCCATTCCTTTTGCGCATGCGTATTACTGTTTGTGCTTGTTGCTGACATTGATCACAGGACTATATTCATGGCGACTTTTGTTTTTAGTGTTTTATGGCAAACCAAATGCTAATGAACACGTTATTGCGCACATCCATAAAACAGGAAAAGGTATGCAATATCCTGTTAATGTATTGGCTTTTGGCTCAATTATTATGGGGTATGTAGGGTTTAAATTACTTATTGATCAATCATTTGGATTTTCTTGGAACGAAAGTATTTCTGCTTACCCTTCAGCACATACTTCCTTTTGGGTGGGATTACTCCCGCTTGCTTTTGCAGTATTGGCCCTTTTTTCTTGTTATTATATTTATATTAAAAAGCCTTTGGTTTCATCACTAATTGAGCAAAAATTTCCAAAAATTTTCCAATTTTTCAAATGCAAATGGTACATTGATGAGTTTTATGAGAAGAAAATTGGTGCTCATTTTACAAAATTTGGTAGTTATTTATATAAATCAGGAGATAGGGGGGCGATTGATAAACTTGGACCTGATGGAATTGCTAATTTAACCCTAAAATTAGGCGGGTATATGCAAAAGCCACAAACCGGCTATTTGTTCCACTATGGATTTATTGCTATTTTAGGAATCGTCTTAATACTAGCGATGTATCTCTTTATGCAGTCATACCCTCAATTTTCAAAGGAACTATCTTTGGCTACGGGGCGCTTGTGAATATACCAATTTTGTCATTGATGATTCTTTTGCCTTTTTTGGCAGGGTTCGTTTGTACTTTAGTGCGTAAAGAAAATAGCGAAAATGCAAAACGAATTGCAGGATTTGTTAGTTGCATCAATTCAATTTTGGCCGGTGGGTTATGGTTTTATTTTGATTCATATAATCCTGGTTTTCAATTTAGCGAAAAGTATCTTTGGATCAAAAGCACAGGTATTGATTTTGAATTAGGTATCGATGGCATATCTCTATTTTTTGTAATTTTATCGGTTTGGTTATCAACCTTAATGATTTTTGGAACGTGGTATTCTGTAAAAGATCGTCTTCGCGAATACACTATTTCGTGCCTTGCGTTACAGGCCTTTATGGTGGGCAGCTTTGCCGCAACTAATCTGTTTGTCTTCTATATATTTTTTGAGGCAGTCCTTATTCCTATGTTTTTAATTATAGGCATTTGGGGTGGAGAAAATAGAATTTACGCAACAATAAAATTCTTCCTCTACACGTTATTTGGCTCAGTATTTATGCTGCTAGCTATCTTAAAACTTTACACAGAAGCGCAAACTCTAAGCTTTATTGAACTACAAGATTTTCATATTAGTCCACACCTTCAAACACTTCTTTTCCTTGGTTTTATGGTTTCCTTTGCTATTAAAATTCCCATGTGGCCAGTACACACATGGTTGCCAGATGCGCACGTTGAAGCGCCAGCAGGAGGATCCGTTTTGTTAGCAGGAGTACTCTTAAAAATGGGAGGCTACGGTATGATACGTTTTTGCCTTACGCTTTTTCCGGACGCAAGCACTTTATTTGCTCCATACATATCAGTACTTAGCGTAATAGCAATTGTTTGGGCGTCGTTAATTGCACTTGCACAAACAGATATTAAAAAGCTTATTGCATACTCTTCAATTGCACATATGGGCATTGTAACGCTTGGTATTTTTGCTTTTAAACCCAACGCATTGATAGGGTCTATTATACAAATGATAAGCCACGGCCTTGTTTCGTCAGCATTATTTTTTGGAATAGGCATGTTATACGATCGTTTCCATACGCGTGATATTAACCTTTACGGTGGGTTGATAAAAATAATGCCTGGTTTCAGCATTATGTTTATTATTTTTTCATTTGCTTCTATTGGGTTGCCATTTACATCCGGATTCGTGGGAGAAATTTTAGTCTTAATTGATAGCTTTTCCGTTCGTCCTTTTATTACTGCATTTGCTTGCTCTGGTATGGTTTTGGGTGCTGTATATATGCTTAACTTAGTAAACAAAGTATTTTATGGAAAACTATCAGCTAAGCTAGGTCTTGATTCTAGATTAGACATTAATGACTATAAGTTACACTTACGCTTAAGGCCATTTGAAAGTGCTGTTTTAGTAGTTTTGACTATAAGCATTATTACGCTTGGAATCTGTACGAATCCAATCATGACGCCTATTCGAAGAACTGTATCGCAATACTACACAAGTCACACGAACGTAAAACCAATTCAAGTAGATAATAAGATTAGGCTGCAATATGCTAGGTAATATTTTAAAATCAATTCCTGCCATCCCCGAATTTATACTTTCTATTAGCGCCTTAATATCTTTAGTGATTGGTGCATTCAAACAAAAGAAGATCGAGCGTTTAATAATTGGAACCATTATTCTTGGATTAGTTTTTTTATGTTTTTTACTTTTGCTTTCTGATAAATCGGAACAGTTTTTTTGGAATGGTTTATTTATACATATGCCGTTTGGTGTTTGCGCAAAAATTATTTTATACAGCCTATCTGCCATCGCACTTTTTTGTTTGTTTTCATTTTTAAACGCATACAATATTAAGCAATTTGAATGGTTGATCATTGCTACTTTTTCAGTAATTGGTGGTTCAGTAGCTCTTTCTTCTAATCACTTTCTTACTTTTTTTATCGGGCTAGAAATGAGCCATTTAAGTCAGTACTTATTAGTGGCAGCAGATAGGGACAATCAACAAGGCAGTGAAGCGGCTGTTAAATTTTTTACAATAGGCGCCATAAGCACAGGATTGATGCTTTTTGGCATGAGTTTAATTTATGGGTTCACAGGCACTAGTTTTTTTAACACGCTCTTTTATTTTTTCGGCACATACGTAAATGACTTTGAGCATGCCGGAGCAATAGTCGGCATGTTATTTGTGTTAATAGGATTGTGTTTTAAGCTTCCTGTTGCTCCGTTTCATACGTGGGCACCAGATGTTTATCAAGCAGCACCGCTACCAATTGTTTTATTTATTGTAACCATCCCCAAAATTATTACTGTGTTCAGCTTGCTTCACCTGCTTACGTACCCCTTTCACGGGATTTTCACCTATTGGAGATACTTATTTGTTGGAATTTCTATTTTGTCAATGGTTTGGGGGTCATTGGCCGCGTTGCGTCAGCAAAATTTAAGAAGAATGTTCGCCTATGGCTCAGTAAGTGATATGGGATTTCTGCTTATGGGGCCAGCAATGGGCGGAGAATTTGGGCTAAGTTCTGCAATTATTTACATTATTTTCTATTCTCTGAATATGTTAGGAATGTTTTCCTTACTTATTATATTTGAAAAGAGCTTTAAACCTATTAATGACATTAAAGATCTTAGTGGCATTATGCAGAGCTCTCCCATGCTAGGAAGTCTTTTTTGTTTGTTTATTTTGTCATTTGCTGGTATTCCACCGATGCCAGGTTTCTTTGCGAAAATTTATGTTTTAGAAAGCGTCATTACAAGATCTGCTTACTTCATGGGCGTGGTGGCGATCCTTACTACAGTTATTAGTGCAGCATATTATTTAAACGTTTTAAGATTCTTCGTTCTTAGTCAGTCTGCGTTAAAAATCAACAGAATATATTCTTTGCGAAAATATATTGTGAAAACGCTAGTTGTTTTTGTATTCATTATTTTATGTGGGATGGTTATTTTCCCCTTTAGACTACTAGAGCTTGCTCGTTCTATGGCTGTGTCTATTCTTTTCCAATAATTATATTGAAGAAGAAATATTTTGTAATTTCGATGAAATCAGCTCGTATAATTTTTCGGGCTCTTCAAATTCTAAACTGACATTAAAAGAAAAGACCTTCTTTTTAAAGCGTTCAGGCAAACGCAAAAAGTCTTTGGCAGTAGTGATCAAATCAATTTTTCTACGTTCAGATATTTTTAGCAAACGTTCAAGCTCGGGAATTGTGTAGGGGTGATGATCAGGGAATGGAATAAATCGTTTTACATCAAATCCATAATCTTGCAATGTGCGATTGAATTTTTCAGGATATCCAAGCCCTGCGAAAGCAATTACGGGTCTTGAATTTACTTCATCGATGGCAGTCATATGAGCACGTGTTGCTTGCGGAATTCCTTTTGGCAATGGTTCTTTGCCGATTGCAATTGTTAAGCTAGCTTTACGAACACCCCGTTGAGGTGATTCACGCAATGGTCCAGCCGGAAATACGCGACCATTTCCAAATCCTTGCAGTGTATCAACCACTAGTAAGCTCAGGTCTTTATGCAAGCTATTATTTTGCAGTCCATCATCCATAATAATGATACTGGCCCCATGACTAATTGCAAGTTTTGCAGAAAGTACTCTATCTGGCCCCGCCCAAGTAGGAGCTTTTTCTGCCAAAAGTAGTGCTTCATCCCCAACTTGCAAATAAGTATGTTTCTTGGGATTAACCTGAATTGAATCTTTGATAACTGCTCCATACCCACTGCTTAAAATATGTGGTGAGTGTTTCATTTTTTTTAGCATATCAACTAAAGCTAGCACTGTAGGGGTTTTTCCTGCTCCGCCCATTACTAAGTTCCCTACACAAATAACTGGAACAGCAATTTTTTGAGGTTTTATGCGTTTGCTATACCATAAACTTATGTACTCATACATCCATGCAACTGGCTGTAAAGCACGACTTAACATATTGTTTTGTTGCCAAAATTTAGGAGCCAGAAAAAACATTTTTCACACTTAACTTTTATGAAATGTAAACGGAATACAAACAGCACTTATTATTATGGTATCACATCCTAATAAAATCAGCAGACTATTTCCGTTTGTTGTGTTAAAAAAATCTACCAAAAATATAAAAGGGCAAATTAGCAAAGGAAGCCACCCTAATAGTAAGTTCAACGGGCTAGAATTGGGCATAAAGGTTAATATGCAGGAAATGCAAATACTTAGGATCCACCATTGAGAAAATATAAGTAATGACTGAACGGCTTCAGTTTCAGAAATTAAAAGCGCTATCGTCATCGGCAAAAGGGTGCCAACCAAAACGCTAACAGATTTTGCCCATGCATAAGCAATCGGTGATAATCCGTTGTAGCGACAATGGTCAAAAAATCCATCGAAGCTATCTTCAGTGAATGTATTGAACTGCTGATATACCGCAAGAATCGATCCGGTTGTCAACAAAGTTATAGGGGCAAGAGTGAAGCCCAAAATGTAATGAATAATAATGAGCCACAAAAAAAGAAGCGGAGCTATAAAAACCTGTTGGCGATGAGCCAATATTGAGATTTTACACGCTCCGCTAAAAGTCATGACTTATTGCGTGACTTTTCAAATTTTTTACGTTCATTTGGATCTAAAATTGCTTTACGGATACGAATTGACTTCGGTGTCACTTCAACGCGTTCGTCTTCTTCAATATAAGTAATAGCTTGCTCGAGTGTCATAACCTTAGGAGGAGTCAAACGAATTGCTTCATCTTTTCCTGAAGCACGTACATTGGTAAGTTGTTTTGCACGTAAAGGGTTAATTTCAAGGTCATTGTCACGGTTGTTTTCACCAATAATCATGCCTTCATAAACCTTTGTGCCATGTTCAACAAACATGATGCCGCGATCTTCAAGTTTCCATAGTGCATATCCAACTGCTTCGCCAGTTCCATTTGAAATAAGCACGCCATTGGCGCGTCCTTCAATAGCGCCTTTAAATGGAGCGTAGTCATGGAATAAACGGTTCATGACACCTGTTCCACGAGTAATTGTAAGGAACTGCCCATGAAACCCAATAAGTCCACGAGAAGGTCCATGGAAAACAATTCTGGTTTTTCCGCCACCTGATGGGAACATGTCTTTCATTTCTGCTTTACGCAAGCTTAACGATTCAACAACTGTACCAACATATTCTTCATCAACATCTATAACAATTTCTTCAATTGGTTCAAGTCTTTGGTTTGTTGCTTCATCAGTTTTGTATAAAACGCGTGGGCGGCTGATTGATAGCTCAAATCCTTCACGTCGCATTGTTTCAATTAACACACCGAGCTGAAGCTCTCCTCGGCCTGCTACTTCAAAAGCATCTCTGTCAGTAGCTTCAGTAATCCGAATAGCTACGTTTCCTTCAGATTCACGTAGTAAGCGTTCACGAAGTACACGAGATGTAAGTTTTGTGCCTTCTTGTCCTGCTAAAGGAGAATCATTAATTGAAAAGGTCATTGCCAAAGTTGGTGGATCAATAGGTTGAGCTTTGATTGGTTGTGTTACATCCATAGCGCAGATAGTATCTGCTACAGTGCTTTTTTCAAGGCCAGCAATAGCAATAATATCACCAGCTTGTGCTTCATCAACAGCTATACGTTCAAGGCCACGGAAACTCAAAAGTTTCGCAATGCGTCCCTGTTCAACTTGTTCTCCACTTTGACCTAATACTCGAATAGGAGTGTTTACTTTAATGCTTCCCGTTTCAACACGGCCCGTTAAAATGCGTCCCAAATAAGGATCGTATTCTAGTGTTGTTACCAACATAGAAAATGGTCCTTCTGCTTTTTGCTTAGGTGCAGGAACATGCTTTGTAATAACTTCAAACATAGGAATTAACGTTTCTTGTGGCTCCCCTAGTTCATGTACTGCCCAGCCATTTCTGCCCGATGCATATAAAATTGGAAAGTCTAATTGTTCGTCAGATGCGTCCATAGCAACGAACAAATCAAAAATTTCGTTAAGAACTTCTTCCGGGCGAGCGTCTTGTCTGTCAATTTTGTTAATGACAACAATTGGACGCAAACCTAATTTTAGAGCTTTACCAAGCACGAATTTTGTTTGTGGAAGTGGTCCTTCAGCAGCGTCTACCAAAATGACAACGCCATCAACCATGCTTAAAATACGCTCAACTTCTCCACCGAAGTCGGCGTGACCTGGGGTGTCTACAATATTAATACGAAAATCTTCCCAGCTTAGGGATGTGCACTTTGCCAAGATTGTAATGCCACGCTCGCGCTCAAGGTCATTACTATCCATGGCACGTTCTGCCACGTGTTGATTGGTACGGAAAGTGCCGCTTTGTTTTAACAGGTTGTCAACCAGAGTTGTTTTTCCATGGTCAACGTGAGCAATAATAGCAATGTTACGAAGTTGCATTTTTTCTTTTTTCTATTTGTTTCAAAGTCGAATTATATATTGTTTAGAAGAAAAAAACAAAGAAAAACTAGCGAATTGTCAAATTTGAATCTTTTATTGAGGAGATGCGTTTATATTAGAATACGTTTCACACTAACTTATTATAGAAAGTTATTTGTTACTCTTTTATGAATCAAGCCGACATGCAAATAATTTTGTCTTTAGCAAGGTGCTAAAGCTGACTTTGGTGCTTAGAATAAAAATCATGTTGATTTTATTATTTAAATTAACTGTGCTTTAATGTTTTCTAAACAGTATATTAATACAATTATGCAATATATAGACATATAATTATATTTATTTAGTGGTTTATGAAAATAAATTTTATGTGGCTAGTTACCAGCGCTTTCTTTACAGCTATCATTAATGGTGCAACTACCGAACGAGTTGATTTGGAAGCTGGAGTCTCTCTTACAGAGACTGCACCCTTGTTAAGATCGCCAATTAGTGTGGGATTAGCACAGCGCGCTCATAATATTCTTGAGGCAGATTACGAACAAAATCTTGTCGATCTGATTCATACAAGGTGGTTTTTTAGAAAAACAGCAAATTGCACAGAAGCTTTGGGCAATACACTTTTGTATATTGGATCAGGCGCTGCATCAGTAGCTGCTGGCATAAAGCTTATTGGGTCAGAAGATCTTTCCAATATATTTCTTTTCGCAAGCACTGCTTGTTTTGCAGCGCATATAACTTTTATTGGCATTGCTAAATGCAGTTCTCGAGAACAAAGTGAAAGAGAAAAGCAGCTTGTAACGCTAGCTGACGAAGTAGGATTTAAAGTCGTTTCTCTAGAAACTCGTGTAACAGATGATGGAGAATAATCTGCCGCGTATTAACAATAGTAAATAAAAATTTAAATATTATTAATAAATATTTAATTTTAATATGCAAACATATAATTGCTAGTAATTAACATTTGGTTCTTATATGAAAGCAAAATTTATTTTTTTACTGCTGCATGCAACCATTTTTAACTATGCTATTGGAGCTGGTACTACTGATGGTATTTTGTTGGGGGGTGCCGATGATATAGAAGCCGCAATAAGTAGGCCACGTAGTCAATCCAGTCTTAATACTGAGGGAGCTGATTCAATTAGATCTAATGATTCTAGTGTGATAGCGCACAGAACTGGAATACGAGAACAAGTAGTGACAAATGTTCACAATTTACTTAGCGCTGATTATGGGAGAAATGTTAGCGACCTTGTTAATATGCGCTGGTTTTTTCGAAAGGCAGCTAATTGTAGTGAGGCCTTTGGAAATGTGCTTTTGTACGTGGGGTCAGGTGCATCAGCAATGGCTTCAGGTGTGAAACTTGTTGAGGGTTCAGGTAACCTTATGAATATTCTTTTGTTCGGAAGCACTGCATGTTTTGCTGCCCATATAACTTTTATAGGCATCGCAAAATGTAGTGTTAGAGAAGAAGAAGAAAGAGAAAATCATCTTGCAAACTTAGCTCATGAGGTGAATTTTACAGTCGTTCCATTGGTTCCAACTGTAAACGACGATGGTCCAGCAGCAAGAAATTTTCTTCCCGATGATCAACGTAACTGAGCCTCAATCTTGATTGCAGTTTGAACGATAGATTCATGAATTTGGGTGAGGGATTCTTCATCCAAAGTTTTTTGTGTTGGTTGCAGTGTTACAGAGACCGCTAGAGATTTTTTACCTTGTTCCACATGTTGGCCCTGATAATAATCAAAAACATCAACTTGAACGATAAGATCGTGAGCTTTTTCAACGGCTTTAACAAGTTTTTGAGCTGGAATTGATGCGTCCAGCACAAATGCAAAATCACGACGAACAGGCATAAGGTCCGTCAACGTTGCTTGAATTTTTTTTGTTTTTACAGCGTGCATAGAATCAAGAAAAATTTCAAACCCAACACAGTTTAAACCTTCAGTAATTTGAGGGTGTAATTCACCAAAGTAAGCAAGAACACGGTTACCTTGTTTAAACAAACCCTTACGTCCGGGGTGATAATAAGAGGGAGCATCATCACTTAGTTGAGCGGATGATTCTGATATTCCTAATGTTTTTAGTATGCTTAAAGTATCAGCTTTTGCATCGAAGACATCAGCACTTCTTATAGGGGACAACCAGTGACGATCGTGAATATCGCCAAAGCGTAGTCCTGTAATGCACATGGCTTGTTTATTTGAAAAATTTTCTCCATACACTGAACCTACTTCAAAAATAGCGCCATTTGGGCGTGCATTTGATGTGTTCGATTTTGCCACTTTCATCAATAAAGCTAATGCAGAAGGTCGCATGGTAGACAAATCTTCGCTGATAGGATTCGCTAAAAGTACTAAATTTTCAGGTGCATCTGTAAATTGTTTTGCTGTTCTATTGTCAGTGAAAGACCAGTTGATGGTTTCTAAAAATCCACGATTGCTTAAATGCTTACGAGCAATTTCTTCACGAGAAATAATATTTTGCACAGGCTTTAAAGGCAGCGATTGCGCAATGATTTCGCTATACCCTTTTAGTCGAGCAATTTCTTCAATAAGATCTTCAGGAATTGTTAAGTCATGGCGCCAAGTAGGTGGAGTAACTTTTAATGTTGAGCCTTGTTCAACTGTGCATCCCAAACGCTGTAAAATATTTACAGTTTCATTTGCATCAACTGCTAATCCAAGTCGTTGCTTCACTTGGCTTGGAGTTAAATCTATGGTTATAGAATTCGTTGAGCATAGCCCCGCTTGCGAAGGTGCAGCAGGTGTTCCGCCGCAATGTTCCACAATCATTGCCGTTGCCATATCAAGGCAAGGTGAAATTAATGCCGCATCGACTCCACGTTCAAAACGCTGCCGCGAATCTGATGATAGGTTTAGATATTGGCCTGTTTTTGCAATAGAAATGGGGTCAAAATAAGCTGATTCAAGCAATACATTTGTAGTGTTTTCATCAACCGCGGTTTCGCGCCCACCCATAATACCAGCAAGGGAGATCACGCCACTATCATCGGCAATAACAATCATATCTTCTGTCAAAGTGTAATCTTGGTCATTAAGGGCTTTAAGGATTTCCCCTTTCTTCGCTTGGCGAACGACTAAATTTCCTTTGATTTTATCAGCATCGAATACGTGCATTGGGCGGCCTAGCCCTAAGCAAAAGTAGTTTGTAATATCAACTAATGCACTAATAGATTTTTGTCCAGCGCTTGTTAATAAATCTTTTAACCATTCTGGGGAAGAAGCATTTTTAACATCTTTAATTTTGGCTAAAGAAAACTGTGTGCACAAATCTGTAGCTAATGTTACAGATGGTGTTGTGCCGTTTCTTGAAATGTTTTCACTATGTATAGTTTTTAGTGTTCCAAAGCCAGCTGCGCTTAAGTCGCGTGCAATGCCGTATACCGCAAAGCAATCGCCACGGTTTGGAGTAATTGAAACGTCATAAATTGCATCGCAAGTTAGTATATCAGTGAGGGGAGTGCCTGGTTTATAATCAAGGCCCAAATCCATAATGCCATCTGAATCTTCACCCAATAATAATTCTTTTGATGAACAAAGCATGCCGCAACTTTCTACGTCGCGAATGGTTCCTTTTTTAAGTGCTTCACCAGTTATGGGAATGACTGTGCCAACTGATGCAAAGGCAACACCCATGTTTGCTTTTACGTTTGGTGCCCCGCAAACAACTTGAATTAGTTGACCTGTTCCTGCATCGACTTTACATAAAGATAGTCGGTCAGCATTGGGGTGCTTTTCGCGTTCAACAACGCGCGCATAAACAAAACCTTTTAAGCTAGCGCTTGGATCATCAACAGATTCAACTTCAAGCCCAAGTTCAACAAGTTTTGTAGCGACATCATCAGGTGTTGCATCTGTTTCTAAATATTTTTTTAGCCATTGATTTGAAAATTTCATGACTGTGCTCCAAATCCATAAAGATCAAGCCAACGGGTGTCTCCGTCGTAAAAAGATCTAATATCATCAATACCGTATTTCAACATCGTTAATCGCTCTATGCCCATACCGAAGGCAAAGCCCTGAAATTGGTCAGGATCAATATCGCAATTTCTTAAAACTTTTGGATGCATCATTCCACAACCTCCCATTTCTAGCCACTTACCATTCTTCCATAAGATGTCCACCTCAGCGGAAGGTTCAGTGAAGGGAAAGAAACTTGGGCGAAACCGCAGATTCGTGTTGGGATTTTCAAAGAACCAGCTAAAAAAATCTATTAATGCGCCCTTTAAATGACTAAAATTAATGCCTTCTTCAATAACTACGCCTTCAAGTTGATGAAACATTGGCGTGTGTGTTGCGTCTAAATCATCACTGCGAAAAACTCTACCAGGAGCCAAAAAACGAATTGGCGGCTTGTGATTACGCAATGTACGGATTTGTACTGGTGATGTTTGAGTGCGCAAAATATCATTTGAGCCACTTACATAAAATGTGTCTTGGCTTTGACGGGCGGGGTGATGTGCAGGAATGTTTAAAGCATCAAAATTCAGTTCTTGCGTTTCAACATGTGGCCCATCAAAAACTTGAAACCCAAGTTGAGAAAAATATTGAGTAATGTCTTGAGTAGCTTTTGAAATGGGATGAATTTTTCCAGTGGATTCTGGCCTTGATGGCAACGTAATATCAATTTTTTCATTGGCTAAACGCAGGTCAAGTGCTTGCGCTTCAAGGATGATTTTTTTTTCTTCAATGGCTAATGCAATTTGGTCCTTCAGCGCATTAATTTCTGCACCTTTAGCTTTACGTTCTTCTGGTGCTAAGGCGCCTAGAGTTTTAAGCTGTTGAGTAACTAAGCCACTTTTACCTAAAAGATTAACTCTTAAATCGTCAAGAGTTGTTAAATTTTGTGATGCTTGTATTTGTTGCAGCCATTGCTCTTGCATAATCTTATATTCCTTTTTCCCAAGCACCCTTTAGGGTCTGCTTCCATAGTACTATTTCATTGCCTGATTCTTGATATTTTTCCATTCGTTCTTTTGCGCTTTGAACGCTTGGTAAATCATTTCCATCATAAATATCTAAGATGCGTTCATAAGATTTATCTGTAGCATATTCTTGAGTAGTGATCACTAAAACTGTTGCATTAATGGGGTTATCACTACTAGTGGTTAGCCAAATGGGTTGGTGCACATGAAACTGTGCTGGGTCAGCATTTGAACCGTGGGGTAAAAACCCAAGAGTGGTATAGGTCCACATAGCGCTATCAATTGATTTTAAACGTTCTGGACTTTCGATACGAATAACAGCTTTAAGCCCACCTTCGTAAACCTTCTCAAGAATTTTAGGTAAGGTCTTTTCTAAGGAAGTAACCATAAGTTCATAAAAAGTTACCTGCACTACTTATGCCTCATGACGCTAACAGAACTTCTACGGTATTATTACTAACTTGGGCAATGCCATTTTGAACGGTGAATGTTTCTGTGCTGTTCGCTAATTTTACTTGAATTTCTCCTTCGCTTAACACAACTGACATAGAAGCATGATGAGGGCGTATTCCCACCTTTCCATAAAGTCCTGGCAAATTGATTTCAAGCGCGGTGTCTGTGAATAAAACTTTATCAATGGTGCGTATGGTTACGTTCATGACATAACAATCTTTGGGCCAAGATCTTGACCACCTAAAATGTGGATATGAAAATGTGGAACATCTTGACGACCATCTGTGCCAGTGTTTGCAATAAGGCGATATCCGTTTTGTGCTACGTTTAATGCATCAATGGTTGTATTTACGCCTTTCCAAAACCCAACAATTTCGTCAGTGGATGAGCGTGATGTAAAATCATGAGCATTTTTATAATGCCCTGTTGGTATGACTAATGCATGTAGTGCTGCTTTCGGCGCAATGTCATGAAAGCTTAAGAAGTATTGATCTTCCGCTATTTTTTTGCAGAGAATTTCGCTGCGAAGAATTTTTGCAAAAATGTTATTTTGATCGTACATTAGCCACCTTATCCTTAACAGCTAAGCTAGCATTGTCTGGCAGTTGAGACAATATCCTAGCTTCGTTGAACCTGCTAGAATTCTGCTATCCACAATTCACTGAATTATGATTATGAAAAAAACAACAACGACGCTACCAGAAATTAAGCTTGTTGGAATTACAGCCAGAACGAATTTGGCATCAGAAATGAATTTAGCAACGGCTAAAATTGGTACTACAGTTCAAAAATATTTTCATGGTGGTTTATATGAAAAAATTAATACCCGTAAAAAAGCAGGCGTTACCTATTGTGTGTATACCGATTATGAAAGCGATTTTACAGGGGATTATACATATTTTATTGGTGAGGAAGTTGATTCGTTTGACTGTGTGCCAGAGGGTTTTGAAACGCTTGTTATACCACTTCAAAACTATGCGAAGTTTACAACAGAATCTGGTCCAATGCCCACAGTGTGTATTAGTGCTTGGCAAAAAATATGGACGATGACGCCAGCTGAATTTGGAAATGAGCGCTCTTACATTGCTGATTTTGAAGTCTATGATGAGCGCGCCCTTGATCACCAAAATGTTGTTTTGGATATTTACGTTGGTTTGCGCAGTTAAGGTAATATTATGATTGATGTTGGTGAGTTAAGGTAATATTATGATTGATATTGGTGAATTGAAAAATTTTGAAATCTATTTTCCCCAAATGCAAGTTGATCGTTCAGCTATGCAAAAAGGAGAGTATGTGCCGATACACACTCATGGTGGGCATTTTGGATTTTTGTATATACTTTCGGGCAGTGTGTTGATTGAAACTTACGCATCACAACAAGTGGATGATAAGTTTTATTTGGAATTGCAGCATGCCAAAATATACGGTGATCATGATTATGCATTTGTCACTAAAAAAGATAACGTACATTCTATTAAAGCCTTGGAAGATACGTTAATTTTGGATGTTTTTTCAGTGCAACAAAATTCGGAAAATGTTCAGAAATTCCTAAGGGTGGCGGAGACCAAAGGGGATGTTTTAGTGACTGTGCCGATAACGGTTGAGGAAGCAGAAGTCTCGCCACGGCTTTTAACGGTTGAAACACTGCACACCTCTATAACAGAATAAGCGCTAGGGCAATTTGAATGTTTTGAATGGGAAAATTGAAAGAGAATTTCTATGACAGTTATGAGCACGCGACATGTTTACCCCTTAAGCTACAGTGGAAGCTTAATTTTATTAATAGTATTCGCTATTTGTTGGCCGCCCCTTGGTGTGTTCTTATTTATAAAAAATGTCAGATTCCACAAAGATGATTCTGCATTTTACCTGCGTTACCGTGGTTCATGGTTTTGGGCAATCCTTTGGGCTATTTTGTTCTTCCCAATAGCGGTTATTATCATGGCAATCCGCGGAGCCGATGTTGTTGAAGAAATAAGGCACTAAATGCGCGTAATTCAATTCATTTTAGAAACGACAAAACCTTACAGAAAATATATATGGGGAATGTTTTTTGCAATTTGCATTGTTTCCTTAGATACGAATATTAAGCCATATATAGTTAAGCGATTGATTGATGCAGCTATTTTTACGGCCAACTATCAGTTTGTTCAATGTGCGCTGACAGCTTTAATAGCATTGGTGCTGATTGCAAACGTTCATGTGTTATTTGCTGTGGGATTGCTTTTATGGATGGTCACATTTTTTGTTATTGTTTACGCAGGCTTTAAAAAGGTTACCGCTTTAACAGCGGCATATGCTGAATCTAAATCAGCAGTTTTTGGTCATTTGTCAGATTATTTAACTAACATGTTGAATGTAAAATTATTTTCAACGTCTTCTTTTGAAATGAAGCGATTTCAAAATGCATCAAAAAATTATGTAAAGCAATCTCAAGCGCAGGGCTATTTCTTAATGAAATTCTACGTGCTTCAAGGGGCTGTGTTTTCTGCTTATACAATTGGATTTTTACTGTTCCTTGTACATTTGCACAACTGCAATGTTATATCGCCAGGAGATTTTGCGTTGGTGTTTATGGTCAATTTTAGAATTGTTGGTAAGTTGTTTGAGCTGTCTCATCAGTTGCGTGATTTTATTACGAATTGGGGATCGGTTGATCAGGCACTAACACTTTTGAAAGAGGCGCCAGAAATTCAAGATGCACCTAGTGCTGGTGAGCTTGTTGTGAACAAAGGGAAAATTGTTTTTGATAATGTTAATTTCAATTATAAAGGTGCTGAACCACTTTTTGACGATACAGCCGTTACAATTGAACCGGGGCAAAAAGTTGGATTGGTAGGGTATTCTGGTGGTGGAAAAACCACGTTCGTAAATTTAATTTTGCGGCTTTATGACGTTACAAATGGGTGTGTTCTTATTGATGGACATGATATCAAACAAGTTACGCAAGATTCATTGCGTGCAAACATTGGGATGATTCCGCAGGATCCGTCACTATTTCATAGGTCATTGATGGAAAATATTCGTTACGGAAAAATTGATGCGAGTGATGAAGAAGTTATTGAAGCTTCTAAGCGTGCCCATGCACATGAATTCATTGGAAAATTATCAAATGGCTATGAATCATTGGTAGGAGAGCGTGGTGTTAAGCTTTCTGGTGGTCAGCGCCAACGCATAGCAATTGCACGAGCGATTTTAAAAAATGCACCTATTCTAATTTTAGATGAAGCAACTTCTCAGCTTGATTCGGTAACGGAAAATTTCATACAAAAGTCGTTAAAGGAATTGATGGCTGGTAAAACAACCATTGTTATTGCGCACCGTCTATCAACCCTACTGCACATGGACCGCATTTTAGTATTTGATACTGGGAAAATTGTAGCAGATGGAACACATTCGGAATTGTTGGCTAAAAGTAGTTTGTACAAAACTTTATGGGATGCTCAAGTTGGGGGATTCTTACCTGATAGACATGAGGAAAATTTATGATGCATCCAGACCCTAATACCATATATCCAATCGAAGGTGTAACGCGGACGTGTTATCTTAAAAATATTATCGCGAGCCCTCAGATTATTGTAGGTGATTATACTTACTACGATGATCCTGTTGATATTTATAATTTTGAAAGGAATGTTTTATACCTTTTTGAATTTATGGGGGACAAACTTATTATTGGAAAATTCTGCCAAATAGCAACCGGTGTTCGGTTTATTATGAATGGTGGAAATCATGCTATGGACGGTGTTTCAGTATATCCATTTAAAGTAATGGGGAAATCTTGGGCAACGGCACCTGTAAATGCTACAAGCAAAGGCGATACAGTTATCGGTAATGATGTCTGGATAGGAAATGGCGTTACTTTCATGCAAGGTATTACCGTTGGCGATGGGGCAATTATTGGCACTAACAGCCTTGTGACAAAAAATGTTGAGCCGTACACAATTGTAGGAGGCAACCCTGCAAAGCCTATCCGAAAAAGATTTGACGATGAAACGATTGCTTTTCTTTTGCAATTAGCCTGGTGGAATTGGCCTATCGAAAAAATTACAGAGCATTTAGATGCAATAATAAATGCTGATTTTGAAACGCTAAAAGCTATTCATTACTAAATTTCAATATTTAATTTCGATTTTGTAAGAATGACCAGCAAAAATAGAGCTTACGCTTGTCTATTCACCTTTTGTTAACTATTTCTGCTTTCTAATAGAAGAAATAGGGGGCTGAAGTTTTATGAAATATCTATTTTTTCTGTTAATGATTTTTGCGTTACACCCCAAGAGTGATTCCAAAAAAAATAATGAAGTCTGTGGTTTAAAATGTCAGGCAAACAAAGCAACGGCAGAATTAAATAAAAAGCCTTTTGTGCCTGCGGTAACAGTTGCACCAAGTGATTCAGCCTTACCTTTAAACCATTTAAAAGAGCTTAGTCTTTTGCAAAAATTGCAAAAAGTTTTAAAAGCAAAGGAAGATGTAACGCTTCCTGAATTTGCGCCTAATCGTCCTTTGCGTCCAAGTGATAAAGACGATAATATCCCTGCGTTGCGCCAGATTTTGCAGTCTTTAGGGTATTTGGAAAAAGCTACTGATTCACCATTTTTTGATACAGAATTGGAAACAGCTGTAAAAGCT
Organism: Candidatus Finniella inopinata; assembly: GCA_943322985.2. Lineage (GTDB taxonomy): Bacteria > Pseudomonadota > Alphaproteobacteria > Paracaedibacterales > CAITNM01 > CAITNM01. Next base: position 112,792 of record CALPGA020000002.1, read on the forward strand.
TTTCAAGCAGGGCATTGCATAGAACCAGATGGAATTATTGGAGATGAAACCAAATCCAGAATTAACTGGAGTTATGAAAAACGCTTGAAAAAAATAGATGCTAGTATCGCGAAAATAAAAAATTTAGTGTTCACAGACCGTACCGTAATTGTGAATATCCCAACCTATACACTGCATGCATTTGAAGATCAAAAACTCAAAATGTGTATGAAGATTATTGTTGGGAAGCCTAAGCGTCCTACGCCGCAGATGACAAGTTATATTAATGGTGTGGAGTATAACCCAGCGTGGGTGGTGCCAAATACAATTCTTTTCGAAGATAAGCTGCCCCAAATTCAAGAAGATAAAGAATTCTTTGAAAAGAATGATTTACAGGTTTTTGACCATGATGAAAACGAAGTTGATCCTGGTACAGTTGATTGGAGTGAAGTAGATATTCACGATTTTCCTTATATTTTCAAGCAAAGGCCTGGCAAAAAAAATGCCCTTGGTTTGTTGAAATTTAATCTGCAAAATGATGAATTTATTTACATGCATGACACACCTCAACGAGAATTGTTTAAAAAATATTCGCGTGCTTTATCATCGGGTTGTGTTCGGTTAGAGAAAGCTGGAAAATTTGCAAGTTGGTTGTTGAATCTTGAAAAAGATGAAGTAAAAACAGCTATTGAGACAGACGAGACAAAAACAGAAACATTAGAAAACCCAATAACTGTGCACATAACCTACATACCAGTTTGGGTTGATGAGCATCAAGGAGATGGTAAAGTGCTATGGGGAGATGACCCTTATAGCCTCGAGCCAAAGCCATTCTATTAATCCCCAAAAATGGCAAAGTCCAAAAATTTTGATACTGTTTTTTGCATCGTTTGGGTTCCATTGACTCAGGAGTCTTTGCAAAAATAAAAATCCAATACTTATAGGAATAATTCCATTTATCTCAAAAAATATAAGCAGCGTGATATGTAGCAATAAATTGATGCATGTTAACCAGGTTTTAGGGGCATTACGCATGACAATTGCTGTTGATTTTACATTGGCTTTTAAGTCATCTGAAATATCGGCGAATGCATAAATAGTGTCGTAAAAAATTGTCCATAAAACCAAACTTGCGAATAAGCATAGAAGTTGCCAGGAAAACGTAAGCGTTGAAACGTGAGCAATCGCAATAAGCAACCCAATATTAAAAGTGAATCCTAAAAATAGTTGAGGCCAAAAGGTAAAACGCTTCATGAATGGGTAAATAACCATAAGAATTGCTGCAACAACACTTATGCATTTGGCTGCTGGGCTTAATAATATCCAGATACATGCGCCAATGCTAAGTAGAAAGCTTAAGAAAATATATGCTTGTGTTTTGGTAAGCAGGTTGGCTGCTAAAGGCCTTGATTTTGTGCGTTCAACTTTTGTGTCTATGTCTTTATCAACCAAGTCATTAATAACACAACCAGCGCTACGTAAGGTAACTGCGCCAATGAAAAATAGAATATAGTCGAAAAGACTGCCATGGCTAATTGCAAGCCCACAAAAACATGGCCACAGTAGTAACCATATGCCAATGGGTCTATGTAGGCGTGCTAGGTGAATGTATGGTAGAAACTGTATAGGACTAAGAAATTTAAAATTATGACACGACTTTACCTTACCCAAACCTTGAATGCAGGGCAAATTATTGAGCTGACTAAGGATCAGCGTCATTACTTAGAAAAGGTTTTACGTTTTGAGCGGGGGCAACATTTTTTTGGATTTAATGAACAATGTGGTGAATGGAAAATTGTTTACGAAAAGCCCAGTTATAAGTGCTTAGATCAAATGCGTCCTCCTGAAAAAACTCAACCTTGTTGGTTGGCATTTTCCCCTATTAAAAACGACCCAATGAACTTTTTGATAGAAAAAGCAACGGAACTTGGGGTCACAGATCTGCAGCCAATAATGTGTGAACGAACTAATAGCCACCGCTTAAATATTGAACGTTTGATTAAAAATACGCAGGAAGCTTCGCAGCAATGTGAACGACTTGATGTGCCAAAAGTTCACGCGCCATTGGCTTTAAGGGAATTTTTAAATACGTTAACGAGTGATATTCACTGGTATGCAGCATTGGAACGATCTGATTCTGCTGATACTGTAATAGAATTTCCTGCTGGGTTTATTATTGGTCCAGAAGGCGGGTGGTCAGTCCAAGAACAGGGCATGTTAAAAAAATGCGCTCGTCCTATTTCTCTTGGAAAAAATATATTGCGGGCAGAAACTGCAGCTATAGTTTGTTTAAGTGCCGGAATATTTCAAAAAATATAGTTGGTAATTTTCACAAGATAGCTTCCGATTTTGTTGGTTTTTTGTTACTCTATATGTGTGTTGATTGCGGAGAAATGTGTGAAGAAGATTTTAAATTGCTTTATTTTTTTTGTTTTGGTTTTTTTAAATCCTTCGAATGCGCATGCTAATAACTTTGCATACATGATTGTTGATGGTCAGTCTGGAAAAGTTATGGCAAGTCACCGAGCTGATGAACTTCGTCCTCCGGCATCATTAACTAAAATCATGACTTTGTATTTAATTTTCGAAGCTATTCAAAATGGCAAAATAAACCTGACAACACGATTTTCAGTTTCAAAACGGGCAACGCAACAAGAGCCATGCAACTTATGGCTAAAGATGGGCTCAACAATCAGTGTAAAAGACATTATCTACGCGTTGGTTACTAGGTCAGCTAATGATATGTCGGTAACCATTGCCGAGGGTCTTTCAGGGAGTGTCGAAAAATTTTCTGAACTGATGAATCAAAAAGCAAAAGAATTAGGAATGACGCGCACAAAATTTTATAACCCCACAGGCTTACCTGATAGAAGACAAGTTACAACAGCTAAAGATATGATGACTTTGGCCAGGGCCCTTCACAAAAATTTCCCCAAAGAATACGCGTATTTTAAAACAAAAACCTTTAGTTTTAATGGCAAGCCTATACGTAACCATAACCGCATGTTGAATTCATTTACCGGGTGCGATGGCATTAAAACTGGATTTACGTTTGCATCTAGATTTAACATTAGTGTGTCCGCTCAGCGAATTGCCGCTGATGGAAAGCCAATTCGTGTTTTTGCTGTTGTGCTTGGTGGGCAGACGTCTGTTTCACGAGATAAAAAAACGGCAGAATTAATGGAAAAGGCATTTAAGAAACTTCATGCCACGCCCAGAATGCAAGAAGTTGTTGCAACACAAGATGATGTTGCTGAAGCAGATCAAATTGATCAACTAGTAGAGGAGACTGAGGTCGCAGAAGTAAACGAGCATATTCAAGAATTATCACAACCTGTGCAGTCATTACCGAAAGCTAACAATAGAAGAAGTCGAAAAAATTCAAAAGCGAAACCTAGGCAAGTTAAGCCATCACCAGTAGTGAAACCAAGTCAAATTTCTATTAGTTTGAGCGATCCTATAGAAGAAATTATTAAAAATCCTTTGAATGTTGATATTAATCGAGATCTTCCTGCTGGTTGGGTAAAAGCAAAACCAAACTTTAAATCATCTTAATGAATCAACATATTACGTCAAACTATAAATTAAATAAATATTAATATTCTTAGCGTAATATATAGATAACAAAATAGATTTTGAGGTCTGTATGAGAAGATTAATTTGTAGCTGTATGGTTTTTTTGTCTGTAACAGCATTGTGTGCCGGTGATCTTGATGGTGTATTGTTAAGTGTGTTGATGGCTAATCGTCAAGTCCATGCTCAACCTGAAATGCCCGAGGTTAAAAATGGTAAAATACTCGAGCATGCAAAAGTTGAAACATCAGCGGCAGCGTTGCCTTCTCAGGCTGAGCTTTTAGCAGGCCAAGATGACGAAAGTTCACTGAAAAATAAAAGTGGCACTACTATTTTAGATAGCGCAAATGCACCTAATCCAGTGCGTGATGAACTTCATAAGAAAGAAACAGTGGAAGATTTAAAAAAATATCCAGTTGTTTCAGGGCAAGGGCCAAATAAAGATGAATCAGTCAGTAAAGCCGCACTTGATTTAAAACTGTTAAACCCAAATCCTGAAGGAGCAAGTGCTTTACGTATGGCTGATCCTGCAGCAGCTGCGTAGGTTTAAGGAGCTTTTCCGAATATTAAGGATGCGTTTGTTCCGCCAAACCCGAACGAGTTTGACATAACATAATTGAGCTTCTTTTCTTGTGCTGTGTGTGGCACGAAATTAAGGTCGCATCCTTCAGATGGCTCATCAAGGTTTAATGTGGGGGGCAATATTCCATTTTGCATCGCAAAAATGGAGAAAATTGATTCCACAGCACCAGCAGCACCTAACAGGTGACCAGTTGCAGACTTGGTTGATGATACTGCTAATTTGTAGCTGTGATCGCCAAATAGGCGCTTTATGGCTGTAACTTCAATGGGATCACCAACTGGTGTGGAGGTACCGTGAGCGTTGATATAATCAATCTCTTCCGGTGCAAGGCCTGCATTTTTTAAGGCAGCTCGCATGGCACGGAAAGCGCCGCCACCATCTTCAGCAGGTGAAGTGATATGATGGGCGTCACCAGACATGCCATAGCCAAGAACTTCCGCATAAATTTTAGCGCCACGCTTCTTCGCGTGTTCATATTCTTCTAGGACAACAATTCCTGAGCCTTCACCCATGACGAAACCATCACGGTTTCTATCCCAAGGGCGAGAAGCTTTAGTAGGATTGTCATTAAATGCTGTAGAAAGAGTGCGAGAGGCTGCGAATCCAGCCATTCCAGCCCGACAAACGGCTGCTTCTGCTCCGCCTGCAACCATAAGGTCTGCATCATCAAGCATAATCATGCGGGCTGCGTCACCAATAGAATGCGCACCTGTTGCACAAGCTGTGACAACTGCGTGATTTGGTCCTTGAAATCCATGACGAATTGAAACTTGACCTGATGCTAAGTTAATTAGACTTGCTGGAATAAAGAAAGGGCTAACGCGTCGCGCACCTTGCTGGAGCAGCGTGATAGAAGTGTCATAAATCCATGGAAGACCGCCAATTCCTGAACCGATGGTTACACCAGTGCGTTCCTTGCCTTCACTATCGGTAGGCTTCCATCCAGAATCTTTTACTGCTTCATCTGCCGCTGCTATAGCGTACAAAATAAAACGGTCAATTTTTCGTTGTTCTTTAGGCTCTAAATAGTCAGAAGCATTAAAGAGTCCTGGTTGCAGTGATGCATCACTTGGTTGAAGCGGAACCGATCCAGCAATTTTTGCTGAGAGATCCGACACATCAAAAGCGTTAATCGAGCTAATGCCAGATTGACTAGAGATTAACTTTTCCCAGGTTAGTTGGGCACCATTTGCCAGTGGCGTAATGGCGCCAACACCAGTAACAACGACTCTTCTCATTGTATTTAATTAATTTTTTCCTGGAGATACACGATAGCCGAGCCAACTGTTGTTAGCTTTTGTGCAGCGTCATCGGGAATTTCGCATTTAAATTCTTCTTCGAACTTCATTACAAGTTCAACTTGATCAAGACTATCTGCGCCGAGATCGTCAACAAAATTTGCACCGTCAATAACTTTTGAGGCATCTACACCAAGATGATCGACAACAATTTGTTTTACGCGTGCGGTAATATCAGACATGAAACCTTCACTGAGTTAATTTGTTAATTGTGGTTAAGATTTAGCCGTGTTTTTGAGAAAATACAAGAACAAAACGCACGGCATGTGTATAAATGAATATTTAATATGCTAAATACCTTTTAAAACTTCATTGCCATTGCTAATGGCTAGACATTAAATCTAAAATGGAAAATGTCGCCATCGTGCACAAGGTAGTCACGTCCTTCTTGACGAAGCTTTCCCAAAGTTTTTGCGCCTTGCTCACCCTGACATGTAGTATAGTCTTCGTAGGCTATGGTTTCAGCGCAAATGAAGCCACGTTCAAAATCGGTGTGTATTGCACCTGCTGCCTGAGGAGCTTTTGCACCTTTATGCACTGTCCATGCACGTGCTTCTTTTGGCCCGATGGTGAAAAATGTTAATAAATCAAGCAATCCATATCCGGCCCTAATTACTTGGCGCAGACCTGTTTCTTCTAAGCCTAGAGATTGTAAAAACTCTTGTTGTTCAGCTTCATCATTGAGACTGGAAACTTCAGCTTCGATTGCAGCAGAAATAATGACCGCAGAGTCGCCTCTGCTTTTGGCATATGCTATAACTTTTTCGGTAAAGCTATTACCTGTTGCAGCTTCTTCTTCTGACACATTGCACACATACAAAATGGGTTTAGATGTAAGCAATTGCAGTTGTTCAAAGGTCTCTTTTTCTGTTTCAGCTATTTTAGCTGCTTTTGCAGGTTTGCCTTCTTGTAGCAGGGGTAAAACCTTTTGAATTACCTCTAAAATTTCTTTTGCTTCTTTATCATTGCCGCGGGCGCGTTTTTCTAAATTTGAAATACGCTTTTCTACTGACTCAAGATCAGCTAACAGCAGTTCAGTTTCTATAGTGGTAAGGTCCCGGATGGGATCGACAGATCCATCTACGTGAGTGATGTCATCATCTTCAAAGCAGCGTAGTACATGCAAGATAGCATCAACACTTCTGATATGTCCTAAGAACTGGTTACCAAGTCCTTCACCTTTACTAGCGCCACGCACTAGACCTGCAATATCAACAAATTCAAGTTGGGTTGGAATAATTTTTTGCGAACTAGCAAGTTTGGCCAAGATCTCTAGGCGATCATCGGGCACACCTACGCGTCCAACGTTAGGTTCAATGGTGCAAAACGGATAGTTTGCTGCTTGTGCAGCTGCAGTTGCTGTTAACGCATTAAATAAGGTTGATTTACCAACATTTGGTAGACCAACAATTCCACAATTAAATCCCATATTATTCTCAAGTCTATTTTTGTTCACTAATGTGGCGAATTTCGGGAAAAACAGCAAGGGTTTGTGGATTTTTGTATATTGCCTTTTTGACTGACCCCATAGACAAATTTTCTTGTGAAAGCTAATATTTGCCTGTGGTTCCCGTAGCTCAGCAGGATAGAGCGCAAGATTCCTAATCTTGAGGCCATGAGTTCGAATCTCGTCGGGAACGCCAGTTATATAAATGGTTATGGGGATTTCTAAATTATCAAAAATTCTTCGGGGTTACGCCGGGGTTACATTTTGAAGTAAATTAAGCCTCACTTTTTTGTAAACATTAAGTGTACATAAACTGTGTCTTTAATTTTTTTCACTTTCTCTGTGAAAGGGATTTGAAAAACAGCAACTTGAAGAAATATGGAAAAGGTACAATACAAATATTATTTCTGAGGCCCCTTAAAAAGGCCATTTTTGCCGTCCAGCCGTCCACCCCATAGGAAAACTGGGGGTTTCAGCCTTTTTTATCCGTCCACCTATCCGTCCACTTGGGCACTTATCCGTCCAGCCGTCCACTATATAAGAAAACTGCGAGTTTTATCCTTTTGTATCTGTCCATTTTGGACGCTTATCCGTATAGCCGTACAGCAAATATCTCAAAATGCTATTTTTTCATTCTTGCTGTCATGGATGAACGCCGTAGGCAACATAAGTGGTATAAAAAGTGTAGCGCACTTTGTTACACCGCATCAGTGCGCATTTAGCAAAATATGCAAAATGACACCTGAAATCTTTATAGTTTTGTAATATTTAAACGAAAGACAAATCATCCCTATTGATATTCAAAGACAACAAGAGCAACTTTGCTGATTCCGTTTGCACAAGCACCATATACAGCAGAACCTTTCTTAATCAGTGCTGATCAAAAGCTTTATCCAGTGATCAACATACGATCAGTGTATTAATATTAGTTTTTACCGCCATTCTCTGGTTAAACGATATTACTTTTATCAAAGCTTGCGCTGCTTTTTCACCCAATTTCCTGCTTGGCTGCCATACTGCTAAGAAGATTTTTAAACATCTTTTTATATTTTTTCTTCGAAATTTAATCCTTGGAATATGCGTTTGGGGTTTCCTCGTTCTAATTGCTGATGTAACTCCCAGCGTAATTGCTCTTGCGATGCTATAGCAATGTTTTTCTGTTCTTTCAGTGCAGAAGCTATACGTGCCAACGCCAGTTTCTTATTCATTAACTGTGAACGCTCTTCACGAGCAGTTACGACAATTCCAGATTTTATATGGGTTGCTCTAATTGCACTATCGGTTTTGTTAACATGTTGACCTCCTGGTCCACTTGCACGCATAGCCTCAAAAACAACATCTTTTTCATTTATAGTTGTGTCGTTAAAAGTTGGAACTGTTAAAGTGTGTATAGCTATAAACCAGTTTTTCCTTTTGTGGGTAGGTCTAAATGGACTAACGCAGTTCCACTGAATTGTTCCAGACCAATTTTGTATTAGCTGGCTTACACTTAAACCTTTTACGCTTAGCAAAACTGAATCAATGGCTTTGAGATTAGGTTCACCAGAGAACTCTAAAATATCAACAACACAGTCCATGTTTTTGGCTTCTTTCATCAATTTTTCCAGAGTTAATCGTACAGCAAGCGAGCACTCTTTTGGTCCTTTTCCAGCAGAAACCTGTATCCAACATTGATTCATGATTGCCTCCTGGTTTTGTACGTAATGACAGGACGAAAGATTGCAATGACTTTTGCTAAACCTTGATCAACAAGGTCTTGCACAACAATGCTTATTTTTTTATAAGCTTGTGGTGCCTCTTCAAAAATTAAATCTTTACATTCACAAATGACGTTGCTGCCCAAAGGTGTACGTATAAAATCGTTCATTCGGTAATTTTCAAGCTTTTTTCTAGCATCGCTTCTTGTCCATTTTCGGCCAGCACCGTGGGCCAATGAAAAGCCAGAGAAAAAATTCGCATTTTTAGGTACTACTAAATAGCTAAAATCTCCTCTTGATCCTGGAATCATAACAGGCCCTAAGTCCGCAGGCGTGGCACCTTTGCGATGAATCCAATATTCTTTATTGTCATCAGTAATTCTATCCACATAATTATGGGTGATATCTAGAATCTTTCTTCCTTCAGCCTTTAAACAACTTGAAAAACGCTTCGCTATTAAATCACGATTCGCCTTTGCCCAGACTAAGGCTTGATCATGCTTTTTTAAATATTCAGCAGCGTCTGAGCTACCGCAATGAATACCGCCAGACTTAAACTTACTAACATGATTTTGCAAAATCTGTTCACCTAAACCTCGTGAACCAGAATGCACTAAAAGGTATAAAGATTTCTTGCTAAGCTGCAGTGATTCAAATAGTTCGTCATCAATGATCTCCTCAACTTTTTGTAATTCAGCAAAATGGTTACCGCCACCAATAGTGCCTAAAGAATAGTTAAATGCTGATTGCTCAATACCATAATGACTAAGCCATTCATCAGCATCTCCTTCCCACTGACTTTCTAAGTCATTCAGATTTTTAGTCCATTTATCAAGTTTAATTTTGCTAGTCGATAAGTCAGTTTGCAAAAATGACATACCGCAACCGATATCGTTACCGACCAAGTGTGGGTAAATGTAAGAATCGGAAAGAAAAGCAGCACCTACTGGTGTGCCTTTTCCAGGATGTAAGTCAGGTAGGCCTACAACATGTCGCATGCCTTCTAGCTTCATAACGCTGTTCAATTGATCAACAGCTAAACTATCAATCCAATTTTTAGATGATGCAATAACTCTGCTAGTTGCTTGCATCGTACTTATCGTACTTAAGGAATTATTCATATACTTATCTCATGCCAAAACCATAAGAGATGGTTTGGTAATAATGTATGGAAATTTAAATGAAATACACTGTCCCAAAACCTATATAGCATACTGGGAGGTGGTAGTTTTAAGGACTGAAAATGAGAATTTAAGTCTTAAAACTTATACTTTGAAATGAACTGACGCATACGAATAAATTCCTTCTTAATTCATCAGTTAGCACTATATGGCAGAATCAAACTGTTTGCAATTAGGACGTTTAAAATAACAAATTAAAACGTCCTAATTTTTTCCAAACCAGATACAGCAAATCACTACACTACTTTTCTGCTGAATAATTCACTGCAAAATAGTCTTTAACAAGTTGTACGTCTTCTGAATTCCATTTTAATTTCTTTGGGTTTTCTAGACCACTTTTTATATGATCTTCAAACTCTTTTTGAACAGTCTCAGGCCTTAAATCTTGTAATCTTACCTTTAGAAAATCTTTAGCTGCATAACCCAAAATGTTGTAAATGCGATAGTGTATGCCTAGCATAATCACCTCATCCTGATGATTAAGATAGCGATGTTCAATCTCATCTGGAAAACCAAGAAATCCCTCTATAGAGTATCCTGTTTCACCATCGGGTGTATTATAACGAGTTAAATCTCCAAAACTTATTTCTTCTGGCCACTCTTTTAAAGCTTCATCAAAAAGATTTTTAAATAATAATTGTGTTTTCATTTACGCACCCTTCCATCTGGCCAAACACTATTAGGTTTTTCGCCTTTTTCCCAAGATCTTTTGTTTGGCCAACGTTTCCATTGTTCTCCTCCGTGACTAGAGGTGTCTTTTTCCCATATTGAACCATCTTCTAGATTTTCGCGAGCACCTTTACTTCCTATAGGTTTAAAAGATGTATCTCCAGAATTTTTAGGATTATTTGCAAATTTTTTCTTCTCATCCTCCGGATCAGGTAATTGCCCACCCGTTCCAGCTTTAGAGGCAGACTTACCTTTGCCATCAGCTCCAGCTTTGTCAGTTGCTTCTTTTCCGTCTTCGGTAACAGCTTGTACGACTCTGGTAAGAGTTTCAATATTAAGCAATCCCTCGACTGCAGAAATTTGCCCGGCTCTTGCACTACTTAAAGCTCTTCCAAGCTGGGTGCGAATCAACGCCTGTCTTGCTGCGGCACCTAATGGTCCTCCTGATCCTGAATGCAATCGGTCTGGTATCGTCAACTGCAAAATTCCCGCACTCGCAATTCCATGTAAGGCCAATGCTGGGTTCTGTGCCGTTGGGTTAAGGCCCATTGCGCCCAATCGAATAGTTTCCATCATGGTTGGTGGCGCAAAAGTGGATGATAGCTCTAGGCTTCGTCCACCCTCACCATTGGTGTAGCCAAACCCAAGGGTAGTCGCCCCTAAGTTCATTCCCTGCATCGCTGAACCAAAGGTCATGTCACCGAATATTTTCGTATTTCCACCACCACTACTAGATAGTGTAGTCACGAGATATTAGCCCAAAGAGCGATGCACCGAATATGAATTGCAGCAAGAAAGGATTTTGTGTTTTTCGCATATCTTGTTGCAATGCCGCGCCAGCGTTTAAGGTGAAGAAAAGCATTTTCAACAAGGTGTCTA
>CALPGA020000003.1 GCA_943322985.2 Candidatus Finniella inopinata
ACGAACCCATCCCGAACTCGACCGTGAAACCGCTCTGCGCCTATGATACTATCACTTAAGTGCTGGGAAAGTCGGTCCTCACCAAATCTCTTCGTACAGACAATACGCTTCTTTCAAACTAAATGCATCTCTCGGACTATCCTCGAAAACCTCCCCTCCAAACTTAAGACCACATATTTTCTTTGTTTATATCGTGCTTGTGTGGCATATTACTTATGTAATCATGATTTATTAGTGCTGATAAGTGATATTTTTTAATTTTTTATTATCGTTCTACTTGTCTTTTTCCAGTCTTTCAGCTTCTCATGAGAAAGTTGAAAGAGTTCTTGTTAGTGCTGCAAGGGATCAAATAGGTAAAACAATTTCATATAACCCTGCTTATCAAAAAATAATGTATCCTAATGGAGATGTAGGTATTAGAGAAGGTGTATGTACAGACGTTATTGTGCGTGCCTTTCGTAATGCCTTTTGTCTCGATCTACAAAAACTTGTTCATGTTGACAAAAAAATAAATTTGACGAAATACCCTAACTCTTGGAACAGTTCAAAAACAGATACAAATATTGATCATCGGCGTGTCCCTAACCTGATGTATTTTTTTAAAACTCACGGGATGCAGGTACAAGATAAAGCATATATCCCAGGTGATATAGTCGTTTGGGATTTGGGTGGGGGAGTTTTGCATATCGGTATACTTAGTGATTCTAATTTCTCTCTTCTGCAAACATTAGTGAATTTTAGCTCAAAAAATCCACTTGTGATTCATAATATTTCTTCCGGGGTTAAAGAAGAAGATATTCTTTATGATTATAAAATAATCGCCCATTATCGAATCAATTGGAAAATTATACAAAAGTTAAGAGAATTGCAAAAATGACATTTCTTCAAAATAGAAAAATTTTCAAAATCGTATTTTTGCTGGTTTTATTAACAGCTTGCAAAGAGGAGAAGCCTATCATATCAGTTCGTTCAATTCATGAAGTGCAAGCTAAAGTTGATGAGATCTTAAAAACACAAAAACCAGAAGATGTGCTAGTTGTTTTTGATGTCGATATGACACTGACTCAACCCGATCATCCTGCGACGTATTATCCAGCTATTAAAAAATTCAAGAGCATTATAAAGAATATTTTTGAGCCTCTTACACCTGCTCAGCTTGATATTGCTTTAACACTTACAACAAAATTACCCCAACGATTGATAGAAAAAGATTCTCCCAAAATTGTAAAAGCTATGCAAGGCAAAGGAGTGCAAGTTATTGCATTTACAGCTTCTTTAACTGGGCATAGAAATGATCATAAAAACAAAACTATTTTTAAACGTCGTGATGCGTTGCATAACATGGGTTTTGATTTTTCTTTTCAACAGATGGTGCGGGAGCATAATGGTTGTCACTGGTCGAGGATTGCTTTTGAAAAATATGCTGATGGCTATCCTATGTTTTATCATGGGATTCTTTGTGTAAATGGCGAAAATAATGGTATAGGGAAAGGTAAAGTTTTAGAGGCATTTCTTGGTGAATGTTCACCCAAAATTTGTGACCATAAGTCTCATATTCTGTTTAGCAAAGATAGGCATGTTGAAGTACATCATTGTAAGGCACCGAATGTGTACGAACCAAAAGTTATCGTAATGGTTGATAACAAAAAAACAAATATAGAAGACGCTAAAAATGTTTTGGCTACAAGTCATCCTAATATTTTATTTGTCGGTATTGAATATCAAGGAGCGTTTGATTATGCACCAAAAGATATTTCAGAAGCTGATTTTATAAAGTTCTGGCAAGGCCTAGCTGATCAAGTGAAGAAAATTTGTTCTAAGTGATTCACTTTCTTCTTTTAGCTAGCTTGTGCTATTATCTAGCAGTTTATCCTTATCTCTTTAATCATGGCTTCGTTGCAATACTTGGTATCGCGAACATTAAAACCTTTACGCGTTCAAAAAGCGTACAAGGAAGCCATGCTTTTTCATGATTGGGAAACCGTTGTTGGCGCTGAATTTTCTAGGGGATTTTCGCCCGTTGAAATTTACAGTCAACCTTCTGGTAGGGTATTAAAGTTAGTCACTTCATCTTCTGGAATGGCTACAGCACGCTACGTTGAACCTGCTTTATTGCAACGCGTTAACCAGTTTTTTGGAGCCCCTTACATAGCAACGATTAAAACTACTCAGGGTCAAATCAAAAAGATTTTAAAGAAAAAAATACTATTAGATAGTGCTAATGAAGCAAGCACTCTTGATGAAGCATTACAAGCATTAGGCAAACATTTAAATGTCAGTTGACCAACCAAAAACAATTTATGTTCATTTGACAGAGCTACGCAATCGCTTGGTCAAAGTTGCGTTGTGCTTTGTTGTATTTTTTATTGCCTGTTATGAATTTTCAATAAAATTACAAAATATTTTTATACAGCCTTTATCACCAATTTTAAAACAAGGCAGATCGTTAGTGTACACAAGCCTTCCCGAGGCATTTTTTAGTGAGATTAATGTAACCTTATTTGCCAGTTTGTTGTTGACGTTTCCGTTTTTTTTAATACAAGCATGGCTGTTCTTAAGGCCTGGACTTTTTAAAGCTGAACGTCAGGTTCTGCGCGGCGTCATGGTGTGTATTCCGGCTTTGTTTTACATAGGAGTGGCATTTGCTCAACTTGTTGTGTTGCCACGCGCCTTTAGTTTTTTTATCGGTTTTGAACATAAAGACTTGCCATTATATTTTTTGCCAAAGCTTAGTGATTACATAAGCTTTTGCCAAAGATTAATGTTTGTATTTGGTTTGGGATTTGAGCTGCCAGTTATACTTTTTACATTGGTTAGTTTTGGTTTATTGAGCTTACAGAAATTAAAATCCAGCTGGAGAATAGTTATCTTTGTGCTGTGTGCTATAAGTGCAGTGATTACTCCACCTGATGCTTTGAGCATGATGGCTTTGGCAATACCAATGATAGTTCTTTATGGGGTTACAATCCTTGTGATACAATGCAGTCAACCTACAACTAAAAACCATAAAGATTCTTATTATGCATGATATTCGTTTTATTCGTGAAAACCCTGAACAATTTGATGAGCTGTTAAAACGCCGAGGTTTGGCAGCAATGGCTGATCGGATTATGCAGTTAGATAAACAACATCGCCAAATTTTGACTGATCTGCAAGCGTATCAAAGTCAGCGTAACGCAATGGCAAAAGCCTTTGGAGATGCTAAGCGTAATGGCGATCCGACTGATTCAATTGCACACGAGAGCGAAAAAATAAAGCAACATATCGGCATTTTAGAAGAAACATCGCGCTTAGAAGAGCATAAGCTTCACGATATTTTGGCAGAAATTCCTAATCTTCCAGCTGATGATGTGCCGGTAGGCAAAGACGAGCATGCTAATGTTGAAGTGTCTAAATGGGGGGTGCCAAAGAGTTTCTCATTTACACCGAAACAACATTATGAACTAGGTGAATCACTTGGGTTAATGGATTTTGAGACGGCTACAAAACTTTCAGGCTCAAGATTTGTGCTATTAAAAGGTGCATTAAGCAAGCTAGAGCGAGCGATTGCGCAATTTATGCTGGACAACCATGGAAACGAATTTGGATACACAGAAATTACTCCGCCTTTATTAGTGAATGATGCGGCAATGTTTGGGACAGGGCAGCTTCACCTTAAAGACGATATGTTTCAAACAAACCATAACCATTGGTTGATTCCTACCTCTGAAGTTTGCCTTACAAACATGGTGGCTGGGGATATATTAAATCCGCAAGAATTGCCTATACGTGTGACCGCATATACACCCTGTTTCAGAGCAGAGGCAGGTGCAGCAGGACGTGATACAAGAGGCATGATTCGGAACCATCAATTTACCAAAGTTGAATTGGTTAGTATTACAACGCCAGAACAGTCAGAAGCCGAGCATGAACGGATGACTTCTGCTGCAGAATCAATTTTGCAAAAACTAAATTTGCCATACCGAAAAATGCTACTTTCAACTGGAGACATGGGGTTTTGTGCTAAAAAAACTTATGATTTAGAAGTTTGGCTGCCGGGGCCACAAGCTTATCGTGAAATTTCAAGCTGCTCAAATTGTGGAGATTTTCAAGCACGTCGCATGAATACACGCTATCGCAGTGATCAACCTAAGCCACAATATGTGCATACATTAAACGGATCAGGTTTAGCTGTTGGGCGCACACTAATTGCAATTTTAGAAAATTACCAAGAAGCGGACGGATCAATCACCATTCCTGAAGCTCTTCGTAAATATACTAATTTCGATAGGATTGGCGGATAATTTGCGTATTCTTATTACTAATGATGATGGAATTAATGCGACTGGTTTGAAAGTATTAGAAACAATAGCGCGCACTATTTCCGATGACGTCTGGATTGTAGCGCCAGAGCATGATCAAAGTGCGGTAAGCCATTCATTAACGCTTAGAATGCCATTTCGTATTAATGAAATATCGCAAAAAAAGTATTCAGTTTCTGGAACGCCAACAGACTGTGTTTTGGCGGCTGTTCAAATGCTAATGTCAGACAATATGCCTGATTTGGTTTTGTCAGGAGTTAACAATGGGGCAAACTTAGCTGAAGATGTAACTTATTCTGGAACAGTTGCTGCTGCTTTAGAGGCCACAATTTTGGGAATACCTGCAGTTGCTTTCAGTTCTGTTATTGAAGTTGGTCACCCTGTTAAGTGGGCAACGGCTGAACATTGGGGGCCTGTTGTTTTGGATAAAATATTAAAATCTTCTATTCCTGAGCATGTGATGATTAATGTGAATTTTCCAAATGTTATTCATAAATCTGTAGAAGGTGTGCGTATAACACGGCAAGGAAAACGAAAGTTTTTTGGCAGCATTGTAAAACGAGAAGATCCTAGAGGCATTCCATATTACTGGATTGGACCTGGCAGTCAGCATTATGGTAATATGCTAGAGAGTGCTGAGCCAGGTACAGATATAGAAGCAATAAGACAAAAATGTATTTCCGTCACTCCGCTTTCTTTGGATATAACGCACGACAAGACTTTTGAACAACTAAAGGAACTATTTTCATGAAGAATATACTAGCATGTGTGGCTTTGTTATTGCTTACGAGCTGCGCAACAAATGAGCAACCTGCTGAAGTTGTTACATCTATGAAAAAATCAAAACCGGCTCCTATCAAAAGCGATTATTACCTTGTAAAAGCTGGTGACACAGTTGCTTCAGTTGCGAGAAAATTTAGTGTGGCCCCACAAGAACTTTTGAAGTTGAATAAGTTAAGTGAAGGTGTTGTCCTTGTTCCAGGTCAGCGTTTGCTTTTAAAAGCTCGTAATAAGCAAGATGAGAAACGTCTGGCGGATGATATTACAGTGAAGCCTTTAGATGATCTTGGGCAAGTGCAGCCAGATGGGTTAAGTGTTGGTGATCAACAGCTTCCGGGTGAAATGCCAACGTCTGATCTTATGCATTCATCGCAGTCACAAATGCCTATGAGTCAACCTGTAGCGCATTCAGGAGGTTATGTTTCTCCAGTACAAGGTAATGTTGTGAAAACCTTTGGACAACAACCAGACGGCAGTTTCAACAAAGGTATCAATATTGCTGCACCAAAAGGAGTTCCCGTTAAGGCTATATCTGATGGTGTTGTTAAGTATGCCGGTTCAAAAGCTGAGGGCTACGGTAATATGATTATGATTAAGCATGGAGACGGTAAGATTTCAACCTATGCGCACCTTAATAGCATTGCTGTAAAACAAGATGCTGTTGTTTCTGCTGGGTCTAAAATTGGAACAATAGGGTCAACGGGTAATGTCCCACAACCTCAGCTGAATTTACAAATTCGAGGAATTGATAAGCAACCTATTGATCCTGCGTCACTTATTGCTGGATTAGGTTAGGAATAACAGGAGTCACTTTTAGTTAGGTAAATTAGTGCAATTAGGAAAAGCTATTGTAACTGTAGGAGGGTTAACCTCAGTAAGCCGAATTTTTGGGTTATTACGTGAAATGCTAATGAGCCATTTTCTAGGGGCGAGCGTTGTTGCAGATGCATTTATTGTAGCTTTCAAATTTCCTAATTTCTTTAGGCGTTTTTTTGCAGAAGGTGCTTTTAATGCGGCCTTTGTACCTGAATTTGCTGGCGTTCTTGCTAGTGAAGGCAAAGAAAAAGCAAATGAAATTGCTAATCAAGTTTTTAGTTGGCTAACCTTGGTTTTGTGCGCATTTGTTATTTTGGTTGTGCTATTTACTCCTACAATAATTCATTTAATAGCGCCGGGATTTTGCAATACTCCTGATAGGCTTCAATATGCAATTGAGTTTACGCGCATAACGTTTCCATATATTTTGTTTATTTCTTTAGCTGCATTATTATCTGGAATTTTGAATTCGCTGGATCGTTTTGCTGCAGCTGCAGCAACGCCTGTGCTATTGAACCTTTTCATGATAGGGGCTTTGTTACTAACAGTTAAAGAGCCTGGTTTTGCTTTGTGCGTTGGGGTTATTCTTGCTGGAATTGTACAGTTTTTATGGTTGTACTTTGTGGCGCGCAAGCAAGGGTTCGGTTTACGACTACAAATGCCCGTTTTAAATTCTTCTGTTTCTAAAATTTTAAAGTTGATGGTGCCTGGCGCAATTGGTGCTGGAGTGATGCAAATCAATATTTTTGTTGATATGATGCTTGCTTCGACTTTACAGACAGGATCACTTTCCTATTTGTACTATGCAGATCGACTTAATCAGTTGCCATTATCAATTTTTGGAGTAGCTATTGGGACAGCATTACTGCCAAGTCTTTCAAAAGCACTGCGTACTGGTAATCAAGATGAGGCAATAAGCTTACAGGAAAAAGCGCTTTCGTTAGGGTTAAGATTGAGTATTCCATCGGCAATTGGGCTAATTATTTTATCCTATCCTATTATTGACCTAATATATGGTCACGGAAGCTTTTCTACAGTGCATGTTGATGCTACAGCACCAGCTTTGGCAGCATTTGTGATTGGGTTACCCGCATATACTTTAAGTAAAGTTTTTACGACTGGGTTCTTTGCCAAGCAAAACACCAAGACCCCTTTGAAAATTGGCATGATTACCGTTGGCGTTAATTTAGCGCTTAACCTATTGTTTATTGGGCCATTTTTGCATGTAGGCATGGCATTAGCGACAGGCTTGGCGGCGTGGGTGCAAACAGGATTGTTAGCGTGGAAACTTTCCCAAAAATCAATGATTCATTTAAGCAAAGCTTTTTTCCTAGATTTAGCCTATGTAGTCTTAGCAAGTACGTGCATGGGGGTTGTTGTTTACCAGCTTCAACAACGCGTGCATTGTCCAAGTTCGTTTATTAATGAAGCTATCTATGTTGTTGGGCTGGTTGGTATTGGCATTCTAACCTATGGAGGCATTTACAAAATTTGCCTAATGACTGGTTGCCGATATAAAAAGAATGGGGTTTAAAGACATAATCTTGTCAATAAACCCCAAATATTAATATTTTTGTATGCCTAGGCTATTGTGAGCTCGGTATGGCACTATGGCAAAAGGCCCATAGCCATTTTCTTGTTTCGCACGTTGTTGAGTTAACATCCTTTTTAACCATTCTGGAATTACAACAAATAAGTCATATGGAGAAGGTAGTCTGAATAATTCATCAACAGAAAGAGTTCTACTTAATCCATTTACTGAAGTTGGATACATCAGTCTAAAATATATTTGAGAATAAGTTTCGTGAAGTGTTCCTTCTATCCATTGCATTTCTATAGTGGTTTCATTGTCTCGTCTGCAGATTTGATCTCCTTTTGTATTTAAGGAATAGAATTTTGTATCAGGATTTATTTTAGTAACACTTGTAATATATGACTGAAAGTCAAAAGATTGGCCACATACAAGCATTACCACATTACTTTTTGATATTTTATCATCTACTTTGCTAATATTTGTGCTGGGACACATTTCATAATTATTGTCATAGGCACCTATTCCTACTGCATCGTCAATACCGTCTATATTATCAGTATAAGGCAATACCAATTTTCCAGAATTTCTTAAAATATAAATTATTCTGAGTAACAATTCATGGGATGGAGTTGATTGATGATCACATGACATGACATCATCCCAAACTTTTCTTACCTTTTTAGTTGTTTGTTTATGGTTTGTAATTAATTCTTTTGCAAAACTTACAAAGCTCTGGTCCGTAATGCTGGATTTTGAGAAGGCTTTTTTTACACCTAATGCTTCGTAAAATTCTTCAAGTGTTGGAACATAGCCTTGTGAAATACCCGCACCAAAAGAAATTATTACAGTTTCTGCAGAGTTTATATCTTGTATTAATTGATGGAAGCTTCCTCTGTCATATGATGTTTTATGATAGTGTTCTGTAACAGAAAAGTTAGAACCTGCTGACATTAGGCTATATTCTTCCGTTGGCTGAAATTTGTTTCTTTCGTTTGGGATATAACAAGTGAATCTTTCTCTATATTCATCATGTTCATCTTTAGAAAAGTGCGGAGCAAGGATGCCATCTACTGACGAACTATAGACAACGGCAGCAGAATATTCTTCATCTGCAGAATCATAAAAATTAATGCGCATAGATCCAGATTCGCTGTACAAAACTAAACCCCTGGGAAAGTACTCGTACTCTTCATTTTGAGGGACGCTGCTGCAATATGCAAAATTCATCAGAGCACTTAATAAGCAAAAGAGTCTAAGTATTGATAGTTTCATATATTATTTTCTAATAATTATTATGTTTGTAATATAAATACTAAGCTTTGCATTTTCAATGAAAAAATTGCAGGGAAATGTAATTTTTGCTAGGCCTTCAACAAAAAAGGTCGCTTTGCAGCGACCAATTTATAATTTTAAGGTAGCAATTAGAGTTAAGCAGCTGGTGCTTCTTCTGCGTCAGCTTTTTTAGCTTTCAATGCTGCTTCTTCTTCAGATTGAGCGATAATAAGACTAATTGGCGCCCGCACTTCTGGGTGTAATGAAACAAAAACTGTGTGAACACCTAAATTCTTGATTGGAGTGGTGATAATAACCTGTGATTTATCAACAGTGAAACCACCTTTTGTTAAACCTTCAGAGATATCACGGCTGCGAACTGATCCATATAATTGACCAACTTCACTCGCTTGGCGAATGATAATAATTTGCGTGCCTTCCATTGACTTCGCTACATATTCAGCATCTTGACGTTGCTTAAGGTTTGTAGCTTCCAGTTGAGCTTTTTTCACTTCAAACTGAGCCATATTTTCTTTTGTAGCACGTTGTGCTTTTTTATTTGGTAACAAATAGTTACGCGCATAACCAGGAGCTACGGCAACAATTTGCCCCATTTGCCCTAATTTTTCGACGCGCTCCATTAGAATTACTTGCATTTTACGCTTCAACATGGTTTGAGCTCCTAATTAAATTTTGAGTAATACTTCTTCTTAAGGCCATATAATGGCTCTACAAGCCCTAACACTACTACAAAAATCATTGGCCAGACAAGTAAAAATGTTAGCACTATGAAAATTACTGTTGCGTAGCGTGGAAGTTGATGTGATCTTGCCATAAGTTGAGCAATTTCAAGGCCGTCAATAAACAAAGGAAAGGCGCAAATGCACACGGCTGCATGGCTAAAAACACCAAGTAGTGGTGAATCAATAAATAGATGATTCGCAATGATTAGCCATAGGGATGTAACCAGGGCAATATCCCACACAGGTGGCAAAAATATATTTTGTTTAATGGTTGGTTTGCGAATAGATTTATTTGATTTTAATGCCAACGAGTAAGCCATTTGAAAATTCATCCAGATGATTAGAAGCGTAAAAAAAGCAAGCATTCCTGGGAGAATCTCTATGAATGAATCAGGAGACATAGGTATTTTCATGAGTTTGAAGATTTCTTTAATTTGTTTGGCTTGCTGGTCAAGCATATCACTGTTGGTTAATTTTAAATAACTGAACCCAACAGCAGTTAAGGCTAAAAACCTGCTTGATAATTGGTGCAAAATATCAGTTGATGAAAATTTATATGCAGTTTTGTTTTTTAAAAAATGCCAGTATAGAACTGTTATTGATGGGGCAAATAGAGTGATGCCAAAAACACCTATGCCTACTGGGCCCAGCAAAATAAGGTAGCCCAGCAAAGGGATACTGATTGCTAATAAATAGCTTCTAATTCCCAAGCAGATTCCAACATAAAAAATGGGCATTAAAGCAAAGTAATGAAATACTATCCCTGGAATAGGAATAAATAGCGCCATAAAAGAAAGGGCAGCACACAATGCGCCGCCCTTAATAATAAGTGGTATGTCGTCTTTAGCCATTTACGTATGGCATTAGAGCCAAGAAACGTGCACGACGAACAGCAACAGCAAGCAAACGTTGTTTCTTTATGGAAACTGCAGTTATTCTGCTTGGCATCATTTTGCCGCGCTCTGACACAAATTTCACAAGGATACGAGTATCTTTGTAGTCAATTTTCATGGCATTTTGGCCTGTGAAAGGGCAGCTTTTACGGCGACGGAAAAATTGCTTACGTACGCTTGGCTTTAGATTTTCGCCTTCTTCAATATAATCTGACATTTTGAATCCTTTACGCTGTTGGTTCTGTTGTTGATTCTTCCGTTACTGTCTCAGCGACAACTTCGGTAGCAACAACATCTGGGCGAACTTCTTCACGAACAACATCTTCACGGAAACCGCGATTTTGCATTAAAGCAGATGGCGCATTGTCAAGTTCGTCAACGCGTACGCTCAAATGACGAAGTACATCTTCGTTGATTTTCATTTGACGTTCCATTTCTTTGATTCCATCAGACTTTACAGCGATGTTCATTAGAACGTAATGCCCCTTGCGATTTTTTTTAATTTTGTAGGCTAAATTACGAAGGCCACAAAATTCTGTTTTTGTAACTTCTCCGTCAAATTCTTTAATGACGTTAGTGTATTGCTTTGCCAATGCTTCTACCTGATTAGCGGTAATGTCTTGGCGTGCAATGAAAATTGTTTCATAGAAACGCTGCATATTAAACTTTCTCCTTATGGATGGGTACTTAAAACAAGCACCAGCTGCCTAAACGCTTTAGGAAGCAAGGACCTTACTTGTAGCTTACATTTATAGTAAGAAAAAGGCTAAAAGGCAAGAGGAAATTCAATGTTACTCAATGCCTTTTTGTTGCTACCTATTCTTTTGTTTTAGTACCATGAGGGGCAGGGCTGTACATCTTTGCATTACGACGATAGAACCTAGAAATGGCTGTAAATATAACAGCGTACACAGAAATAATGATGGCTGCCATATACATGTTTTCTGTATAACCAGTCATAAATGTATAAACGGAAGGCATTAGCCCACCAGATATGGCAATACCAATAGAGAAACTAACCGCAACACCTGTATAACGAGTTTCAGCAGGGAATAAAACTTGCATAAATGCATGGCTTAATCCCACAAAGCTTCCTACATATAGTCCAACTCCGTATTGTCCTAATCCTACTAAGAATAAATCTTTTGTTTGTAATAGATAAAAGCTCAAGTAAGAAAGTGTGCAGCACATAAAACATGATAGATAAACAGATCTACGCATAGTGATTTTATCACTTAGCCAACCAAAAAATACGCACCCTGAGGTGTATCCTAGTAAACCAAAGGTATTTAAAAATACGGCCGTGGACATTTCAAAACCTTGGAACTTTGTCATGTATATATTCATAAATCCAAATACCGTATAGGTAAGTGAGCCTTTGAAAATTCCAACGACAATATTCATTAAAAATGCACTTTTGTGATTTTTAAAAATAGCTTTCATTGGTTGCTTCTGTTCTTTTTTCTTTTCCTTAATTTGAATAAAAGCATCGGTTTCTTTAGCATTCTTTCGCAACACAAAAGCCATGAAGCTTACTAAAGAGCCAATAAAAAATGGAATTCTCCATGCCCAGTCTGGCATTCCAGGGCGTAACATTAATGAACCTGCAAAGCTAGCAAATACAGCTCCTACCATGCATGAACCTGCAATAATACCGCTGATTAAGCCCATTTGCTTAGCTTGCCCATGTTCAATTGCAAAAATTGCGGCTCCATTATATTCGCCTCCGGTTGAAAGTCCTTGAACCATGCGGCACAGTACTAAAATGATAGGTGCTGCTATTCCTAAGGTGTTGTACCCCGGCAATAGAGATATTACTAACGTTGGAAAGCCCATTAACATGACGGAATAGGTTAGTGCGACTTTTCGTCCAAAGGTGTCACCAATTAAACCAAAAGCATAAGCACCAAGAGGACGCGTGAAAAATGCAGCAGAAAAAGCAAAAATACTTGCAAAAAGCGCTATGGTCGGCGACGTGCTCGGGAAAAAAACTTCAGAAATTTTAGCAATAAAGACGCCACAAATAACAAAATCATAAAACTCTAGCGCATTTCCTAGGGCGCTGGTCCCAATCATCTTCCAAGACTTTTTCATTTAAAACCATAAGAACTATTTAGGCCTATCATTTTCTTCAATTTCATAAGAAATGCAAGCACTTTATTATTGTAGCTTCATTCCATTGGGTACTTTGGGGGTTGTTGTTGTAAGGCAGATGGCGTCATTTTCATCTGAAAAACCTAGAAGTAAAAATTGAGATGTGAATCCTCCAATATTTTTTTCGCCTAGATTAATGCAGCCTACGATTGAACAACCGATAAGGGATTCGGGCGTATAATGTACTGTGATTTGCGCAGAAGTTTGCAATATTCCAATTTCAGGACCAAAATCTGCCCACACTTTAAAAGCAGGGTTGCGCGCTCTAGAAAATTCTTCAGCTTTCACAATAGTGCCGCTGCGTATGTTAACTTGTTCGAATTCTTCCCAAGTGATTACCATGATTATTCCTTATCTTACGGTTGCAGCTTCAAGTGTTGCCATATTTTATTTTTCAGTTCATAGCGTAGGCGATGATGGAATCGATCCTTGCTTCCGTGCCAAAATTCTATGGTTTCAATTTCTATATGGTAGGCATGCCAAGTTTTTGGGCGAGACATTGGTTCTTGTTGTGTCAGTAATTTCAAAACTTCTGTTCTTAACTTTTGCTCATTTGTCATCGGTGCGCTTTGCGTAGAAATCGTCGCTACTGCTTGTGCTGCTAGCGGTCTTTCATTAAATATTTCATCAGAGATATTATGTGGGAGTTTTGTGACGGTTCCTTGAAAATTAATTTGCTGCATGGTTTCTCGCCACCACAATGTTCCTGCAGCGACAGGGTTTGTTTGTAAATCTCTTCCTTTTTGACTTATATCACTGCTAGCAAAAGTCACTCCGTTTTCATTAACGGTTTTTAATAAAACAACGCGGCTTGAAGGGATTCCCTCGTCGTTAACGGTTGATAAAACTAACCCTCTTGGTTCGCTTATTTTTAACAAATCAGCTGTGTGTAACCAACTTTGCAATAGATCCAGTGGGTTATCTGGTGGACAGTCAAAGCCAGAAATTACAAGGTCAGGATTTCCAGTGAGTGTTTTAGCTTCCATATTTTGATCTCCATTATTTTTATGTTTTCACTCTTGCCAAATATTTATCACAAGCAATTTGATAACTTTCTTTAATTAGCTTCTCAAGCATTTCAAATGAGCAATCTGAAGGATTTAAAATTGACACCCAAGCCATCCAGCCATAAACAGGGTGAGGGGTTAGCGTGTCTAATTTTTGAAAATCATATGGACCTTCAATTGAATGACCTTTCGCAGGGCGCTTTGGCAATGTTGAAAAATGCTGCAAAAATATTTTTTTAGAAATCCCAAAATTTATTCTGAAAATGTTCTCTCTATCTAGGTTAGACGCTTTGTCGTTGTCTCCGTCCTTCTCTTTTAAGGTCAAAAAATAGACGCCTCTTTTTAACAAATTATTGGGGTTGTAAAAGAACCTTTTCTCACCCCATGCATTTACCACATTAAGTCCGGGGAAATTAGCCACAACAAAATCTGAAATATCATTACGAGTCACTATGGTGCCTTTAATTCCATAACGGCGAGCTTAATTCTGTCGCACGCCTTTGCTAAATTTTCCAAACTTGTTGAATAGGAAATGCGAAAATATGGGGATAGACCAAATGCATCACCAGAAACGGTTGCAAGGTTATGGTCTTCTAATAAATAGGTGCAGAAATCATTATCATTTTGAATAGTTTTACCGCATCGTGTCACTTTTCCAATAACGCCATGACAACCTATATATAAATAGAACGCACCGTGGGGCTTAATAAGCTGTAACTCTGGAATGGTGGACAATGCTTTCAACACATAGTCGCGTCTTTTTGCAAAACTGGTTCGCCATTCATCCAAAAAATCATGAGGCCCATTAATAGCCGCAACAGCAGCTGCTTGCGAAATAGAGCATGGATTAGATGTTATTTGTGATTGCAAGTCAATCATAGCTTGAATTAAATGTTTCGGTCCTGCTCCGTACCCAATGCGCCACCCGGTCATTGAATACGCTTTTGAAACACCATTCACCACCAAAGTGCGATGATATAAATCAGGGGCGACGTTTGAAATATTTGAAAATTCCGATCCATCATACAGAAGGTATTCATAAATATCGTCTGTTAAAATATTCACGTGAGGGTGCGTACGTAGCACTTCCGCTAGGGCCGAAAGCTCATCTTTCGTATAAACGCATCCCGTTGGATTGGATGGAGAGTTTAAAATCAACCACTTTGTTTTGGGCGTAATGCTAGCCGCTAACTGGCTTGGCTGAAGTTTAAATTCATTTTCAATCGGACAATTAACAAAAACAGGAATGCCTTCAAACAAGCTAACTATATCAGGATACGAAACCCAATAAGGCGCAGGAATAATAACCTCATCACCAGCATTGATGCTAGCCATAAACGCGTTGAAAATGACTTGCTTGCCGCCTGTGCTTACAATAATTTGATCGCTTTCATAAGTAAAACCATTATCACGGCTTAGCTTTTTTATAATTGCTTGTTTCAAAAGCGCTGTGCCACCAACCGGGGTATATTTTGTTTGGCCATTATTCATGGCTTGTAGGGCGGCGTCTTTAATCCACTGGGGTGTATCGTAGTCAGGTTCTCCTGCACTTAAGCTGATAACATCTTTCCCCTGTTCTTTTAGTGCAATGGCTTTTGCGGTCATGGCAAGGGTAGGGGAGGGTTTTATCCAATTGATGCGCTGTGCTAGACTAGTCATATGGCTAAAAATTTAAAAATCTGGCTAATTTAACCATAAATCACTTAAAGGGCATATGGCACAAACGATTTTATTTACTGGCGGTACTGGGTTTATTGGCTCACACTTGGCGAATTTTTTATTTAATAGGGGCTGTGAAATTATTTTTTACACAAAAAATCCTCGGTTGACACCACGTTCTTATAGAACAATTTCTACCTTGAAAGAAATTGAAAATTTACCGCCTTTAGACGTAGTTATTAATCTTGCAGGCGCACCCATTGCTGCAAAAAACTGGACGCCTGAATATAAACAAGTGCTATATGATAGCCGTGTTGCGATGACACTTGATTTGATAGCCCATCTTAGGAAATTTATGCGTCTCCCCAAAACATTTATTAGTGCATCAGCTGTAGGGTATTATTTGGGGCAACAAGTTAAATGCTATGAAGACACCCCTGTTCCAGAAGTAGAAAATTTTTCAAACCGCTTATGTACAGCTTGGGAAGATTCAGCAAAATCATTATTAGCTGATGATGTGCGCCTCTGTTTTATGCGATTAGGCGTTGTGCTAGGGCCAAAAGGTGGTTTTTTAAAAAAAATAGAAAATATATTTCGTTTAGGTATGGGAACTATTTTGGGCAATGGCACTCAAGTGATGTCATGGGTGCACTTGGAAGATTGCATCAACACCTTTTGGCATGTGATGCAAAACGAAGAACTCAACGGACCCTTTAATGTTGTTGCGCCTAAAATTTGCACAAACGCAGAATTTTCAAAAATTTTGGCAATGCAATTTGGCAAAAAGCCATTAATGCACATACCTGATTGGGTTATTAAGATGCTATTCGGGGAAAAAGGAAAAGAATTAATGCTGCAAGGCGTTTACGTGGTGCCTAACCGATTGCAGCAAAGTGGCTTTTTCTTTAAGTACGCTGATATTGGTAGTGCTTTGCAAAGCTTTTATTCTTAAATTACCTATATGACAAAAAAATTACCTCCTGACGAACAAGCCCTTTGGGATGCTGTTGTAAAAAGCATCAAGCCTATAAAGCACGATATGGTGGTTGCCAAAATCCCCAACGTTTTGAAGATCCCTGAAAGGCCACTCTTACCAACGCCTGGCATTAGTCGCACACAAAAGGTTGAAGCACTTCATGCAAATGATTTAAGAAATGTTCGCCCCGAAGCGCAGCTTGATTTACATGGCTTTACTCAAGCAGCAGGTGAAATGGCCGTGCGCGAATTTTTAAAAAATTCTTTGTACAGGAATTTGCGCTGGGTGCGGATTATTACCGGAAAAGGGTCGCCTAATAACCCTAGTATTCTTCGTGAGCAAACACCAAAGTGGCTTAAATCAATGCCAGAATTTGTAACCGGTTATGCCTATGCAAAACCAGATGATGGTGGCAGTGGTGCATTTTATGTGAAAATTCGCCGTAAGGTTCGAATCTAATTTTTGAAAATATCTAAACTTTGGTCGTATTCATGGGTTTTAATATCCAACAACCCAAGCACTGAATGAAAAAAGTTATCATGAGAATATTTTTCAGTTTCAGCTTTAACCCTTAAGCTGTTTACATCAACACCAAATTCTTGGCTGAAACTATCGGAGAGCCACATAATCCATGGAATATGAGTTTGCTCTTTAGGGGCAATTAGGTATGGCGTGCCATGAAGATAAATTCCATATTCTCCTAGTGATTCCCCATGGTCAGAAATATAGATCATTGCGGTATTCAGTTGAGTATTATTTTCAAGTGTTTCGATGATTTTTGTTAAAATGTAATCGGTATATAAAATGGTGTTGTCGTAGGTGTTAACAAGGTCTGATTTTTTACAGCTTTGAATTTCATTGGTGTTGCACCCTGGTTTGAATTTATTAAATTCTTCAGGGTAGCGTTTGTGGTAAGCGGGGCCATGGCTTCCAAGTTGATGCAGTACAAGAATAGAATCATGTTTTAGTTTTTTGATATAACTATCTAACCCAGCGAGCAGGGCTTCATCATTTTGACTTAAGTGTCTTATATTTTCTTCTCTAAATCTGGTGGCTACACCTTTTGAACTGCTGTTATTATCGCGCCAAAGGATTGAAAAACCAATTCTGGATAATACATCTAGTAAGTTTTCTTCTTGTGCTGCCTTTTCTGGCGTATAGTTTACTCTTGGTAATTTTGAAAAAATTCCAGGTACAGCAACGGCTGTGCAAGTTCCACAGGATGAAACATTTTTCAGCGAAATAACATTTTTAGTTTTGAGTAAAGGATTCGTTTCGCGTGCATAGCCATTCAATGAGAAATTACTAGAACGTGCAGCTTCGCCCACAACAATAATAAGCAATGATCTTTTTGTAACATTTTTCCAAAGCGGACCTTTGACTGCATCTAAAGCAATTTGGGTGAACTCTTTCGGCATTTGATTTTTCTTTTTTACATATTTTCCTAAGTAGTAAATGCAATTTATAGGGGTAATTAAGCTGATAAGGTTTCTATTATTTCTATGGATAATAACGATGGTTTTGTAAGCAGTTCCTACTGAAACAGCAATTAATAGCGCGGCTATGATAATTGCTATTAATCTAGATTTTAATTCAGAAAAAAATTTGGGTTGATAAGTTGTTTTGAAAAAATATAAGGATAAAAGCGGGGCTCCCTGCAAGAGAAACCACATTCCAAATTTAGTGCTTAAAAGATCTAATGATTCATGAATGTCAGTTTGTAGTACGTTCTGGATCATATTTGCATCAATCACGACCTTGAAATAGTGCATGTGATAACTTGAAAATATGGCTGCAATAGCAAGCACAACAATCAATGTTTTTTGAGCATACGGAAATAGTAGAAGGTTAAAAATAATGGTAAACATGGCGCTTAGGCCTATGAACATTGATGTTAAATAAATTAAATCGGAAGTATTATTAAAGTTTACTATTTTAAAAACAGCATTCCAAAAGGGAATGTTTAGCAAGCAAACAAAATAGAACGACAAAAAAACAATAAAAATATTTCTGTTAATTTTCACAAGTTGTTCCCTTAAACAGAAATTGCTTTGGAAATTTGAGACGGTTCAAATTCAAGGTTTACGTAATTTCGGTACAGTCCTTCTTGACGCATTAATTCGTGGTGCGTTCCCATTTGTTCTATGTGCCCATGGTTCAAGACCATAATTTTATCTGCTTCCATCACGGTACTTAAACGGTGCGCAATTACTATGGTTGTGCATTCAGCACTCAGCGCCTTTAAGTTTTGCTGCACAATAAAATCACTTTCGGCATCTAGTGAATTCGTTGCTTCATCTAGAAGCAAAATACTTGGGCGCCGTAACAATACGCGTGCCAAAGCAAGACGTTGTTTTTGCCCGCCGGACAGTCTAACACCTCGATGACCAACTTTTGTTTGCAGTGAATAAGGTAACTTTTCAACGAAATCTTTAAGGTGCACCATTTCTAATGCTTGCCACAAATCATTTTCATCAACAGTATCAAGACCATATGCTAAGTTTTCAAAAATTGTTGTGGAAAAAATCACAGCATCTTGTGTTACTAAACCAAGTTGATGACGAATGTTATCAGCTGAGAGGTCTTTGTAATTCACGCCGTTAAGGTAAATATTACCAGAATTGGTTTCGTAAAATTTAAGTAGCAATGAAAATATTGTGCTTTTCCCAGCACCAGATGGACCAACAATGGCAACGGTTTCACCAGGAAGTACGCTTAAATTTAATTGATTTAGAACAGTGGTTTCAGGGCGCGAAGAATACGCAAAACTCACCTGATGTATTGCAAGAATACCGTGATTTTGTATAAGACGTTGCTTGATAATGCTTTGCTTAGGTGTCTCTAGCTTCAGTATTTCTAATATTCTATCGCCTGCTCCTGCTGCGCGGTAAAAATCAGCAAAAAGTGCCGAAAATGATCCTAAAGCTCCACTTACCGCAACTGCATAAAATAAAAATCCTAGCAAGTCTCCTTTGGTCATGGTTTGCTCAAAAACCATTTGTGCCCCAAGGTAAGCGATTACGCATAGGCCTGAAAAAATCAGCACCATGGCAAAGCCAACTAATTTAGCCCGTGCTTTTGCTGACTTTAAAACAGCTTGAACGAAGTTGGTGTTATACCCGTGAAATGAAGAACGATCTTGTGCAGCATGGGAAAATAACAGCACGGTTTTAATATTGTTCAATGTTTCATCAATAAACTGAGCAAGGTCAGCCAGCACACCTTGAGCATAACGCCCGTGAACGCGAACAATTTTTCCAAAATAAACAACTGGTAACAATAGGGCAGGGACAATTACGCAGCTTAATACAAATAATTTTCCAGAGGTTGTTACCATCATGACGATGCCACCTAGAATGATCAGTGCATTTCTTATGAAAATACCTAAGCTGTTTGTCAGTACAAGTTGCAATAAATTCATGTCACTTGTTAGGCGTGTAACTAAATTTGCCGGTTGGTACTCTTCAAAAAAAGAAATAGGGAATTTAAGAATGTGATCAAAAAGATCATAGCGCAGACGAGCCATTAATTGTTCGCCAATCCAGCTAATGTAATAGGTGCGAGCGTAACTTGCTAAAGCCAGCAATACTACGCTAATCGCTAACCCTATTAAAACCCAACCGAAATAATCGGATCCTTTTGTTAATAGTCCCGTATTGACTGAAAAACTTAAAAATTTTCCAAAACCAAGAACCATGCCGGCTGCGACACCAAGCATGACACAAGCTAGAATAATTGGTTTATAAAACGTAGAAACATATTTTCCCAGCAATGCCCATAATGTGCCTATAGGGGCCTTTGATTCATTTTTTGGCGTCACATCATCATAAAATGATTTTTCACGCATCTAGATCCTGCCTTAGAACGCTTTCAAGCTCTTTATCTGTTCTAGTGCATAACCATTTTCCTGAACGATATGAAAAATGATGCGCTCCAGTTATTGGGGAAGAAAACCAAATTTGTTCCATTGTGCCGTGATAATTTAAAAGAAATTGACCTTTTGGGCAGCTTATTAACAAAGCGCCTTCAACGTAATCTGCATCCCAATTATTTTCTAAAGTATCAGATAAATCCTGGAGATATTTAAATGCGATAGTTTTATGCACAGCTGCAGATTCATTTCAGGACTTTTGCCCAATATACATGGGTAATATAGGGAAATTCAATCACCTCGTGATTTTTAAGTTGTTCGTGAGTTGTGCAAAGGTTTTTCATTTGTTGAGCTACCTCTTGTTTTTTGTGGTCAGGTAAGGCTGCAATAAAGCTCATGCCTAGTGCTTGGTGAGTAAGCGTTTCCTTGAAAAAATGATGAGAGTAATTGAATTGTTGATGCTGCAAAGCAGAAAAATGATCTTGATTATTAAATACCTTTTTCCATTTATCGAGATCAAAACGTACAATTTCGTCATGAGGATAGGAGAAAAGTATTTTATGATATTCATGAACCCAATTCACTGCATCATTTCGTTCTTGAAATATTATTACTAGGTAGCCATTTTGTTTTAATACGCGAGCTATATCAGCAAGAGCAGACAGATTAGCAAACCAGTGAAAAGCTTGAGCTACTAATACACCATCAAAAATATTATCCTTAAAAGGAATATCTTCTGCCCTTGATATTACGGAAGATAATTTTGGGTGTTTTGATTTTAAAACTTTCAGCATATTTGGTAACCATTCTGTTACCATGGGGGCGAAGTCATGTTGTGCAAGCAGGTCAGTGAATTTTCCGGTGCCTGCAGCGAGCTCAAGCAACTTTGACGATGTTCTAAAGCCGAGATTTTTCTTGAAAAGTTCAACTACTGCATTTGGATAACCGGGCCGGCTTATTTCATAACTTTCAGAACAGGTATCGAACGATTTTGCTAAAGAATTCACACTCACACTTTCTTTGGTGGAGCCTAGGGGAATCGAACCCCTGACCTCTACAATGCCATTGTAGCGCTCTCCCAACTGAGCTAAGACCCCGGTATCTTCTGTTTTAAGTGTAAAACATTCTTGTGACAAGTCAAAAACTTAATTATTAATAAAAAAAGCTTTGTGATTTTTATGAACTGGGAAGATACGGGAATTGTTCTGAAGTACAGAACATATTCTGAAAAACAACTGATTGCTAGCGTGTTTACACAACAGCGTGGACGTGTAGATGGGATGATCACGCGTACCAAATCATCTATGCCTCAACCTGGAGACTTGTGTTCTGTTTATCAGAAAGCAAGGCTTGAGCAACACTTGGGAACTTTTAAACTAGAAACAAAGCAAAGTCATTCGAGTTTACAATTTTGTGATGCTTTGAGAGTTTACGCTCTTAAAACAATGCTGGAAATGTTAGGTTCGTTATTGCCTGAGCATCACCCATATTTAAATTTATGGAATAAGGCGAATGAAACGCTGCAGCTTTTTTATCACCCATCTGAAGCGATTAAAGCCTATTGCTTTTTTGAAGTGTTACTGATTGAGGAGTTGGGATTTGGTCTAAGCTTAGATTCTTGTGCAGTGACTAAATCGCTTGAAAACCTAACGCATGTTTCACCGAAGACAGGTTGTGCTGTTTGTTACGAAGCTGCACTACCCTACATTAACAGACTGCTAGTACTGCCTGATTTTCTAATTAATAAAAATTGTGCGCCTACAAAATTAGACTTTGTAAATTCATTACTTCTTACGGGACATTTTCTGGTGAATCATGCGAGTCATCACAAATCCTTACCAATAGCGCGTCAGGAATTGATGCAGAAGTTACGATTAATGTAAGGAGGCTGCTTTTTTTGAATTTTTGCGTTCTTCAATCCAAACGTAAAAAAGTGGAGTGATATATAATGTCAACCATTGGGAAAGTAATAATCCGCCAATAATACAAACACCCAAAGGTTGCCTAAGCTCAGCACCTGATCCTTGTCCGAAAGCAATAGGAATAGCGCCTACAATAGCTGCAAAGGTCGTCATCATAATAGGGCGAAACCGCCTAGCGCATGCTTCTATAATAGCTTCTTTAGCAGATAAATTCTTTGTTCGTTGTTGTTCAAGGGCATAATCGATCATCATAATCGCATTTTTTTTAACAATGCCAATGAGTAACACAATACCGATAATGCCAATAACATCTAAATCAAATCTAAATAGCCACAAAAATATCAGTGCACCTAACCCAGCACTTGGTAATCCTGTCAAAATTGTAATTGGATGGCGATAGCTTTCATACAGAATTCCTAAGATAATGTAGATGGTGAATACAGTTGCTAAAATCAACATTAGTTGCCCACCTTGTGATTCTTTGAATGCTTGTGCGGTCCCTTGGTATACACTGGCAACAGTTGTTGGCATTTTTAATTCTTGTTCAGCTTCCTTGATAATAGCAATGGCCTTACTTAAGCTCATGCCTGGTTTAAGGTTGAAAGATATTGTGGCTGCAGCTAAACGATTCAAGTGATTCACGGTAAGAGGTGCATTTTTTCGATCAATTGTTGCAACTGAAGTTAATGGTACTAAGGTTCCATCATCTGCTGTGACATATAATTTTGACAAATCATGCAGCGTTTCTGCTTCTTTTTTTTCTAAGGCTAGAATTACTGGATAGGTGTTTGATTCAGTATAAATCGTAGATACTTGGGTATCGGCATAAGCATATGATAGTGCTTCGGTAATTTTTTGAATAGATAAGCCAAAACGAGTTGCACGGTCGCGGTCAATTTTTACATCAGCCTGCAAGCTATTCATTTTTAAGTCTGAATTAACATCCAAAAAACCAGGTGACTTTCCAATTCTTGTTTCCATTTTTCCAGCAAATTCAGAAAGTACTTTAAAGTCTTGTGATTGAAGTGTGTATTGATATTGGCTTTTTGAAAGAGATGCGCCAACTCGCAAATTTTGCACAGGCTGCATTGATATTTTTAAATCCTGCACATCTGTAAATTTTGATCTCAATCCTTTCATTACCATTTCAATAGACTCTCGCTTTTCTAATGGTTTTAGCTTTATAAAAAAACGTCCTTCATTGTTAGCAACAGTAGTACTTGATGCTCCAATAGAACAATTGTAACAATCGACATTGGAATCATCATTTAATATTTGTATAAGCTTTTCCTCAGTTTTTTTCATGGAATCAAATGATGTTCCTGGAAGCACCTCTCCAATTCCATAAATAAGTCCTGTGTCTTCATTTGGGAAAAAACCTTTTGGGATAAAAATGTAAAAAATTATATTGATAACAAAAATACTTAAAACAAAAGTTATAATATGTTTTTGAAAACGAAACATAGTTTTTAACGTTTTAGCGTATGCTTGTGCCATTTTGTCATAGATTTCTTTGAACCATAGCAGAGCTGAATTTTTGCTTTCTTTATGATCTGTTGTCATGTATTGACTTAGCATTGGAATGAGAGATAACGATACAAATCCAGATGCTAAAATTGCAACAGTAATTGTTATTGCAAATTCGTGTAGCAGCCTTCCAATAATACCTGACATAAACAACACAGGAATGAACGCAGCAATTAAAGACAGCGTCATTGAAATAACAGTAAATGAAATTTCCTTAGATCCTTTTAAGGCTGCTTCATATGGTGACAAACCGCGTTCACGATGCACCATAATGTTTTCAAGTACTACAATCGCATCATCTATCACAAAACCCGTAGCAAGTGTCAGCGCCATTAGCGTAAGGTTATTCAAGCTAAAGTGCAAAAAATACATAGCAGAAAAAGCTATCACTAATGATATTGGTAAGCTAAGAGCTGGTATAAGAGTTGCTTGAATATTTCTTAAAAATAAAAAGATAACAAGAACTACCAGTGCAATGGTCATTAACCCGGTAAGCTGTATTTCTTTTACAGAATCTCGAATTGAAATGGTTCTATCAACAAATATTTGTAAGTCTAAACTTTGAGGTAACTGTTTTTGAATTTCAGGTAAAACTTCTTTTATCCTATCAGCCACACTAATTGCATTTGACCCTGGTTGCCGACTAATAGCTAAAAGAATACTGCGTTTACCATTAAACCAAGCTGACGAATAAATGTTATCAACATCATCAACTACCGTCGCAACATCTTTTAAACGTAAGTTTGTATTTTTGTTAACAAGTATTTCACTAAATTCTTTTGCATTCTTTAACTGAGATTCGGGCAAAAGCATAAATGCTTGAGATGGTCCCTGTAAAATACCCGAAGCTCCATTTATATTTGCTTGTGCAATGTTAGTGGCAATTAGATCAAGGCCAATTTCTCTTGTTTTAAGCAATTCAGGTTTAACATATACACGTACTGCATATCGTTGTTGACCTATTACATCAACTTGAGCTACGTCAGGTAGCATTGATAAGCGATTGACGACAAAATTTTCTGCAAAGTTATTAAGCTGCCAAATTGGCATTGAATCAGAATTCATGGCTAAAATAATAATCGGTTGTTCGGAAGGGTTAAGTTTCTTAAATGTTGGCAATGCTGTCATATTACTAGGTAAATTAGCTTGGGCTGTAGAAATTGCAGAACTTACATCTTGAGCAGCTGAGTTTAAATCAATATCTAACCCAAATTGTAATGTTATCTGAGTGATGCCTTGTGCATTTGAAGAAGTCATTGCATCAAGACCGGCAATAGCGGAAAATTTTTGTTCAAGAGGTAATGAAACAGCTTGCGCCATTGTTTCTGGGCTTGCACCAGATAGCTTTGCGCTTACTTGAATAACAGGAAATTCTATCTTTGGTAAAGCACCTACGGGCAATGCTCTATATGCAAAGCAACTCATTAACACCAACCACACCATCAGTAGAGTGGTCATAACTGGACGCTTGATAAAAAGTGCTGAAATATTCATTGTTTTGCTTTTGCAGTTATACCATCTTTGATGCGAATTTGCCCTTCGGTCACAACAATATCACTTTCTTGTAACCCACTCTCAATAACAATAGTTTTTTCTAAAGTGTCTTTTATTTTAATATTTTTCTTTTTAACTTTTTTGGTTTTCTGGTCAAATGTGTAGACATAACTTCCTTCTTGACCAATTAGAACTGCATCATTTGGCACAACAAGAACGTCTTTATAGGAGTCTAATTCAAGAGAACCATTTACAGACATGCCCGGTCGTAAATGCAAATTTTTGTTTTCAACAGATACTTTTAAAGAAAATACTCCGGATTTAGCATTTACTCCTTGATCAATAGCACTAGGTTTACATGCGTTACTGACAGATTTTTGATTAATATCAGTAAGAGTTATTTTAATATTATCCATGCTGTTGTTCAGCACTTGAGATAAATATTTTTCTGGTATATCAAAAATCACATCAATGGGATCAATCTGAACAATAGAAACTAAAGGCATATCCTCTGACTGACGCACAAATGCACCTGGCTCAGCTTTTACAAAGCCTGCTATACCATTCATGGGAGATTTTATTTGTGCATAGCCTATCTGCAACTTTAATGAATCAATTTGAGCTTTATCGGCATCTAAATTAGCTTTATTACTTTTTAAGGTTGCTTCCAATTTATCAACTGCCGATTGGGTTACAATGCTTTTTTTGACAAGAATTTGATAGCGTTTCATTTCTTTTTCAGATTGTGCCAAAAGTGCGGTATTTTTTTCAGCACTTGCTTCAATTTGTTTTAATTGATTTTGCAAAAGATCATCATCAATACTGAACAGTAATGCGCCTTCTTCAACAACTTGTCCTTCATTAAAATGTATTTTTTTGATTTGCCCATCTACGCGATTGCGAATTAACACTTCAGCGTGAGCTTTTAATATGGACGGAACTTTAATTATTTGAGGAATAGTTTGCCGTTTAACATAAGCGATTGTTACGGTAGGGACATTAACAGCAACGGAACTTGAACTGCTAACGAAAAACCATATCAAAAAACATACAGCAACAGCTCCAGAACCAATAAAGCTTTGGTGTCTTTTGTCAGCTTTTTGCCAAATGGCATATAAATGGTATTTCATTCGCCAATGATATCACTTGAACAATTAAAAAAATCTTAATTCCAAAGATTATTCAAGCTGACCAAGAGAGCGGATTTTTACTTTCGGGTGCACTTCATTTTGCGACATTATAACAACTGATGGGCGTACTCTTTCAAGAATCGATCTGATGAATGAACGAATATAGGCAGTGGTCACAAGAACTGGCATTTCGCCCATCATTGCAAGGCGGTCATAGGTTTCATTGCAACGGAAAATAAATTCTTGCATCTGGCTTGGAGGTAGAGCTAATTGACGTGCATCTCCATCACCGACAACGGAATCACTGATGATTTGTTCCCATTGTGGGCTTAAAGTGACGATGTTTAAAACACCTTCGTTATCAGCGTTACTAAAAGTAATTTGTCTGCTTAAGCGTAGTCGCACGTGTTCAGTAATGGTTACAATGTTTCTTGAAAAATTACACGCTTCGGCAATGCCTTCAAGAATTGTTGGAAGATCACGAATTGAAACACGCTCACCAACCAGATTTTGCAGCACTCGTTGAATGCCACCTACTGTAATTTGTCCTGGAACAACATCATTTAGAAGTTTTTTGTAGGTTTCACTCATATCATCAAGTAATTTTTGAACATCAGCAAAGGTAACTAGTTCGCCGATATTATCTTTGATAACTTCTGTTAGATGGGTTGTTAGAACTACTGATGGTTCAACTATGGTGTAACCTAGATTTTCAGCATCTGCTTTCACTGAGCCAGAAATCCACATTGCTGG
This sequence comes from Candidatus Finniella inopinata, assembly GCA_943322985.2. Classification (GTDB taxonomy): domain Bacteria; phylum Pseudomonadota; class Alphaproteobacteria; order Paracaedibacterales; family CAITNM01; genus CAITNM01. The sequence goes on from CALPGA020000003.1 coordinate 26,833, forward strand.
TAATCCAAAGCTTGGTTCCCTTGTATGCTCACCTATTAATGTAATTGGTTCCGCGCGAGGATCCATAACCATTAGATCCCCTGGTTTTAAGTATCCTTTCCCGGCATCTAATTCTTTTATGCGGATGACATATTCATTATTACCAAGTTGCATATTGTCTTGGATACGAACTTGAGGAAGATAAATGCCCATTTCTTGCTGTAGCTGTGTACGCAGATTTTTAATTTGCTCGCCAAGTTGTCTATTTTTTTCACCATTTAAAAGTGTTAATAAGCCATAGCCCAATTCAAGACGAATCATATCTAACGGTAGAGATATTGCAGGTGCTGATGTTTGTTCTAAGGATTTTTGATTATCATCGGTGTCTTTAGTGTGTTTATCGAGATTATCTTTATTTTCAACATTCAGCTGTTCTTGGTATGAATTCCACGAAGCATATCCTGCAAGAGACGCTAAAATTACAAATGGCATGATAGGAATGCCTGGTAGCAAACCCATTGCTGCCATTACAAAAGAAGCCATTCCTAAAGCTGTGGGATAAGCGCTTAATTGGCGATACAAAGCTTTATCGGTTGCTCCTTCAATACCAGCTTTAGATACTAACAAACCAGAAGCCATAGAAACAATAAGCGCAGGAATCTGCGTTACCAAGCCGTCACCTACTGTTAAAAGCGTATAGGTATGAAAAGCATCGCCAAAACTCATGTTGTTTTGAGCAACTCCAATAATAATTCCACCAATAATATTGATGAATGTGATCAGTAGTCCTGCAATTGCATCTCCGCGCACAAACTTGGCTGCACCATCCATTGCTCCATAAAAATTACTCTCAGATTCAATTTCTTTGCGACGTCTGCGTGCTTCGGGCTCGTCAATCATTCCAGCGGCTAAATCCGCATCAATAGCCATTTGTTTACCTGGCATTCCATCTAAACTAAACCGAGCAGCAACTTCAGCGATACGTCCTGAACCCTTAGTAATAACCACGAAATTTACAATGATTAGAATAATGAAAACTACAATTCCAATAACAAAATTTCCCCCAATTACAAACTGACCAAAGGCTTCAATGACCTTGCCTGCTGCAGATGTGCCTTCATGTCCATGAGATAAAATTAATCTAGTTGAGGCCACGTTCAAAGATAAACGGATCATTGTGGCTATAAGAAGAACAGTGGGAAATGAGCTAAATTCATTAGGTTTCATAATGAATAGTGATGTCATTAAAATCATTACAGAAAAAGTAATGGAAAGCGCTAAAGCAAAATCCATTAATGGTTTTGGCATTGGCATTAGCAAAACAACCATGATGATAAGAACGCCAACAGCGAATGATATATCGGCTCTTTTGATCAGATCAGCAAAGCTAGGAGCGGTAGCTTTGAACTCAATTGCAGCTGCCATTCTGTTTTCTCCTATAGGTAAGTGGAAGAAACATTAGAGTCTGAATATTCTTTTAGCTTATTTCTTAGAGTGCGAATGGAAATTCCCAAAATATTCGCAGCATGCGTTCTATTTCCAAGGCAGTGATCCAAAGTATGTAGGATTAATTCACGTTCCACTTCGGAAACTTTCCTGCCTACTAAAATTGGATTAGAATCAGGTTTTTCTGATGACACAGGTCCATTTATTCCAAAAATATCTTCAGGTGTAATTGTGTCCTCTTGGGCCATAAGCACAGCTCTATGAATACTGTTTTCTAATTCACGAACATTACCAGGCCAACTATGTGCAAGTAGATTATCAAGAGCAATTTTAGATAATTTTTTTGGACTAACAAGATTCAGTTCGCAATATTTTTGAATAAAATACGTAGCTAGCGGTTCAATATCACCTGGGCGCTCGCGAAGACTTGGCATTTGAATGTTTACTACATTTAAGCGGAAATATAAGTCCTCGCGAAACTCTTGAGCTTTTACAGCTTCCAGCATATTTCGATTTGAAGTGGCAATAATGCGAATATCAATGCGAATAGGATGTGCGCTTCCAACGCGATCAATGACTCTTTCCTGTACTGCACGTAAAAGTTTAGCTTGTAGTCGAGGGTGCATTTCAGTAACTTCGTCAAGCAGTAAAGTGCCACCGGAAGCTTCTTCAAATTTTCCTATACGTCTAGCTATAGCGCCTGTGAAAGATCCTTTTTCGTGACCAAACAATTCTGATTCAAGTAAATTTTCTGGAATTGCGGCGCAATTTATAGAAATAAATGGGCGCTCTCTTCGTTTTGATTGTTGATGAATGAAGTTTGCCATTATTTCTTTGCCGGTTCCGGATTCACCAGTAATTAATATATTTGCTTCGCTTGGTGCTATTCTATTTGCAAAGGTTAAAATTTGTTTTGTTTTGGGATCATTATGAATAACGTGTAAGTCTTCTTTGGTTACAGCTTGAAGCACTGCTGCAATTAATTCTGGATCGGGTGGTAAGGTAATGTATTCTTTTGCACCTGCACGAATTGCTTCTGCGGCGCGATCTGGATCTGGATTTACGCCGCACGCGACGACAGGGATAACTATACGTTCATTTTTTATCGCTGTTAAAAATTTGAAAATATCAAGTGTTAGGTCAACCATGACCATGTCAGCGCCTTTTCCAGAACGCAAACTTTCAAGTCCTTCATCAATTTCAGGAACATGTGAAACCTTCGCTCCACTTGCAATTGCAATTTTTGCAGCTGAGCTGACATATCCATTCAAAGATCCAACAATTAATAAACGCATATTTTTATTCCCTTATGTTTTACTTTTAGTTTTAATAATCTCTGTCATTGTAATGCCAAGTTTATCTTCAACCATAACAACTTCCCCACGGGCAATCAGAAGGTTATTGACATAGATATCAATTGCTTCACCTACGCGCCGATCAAGTTCAATAACCGCTCCTCGTCCAAGTTTTAATAACTGGTGAACTGGCATTCGGGCGCTGCCTAAAACAGCTGAAACCATAACAGGAACTTCAAACACGGCCTCCAAGTCTTTTGGGTCATGGCTGTCAGAAATTAAGTTTTTTAGTTGCTCTGTGTTAACAGCAGTATCTTCTTCAAATTTGTCCGACCAAGATGTTGATAGTTCATCCTGAATGACATTTTTTTTGCTAAAATCTGCTATTGTTTCATTTCCTGGATTATCTACATTATCCATGGTGCTCTCCTTGTTCTACATAAGTATTCAGATATTCTTGCATCTTTAGCTCAACTTCTTGGTACCGTGTCTCTAGATTCCATTGTGCGCCCCCACCATTCCATTCAATTTCACATGTGTTATCTAAAAGCTCATTAGTTTTTATAAGGTTTATCGTTTCAGGATAAGTAGAACATAAATTTTTTAAATGCTCCAACGTCTCCTCATAAATAAATTCAGGAACTTTCACTTGAATAGGCATATGAATTACTAATGATTCAACAATTTCTTTTAAAAATTTTTTCATTTCTTTTTGGCCATGTTTTTTAAAAAAGAAAGGCATAGATTTACTGAGAACAGCTGAGCAAACTCTTAAAATACTTGAGAAAAAATTTGCAGAAAAAACTTTTTCTATTTTTATAATTTCTTTTAGAGAACTTTCAATTTCTAAAAGAGCTTTTTGAACAATGGTATCTATTTCTCTGGTAGCTTTTAGCTCTCCTTGAGATACGCCTAATTCAATTCCTTCGTTGAACCCTTTTGTATAACCTTCAGATTCTGCATTCTTGATATCTTCTTCAGTAAAGATGAGTTTATTATTTTCTATGGAAAACTCACGCATTATTAACGGTGTGGAATTTTTACTGATGAAATTTGTATAAATTTTATTTTTCTGTTCCATAATTACTCTACTAACTGTTCGCCCTTTTCAGAGCCATTGTTAATGCTAATTTCATTACAAGCGGCTAAGTTTTTTGCAATCATTACAATTTCATTCTGGGCTTTTTCCACGTCTTTTAATCTTACCAACCCTAGATTGGCCATTTCATCTAATAAGAGTTTTGCTCCGCGTTCCGACATATTCTTAATAAATTTCTCTTTAATGCGATCTTGAGTACCTTTTAGGGCAATTGCTAGTTTGGATTTGTCTATAGTTCTTAATATTACTACAATACTTGTTTTATCTAATTGAACTATATCTTCGAAGGTAAACATTAGATTGCGAATTCGTTCAGCTATTTCTGGTTTTTTTTCTTCAAGTCTATTTAGCAAACGCATTTCTGATGTGCGGTCTAGATTATTGAATACCTCGGCAACTATTGCATAGGGGTCTTTCTTTACAGATCTACCTAATGTGCTAATAAATTCTCGATGCAAGGTATTTTCTATTTCTTCAATGACCTCTCTTTTAACAGTATCCATACGCAATAAACGTATAACTATTTCATCTGCCATAGTTTCAGGTAAACAAGAAAGAACTTTTGCTGAAGTCTCAGGGCGTATACGGGATAAAATAACAGCAACAGTTTGTGGGGATTCATTCTTAAGATATCCTGCTAATATTTCTTCATCTACGCTGCTAAGCTTATCCCATAAGTTTTTACCTGCAGGTCCACGAACATCATCAATAATCTTATCAACTTCACTTTGTGTCATGAGTTTTAAAAGTAAGCGTCTTGTGCTTTCTACAGAACCAACCAACGATCCTGTGCTGGATATTTCATTGACAAATTCAACGCATAACGTTTCAACCTTTTCAGAACTTACTGTGCCCAAGTTTGCCATGGCCTGTGATAAATCTTTTACTTCTTCTGTTTCTAGATAAGAAAATATTTTTTGCACTTGTTCATCTGGAAGAGAGAACATCATAATTGCTGCTCTTTCATTTCCTGAATAGCTAACTTTTTCTTCTTTCATGATGTTTAAGAATTTTTCAGTCATATCTATTTATCCGAATACATCCAAGATCTAATAATTGAAACAGCTTCTTCTGGGTGTCGATCAACGAGTTCTGCAATTTTTTTAGTCGACGACTGATTAACCATCCCTTCAATATGATCGATATTTATAGGAGGTTGTGCTTGCTTTGAATCTGTAGATCTACTTGTATTTGATTGATTTTCCACATGAATTTTTGTAGAGCTGTCAGATAAAATTTCTGAATTACCTGACAGTGATCTAGAGGAAGTTGTTCTCATTAAAGATGAGATAAATGGTTTAACTACTGTAAATAAGCCAATTAAAACAACAAGTGCTGTAATGCTTAATTCGGCTAGTTTATTTAAATTTAAGCCAAAAAATGGATTCTCTTGCTTTTCTGGAATAGTATCTTGTGGAAGTTCGCTGAATTTTAAGTTGACTAAACTCACAACGTCTCCGCGATCTTCTTTATATCCCGTTGCAGTTTTCACTAAGTCTTTTAGTTTATTCAATTCCTCGTCTGATCTTGGTTGATATTCTTGAGTGCCATCATTTTTCTTTTTGTAATTTCCATCAACCATAACTGCTATTGATAACCGCTTTATAGTGCCCAATTCTTTGACATACGTTTTTGTAGTATTTGAAATTTCATAATTGATATTTTCTTCAATATTGCTAGTTTGATTCTTATTGTTATTTCCAGTATTTCCCTGTCCTTCTTGCCCAACAGGCAAAGAGTTTTGAATGGAAACAGCATCACTAGAAGCAGATTTTTCGCTTGTGCTGACACCTTCTTCGTTGATTATTTGATTTTTTACAACTTGTCCTTCAGGGTCAAATAATACAGATGTTGATGAAACTTGATCAAAGTCCATATCAACAGAGACTTCCACTCTGGTTTTATTTAATCCAAGCGTGCGATCTAGTAGTGCTTCAATTGACCTTGAAATGCGTTGTTCATATTCACGTTGAGTTGTTTGTTGCATTGTAAGATTATCTTTTGTTTCCGCAGAATCTTTTCCTCGGGCAAGCAAGTTTCCTCGGTCATCTACTATTGAAACTTGATCTAAAATTAAGCCAGGAACGGCTGAAGCAACTAAGTAACGAATTGACTGAACTTGAGTTGCAGAAAGAACAGCTACACCTTTCATACGTATCATTACTGATGCGGAAGGTTCCTGTTTGTTTTCGCTAAAAAGTTCGCGTTTAGGAATGACGAGATGCACACGTGCAGCTTGTATCCCTTGAATAGTTTGGATTGATTTTCCAAGCTCTCCTTCTAAAGCTCTGATCTGATTAATACCTAATAGAGCATTAGTTGTTCCTAAAATATCTTGCTTGTCAAAAATTTCATATCCTACACCACCACCAGATGGCATGCCACTTTGTGCTAATTCCATCCGTAATCTTGAAATATCATCTATAGGAGCATAAATTTGTGTTCCGTCACCTTTGACTTCAAAAGGGATTCCCATCGTCTTTAATTTTTCTAAGACGCGACCGCCTTCGGCTGCTTCTATTTGATTATATAGCAAGGCCATTTCGGTTTGGTTCGCGCGCACCATGATGTAACCAAAAAACGTCATTAAACCAAGGCCAATTCCAGCCATAGTTATAACGCGGCTGGTGCCAAAACGCTGCAGAATTTCGTTCAAAGGGTCGCCTGATTTGCTCGTTTATACCCTTAAGGTAGTCTGAAGAGTTAAATAATTGGTTAACAACCCGGCAAATTTTGCCGAAATAAAATTATTTAAGGAAAATTTTGCCGACTAACAGCGTAGAGGTCGGCAAAATTAGGAAAAAAAGTGATGTTACTCTTTTATAATCTTTTTAAAAAACTGAGTTTCAAGTTTATGAATATCTCCGTTTTTGATCATATCTCGTATTTTTTCATTGATAGGCTCAAGTAGAGAAGATCCCTTGGGCAAGGCTATTGAAAAAGAGATAACAGTTTCTTCTATTGGAATGATTTTTAAATTTGGGTTGATGCTTTGCAATTCATGTGCTTCTGAGTATCCCGTAACAATTGCTTGGCATTTTCCTTCATGTAATGCATCTAAAAGTTCAGAAAATTTTGAGCGCATTAGTAGCTTAACGTCTTTAAAATGGGTTTTTAGATCATTCACGTAAGTAGTTCCTGATTCCACTCCAACTGTCTTGTTAGATATGTCATCAAGATTGCGTATTGATGTTGCGAATGGGACAACGACTACAGTCATTGAACGATGATATGGAATCGTGAAATCAACGTCTTTTTCACGTTCTGGAGTTTTTCCAATCGCAGCAATAGCTCCATCGACTTGTTTTTGTTTAACTGTTCTTAAAATTCCTTCAAAAGAGATATCATGAAAATGAACAGTTTTTTTCAAGCTTCCTGCAATAGTATTAATTATTTCAATTTCAAATCCAGCCAACTTGCCATGTTCGCTATAAATATAGGGCGGATAATCACTAGAAACAGCAAAATTTAAAATTGAATCAGTATTTTTTTCTGGAGATTTTTCACAACCGACAAAAAACAAAAAACTTAACAGAATATTTAAGTACCGCATAAAAAATTACCCCTTTAATTGATTCATATCACTTAAGAATATGCTACCACGATTACGATAGTATAGTAGCACTATTGCTAACCCAATTGCTGCTTCAGCTGCAGACGTCGTTAAAACAAACAAAGAAAATATTTGACCGTCTAAGTCTTTTAAAATGCAGGAAAACCCCACAAAGCTTATACTTACACTTAAAAGCATAATTTCTATGGATAGCAAAACCATGATGATATTATGTCTGCGATGATAAATGCCAAACAAACCTAAGCAAAATAAGTATATTGAAGGCACTAAAACTAAAAGATGACTCATACCTCAACTCCTTTATGAAAAGGAACTTTTATTAAGCTCAGCGTTTCTGTAGGCTCTCTATTCACTTGTTGCTTGATGTCTTGATGCACAATATGGTTTCGTGTGCGTAATGTCAAAAGAATGGCTCCAATCATCGCTAACAAAAGTAACAAGCCAGAAAGCTGAAAAATATAAAAATATTGAGTATATAAATGGTTTCCAATAGCGTTAGCATTAGTTGTCATTTGAGGAATAGGAAGCGCTATAACATCGATTGCTTTTTCCCAGGTTTTCCATGGTAATACAGCAATTATGAGCTCCGCAAAAAGTATGCAAGCTAAAATAGTGCTAAATCCGGTATACGAACTGAATTCAAATTTAAGTCGTTTTTCATCAACATTCATTATCATCACAACAAATAAAAACAAAACAGCGACAGCACCCACGTAAACAATGACAAGCATCATGGCTAAAAATTCAGCACCCCAGACTAAAAATAAACCTGCGGCATTAAAAAAGGTCATGATTAGGAATAGCAGGCTATGTATAGGCGTGCGCATAAGTACGACACCAGTTGCGGAGCCAATCATCCCTAGTACAAATACTAAATAAAGAATACTTTCACCCATTATCTATACTCTGCATCTTTTTTTATGTTTTCTTCAAGTGCTAATTCCCAACGATCTCCGTTACTGAGTAATCGTTCTTTATTAAAAATAAGCTCTTCATGAGAAAGTGTAGAAAATTCAAAATTAGGCCCTTCTACAATAGCGTCAACAGGACAAGCTTCTTGGCATAAACCACAGTAGATGCATTTTGTCATGTCAATATCAAATCTCGTGGTTCTTCTGCTGCCGTCTTCGCGTGGCTCAGCTTCTATAACAATTGCTTGGGCAGGGCAAACAGCTTCACATAACTTACATGCAATACATCTCTCTTCACCATTGGGATAGCGGCGTAAAGCGTGCTCGCCTCTAAACCTTGGGCTTTGTTCTGTTTTTTCAAATGGGTATTGAATTGTGACCTTGCGTTTGAACATATATCTGAACGTTGTCATAAGCCCGACAAGAATATCGTATAGCACTAATCTTCTTATGTGTTTCTTTGATTGTTCGATCTTTTGTAACATCAGATGATCTCAATTTGTAAAAGTTTTATAGCTGCTGTTAGTATCACAGCTATCAACGATATTGGCAGAAACACTTTCCAGCCTAAACGCATGAGTTGATCATAGCGATATCGAGGTAAACTAGCACGAACCCAAATGAATAAAAATAAAAAGAATGAAATTTTTAAAGCAAACCAGATATATCCAGGAACCATTAAAAATAGAGGTGTGTTAAATGGAGGCTGCCATCCGCCAAAAAATAAAATTGCGTTCATTGCGCTTAATAAAATCATGTTTGCATACTCGCCTAAGAAAAATAATGCAAAAGGAAATGAAGAATATTCAACATGATATCCAGCAACTAATTCAGCTTCAGCTTCAGGAAGGTCAAAAGGTGTTCTGTTTGCTTCTGCTAATGATGAGATGAAAAAAATTACCCACATAGGAAACAGATAGACAATAAACCAAGTATTTTGCTGTGCTTTAATAATTGCAGAGATGTTGAGAGAACCTACATTAATTAATACAGTTATAATAATTAACCCCATTGAAACTTCATAAGAAATCATTTGTGCTGCAGAACGTAGAGCTCCAAGAAAAGCATATTTTGAGTTGCTAGCCCAGCCAGCTAAAATTATTCCATATACAGCAAGAGAAGCTGTGGCAAATAGATAAAGAATTCCAACGTTTATGTCCGCAATTACTACTCCTTCATCAAATGGAATAACAGCCCAAGCTGCCAAACTAAAACCAAAAGTTAGTAGTGGAGCTAGAATAAATAGTATTTTGTTAGATGAAAAAGGTATAATAATTTCTTTATGTAAAAGTTTTATGGCATCTGCAATAGGTTGCAACAGACCAAATGCTCCAACCATGTTTGGCCCAATACGAAGCTGCATTGCGCCAATAATTTTTCTTTCCGCATATGTTATATAAGCTACCGTTAGAATCAAAGGAAGTATGATTGAGAAACATTTGGCAGCAATCCATAGGACACTTGGAAGTAGCGACCATACATAAAAAAATGCGTCAGGAAATGAAATATTAAATAATTCCAAGCTGATCTCCCTGAATTTCACTTGTAGCATTTGCCATATTGGCAGAGTGCCGACTGATAACATCGTGCATATAATAATTTTTTATTGTTGTTTCAAAATGATTAGAGTTGATTTTTGAATCTGGCACATTAAATGGTTCAAATGCGGTTGAGTTATTAAACTTAGGTAGTAAATTTTGCAGTTGATCTAATGTGTTAAAAGGAAGGGTTTTTCCTAGCACTTCTGACAAAGCTCTAATGATTTTCCAGTCTTCTTTTGCATCTCCAGGAGGGAGCAATGCTTGTTTTGTTTGTTGACTTTTCCCTTCCATATTCACATAGGTTGCAGCTTTTTCGGTATATGCGGCGCCTGGTAAAATTATATCTGCATTATGTGCGCCTTTATCACCATGATGCCCTTGGTAAATTACAAATGCATTTGAAAAATCTTCATCAATATCAACGTTTAACAGATACAATATTTTAATGTCTGAAGTCTTTGTGCTTTCAAGAATTTGGTGGAAATCCTTGCCGCCCGTTGCAGGAACAAATCCAACATCTAGTCCACCAACACGACTCGCTGCTGTGTGTAATACATTAACTTGGACACTAAATTTTTTATGTAGTTCATTTGTTTGATGTAAAATTGATGTCGAGTTAGCATTCAAAAAGCAGCTGGTTCCTAATATTAACAATGGGTTTTTTGCAGATTTTAAAACCTTGGAAAATGGATGTGATCCTTTTGTAATTTCACTTAATACCGACGGATCATCGCTTAAAAATTGGTACGGATATGCTAGATTAACCTGTTCACCAATTAATCCAATCGTGCAATTGTTTTGTTTAACAGCTTTGCGTAAACGCGCATTAACCATTGTCGCTTCGTGTCGTGGATTGCACCCTACTAGCAAAACAACATCGGCATTTTCTATATTATTGATTGTGGAATTAAATAGATAATTGCTTCTGTGGTCATAGGGAATCATGGCACCATCGGTTCGGCAATCTCGGTTTTTCACACCCATTGCATCTAGTAGCATTCTTAAGGCTAGTTGACTCTCTTGATCAACTAAATCACCGGCAAGTGCTGCAATTTCTGAAGGGTCAGTCTTCGCTATTTTTTTGCGAATAGTATTAAATGCTTCGTCCCAAGAACAAGGAGCTAATTTTCCATTTTTGCGTATGTAAGGCTTATCAAGGCGTTGACAAGACAATCCGTCATAAGCAAAGCGCGTTTTGTCGCTAATCCATTCCTCGTTAATATTCTCATTTGTTCGAGGCAGGATTCGTAATACTTTTCCATCACGAACATCAATACGAATGTTGCTACCTACTGCATCAAGTACATCAATAGAATCGGTATGTTGTAGTTCCCAAGGTCGTCCATGGAATGCGTAAGGCTTATTTGTAAGTGCGCCAACTGGGCAAATATCAATCATATTTCCTGAAAGTTCAGAACTGACAGCTTTATCTAAATAGCTAATAATTTCTGTATGTTCACCGCGTCCATGAGTACCTATTTCTTGCACACCAGCAATTTCGGTTGCAAACCGTACACAGCGTGTACAATGAATGCAGCGGTTCATTACCGTTTTTATAAATGGACCCATGTATTTATTAGAGACAGCGCGCTTATAGAACTTATACCTGCTATTTCCTGAGCCATAGTTGAGAGTCAGGTCTTGCAGATCGCACTCACCACCTTGATCACATATAGGACAATCAAGCGGATGATTAATTAAAAGCAGTTCTAAAACGCCTTTTCTGGCGTTTTCAACCATAGGAGTTTTTGTATGAACAATCATACCTTCTGTAACAGGTGTTACGCAACTGGCAATTGGTTTAGATGATTTATCTACTTCAACTAAACACATGCGGCAGTTTCCTGCGACTTTTAACTTAGGATGGTAGCAAAACACTGGAATTTCTTTTTTAAGTGTTTCGCAAGCTTTCAGGATGCTTGTGCCTGCTTCTACTTCAATTTCTTGATCATCAATAACTAATTTCACCATAACTATGCTACTGCTTTCAGGATTCGTGCTTCTATTTCATGTCGAAAATGCCGAATCAATCCTTGAACAGGCCATGCTGCTGCATCACCAAATGCACAAATTGTGTGACCTTCAATCTGTTTTGAAACTTGCTGTAATAAGTCAATATCTGTAATTTCAGCCTGACCTTTTACAAGTCGTTCCATCATTCTCCACATCCATCCTGTGCCTTCACGACAAGGAGAACACTGGCCACAGCTTTCATGCATATAAAATTTTGATAATCTTGCAATAGCTTTAATGACATCTGTGGATTTATCCATAACAATTACTGCAGCAGTTCCTAAACCGCTTTGCACTGCCGTTAGTGAATCAAAATCCATTAACACTTCATCGCAAATTGACTTGGGAAGTAGGGGAACTGATGATCCTCCAGGGATGACTGCTTTTAAATTATCCCAACCACCGTGCACTCCACCCGCATGTTTATCAATTAATTCACGCAAAGAAATGCCCATTTCTTCTTCGACATTGCAGGGATTATTTACATGACCAGATATGCAAAAAATTTTTGTGCCTGAATTATTAGGTCTGCCAATGTTTGAAAACCAAGAAGCTCCACGTCTTAAAATAGTTGGCACAACTGCTATAGATTCAACATTATTGATAGTGGTTGGTGAATTATACAATCCTGATTGTGCAGGGAAGGGGGGCTTTAATCTTGGGAAACCTTTTTTACCTTCTAGGCTTTCCATTAATGCAGATTCTTCACCGCATATGTAAGCACCAGCGCCGCGATGCAAGTATACATCTAAATTCCAACCGAGAGTTTTTTCTGATTTTTTCCCCAAAAAACCTGCATCATAAGCTTCATCAATAGCTGCTTGTAATATTTCAGCTTCACGAAAATATTCACCACGGATGTAAATATAGGCTACATGCGCACCAATAGCGCAACTAGCTAAGGCTGTGCCTTCTAGCAATTTATGAGGTTCGTTACGTAGTATATCTCGGTCTTTGCAGGTGCCAGGTTCGCTTTCATCTGCATTCACTATTAGGTAATGAGGTTTTGAGCTATCTTTGGGCATAAATGACCATTTCGTGCCAGTGGAAAAACCAGCGCCACCACGGCCACGTAAGCCACTTGCTTTAATCTCTTCAATAAGCCAGTCTCGTCCTTTTGAAATAAAGTCTTTGGTATTATCCCAATCACCACGTAATTTTGCTGATTTTAAATTCCAGGATTTTTCACCGTAAAGATTTGAAAAAATACGATCTTGCTGTTTTAACATGATGCAGCCTTTGAACATTGACGTCCTGTTTGCGAACCTGTTTTTGGTTCTTTCCCAGTCTTCAAATCTTTCAGAATACGTTTTACAGAATCAGATGATAAATCTTCATAGGTGTTATCGTTAATTTGAATCATTGGAGCATTCACACACGCTCCTAGGCATTCTACTTCCGATAACGTAAACATACCGTCTGCTGTGGTTTGTCCCTTTGAAATTTTCAATTCGTCTTGGCAAGTTTTTAGAATTTCTTCTGCTCCGCAAAGCATGCATGGGGTAGTTCCGCACACTTGAACATGGTATTTCCCTACGGGCTTTAAATTGTACATGCTGTAAAAACTTGCGACTTCATACACACGAATTTCTGGCATGTCTAAAAATGCTGCAACTGCTTCAATAGCTTGTGGGCTTAGCCAATTTTCATTCTGACGTTGGGCTAAATCAAGTAAAGGAAGCACAGCGCTGGCTTGTTTTTCTTTTGGATATTTTTTTAAAATATCTTCAATTTTTAAAAGATTTTCTTTTGAGAATGTAAATGCCATTAACGATCAATTTCTCCAAAAACAATATCCATTGAGCCTAAAATCGCCACAATATCTGATAGTAAATGCCCACGGCTCATGTAATCAAGTGCTTGTAAAAATGCAAACCCTGGGGCGCGGATCTTGCACCGATAAGGTTTATTTGAGCCATCAGCTATTAAGTGCACCCCAAATTCTCCTTTGGGTGCCTCAACAGCTACGTATACTTCACCAGCTGGAACATGGAATCCTTCAGTGAATAACTTGAAATGATGAATCAAAGCTTCCATAGATGTTTTCATCTCAGCTCGCATAGGCGGGGTGAATTTTCTATTTGCGTGGTGCACAGGACCTTGTGGCATTTTTTCTAAACACTGAAAAATTAACTTAACCGATTCGCGCATTTCAGCAACGCGTACCAGGTAGCGGTCATAGCAATCACCATGCTTACCAATTGGGATATCAAAATTTAATTCTTCATATATTTCATAGGGTTGAGATTTTCGCAAATCCCATGGCACTCCTGAAGCCCTAAGCATTGGCCCCGATAATCCCCAAGCTAAAGCATCTTTAGCACTGATTATGCCAATATCTACGGTTCTTTGTTTGAATATGCGATTGTTTGTTACAAGATTTTCAATGTCATCAATAACAGTTGGAAAGCGCGTGGCGAATTGGTGAATTTCATCTAACAAACTTTGCGTTAAGTCTTGATGAACACCGCCTGGTCTAAAATAGTTAGCGTGCAATCTAGCTCCGCTAGCTTTTTCGTAAAACCCCATAATGACTTCACGTTCTTCAAATGCCCATAAAAACGGAGTCATTCCGCCAACATCTAGCACAAATGTGGCAATATTAAGCAAGTGATTTGCAATGCGCGTTAATTCACTAAATAGTACTCGAATATATTGCGCACGAATTGGTGAACTTATTCCTAGCAATTTTTCAACTGCCATAACGAACGCATGTTCTTGATTCATTGGTGAAACGTAATCTAGGCGATCAAAATACGGAATTGCTTGCAGATATGTTTTATGTTCAATGAGCTTTTCAGTGCCGCGGTGTAAAAAGCCAATGTGTGGATCAGCCCGTTCGACAATTTCACCATCTAGATCAAGCACCAAACGAAGCACCCCATGGGCTGCTGGATGTTGTGGGCCAAAGTTGAGGGTGTACTTATCGTTCATCCTTGGTGAGCCTCTTTTTCTTTTTTCAAAAGATCTTCCCACTGACCTTCCCAAGGGCTTAAAAAATCAAACTTACGAAAGGGTTGCTCTAAATCTAAATTTTTGTATTCTACTTTTCCAGACTCTTGGTTGAATGCTACTTCATTGTAACCAGAAAGAGGAAAATCTTTACGCAAAGGATGCCCTGTAAAATTATAATCGCAAAGGATGCGCCTTAAATCTGGGTGATTATCAAATGGAATGCCAAACATATCCCAAACTTCGCGTTCATACCAATTAGCATTAGGAAATACATTAATTACGGATGGTATGGAAGTTGAACCATCTGTCCACAGTTTTACCATCAGCCTTTTATTTGTAGAATGACTTAGTAAATGATAAACAAGTTGATAACGAATTGGCTGATCAGAATAATCAATTCCTGTTATGTCAATTAATTGCAAAAATTTCATTTGTGGATGGCCACGCAGCAACATTAACACGCGAACAATGCTAGCGGGGAAAACCACTATGCTTGTAGGGTGAGTTGTCTTATCAACCTTTTGTAAGTCAGGTCCCAGAGACGAAATTAGTGCTTCTAAAGAATCGTTCAACTTAAAATGTAATTACAGCGACGTACCTAGAGTATATCATGGAAAACCTTTGTGAAAACGCTTTTATGTTAAAGCAGCTTCTTAATATTTTTGCTAAGGTGCAACCTAGTGCGTAAAGCATCTTGTTATTACCTTTCGAAGGCCAGATTTCCATGAAAAATATTTTTTTGAAACTATTAAATTTTACATTCATTTGTTTTGTTTTTATTAGTGCTTCTGCAATATTTCCTGTTGAAAATGTTTTTTCAGAAATTTTAAGTCACTTTTGTCTGCAATATTTTCTAGTTTCTTTGCTATTTTTGATTGTCTATTGCTTTTTAAAAAAATGGAAATCTGTTGTAGTTGCGTTATTATTATTTATTTCTTTCTCATCAATTCTTATACCCTTTTATGTATCGCCTGATGCTAAAAAAAATGAAAAATTTGAAGATATTACCCTACTGCAATTTAATATTAACTATCGCCATGAAGATGTTAACAAGGTTATTGATTGGATTAATGATTTTCATAGTAAAAAGTATGGTGCAACAACAGAAATTCCAGACATTGTTTTAATTGAAGAAGCTACTCCGGAAATTGCTGAAAAATTAAATGCTCTTTCCGTACACTATCCGTATAAAATTTCAGAAGCGGAAGCAGGAGCATATGGCATGGTCTTGTATAGCAAAATCCCTATTGCTCATTATGAACGGAAGTATTTCAGTCGATTTGCTGGGCAATATACAATTGCGAATATGTCGACTCCTAATATGAAAATACCATTTGTTTTGGTTGAGCTTCACGCTCGTTCTCCTGGACACATTGAAAAATTGAACCCACGACGTTTCCAATTAGAAGAAATTGCAAATATTATTTCTCGTTTAAGTTGTGCGGGTAAAATTTTAGTTGGTGATTTAAATACTACCCCTTATTCACCTTATTTCAAAAAACTTGAAAAAATTTCTGGATTGAGAAGTTTTATGAGAGGGCATGGAGTAAGCGGCACTTGGCCAAATTTTCTTCCATTTTTATGTAGAATACCATTAGATCATGTGTTGGTTTCCTCGCACATTAAAGTGCTAGAAAGAAATATTAATCCAGACTTAGGTTCTGATCATTTTCCGGTAACTTCCAGACTTCGAATTTATGCAAAATAAGCACACAGCACCAATCCATTTGGGTGTAGGCAATTTGTTAATGATTATTTTCTATACTGCTGTTAGTTAACAAATCATGAGTTTATCCCATGAAATTTTTTTTCCTTTTTTTAAGTGTTTTATTGAATGTAGGAGAGCTTGTTGCTTCGTTTTCTCTTTCTTCAACTAATGCATTTCATCTTGAGCCTCCGCGATCTCGTATATATTTTTGTCATAGGATGTCTCAAGAACATAAAACGAAATTTCAATCAGCAACTACGCTTTCAGAGGTTCTTAGTGTCTTTCCAGATGATATATTGCCTTTTGACTTAAAACAAAAATGCAGCAAAATTTTTCTTGATAAAACAGATGAAGACAATAGACCATTGTTTGAATTAGTTAGAGGTGTCATGAGAAGAGGTTATATTTTTCAAAAAATAGTAATGCCAAAAGATACTTATTTTGACGTGCTGAATGATTTTCATAATTTTGTGTTACTTGCTAGGCATTATTCATCTTTTGAAGAAGCGAGAGTGGTTTTTTCAAACATTCCATTTTATAGTTCTGGAGAAGGAGCGTGTGTGTTTGCAAATGCTCTTGGTCTAGGATTTAGTGATACTCGTGGTGTTGTTTCTGCTGAAGAAGCAATAGCAAAAATAAAAGAATCGTTGGCTCTTTTAAAAGGGCTACGGGAAAGCTGCCCTTCTATTCGAGAAGTAGGTCATAAGGATTTTTGCTGAAAGTATCAGTCAAAAATCCTTTGTATTAAAGATGTGCTTACTCTAAGCTGCTTTTTGCTTGCTTTGGTATTCAAACAATAGCTCTAAAATTTGCACTGCATTTAAAGCTGCACCTTTGCGCAAATTGTCAGATGCTGTCCAGAACACCAATCCATTTGGGTGTGACGTGTCTTTACGTAAACGGCTTACAAAGACATCATCTTGACCCGCTGCATCTAACGGGGTTGCGTAATCCATAGGGGCATCAGCATCCATAACTTGAATGCCTGGAGCTTTTTTTAAAATTTTCAACGCTTCACTAACAAAAAAGGGCTTTTCAAATTCAACATGAACAGAAGAACAATGCCCAACAAACACAGGAACGCGCACGCAAGTTGCCGAAAGCTCAATAGTAGAGTCTAAGATTTTTTTAAGTTCAGCGCGCATTTTTGATTCTTCATCAGTATATCCAGATTCTAAGAAAATACCTATGTGTGGAATGAGATTATAAGCAATTGGTCTAGGGAGATTTTCAGCGGGGGCTGGTGTGCCTGTGAATAATGACCTTGTTTGTTGATCAAGTTCTTTCATGGCAGCTTTGCCTGCACCCGATACAGATTGATACGTTGATACAACGACCCTTTTTATAGCAATTTCATCATGGAGTGGTTTCAAAGCCAATGCTATTGGAGCTATCGCACAGTTAGGGTTTGCTATAATATTTTTGTTTTTGTAGTCGCGAATATCTTCCGCATTTACTTCTGGAATAATTAGTGGAATTTTTGGATCATCTCTAAAATAAGATGTGTTATCAATGACTACGCATCCTAAGGCAGCTGCTTTTGGTGCGTATTCTGCAGAAACTTTCCCGCCTGGTGAAAATAACGCAACATCAACGGTTGAAAAATCAAAATTACTGAGCGAATCAACTGTTAAAACATCATCTTCCCCAAATGATATTTTTTTTCCAAGAGAGCTTGAAGAAGCAATAGCTTTAACTTGTGATGCGCTGAATCCACGTTCTGCTAAAATGTTCAGCATCATTCGTCCTACATTTCCAGTAGCGCCTACAACGGCGATTTTTAATTTTGATTTATCCATTTTATTCTCCCCAATCATGAAAACCGTGTCGTTTACGTGTAAATGCTAATAACATTCCTGCACAAATAGCTAACGCTACCATTGATGAACCGCCATAACTAATAAACGGCATTGTCATTCCTTTAGTTGGAATTAGGTGTAGTGCAGATGCCATATTAATAAAGGCTTGCAAGCCAAATTGTACAGCAAGGCCTGTTGCTCCAAGTAATATAAATAAACTAGAACCTTGTGCAGCACGCATCATGAAACGAACGACAATCGCCATGAAAATTCCTACAATAAGAATGCATAGCCACAAGCCAAATTCTTCACCAGCAACTGCAAATACAAAGTCTGCGTGGGCATCTGGCACATGTTTTTTGACAACTCCTTCGCCTGGACCTTTTCCAAAAAATCCACCATTAGCAAAAGCAGCTAATGATTTTGTGATTTGATAAAGATCATGCACGGGGTTTCCAGCTGATGGGTCTAAAAATTGATCAATACGTTTTGTGACGTGTGGTAAAAAGAAATATGCGCCTACGAGTCCTGCCACACCAATTCCTGCAATACCTGTCATCCAAATAATAGGCATGCCAGCAATGAATAGTTGTCCTACCCACGTTGCAATAATTACAACAGTCATTCCAAGGTCTGGTTGAAGTAAAAGCAACCCAACAATAATGCCAACTGCAACCATAGAAAGTGTAATGCCAGGAAACTTTTCATCATGCATTTTTTCAGCAATGAGCCATGCAGTTATGACTGTAAGTGCTGGTTTTACAAACTCTGAAGCTTGTATTGAATTTCCTAAAATTAAAATCCAGCGACGTGCGCCCTTAATTTCAAGTCCTGAGAAGAAGGTTAAGATAAGCAGGATGATACCTAATAAGTAAATAATTAAGCTTAGTCTTCTAACGCCTACAGGCGAGAGTAAAGACACGCCAATCATTGTTGCTAAAGCTGGAATAAGCATAATCATGTGGCGTTTTACAAAATAAAAGGTACCTAAATTTAAACGTTCCGCCACAGAAGGACTGGCAGCAAAACTTAAAAATACGCCCATAGCAATCAAGATTAATAGTAACGAAAGTGCTAAACGATCAACTGTCCACCACCAGCGACCTAAAACGCTGTTGTCTCGTCGCGAAAATGTGGTTGGTGTCATGCATTTACTTTCTTAACAATTCTAATAAATTCTTCGCCGCGGTGTTCATAATCACGAAATTGATCAAAACTAGCGCATGCAGGTGATAATAGCACAACTGCATTATTTTCAAACTTTGCTTCTTCACTTGCTTTAAAAACTGCAGATTCAAGAGACGAGCATTTTTCAAAAAGAACTGAACCATTTAATGTTTTGGCAAAATCATTTTGAGATTCACCAATTAAATACGCTTTTTTAATATATGGAAAATAGGGCTTAAGCAATTCAATGCCGTCTGTTTTTGCAACGCCACCAAGAATCCAAAAAATACTTTGTCCCATATAAGTTTTTAAAGCTTTTTCGCAAGCATCTGCATTTGTGGCCTTGCTATCGTTAATGAATTCAACTTGTCCAATTTTTGCTGCCAATTGCTGACGGTGAGCAAGACCCGGAAATGTTTGAATATATTCCCATATTTTCTGAGGGGTATTTAATATTTGAAGTGCCACAGCAAATGCTAAAGCAACATTTTGCCAGTTGTGTGCACCCTTTAAAGTTTCCAATTCATTGCAGTCAAACAATGTACCATTACAATGCAGCATACTGCTGGCATCAATCCAAATATCTGCTGGGCAATTTTTAAATTCACTTGCAATGGTCGTGTGGGGAATACGAAGTTGATTGCACGTTTGTTTTGAATAATCATCATCGATAGCAATACACGCTGATTTTGCATGACTGAATATACGTCTTTTTGCATTTACGTAATTTTCTATAGAGCCATGCCTATCAAGGTGATCTGGAGAAATATTTAGCCATACAGCTATGTCTAAACGTAAATCATTTGATAGTTCTAATTGATACGATGAAAGCTCTAGCGCATACCAACCGGTCTCATTTAGATTTTTAAGCGAAAGAGCAGGGATGCCTATATTTCCACCAACTTCAACATTTAACCCAGCTTGCTTTAAAATGTGGCCAATAAGAGCGGTTGTTGTTGATTTACCATTTGTGCCGGTAATGCCAATATATTTTGCTTTGGGGTTACGTTTTTGTAACAGATCAATATCTGTGCAGATAGAAATTCCAGCTGTTCTCGCTGCTTCACTAATAGCGTGTGACACTGGAATGCCAGGGCTTTGAACTACGCCTACAATTTCTGACCAGTTAATTTCAGGAATTATATTTTGACCATCATCATATACAATGACTTTATAACCGAGAGAGATAAGGTGTTTTTCACTTTCTCTCCCGCTGCGTCCATAGCCTAAAACGATGTATATATTTTTAACCACAATGTTGAATTATTAATCAATTTATTTATTGGTACAATGCCTTTAAATATTCTAACAAGCAAGATTTTTATACATTACTTGGTAAAACAATTTTAAGTTCTGCTGCAACTTTTTCATTGCCTTCACCGCGTACAACATCTGGATATTCCATAACTGTTGATGATGCAACTTCAGGATTTCTTAAAATATTGGCAACCATTTTACCAACTTGGCGACCCAATGCGTATTGATCAGCGCCCAACGCCGCCAATGCTCCTTTTGGTAAGCAATCTAAGTCACTTACAAACACCGGAATATTTTGTAATTTTGCCACTGCAATAATGCTATCAAAGCTAGCTAGTGCTGTGTTGTCATTATTAATAAAGATGGCATCAACCTTATCAAGCAATGACTGTGTTGCCGCGCCTACATCAACTGTCCTGCTAGCTGCTGCAAAAACAATTTCTAATCCCATGGCTTTGCCAGTTTTTGTCATTTCTTCATTAAGAGTGATTGAATTCACTTCGCCAGGATTATAGACAACGCCTATACGTTTCATGTTAGGTAGAATTTTTTTAAAATAATCAAACTGCTTTTGAACAGATACATAATTTGAAACGCCGGTTACAAGCTTTTCAGCCTGCTTATCTGATTTCACAAGCTTTGCAGTAACAGGGTTGGTTACAGAAGCAAACACTAAGGGGATATTGCTGTCAGATTGTTGAATTGCCTGCAATGCAGATTGAGAAACGGTTGTGGGAATTGTCACAATGACAGCTGCATTTTCCCCAATAAATTTTTGAGCGATTTGTGTAGCAAGGGAAGGGTTCCCCTGGGCCGATTCATAACGCCAATCAATTTTTTCTTCGTCCTTAAAGCCCTGCGATTGAAGTTCATCCAGAATTCCTTTGCGAGTCTGGTCTAGTGCTGGGTGTTCAACTACTTGAATAACCCCAACAATTGGTAATACTGGTTTATTAGATGAATTTTTCCACCAAAGTCCAGCTACTGTAAGTGCTGTAGCAAGTATGAATATATTTTTGTTCATGATACGTATCCTAAAATTAAAAAGGTTTATGAATTAGAGAGAAAACGGTTTGAGGGTGCATTAAGCACCGAAATATGATGACCTTTTTCACCTTTAAGAATTCGAACAACTTGTTCACCAGCACGGCGACCCATTTCGTATTGATCAGGAGCGATTGCGCCCTTGCAACCACGTTTAACAGATTCAGGGTCAGAGCAAAATACAGGAATGCCCTTTTGTTTTGCTGTTTGCAACACTGCATTTAAAGCAGAAATAACTGTATTATCGTTTGTTAGCATTAGTGCATCAACATTGGGCACTGTGCCCTGAGCTGCCTGCAGTACATCGCCTGTTGAATAAGCAGGGGTTTTTATTACGCGATATCTTGCGGTTTGAAGGGCATCTTCTAGGCGTTCTGCATGTACATGTGAATTGGTTTCGCCAGGATTGTAAATAATTCCTATTATGGATTCTTTTGGAAGAAACTCTTGAATAAGTTCCACCTGTTTTTTAATGTCTGGGGAATCTGAAATCCCTGTTATATTTTCTTTGTTTTTACCACTCTCACCTATTAACTTTGCAGCAACTGGATCGGTGACGCCGGCAAATACCATAGGAATTTTTTGAGTATTTGCAGAAAACATTGCTTGGGCTGATGGGGTTGTAATGGCCACAAGCACATCAACTTTTTTTCCTATAAAATTTTGAGCTATTTGCGTAGCTAAAGCAGGATTTCCTTGGGCTGACTGAAATTCAATTTTTACTTTTTTACCAAAAGCTGCTGTAATTTCGTCTTCAATACCACTTCGAATTCGATCTAAAGATGGGTGAGGGGCAATTTGAGTGATTGCAACAACTTTGTCAGTAATTTTTGATTGAGAAAAATTAGTAAAAAAACCAATTGCTAAAACAGTTGTGATGAATAGGGCGATTTTAGTGTACATAAGAGCTCCAACATTGAATGGCTAATAAAAAACTGTGCGGAATAATCTAGGGATTATCCGTGTCGCCATCGAGCAATATATTGGTGCATCATAATCATGGCTTTCATAATGCACAATTTTTAAGCAAAAAGCAACAACTTTTTCCTAATGATATGCATTGGAGTATGTATAGAAAATCTAAATTGGCGTCCCCAACGGGATTCGAACCCGTGTTGCCGCCTTGAGAGGGCGATGTCCTAGGCCTCTAGACGATGGGGACCATGACTATATCTAACCATTCGAGCTGAGTTTTGCAAGCAAAATGCGTAAAAACTTTTAAGCGGCAGCTAGCAATTTACCTTCCATGACTGTAATGGCTTGTGCTGTAAGAGTAACTCTATTGTTTTCAAGCGCTACTTTGATGAATCCAGTGCGTTCTGAAATTTGCATAGCGTTCATTGATGATTTCCCTAGCTTCTCTGCCCACAAAGGTGTTAGGCGGCAATGGGCAGAACCGCAAACAGGGTCCTCAGGAATGCCAACTTTAGGAGCGAAATACCTAGAAACAAAATCAATATTAGAATCGATCTCGCCTTCATTGAATGCAGTAATAGTTACGGAACGGCACGGTAATTGAGCAATTTTTGCAAAATTAGGTTTTAATTCGCGTACAGCTTGTACAGAAGGCAAAACGACCACATACATAATGTCATCTTTGTAAACAGAAGTTACAGGCATGAAACCTAATGCTTTATTTAATAATTCTGGCATTGGCGCAGGTTCAATTATAAAACTTGGGAAGTTAAGGGTAGTCCAGCTACCGTTACGCTGTGCTGTTAAGGGGCCGCCCATTGAATCAAAAGTGATCATATCACTTTTAACAACGCCCTGTTCCCATAGTAAATGCGCTGCTGCAAGAGTGGCGTGTCCACATAGACCACATTCATCCTTTGGAGAAAACCAGCGAATATGGTAATGATTATCTGCAAGCTTTTTTAAAAAAGTTGTTTCTGAATAATTTAATTCAGCAGCAATTTTTTGAGCTAAAATATCACTTGGAAATTCTGAGACAATGCTTACACCTGCAGGATTTCCTTTAAAAGGCTCATTAGTAAAAGCATTAACTTGCCAAATTTGCATACGATTCTCCAATTGATGATTGCAGTTTGTAAGTATTCAAGATATTTTGAAAACACAATTGTTTCAATACTTAACATTAGAAATTTAATAAGGATACATAAATATGTCTATTAATTCCTCTGTCAGTGCTGCAGAATTACGCCAATTTATTGAAAAAGTTGAGCGTTTAGATGAAGACAAAGCAGAAATTCAAAATCACATTAAAGATGTGCTATCAGAAGCTAAAGCTCAAGGCTTTGATACAAAGATTATGCGTCAGGTTATTCGCATGCGCAAAATGAAAAAGGAAGAGCTGATTGAACAACAAGAGCTTCTTGACGTGTACACTCATGCTTTAGGTATGCAAGTTGAAGAAGAAACAGCAGAAGCTGCCTAATGTTGCAACTGTTTAACACTCTAAGCAAACAAAAAGAAGTTTTTAAACCGCTTGATGCCGGCAATGTTGGCATGTATGTATGTGGACCTACTGTCTATGACTTGGCTCATTTAGGTAATGCAAGGCCGGTTGTTGTGTTTGACATGCTGCTCAGAGTGTTGCAAAAGCAATATGCTAAGGTGACGTATGTACGAAACATTACGGATGTTGACGATAAAATAAATGCGGCAGCACATGCTAATGGCGAAGATATCCGTGAATTAACAACGCGTACGGCAAAAGCATATC
The DNA here is from genome assembly GCA_943322985.2 of Candidatus Finniella inopinata. GTDB lineage: Bacteria > Pseudomonadota > Alphaproteobacteria > Paracaedibacterales > CAITNM01 > CAITNM01. The sequence continues at coordinate 51,307 of CALPGA020000003.1, forward strand.
ATGAAGACATGAGCGCGTTGAATACACTGCCTCCAACTCATGAACCTAGGGCTACAGACCATATTGCTGACATGATTTCAATCATCGAATCATTAATAAGTGGTGGATATGCTTATGCTAATGAAGGGCATGTGCTATTTCGTGTGCAAAAATATAAAGATTACGGGCACCTTTCAAGGCGTAATCAAGATGAGTTACTAGCAGGTGCACGGGTTGAAGTTGCTCCGTATAAAGAGAATGCGGGTGATTTCGTGCTGTGGAAGCCATCAACGCCAGAATTGCCCGGTTGGGAAAGCCCATGGAGTCGTGGAAGGCCAGGTTGGCACATCGAATGCTCTGCAATGAGTAAAGCTTTTCTTGGTAATACATTTGATATCCACGGTGGTGGTATTGACCTTGTGTTTCCTCATCATGAAAATGAAATTGCTCAAAGCTGTTGCGCCCATGGTACCGATCGCATGGCAATGGTGTGGATGCATAACGGGCATTTGCTTGTTAATGGCGAAAAAATGTCGAAATCTCTTGGGAATTTTTTCACTGTGCGAGATGTTTTGAAAAATTATCCAGGCGAAGTTATTCGTTTTGCTTTTTTAAGTACGCATTACAGACAACCACTTGATTGGACAGACGAAAGCCCAAAGAACGCAAAAGCAACTCTCGATAGGTTTTACAAAGCTATTGAATATGCAAAGGGTGAAGGGGAACTTTCTTCAGATATTATTGCAGCACTGGAAGATGACCTAAACACACCGCTTGCGATAAGTTATTTGCACGAACTTGCAAATGCAGTGTTTAAATCAACTGGCGACGAACAAATTGCGGCTGCGAATACACTAAAAGCCAGTGGGCAATTTTTAGGATTACTTGCTCAAGATTCTCAAATTTGGTTTCAAGGACAATCTGATAATCAAGACATAGATCAACTGGTGACTGCACGTCATGAAGCTAAGCAGGCAAAGAACTTTGCAGAGGCAGACAGAATTCGTGCATTGCTCATTAATCAAGGTATTACCCTTGAAGACGGCCCTAATGGAACCATCTGGCGTCGAGCTTAATGATTAAGCCTATTATTCTTTTGCACCAGGTTCAGCTAGCTGAAAACTTGGGCGCAGTTGCACGTGCTATGGGAAACTTTGGCATAACACAACTTCGTTTGATTCAGCCCAAGTGCGACCCAGATGATAGTAAAGCAATTGCTATGGCAGTTGGTAATGAACGTGTGTTAGAAGAAGCAAGTATTTACCAAAGCTTAGAACATGCCGTTGGGGACTTAGAGATAGTTTTTGCAACCACAGCTGCGGAGCGTGAATTAATTAAAGAATATCATACTCCAAAAACGGCAGTGCCATTAATGAATGGAAAAAAGGTTGGGTTACTATTTGGGCCTGAACGCACAGGTCTTAGTAATGAAGATTTGTCTGTTGCAACGCACATTATTACTATTCCTGTTAACCCTGATTTTTCATCCTTAAACATTGCACAGGCAGCAGTGGTTATTTTATATGAATGGTACCAGTCTCACGTAGCTCAAGAATCATGGCTGCATATGGGTAATACAAAACCAGTTAATCAAAAAGAGCTTCATCATTTTTTTCAGTCTTTAGAAACAGAACTTGATTTAGTGAATTTCTGGAGAGTTCCCCATAAAAAAGAAAAAATGTGGCAAAATATAAGGGCTGCATTTTTAAGAATGCAGCCCACAGAGCAAGAGATTCGGACCTTGTACGGTGCTATTCAAGCAATTAAAAAGTAGTTATTGAGGTTGAGTTACCTCACTTACTGTACAAAGGAATTTTTTATCTGATTGAAATTTAAATGCTTTTCTTCCATAGGCGACAACTACACGGCTGTGGACAACTGGTTTTCCATTAACCAACTGATCACCATCTTTTGTTTGTTCTCTATAGGTAAATGTTGCCGAACCAGTTTTTCCATTTCTGATTTGTTCAATAGCTTCGTCACGAATAATTTTACCTTCATCAGTTTTAAAGTCAGAAACAGGCTTGCCAAGTAATGTTGGGTCAGATGACGCAACAACAGTTTCGTCACCTTCTTGATAACAAACAATCCTCATACCTTTTGCTGTTGCTTCTGTAACCGCACCTTGAACAGCTAATTCTCTTGTAACTGTTTGTGTTTGCTCATTAATAATTTTGAAAAGCTCTTCAGGACCACTTACGTTGTCTGCTTTTACTATTCTTGCCATAACTTCTTGCATTGCGTTTACTTGTGCATCACTTACATTGGGGGCAGGTGCAGCTATTTCTGCTGTAGGCTTAGCTGACTTCTCATGTTTAGCACCAGCTGCGTTCGCGCTTGCAATAGATAATCCCAAGCTTATTAGTAAAATTTTTGACTTCATAGTGATTAACTCCAAATTTTAATGTTGGATAATCATAACAATTTTTTCTAAAATTTTCCTATTATTTTTCCTATTGATAAATAATATGTAGGGTGATGTTGTAAAAAAACACTTGGTTTTTACCCGAAATCCTCTAGCAATTCCTCGACAGCATCTTTTTTCTGAGGTTGTTTTTCGTCTTTAATAGATGTTTTTCCTAAGATCTTAGGTTGAACTGTTTTCTTAGGTGGTTTATTGGGTCCATTGTAAACTTCAGGGCCACGGTAAAAAGCTGCGGTTACTAGTGCAGGTAAATTTGAACCAGAAGATTCGTTTGCCATACGTTTGTTTTTGTCATTTCCTGTCCAAACTCCAACTACTAAATTCTGAAATCCAATGTCATTTTCCAAAGGCTCACGCAAACTAAAAAACCAAGCGTCTATGTTTCCACTTTTGTCGCCATTAGTGCCAGTTTTACCCATCACAGTTGGCGAAACATTAGCTTTATAGCCACTGCGACCATCAACTACCGCCCTAAGTAATGCGCGCATTTTAGCAAGTGGTTCAGGCTTTATAATTATTTGAGTTTGCTGTTCTTCTCGCCTGTAAAGAATGTTACCTTCTTTATCACGAATTTCTAAAATTCCATAGGGCCAAACAGCACGTCCCTGATTTGCATACGTTGCAAATGCCGAAGTCAAATCAAGTAACGTAGCTTCAATTGCTCCTAATGATAAGGAAAGATGCTCCTCCATAGGGCTAGTAATACCTAAACGATGAGCTGCTTCAATAACTTTTCGAGGTGTAACTTTTTCCATTAACCGAATTGGTACACTATTAACAGAACGAGAAAATGCTTCAACAATGCTTACTTCTCCGCGAGTCTTCCAGGTGAAATTGCTAGGGCGCCATGTGCCGTTAACATAAGGACTATCATCAATCATGTCATTTGGGCTCATGCCTTCTTCCATTGCGGCTAGGAAAATGAACATTTTAAAGGCTGACCCTGGTTGACGAGAAGCTTGGACACGATTGAATTGGCTTTTTTTATAATCTACCCCGCCAATCATTGCACGTACCGCTCCGTCTGGGTTCATAGCAAGCAAAGCAAGTTGAGATGTCTTAAGCTTGGCGCCCATTTCGTTTATATGGTCAACACAAACATGGTCAGCATGCCGTTGCATCCCAGGATCTAATGTGGTTACCACAATTAAATCACGGTCCATCCCGTTAACAAAATTAGGGATAAGTTCTATGACCCAATCGCAAAAATATTTGAAGCTACTTTCTTGCTTGCTATTTTCAAGCACGTGGATACCTTCATTAAAGTATGTTTGCGCGTTTTTAATAAACCCTGCTTCTTGCATAAGCTGTAAAACTGTTTTGGCACGTTCTTTAGCTTTTTCAGGGTTAGATGAAGGAGAAAAGCGCGAAGGGGCTTTGAGCAACCCGGCAATCACCGCTGCTTCAAACACAGTAAGGTCGCGTGCTGATTTATTAAAGTAACGCTGCGCTGCTGCTTCAATGCCAAAAGTTCCAGCACCGAGGTAAACACGGTTTAGATACATTGTCAAAATATCGTCTTTTGAAAATTTCCATTCAAGCCAAACTGCTAGGAAAACTTCAAGAATCTTCCGTTTAAATGAACGGTCACTTACAGTAAAAGAGCCTTCTGTAAATAATAAATTTTTTGCCAGCTGTTGAGTTACAGTAGATCCACCTTGAACCACACGGTTCGCACGATAGTTTTCGTAAGCTGCTCGTGCAAGGCCTATAATATCAACACCAAAGTGATAGTAGAAGCGTCTATCTTCCACAGCCATAAGTGCTTGTGGAACATGTTTTGGCAAATCTTGTACGCGAACCATTTCATCGAATACATCGCCATAGGTATTTATCACCGTACCATCAATAGTTTGAATGGTGATGCTTGGGGTGCGTACATTTGTTTGCAAGTGATTTAAATCAGGTAGGTCTTGCACAAACCATAAAAGGATTAATCCTAGTAGAATTGACCCCCAAATGCTTGCTAATAGGCAAAACCTACCTACAAGACCTAATAATGATCTTTTTGCTTTTTTTTTCTTGGTCTTTTGTTGCTTTTTAATAGCCACGACACATGAACCTATATATCTAAGTTGATGACTTTCAAAGCATTTGTTGTAATAAATTCACGTCGTGGTTCAACCACATCCCCCATAAGAGTTGAGAAAATTTCCTCAGCTTCCTCTGCATGATGCATTTTAACTTGCAGTAATGTGCGTGATTCTGGATCCATCGTTGTTTGCCATAATTCTTCGTCACCCATTTCACCAAGACCTTTATTTCGGCGATACGTAACGCCCTTAGCGCCTTGTTCCATTAGAGTTTTAGTGAGCATGCCAATATCTAAAAAGTTCTCTTGCTTACCATCACGCGCTGTAATGTGAAGGGTCAATGATTTGCCTAATACATCAGCTAATTGAAGACTTAAAGTTAACAGAGCCTTTGCTTCCGGTGTTGCCCTCAAGGATTCATCTAACACCCACTTTTCATCCACACCACCCCAGCTACGTACGAAAATAACTGTGTTTTCAGTACCGCGTTCTGCGCGCCAAACTGCATTTGGATTATCGTTAGCATTAAGATGCGTAACAAGAACAGTGTCCTGATCAGGTAAGGTTTCTTCAAAATAGTTGAATACTAATAGGCTTTCCAATAGGAAGCGATTTGAAATTCTTCTTGCTAAAGGTTTAAACGTACTGTCAGTTTTTAAAATCAGACTTGCTAGTTGGCGCCAATCAGCGCCCATAATCTGTTCACCAGAAGGTAATGCGAGGAATGAATCCTTACAAGCTGCGTCTAGTAAATAATTATCAAGGGCAGGTTGGTCTTTTAAGTACACAACTGATTGTCCACGTTTTACTGTGTAAAGCGGCGGTTGTGCAATGTATAAATGTCCTCTTTTTAAAAGTTCAGGCATCTGTCTGTAGAAAAATGTTAATAATAGAGTGCGAATGTGACTACCATCAACGTCCGCATCGGTCATGATAACAATTTTGTGGTAACGAAGTTTTTCGGGGTTAAAATCTTCTTGACCAATACTGGTGCCCAAAGCGGTGATAATATTGCCGATTTGGTCATAGCCTATAATTTTATCAAAACGGGCTCTTTCCACATTTAGAATTTTTCCACGAATTGGTAGAATAGCTTGATAGTTTCTATTACGCCCACCTTTTGCAGTACCACCCGCTGAGTCTCCCTCAACGATGAATAGTTCGCATTTTGATGGATCACGTTCTTGACAGTCTGCTAGCTTTCCAGGAAGAGATGCAATATCAAGCGCACCCTTACGACGAGTAAGCTCGCGAGCTTTGCGTGCCGCTTCACGTGCAGCTGCAGCTTCTACAACTTTTCCTACAATACTTTTTGCATGAGTTGGATTCTCTTCAAACCATTGCTCAAGTGCTTGACCAACAACTGACTCAACAACTGGGCGAACTTCTGATGAAATTAGCTTATCTTTTGTTTGTGATGAAAATTTAGGGTCAGGCACTTTTACTGATAAAACAGCGCTTAAACCTTCACGAATGTCATCACCTGTAATTGATAGTTTTGAGTCTTTTTTACCTTGTGGAGTGGCGGCAATATAGTTTCCAACAACTCTAGTTAATGCGCCACGAAAACCAGCTAAATGGGTTCCACCATCCCGCTGTGGAATATTATTTGTGAAACAAAGTGTGTTTTCATGGTAGCTATCAGTCCATTCCATAGCTACTTCAATAGTCATTGCGTCAACTACTTGACTGCAATACAAAGGTTTGTCGTGAAGTGTATTTTTGGCTTTATCAATATATTTAACGAATTCAATGAGTCCGCCTTCATAATACAAGACAGTTTCGTAAAAATGATCAGGGCGTTCATCACGTAGCGTAATATGTACGCCCGAATTCAAAAATGCTAATTCACGTAACCGATGTTCAATAGTAGGTCTGTCAAATATAATTGCTGAAAAAGTTTCTAAAGAAGGAAGGAAACGAACTTTTGTACCTTTTTTACCTTCTGCAGAACCAATAAGCTCTAGTGATCCTTCCGGAACACCATGCTTAAAACGCAAGAAATACTTTTTGTCGTTTCGGTAAATTGTTAAGTCTAAAAATTCAGATAAAGCGTTAACAACAGAAACACCAACACCGTGCAGACCACCAGAAATCTTATAAGAATTTTGGTCAAATTTACCACCGGCATGAAGCTGCGTCATAATTACTTCTGCAGCAGAAACGCCCATTTCTTCATGAATATCAACAGGAATACCACGACCATTGTCGGTAACGCTTACTGACCCGTCGGCTTCAATAGTGATAGTAATGCGATCACAATGGCCAGCTAAAGCTTCGTCAACGGCGTTGTCGACAACTTCATATACCATATGATGTAACCCAGTACCGTCATCAGTGTCACCGATGTACATACCTGGGCGCTTACGAACAGCGTCTAACCCCTTTAAAACTTTAATAGAATCTGCGGTGTATTCTTCGTTTGGTATCGTATTTGGTGCGGTCATTAAACGGTCCTTACCTGACTATGGTCAACTTCAAAACTTTGTGCATAGGGGAGTATAGCTTCAAATGCATTTAGATGTGTTCCAGTAAAAAACACCTGCAACATACCTTTGTTACTTGTTTGCTGTTGCAACCCTATTAGTTGTTCAAACAATAGCACACGATTAGCAAAATCTAAATGTGAAATAACATCATCGAATAATAAAATCACAGGAGTGTCTATATTTTCTAGAAGGTACTTCAAAAAACTCATTAAAAATTTGGAAAGCAGCATTTTTTGCTCGCCCGTTGAACATTTTTCTGCCAACTGATTTTTTGGCGTGTAAAATACTTCCAAGTCGCTTCTATGAGGGCCAAATGTTGTCATTCCAGCTGCGCCATCACGTGGGCGATTTTGTGAAAGCTGTTTTAAATAATATTCCTTGGCATCGTCTTCGGTTTCCAAAAGTTCTGCTGCACTACGCATTGCTGCTTTTAGCGATTCATCAAGCGGTAAAAGCTCTAAGAAACTGCTGCGATTTTTTTGCATTTGAATGCCGGCACTGACAATATGTTCTTCAACGTTGCTAATCCATGCGGCATCAGCGTTCATCTCTAATAATCGTAATCGCTCCTTGGTTGAATGTTCATATGCTTTTAATACGACAGCATGTTCTGGCCATAGCACAAAAATCATTCGGTCAATAAAATGACGACGAACCGATGGAGTATCTAAAAACAAACGATCCGTTTCAGGCGTTAGCCAAAACAGTCGAAGAATATCATTTAGGATTTTCTGGCTTTTCAATGGTTCTTGATTCAAATGCCAAAGACGCTTTTTCAAACCTACATCACTAACGCCTGTTCCAAGAGAATACCCATTCACAGTAATTGATGCAGCCCAAGGAGAGGTCGATTCTAGTTGTTGCAATTCCAACAATTCGGCTTTGCGCAAGCCGCGACCCGGCGTAAATAAAGAAATCGCTTCTAAAACATTTGTTTTGCCAGCGCCGTTAGGCCCTGAAAAAACCACAAAGGGTTTATTGATATCAATAATCAACTGGCTGTAGCTTCTAAAAGACTGCAATTGTAAACGTTGAATCATATGTTAAATTGCTATTAAACGTATGCTCATCCTATAGCCTGCTTAAACACCTAGCAAGATAGAACTTATTATGTGTCTAGAGTAATTAGGTCTTTTAACTGCATTAACTCATGACTTTTCTTTATTGCTAAAAAGCCGGGGAATCTTTCTTCCATCGCTTGATCGACGGCTGCATTTAAATCTGTTTGATTTTTGATATGAGAGAATCGTTTGTATTCCTCGTCAAATGCTTGGCTAAATTTTTGACAATAGTAGATGTTGAAATTTGCAAGAGCTACGACTGATAGTTTGTCACAAGGTCGATACTGTAAAGTTGAAATGAATCCAGCCATGCCTCCATCATGTTTGAACACATCTCCATTTGTGTGTTTTATTTTTATAATTCCGTAGCAGTAATAGCTTGGCGCATCCTCTGAATCTATTTGCACATGCTCGCTTAACATGTGCTCAGTAACTTCACCTGGAAAAACTTTATTGCCATAAAGATTTTCATTCCACTTGAGCAAATCTGTAACGTTGGAAATTAATCCACCTGCGCCACATAAAAGAGCATTTCGACCATATGTTTTTGTTTCAGTAGGAAGGGAGTTTTCAAAATAGGTGTAACCTCTGGCAAGATTTGGATAATCACCAGACGTTTTCATTGTTCTGCATGTTCCAGTTTCAGGCATGAAGGTAGTATGCATTCCTAATGGCTTAAAAAATTGATCGTTTAAATACTGACTTAAGCTTTTTCCAGCTAACCGTGCAATAATTTCACTGAGCAAAAAATAGCCAGCGTAAGAGTACTGATATTTTGTGCCTTGTTCAAATAATAGAGGTTTGTCTTTTAATGTTCTAATTACTTCAGCAGGAAGTATCACAGTGCTTTCATCTTTTTGAAAATTTGGTCCAGGAATACCTGACGTGTGGGTTAACAAGTGATGCAATGTGACTTTGTCAGCCCACTCAGGTGCAGACCCAGTCCATATGGAATCGTTTGCTGATAAATAATTGATGAGAGAGCTATGGAGGGCTGCTTTTAGAGATTCAATAGATGGATCTTTGTGCCATAAGGCGTGCAACAGTGCAGCAGCTGTAAATTGCTTTGTTATTGATGCTATAAAAAATTGAGTATCTTTTGTGCATAGTTGATTTGTGAAATGGTCAGCAATTCCAAACCCATTGGCATAAACAACTTCTCCACCTTGTTCTACCGCAATTGCACCGTTCATAACATTTGTTTTTCGAAATTCTTGAATTTTTCTTGATATTGATGTCATCATAGAAAAATCTCCTGAATCTGTTTCAGTGCCGCAAAGCTAAATTTTAAACGAATATAAGTGTATAATCCTTCATGCAAGAAAGCAATTTTCTGATCAGGCCGCAACCTAACGTCAACTAATTTCGGCATCTCAGGTGAATGGATATATGCCATCAATTTTCCCTCTGTTATATTGCTAACTGGCTCTCAACAATTTGATATGATAAAAAATGTCGGTGAATAGCTTGCGTGAAGGGTTATGGATATTTAATATATTCTGGATTTTTTGGATATAATGCTTTCATGAATATATCAGCATAAGATCCTGGTTCTACGTAAATTTCCACAAGATTTAGACAGCCCCTTAAGGCATCATGCCCTATGTATTTAACACTACTTGGTATAGTGACGCTTGTAAGGCTTGTACAAAAAGAAAAGGCATGATCTCCAATGGTTGTCACATTGCTTGGTATGGTGATGCTTATAAGGCTTGTGCAACCATAAAATGCCTTTGGACAAATAGTTATTAAATTGGCTGGTATCAACAATTTCGCAAGACTTCTGCAACCATAGAAGGTGCATGTCGCAATGGTTGTCAGGTCACCTTCTATTTCGATGTTTTTCAAAGCAGCACAACCACTGAAGGCATGCTCCTTAATGGTTGCCACACTGCTTGGTATTGTGATGCTTGTAAGTCTTTCGCAATCACCGAAGGCAGCTCTCCCAATGGTTGTCACCCCCTTTGGTATAATGATATGTGTAGTATACTCACGTCCCCTGAACTGATAATCCTCAATAATTGTTGTGCCTTCTGGTATGATGGGATTGCCTTTCCTGGCTTCTGAAATCCAATCTTTAATTTTTAAAAGTAAAATAATCCAAAGCATCAGCATCTTAATTATGGTCCTTTAATTATGGTTGTATTAATTATTGTCGTGCTCTTTGGAAGCGCAGTTATTTACATGAAATGAATAATTTCATTGTACTATTATTACAATGTATATCATAAATAAATACTATCTAGTGAAATTATTTTATACGCTCTATGGATTAACTATGATCAAGCCAGATGGAAATTGATTGCGGTATGATTCTACTGATTCAAAATGCCCTGTAACTGCTTCAAAACCGCAAAGCAAAATTTCAAACGCAGATCAGTGTTTAGGCCATCTCGTAAAAAGCTAATTTTCTGATCTGGACGTAGTTTAGCATCAGCTAATTTACGTGCTTCAAGTGACCCGATATACGCAAGTAATGCCTCTGGTTTTGCAAACTCATTTTTGTAAAAAGCAATGACAATGCCTTTAGGGCCTGCATCAATTTTTTCAATGTTTAAATGTTTGCACGCAATTTTAAGCTCTATAACTTTTAGCAAGTTTTCACACTCATTAGGAATTTTTCCAAAACGGTCCACCAGTTCGGCAGCGAATGCGTGCACTTCATTGACTGATTCTAATGTTGCTAATCGCCTATATAAGCTTAAGCGCAAGCCTAGGTCAGCAACATAAGATTCGGGTATAAGCAAAGAAAGCCCTAAGTTCAGCTGAGGAATCCAATCAGTTGTTTGCACAACTGTGTGTTCCTGTTCTGCACGAACTTGTAAAATGGCTTCGTGCAATAGGGTTTGGTATAGTTCAACGCCAACTTCTTTTATGTGGCCAGATTGTTCTTCACCAACAAGATTGCCGGCGCCACGAATGTCCATATCATAGCTTGCCAGTTTAAACCCTGCACCAAGTTGATCAAGGCTTTGCATAACTTCTAATCGTTTTTTAGCTGTGTCACTGATGATTGTATCAGGGGGTAGGGTGAGGTAAGCATAAGACTGAATTTTTGTACGGCCTACGCGTCCGCGTAATTGATAAAGTTGTGCTAACCCAAAGCGATCAGCACGATGAATAATAATAGTGTTTACCCAAGGCATATCAATGCCGGATTCTATGATATTGGTAGCAAGTAGTACTTCGTATTTTCTATCGCAAAAGTCAGAAATAATGTCTTCTAATTCTGTTGCTGGTAATTGACCATGGGCTGTGGCAATACGAAAGTCAGGCAGTAACGTTTCAAGAATTTCTTTTGATTTTTTAAGATCTTCAATACGTGGCACTACAAAAAAACTTTGCCCTCCACGGTGATATTCCCTCATCAACGCTTCCTTTATAACCACTCCATCAAACGGCATGGTAAAAGTGCGAATACTCAAACGGTCAATTGGCGGCGTAGCAATTAAGCTTAGTTCACGAACACCAGTTAGTGCTAGTTGCAAGGTGCGGGGAATTGGTGTTGCTGTTAGGGTGAGAATATGAACATTCGGCTTGAGTTTTTTCAACTTTTCTTTTTGCTTAACGCCAAAGTGTTGTTCTTCGTCAATAATAAGCAGTCCTAAGTCATGAAATTTTGTCTTGTCAGATAACACCGCATGGGTGGCAATCACAATTTTTGCATCACCATTGGTAATTTCAGCATGGGTGCGTTTTGCATCAGCTGCTTTAACTAGGCGTGACAGTTGAACAACACGAATACCAAAGCCATGAAAACGACTGGAAAAATTCTGAAAATGCTGGCGACATAATAATGTGGTAGGTGCCACAATCACGACTTGTTTGCCAGATGCCGCAACGGCGAAAGCTGCACGTAAAGCAATTTCTGTTTTGCCAAAACCAACATCTCCGCATACTAACCTATCCATAGGTTTGCCCGATGCTAAATCACCAAGAACTTCTTCAATGGCGCGAAGCTGATCATCAGTTTCAGGGTAGGGGAAGCGTGAGCAAAATTCATCGTAAACTTTGGGAGTTAAGAAAGTCTCCCCTTCTTGTAATGATCGTTCCGCTGCTAATTTGATTAGGTAGTCAGCAATGATCAATAAACGTTTCTTGACTCGTGCTTTTCGATTTTGCCAATTCGCAGTGCCTAAACGGTCTAGTTCAACCACCATGTCGTCAGAGCCATAGCGGCTTAAAAGCTCAAGGTTTTCAACGGGAAGGAATAGCTTGTTTTTATCAGCGTATTCTAATAGTAAACAATCATGAGGGTGGTCGGCAACATCGACCGTTTGTAACCCCTGATACTTTGCGACACCATGTTCACGGTGCACAACATAATCGCCTAAATTTAATTCACTAAGGTCTTTGAATATGTTTGCATTTTTGCGCGCTTTTTGGATTTTACGTGAAATGCGTTCGCCCAAAATATCTTGTTCTGTAAGAACTATTTGATCGTGGGTTACAAACCCTTCATCTAACGGAAAAGTTAAAGAATAAATGGGTTTTTTTGAAGCATTTACAGGTGGCCATTCTGTCAAAGGCAGAATCTGTACGCTTCTGTGTTCTTTTAGCATTACTTCAAGGCGAGAACGTGCACCATCAGTTTGAGCAACAACGATCAATTGCTTATCAGGGTGCGTATTTTTTAAAGCGAATACATGCTCAAACAATTGTCCTTGCTGCCTTGATTGTTCAAAACTTGGGGCAGGTTGAACTGGTAATTGTGTTGCGCCTTCTGTATGGAATGGAGAAATTATCACATGATTTTTTTTTGTAAAATCATTCCAGGTCTTTTCATTCCAATAGACTATTTCAGGTGGCAATGGTTGGTATGTGTGATCTCCAAAAACAGGTGATACGCGCGCCTGATAGTATTCGTGAATTAAGGTGTGATGCTCTGAAAAAGTTTGCGATGCATCAAATTCTAAAATGGTTTTTTCAGGAGCTATGTAATCAATTAAGGTTTCTGTGTTTTCAAAATACAAAGGAAGCCAATGTTCATAACCTGCATACAAATGGCCTTGGCTAATGTGTTGATATAAGGAATTTTGACTATAGTTTTCAGGAAACTGTAATCTGTATTTTTCTTTGAAAAATTGAATGGCTTGTGCTGTTAATGTAATTTCTCGTGCTGGCTTAATAAGAATTTCATTTAGTTCATTCAATGTTGATTGATTTGCTGCATCAAATTGACGAATGCGTTCAACATCATCTCCAAAAAAATCTATCCTGTACGGATTTTCATGACCTATTGGGAAAAAATCGATAATATCGCCGCGTACTGCATAATCGCCAGGTTCATAAACAACACCAACGCGATTGAACCCTTTTTCAACCAAATATGTATTCAGTTTTGTAAATGAATAAGATTGCCCTTTTTTTAAAGTTAAGGATTCTCCTAAAAAGCTTAAGCGCGGAGGCAGATATTGAGTTAATGCAGTAACGGATGTTACTAAAATTTGTTCCGGTTCTTCAGCTAGGGTAGTTAGTGCTTGAACTCGTTGACTAATACAATCTAATGACGGAGAAACTCTGTCATAGGGTAAGCAGTCCCAAGCAGGAAACGCTAGTATCTTTCGCTTTAACAATCGTTCAAGCTGAACTGTAAATTGGGAAATGTCATTATCGCGGCTTAGTATAATAAGTGCGGATTTTGTTTTTTCAAGAAGCCCAGCTACGGCAAAAGCACGATAACTTTTAATAACCTGAGATAGCGTTTCCATCTACGATGACATGTATTCTTTGAATCGCAATAAACCAGTAGCCCAAGCTGCAACAAAATACGCCAATAATCCTGCTCCAACAAGTACGGCTAGGGCAATGGAGCGAATGTGAATACCATCATTTGAATGAAGGTAAGGCGCAACAATAGGTTTCAAGGTTATAAGTACTAAAAATATTAAAGCACAAGGTATTAGAATTTTTGCCAAGAATTTCCAAAGTGCCGTATCAAAGCTAATGAAATTACGTTTTTTCAAAAGATAAACTAATACGGCAGCATTAAACCAAGACGCACTAGACGTTGCGATAGCTATGCCAAGGTGCTTGTATTTGTATATCAGAGCAAAATTCAAAACCACATTCACAACCATGCCAGCAAGAGCCACTTTTATAGGCGTAACTGTGTCTTGTCGTGCAAAAAAGCTAGTGTTAAATATTTTTATTAATATATATGCAGGTAATCCGCTGGCAAATCCTGCAAGTGTTTCTGCAGTGGCAACGCTTGATGCGTGGTCAAAAGCTCCGCGTTCAAAAATAACCATGACCAAAGGATATGACAAATAAATTAATCCGACCATTGCTGGGAGTGTAATTAACATCGCGAATTCAATTGCGCGATTTTGATTGTGCATGGCTCCTTCAACGTTATTTTCTCTCCATTGTTTGGATAACATTGGTAGCAGAACAGTACCTAAGGCCGTGCCGGTAACACTGATTGGCAGGTGGTAAAGTCTATCTGCGTAATACAGGTAAGATATAGTTCCCATTGGTAGCAACGACGCGATAATTGTATCAATAAATAAATTGATTTGAAGAATGCCTGAACCAAATGCAGCAGGAAGCATTCTTTTACCAAAATTTGTCATTGCTTGATTTTTTCTTGGCTTTCTGAATGAAGGGCGAATGCCCATAAAATAACAAGGAATATATACCCACAGTAGCTGAACAAACCCTGATCCCATAATTGCAGTTGCAACAATTCCCCCATCACCTAACATGGAAGGATCAACAATCTTCATAATAAATACAATGAAAAGATTTCCAGCAATTTGTGATGATGCAGCAGCACCAAAGCGATCATGAGTATTTAAAACGCCACTGAATAATGCTGTTAATGATATAAGCAAAATGAAAGGAAATGTAATTCTAGAAAATGAAACTGCTAATGAAAATACTTCTTCACCTACTCCAGGAATCATAAGAGTAACGATGAAAGGCATGATTAGCTCAAAGATTATAATCAATAATATTAGGATTCCTGTCATTAATGAAAAAATGTCTTTGATAAATTCTTTAGCTTCACTTTCTTGCGAAACATGCATTGCGGAATAAATAGGAACGAATGAAGAATTCAGCGCGCCTTCTGCAAAAATTCTTCTTAAAAAACTAGGAATTTTAATGGCAATAACAAGGGCATCCATAACAAAGCTTGTGCCAATATACTGGGCCATCAAAATATCACGGCAGAACCCTGTTAAACGACTAAGGATTGTGAAAAAAGCAACATTAAGTGCCGATGAGACTAATCGCATATTATTTTCTTATTAAAAATTATTGAATTATTCACCAAAATACCAAAATAAAGCAACTGCAAAGCTAATAGCCAAAAGGCTATCCAGCCTATCCAGTAGTCCGCCATGTCCAGGAAGAAAGCTGCCAGAGTCTTTTACGTTAAAATATCGTTTACACCATGATTCTAGAAGATCACCGCCATGGGCCAGAAAAACCGCAGCTGTTCCAAAAACCCAAAATGAATTACTTACGTTGATACTCATTATTTTTGTTAAAAACCACACGCCCACTAAACCAAAAAAGATGCCACCAAAAAATCCCGCCCATGTTTTACCGGGGCTAATAGTTGGGGCTAATTTTGGTCCTCCTATAACCTTACCCACTAAGAACGCGCCTGTATCCACAAACCAAACAAGAGCAAGAACTAATAAAATAAAGTAGGATCCCCCGATTTCAGGCATTATATGAATAATGATACTCATTGCAAGGCTTATGTACAGATAACCAGCGCTGACAATTGCAAATTTCTTAACGGGCAAAAGGTTTAAGTAATATAACCAGCCGCATCCAGCTAGTATTATTGCAACAGAACCTATACGTAATGCCGGCACAAAAGCCACGAGAATAGCCAGTAAACAAATGCTATTCATCCAGTGGTAATTTTCACCAAAACTTAGCCGTGACCATTCTCTAAGTAATCCAAAGCTTGCAAGCACACCAAGTAATTTAAAAAAAATGGGGTCTTGAAAAATTAGAAAAATAACTGCCGGGACTGCTACCAATCCGGTAAGGATTCTTGGGAGCAAATCTCCCTTAGGCTGCAACACTGTATAAGCCATATCGACGATGCCTTTTTGAATACTGTTCAATTGCTAAGTCTAATTGTTTTGCCCCAAAATCAGGCCAAAAGCAATCAACAAATACGTATTCAGTGTAAGCCATTTGCCACAGCATGTAGTTACTTACTCGTAATTCACCTGAGGTGCGAATTAATAAATCAGGATCGGGGCAAAATTTGGTGTCAAGATTTTGGCTGATTAAGTCTTCTGTAATATCCTCTGGTTGTAGAGCTCCGCTTTTGATGTCAGCTGCAATTTTTTGTGTAGCTCTGCGAATATCATCTCGGCCTCCATAACTTAACGCTAAAATAACAGTAATACCTGTGTTTTCCTGAGTTCTATCTTCAACGCTGCCGATCATGTCTTGCAAGTCTTTTGCGAACGCTGAGCGGTCACCAATAACTTTCACACGTACATTGTTTTTTATAAGCTTATCGATTGAATGTTGTAGGTACCAACGAAGCAGCCCCATAAGTTCTTCAACCCACTCTTGCTCACGTTTCCAATTTTCAGAAGAAAAAGCCCAAAGTGTTACATATTCAATTCCGATTTCTGCAGCGCGTCCTATAATTTCTTCAACAGCTTTTGCTCCAGCTCTGTGGCCTGCAATAGTTGGCAATGACCTTGCTTTAGCCCAGCGTCCATTACCATCCATAATAATTGCTACATGTTTGGGAATATTTAAATTCAACATCATAATTGGTACCACCATTTTGTTAGCATGTAATACAAAGGAATTCCTAAACTTAAATTGAAAGGAAATGTAATAACTAAAGACGAAGTTAAATAGTAAGAAGGATTTGCGGATGGAAGGGCGATTCTTACAGCTGCAGGCGCTGCAATATACGAAGCGCTAGCAGCCATTGCAGCAAAAACTGTTGCATTTGCCAGAGAAAAACCAGCTATTTTTGCTAAGAAAATTGCAAAGGAGCCTGAAAGTATGGGCATTCCAACTGCAAACAATGCCAAAAATCCTTTTATTTTCTTCAAGTCTTCAATGTGTGTGCCAGCAACGAGGCCCATTTCCAACATGAAAAAAACAAGCATCCCATAAAATGGGTCTACGAAGAAAGGGGCTACTTTTTTAAAGCCTTCTGGTCCTGTTAAAATGCCTATTAACAATCCCCCCCAAAGAAGATAAATACTTTTACTTAGAAATATGCCTGTAAATTTATCAAAAAAAGAGACGCTACTTTGTGCTTTTTTTTCAAATACATTTTGAGCTAAAAGTAACGCAAATATAATTCCAGGTAGTTCTAGAAGTGCGACCAGCCCGGTCATGTACTCATCTATTTTTAATCCAGCATTTTCTAAAAAAACTTTAGTGGCAATAAATGTCACGATTGAAACTGATCCATAATGGGCAGCTATTGCTGCAGCATCTTCTTTTTTTAGGTGTGCGATGTATTTACAAATCAAAAATGCCGCAGAAGGAACGCATAGGCTTATGGTGAATGTAGCTAATATTGGAGAAAAAAGCATGTAAAAAGGGACGTTTGTTAATGCTACTCCCCCTTTTAACCCGATAGCTAGCAAAAGATACGCTGATAAACCCGAAAAAAAACTATCTGGAAACTTCAAATCACTTTTTAGTAGTTTTGCAAATACTCCCAGATAAAAGGACAATACCACTGGAGATAATAAATTTGATTTTATTATTTCTAAACTTATCATTAATTTAAACCTTTTTGTCCCATATGTAGGAACTTTTCACGACGCATTTGTTTTAGCTGTGGTCCGCTATTGCGCATTAGGTCATTCATAACTATTTCTATCTGACGTCTTACAGATTCAACAACTTGTGTAGGAAAGCGTTGTGCTCCGCCAATAGGTTCAGGAATAATTGCATCAATTACACCAAGTGTTAGTAAATCTTGAGCCGTTAATTTTTGGGCTTCAGCAGCTTCAGCAGCTTTTGTTGAGCTGCGCCATAAAATTGAAGCACATCCTTCAGGAGAAATTACTGCATAAATTGCATGTTCAAGCATTAATACGGAATTTGCAGTTGCAATAGCAATAGCGCCACCAGAGCTACCTTCACCAATGATGATAGTAATTAAGGGAACTTCAATAGTTAGACATTTTTCTATGCTTTTAGCTATTGCTTCAGCTTGACCACGTTCTTCGGCATCAATGCCAGGATAAGCGCCAGGTGTATCAATAAACGTGATAACTGGCAATTTAAAACGATTTGCAATATCCATTAAACGCTGAGCTTTACGATACCCTTCAGGTTTTGGCATGCCAAAATTATGTTTTACACGAGATTCTGTATCGTTACCTTTTTCTTGGCCAATGACCATAACAGATACACCACCTAAGGTTGCCAAGCCACCAACAATACTTTGGTCATCAGCGAATAAGCGATCGCCAGCAAGTGGCACAAAATCAGTAAAAATGGCATTTATATATGCAGAAAATTTTGGTCTGTCCGGATGCCTAGCTACTTGAACCTTTTGCCAAGGTGTTAGCTGAGTGTAGGTTTGACGCATCATTTTATCTGCTTTTAATTGCAGCTTAGAAACCTCATCAGCGATGTTAAGGTCTTTGTTGTTAGCTAAGTGTCTTAGCTCTTCAATTTTACCAACAAGTTCAGCAATTGGTTTTTCAAAATCTAAAAATTTATTCATGGCCGTAGATCATCAATCCATAGATAGGGTATAGGAGGTTTTTCAAAAATATTCAAGTTTTTAAGACTAGTTACACAAAATATCAGTGGTTTTCTTAGCTATAAAACTTGCCAATCCATTCGAAAACTTTAGCTGATTCTGGAAATAAACCTGGAAATTGTGCAAATCCATGAATGACGCCAGGTACTTCTAAATAGCCCTTTAGCTTCCCTTTTTCTTCTAATATTTTTTTAGCAAGTCTTGAATCATCGCGAAGGGGGTCATATTCTGCAGCAATAATTAAAGTCGAAGGAAAATTGAGATTTTCCATTTGCCATAAAGGTGAAACTTCAGGGAGCTCTGCTAATGTTAGATCATTACTTAAATAAGTATTTCTGCAGTGGACTGTTGTATGTTTAGTTAACATGTAACCCTCAGCAAATTCCTGTAATGATTCCAATTGGCATGTTAAATCAAAAAAAGGATAGAAAAAAATACAATCTTTGGGTAAAGCCAATTGTTGGCTGTTTAATCGCATTATAAGTCCTGCCATTAAATTTGCGCCTGCGCTGTCACCAGCGACACTAATGGGAAGGGATTGTTCAGAAACAGCCCATTTATATACGGCCTCAATTTCGTTTAATGCAACTGGATATGCATGCTCAGGGCATAAAGAGTAATCAATTGCTACAACATTACTACGAGTTGCTTGTGCTAAATTTTGGCACATTACGTGATGAGTATCTAAGCTGCCCTGAATCCAACCACCTCCGTGCGCATATAAAATTACCCCTTTAGGTGCTTCAACCTGAAAAGTACGAATTTTAACTGGGCGATTCACTTTTTGTAATGTAAGTATGCTGTCTTCATATGAAACATTTTGAAGTCGACTTCCGCCATATAACATAGATACAGTCTCAAACTGATCACGCATAAATTCAACGGGGATTTGATCGATAGGAGGACGGTTTAAATTTTTTAAACCTTCCAGAAACAATTGAGTCTCAGGTGTTAGCATAACGTTTATCTTCCTATTACGCGGCTTTTGCTTTTTCTAACGCTTCTTCAATGTTACCAATCATGTAAAAATTGCTTTCAGGGATGTGGTCATAATCTCCATCACAAATTCCTTTGAAGCCTTTTATGGTATCAGCCAATGATACAAGTTTTCCAGGAGATCCGGTGAAGACTTCCGCCACAAAAAATGGTTGTGAAAGGAAACGTTGAATTTTTCTAGCTCTGGAAACGGTTAGCTTGTCTTCAGGCGATAATTCATCCATACCTAAAATAGCGATGATGTCTTGCAATGATTTATAGGTTTGCAAGATTTTTTGCACATGACGTGCCACTTGATAGTGTTCTTCACCAACAACGTCAGCTGATAGAATGCGTGATGTAGAATCAAGCGGGTCAACTGCCGGGTAGATGCCGAGTTCAGCAATGCTTCTACTTAACACTGTTGTTGCATCTAAGTGAGCAAAAGATGCGGCAGGGGCAGGGTCAGTTAAGTCATCTGCCGGAACATAAATTGCCTGAACTGATGTGATAGATCCTTTGGTTGTTGAGGTAATACGTTCTTGTAAATTACCCATTTCACTAGATAATGTCGGTTGATACCCTACTGCTGATGGCATACGCCCTAATAGAGCTGAAACTTCAGCACCAGCTTGGGTAAAGCGGAAGATATTATCAATAAAAAATAAAACATCTTTTCCTTCAACATCGCGAAAATATTCAGCGACTGTTAGTCCTGATAATGCTACACGAGCACGTGCTCCTGGTGGTTCATTCATCTGTCCATAAATAAGCGCTGCTTTTGATCCTTCTTCATCAAGCTTAACCACTCCAGAATCAATCATTTCATGGTAGAGGTCATTACCTTCACGAGTACGCTCGCCAACACCTGCGAACACAGAATAACCACCATGTGCTTTTGCAACGTTATTAATAAGCTCCATAATTAAAACAGTTTTACCAACGCCTGCGCCGCCGAAAAGGCCAATTTTTCCACCTTTAGGGTAGGGGGTTAATAGGTCAATAACCTTAATTCCTGTGGTTAAAATTTCAGTGGCAGGTGACTGTTCTATAAATTCAGGGGCGCTGCGGTGGATCGACGATACTTGCTTAGTTTTTATGGGGCCACGCTCATCAATTGGTTCACCAATAACGTTCATAATACGCCCTAAAGTTTCTGGGCCAACAGGAACACAAATAGGCGAACCTGTATCGATCACTTCTTGACCGCGATGTAGTCCTGCAGTGGCATCCATAGCAATGGTACGCACAGTTCCTTCACCAAGGTGTTGAGCGACTTCTAGTATTAATTTTCCTTTAGTTTCACTGTCTTCTCTGGGTATTTCTAGAGCATTTAAAATGGGAGGAAGATAACCTTCAAAATAGACGTCAATAACGGCCCCCATGATTTGTGAGATATATCCTTTGTGTTGGGTGGTCATTATTGTGCTCCCTCTGATCCTGCGATAATTTCGGTTAGTTCTGTGGTTATTTGCGCTTGACGCGTGCGATTGTATTCAAGGCTTAGGTCACTAAGCATATCTTTTGCATTTCTGGTCGCATTATCCATAGCAGTCATGCGTGAAGCCATTTCTCCTGTTAAAGTTTCAAGCCAAGCTTGATGAAGATTCGCACTTAAATATTGTGTAAAAAAGTGAGGCAAGAATACGTCTGCTGATGGCTCAAAAATATTTGTATCACTGTTAATTTGTGTAGATTCAAATACAAAAGGACAAAGAATTTTTGAATATGTCTGTTGCGTCAAAATATTTTTAAAAATTGACCCAATAAGGTGAATTCGGCCAATTTTTTTAGATTTTTTCAATGGCTCAATGGCTTTTGCAAGATTCAAAAAAGTTTGCGCACTCGGTTTTGTGAAATCGATATTAAAACTTGAATTTTGTGTTTGTTTGTCTTTTAATGCATCCGCGGCCTTTGGACCGAATATTAGCAGTTCAGGGTTAGAATGTTCTTCTAATACTTGGTTTATTTTACGCACAAGGTTGCTGTGAAAGCTCCCGCATAAGCCTTTTTCTGCACCAAAAATGATTATTAAATCTTGATCGCCTTCTGCATTTAACCAAGGAGACGCAGTTTCAATATCTTGGCTGACTTTTCCTAAATGACTACCAATAAGATTCAAGCGTTCAATGTAATCATGGCCAAAATGAACGCGTTCCTGCAAACGACGTAGTTTTGCCGAAGCCACCATTTTCATGGCGGCTGTAATTTTTTGCGTTGATTTAACGCTTGAAATTCTTCTACGTAGTTCTTTTAGGCTCATGGGCAAAACGGCTTAGGAATTCATTTAAAAAGGTTTTTAATTTTTCTTCGTGTTCGTTGCTTAAAATACCAGTATGGTTTATAGCGTACATCATTTCTGGTTCTTGAGTTTCAAGAAGGTGCAGATAGTCCTTTTGAAATTCTTTAATACGTTCCACTTGAACTTTATCAAGAAAGCCACGAACAGCTGCAAACAGCACAACAACTTCTTGTGCCAGCGAATAAGGTTTTCTTTGGTCTTGCTTTAACAGCTCAGTAAGTTTTGCGCCGCGTGCTAAAAGCGCTTGGGTATTTGCATCAAGATCGCTAGCGAATTGAGAAAATGCAAGCATTTCACGGTACTGGGCAAGTTCTAATTTGATTTTACCAGCAACATTTTTCATAGCTTTGGCTTGCGCAGCAGACCCAACACGACTAACGGAAAGTCCAACGTTAATTGCTGGGCGTATGCCTTGATAAAATAGTTCTGTTTCTAAAAATATTTGCCCATCGGTGATGGATATCACATTTGTGGGAATGTATGCAGATACGTCGCCAGCTTGTGTTTCAATAATTGGCAGTGCTGTTAGTGAGCCTCCGCCCAATTCATTGCTTAATTTTGCTGCGCGCTCTAAAAGACGTGAATGCAGGTAAAAAACATCGCCAGGATAGGCTTCGCGCCCAGGTGGACGACGCAGCAAGAGCGACATTTGACGATAGGCTACAGCATGCTTGGAAAGATCGTCATAAATAATAAGAGCATGCATACCGTTATCGCGAAAATATTCTCCCATGGCACAAGCAGTGTACGGAGCAAGATATTGCAAAGGAGCAGGGTCAGAAGCCGTTGCCGCAACAACAATAGTGTAATCCATCGCACCCTGGTCTTGTAGAGTTTTGACTAATTGCGCGACTGATGAACGTTTTTGACCAATAGCCACGTAAATGCAATATAGATGCTTTTTAGGGTCAGGCCCTTTATTAATTTCTCGCTGATTCAAAATCGCGTCAACAGCAATAGTGGTTTTTCCTGTTTGACGGTCACCAATAATTAATTCTCTTTGACCACGGCCAATTGGAACTAAAGCGTCAATAGCAGTAATTCCAGTTAACATTGGTTCATGCACAGATTTTCTGGCAATAATACCAGGAGCCTTGCGTTCAATAGGAGTAGTTGTGACATCTTCTAATGGACCTAGATCATCAATAGGATTCCCCAATGCGTCAACCACACGGCCGAGTAAACCTTTACCCACGTTTACGTTGACAATTTGGTGTGTTCTGCGTGCTTGATCGCCTTCTTTAACCAACTGATCATTACCAACAATCACCACGCCTACATGATCAACTTCAAGGTTTTCTGCAATACCCCGTACAGGTGTGCCGTCGCTGGTAATAATATCAACCCATTCTCCAGCTTGGACATTATCTAAACCGTAGATGCGAGCAATACCATCGCCAACAGAAAGGACTGTGCCTACTTCATAACTGTCAAAAGCCTTATCAGCGTGATGTAGAGTATTTCTGATGATATCGCTTACTTCGGTGGCGCGATGTTGCATAAAATTTAGGCCTCTTTTAGTTGATAAGATAGACGATTTAGGCGACTTTTTAAACTATAGTCTAAACAACGTTCACGAATAAAGACTCTGAACCCACCTAAAAGCTGAGGTGCATGGTTATGTTCAAATCTGTAAGCTTGGTCTGGATACATTTTTTTCAATAGTCTTTCTATTGCACTAATATTGCTTTTTTCAATTTGTGCAAATTCTATACGAATGGGTATTGTGCTAGTTTGAATATCAACAAGAGCTAAAAAATCATTGAAAATATTTTGCAGAAATGTGCCGCGCCTGTTAGTCACAATTACTTTTAAAAAATTCACAAATAATTCGGAAAAATTCATAAGCTTTCCAACTTCACCTAAAATGTGAAGCGCATCTTTTACGCGTAAAAAATTACTCTTTAAAATATGTTCCAGTTCTTTGCTACTTTTTAGAAGTTCATTGAATGTATTTATATCACTCAAAATGACTTCAATACTCTTTGTAGAGTAAGCTTCCTTATATAGGGCAGTTGCATAACGTCCTGTTAAGCTGACCCGAAGTTGAACACTTTGAACGTGCATATTACTTTAGTGATGCGCTTTTATACCCACCACTATAGCAGCATGTTAGGAGGAATTGCGAGATGCTGTTGATGTTTTGTATGAAAAGGGTCTATATGCGATAGCTAAGCTTTTAAATGACTTTTTGCCATCCAAGCCATTTTTTCATGTTGTCTCAGGCAGCTTATAAGAAAATCTAAGGTTCCTTGATCTTGAGTTTTTGCAACATGTTCAATTGATTTTCTAAGAATGCCAATAATGGTATGATTATCTTCAGTTAATTGTTGCAGCATTTCTTTTCCATCATGACAGTAGGTTACTTCTTTGAGCATTGTTAAGTCTAGAGAGGCTGCCATAGAACCAGGAGCATATTCTCCTAGCATGCGAATACGTTCGGCAATTTCGTCAATTTCTTCAATAAGCAAGGTGTATTGCTCAGAAAAAAATGCATGTAGCATATGAAAACGCATATCTTCCACATTCCAATGAAAGTTTTGTGTTTTTACAGATAGCACATGTGCGTTTGCTAATAATTCTTTTAATACTTTTACAGAAATATGAATATCGTCTTTAGTTAAATGCATGATTTTTAACACCTTATTTTGATCTTTTTTTAAGAAAGTAAGCCAAGCACTTCTTTGAAATGTTTTGCGCATACAATTTTTGCAGTTTGAGAAATACTATGACCACCCTCTTGTTCAATCACTTCTCTTACAGCTGTATTAAATTTTTCTGATCCTACCTTTTTCTTGAAAATATCTCGTGAAAAATGATAGATATTTCCAAAGATAGGATCATCGTTATTGATTGCCATCAAAATTGAATGGGGAAGCTTAATGTCTTCATCAGGAGTCCATACCCAAGGACAACCAGCAAAACATACACTTCCACAAGAGTCTGGCAAAGAATAAGCAAGCATTTGCGCTAATATTCCACCTTGAGAATATCCAACGAAGTGCAAATTTTTCATTGCAATTCCTTCTCTTTTTATAAATTCCTGAATTCCTGCCTTTAAGCTTTGAATCTGAGGTGCAATAGTGTTTATTTTTTCTAAAAGCGCTTTAATATTAGCTGGCGTTTGGTTTTCTGGATTTGATATATGCACTAAATCAGGCAACAATGCATTAACATCAAACCAAGAATGATCTTTTGCTTCGGGGATATATACAGCGCATTGTGAAGAAGAGGGTCGTATGCCTTCCTCTCTTGCAAAATCAATCCATTCATTGCAACTTTGCGCACTTCCACCTAAGCCATGTAAAAATACGATTCCAACTTTTTCATGGCTTCCATTTATATGTGAAAATGGTGGATCAAAAAATTCATAGTATGTTTGTGTGCTTCCACCTAGGTCATGGAATAACATGAAGAAAAATAGTTTGAAAAAAGTATTTTTATTCATAATTTTCAATATATTTAAGACAATTCATAATATAAATATATATTATATTGTTTAATTAAATATTAAGAGCGAGCTATATACAGCTTAATTATAGAAAAAATCTAATGATGTTATTTGAATGTATAAAAAGATATTCGGGGGAGTTATGCCCCCGAACTATATGATGGTAGTTTTTCTTACGCAAACAAAGGCATAATAACGTACGCTTCGTTGTTGGTGTTTGCGGGACGTATAATAATTGGTGTGTCTGGAGAAGTTAAATGCATGTTCATTTCTTCATCTTTAATTAATCCAGCAACATCAAGCACGTAGCGAACGTTGAAACAAATTTGAATTGGGTCGCTGCATGATGATTCTACATCAACTTCTTCTTGAGCAGCGCCTAGTTCTTGGCTGATTGCTGAAAGCTTTGCGTGCTGATTTTCTAAGTTAATGCGTAGAATTTTGTCCCGGTCAGTGATAACGGTACTGACTCGGTCAGCAGCATCTGCTAGTGCGCGTGTGTTTACTTTTACGGTGCGTTCAATGTCTGCAGTCAATGTTTGTTGGTATTCTGGAAATTCTCCGTCAACAAGGCGTGTGCTAAAACTCATACGATTTTGACCGCCTTGTATGCTAAGTTCGAATCGACTATCCGAAAGCCCTGCTTTTACTTGTTCAGGTGCTTCCTCCAATAGTTTTCTTATCTCAGTAATAGCTTTACGGCCAATAATCATTGAAGGCATGTCTGCTGATCCTTCAGGCGCATTGATGCTTACGCAGGCTAAGCGATGCAAATCACTAGCAACAGCGCGTAGTTTCATGCCGTCTTCTTCAAAAAGATGAAAATGAATGCCATTTAGATGATAACGGGTTTCATCTGTCGACATAGCAAACCTTGTGTGGTCAATCATGTAGCGGAAATCGCTAGCACCGATGTCGAAATGATGAGTAAGTACAGAGCTAGTAATTTCAGGAAAATCTTCAGGTGCAAGTCCTGGAAGATTGAAATGAGAACGTCCAGCTTTAACACTTAATTGCTGTGTTTCTTGGTTAATTTCAATATCAATTGGAAGGTCTGGAAGTTTCTTAATAATGTCGTGAAGCAGATGCGCAGGAACGCATATGCGTCCTGCAATACGAACTTGCGCAGGGACAGTCTCAACCAAAGCCATATCAAGATCTGTTGATGTTAATGTGAGACCTGCATGAGTTGCGCTAAGCAAAACATGACTTAAAACTGGAATCGTTGTACGTTTTTCAACGATACTTTGTCCGTGTGACAACGCTTTTAAAAATGAGTTTTTTTGAACTGTGAGTTCCATGATTGCTCCAAAAATTGGTCGAAGGTTATATTTTGTAAATTTTTATGTTTGTAAGCTGCGTTTTAGAATTTCAACATCATTAGCAAAATCAAAATCATCTGCGCACAATTCTTGAATTTTTCTAACAGCATGTAAAATTGTTGTATGGTCGCGTCCACCAAATTTACGTCCGATTTCAGGTAGTGATTTGCTGGTTAATTGTTTTGCTATGTACATCGCAATTTGACGAGGTCTGGCAATGTTTTGCATGCGACGATTTGAAACCATATCTGACATTTTAATGTTAAAGTATTCAGCAACTTTGCGCTGAATTTCTTCAACCGTTAGGCGTTGGTCATTAGAGCGAAGTAGATCACGCAAAACTTCTTGCGTTGTGTCTAAAGAAATTGACCTGCCTACAAGGCTTGCATGGGCTAAAATACGATTCAAAGCACCTTCTAATTCGCGAATGTTGGACGTTATTTTAAATGCTAAAAATTCCAAAACTTCTTTGGGCATTTTAACACCTAAGGCTGCAGACTTTGCTTGTAAAATTCCCAAACGTAATTCATACGTTGTAGGGTGAATATCAGCAACAAGTCCCCAACCTAAACGTGACTTAAGCCGTTCTTCCATATTTTCAAGGTCTGATGGTGATTTATCAGCAGACACAATGACTTGATGATTTTTATCAACTAGAGCATTGAATGTGTGAAAAAATTCTTCTTGAGTAGTATCTTTACCGCTAATGAATTGCACATCGTCAATCATTAAGACATCAACCGCTCTAAATTGGTCTTTGAAAGAAACCATGTCTTTGTAGCGTAATGCACGTACAAACTGGTACATGAATTTTTCAGCTGATAGATAAATAACTTTACGAGCAGGGTGACATTGACGAATCTTCCAAGCAATTGCATGCATAAGATGCGTTTTACCAAGCCCAACTCCGCCATACAAAAACAGTGGATTAAATTGTGGTGTGGAAGATTCTGCAACGCGTAACGCTGCTGCATAAGCTAATTCATTTGGTTTTCCAACCACGAAATTTTCAAAGGTGAAGCGATTGTCTAAAGGGGCTCCTGTGTATGTGCCAGCTTCTTCTTTTTCAAATGAATCAAAACTTTCTTGAGTCTTTACTTGAGCTGAAATCGTGCTAGAGTTAGTGTTCGCAATGGTGAGAGGTGCTTCGTGAATAATAATTTTCACGCCTTGGATAACCATATTAATTTGTTTCCAAGATTTTTCCATTGATTCTAAGTAATGATTTTCAACCCAGTCTTTTGCAAAGCTATTTGGAGATCCAAGCACAAGCATCATGCCATCGAGGCCCAATAGCTCAAGCGGTTCTATCCAGCTTTTGCTATGGCTCACACCAATATCAGTCGCTACTAGCTCTTTGACCATGTTCCACTGGTCTTTCAGCATAGCAGTAGGGCTTAAGCGGTCTACTGAAGCGACAACAGCTCCCTGATCGACCAACTGAGGTTGGGCCATTTATTGTGTACCTATTAAAATGAAAACGAATAATGTAATCATTAAAATAGAAGAGCGAAACTAAAAATACAACCCCTAAATCAAAATTTATCCACAGGGGAAAGTGCTTAAAATTTTAGCAAAATCTACGTTTAGTGCTTTGATAGGCCTATAAGAAACCCACGGGAAAAATTCTAGTGAATATTCATTAATGATAGCAATTTGTTATTGAATAATAGGCTTGATTGCACCACGGGGCTTGTATCTTGCCCCGTGAAGTTTTATGTCTTTCTGTCTGTTTCCTTAAAAGGAATTAAGCCACAGCAGCTATTGGTTTTAGTTTTTTCTTACGTCTTCTACTATCTTTTGCGTAATGTGAGCCTGAGCTGAGGAGGTTGGGGCGCTTTTTGTAGTTGGTGCTGATGCAGTATGAGCTGTTCCTATGGCTTCGTGGGCGATTCCTGCAGCTGATTCCCACTGAAATGCTGCATCTTTGTTGTATATATCAATTGTGGTAGGTGATTCACCACCTAGTTTATCTTGGTGCCGCAGGCGGTATACTAATACCATTCCATAAGAAAATGGATTATACGCAAAGGCTTGACCAGCAGCATTTTGTGGAAGCAGGTCACCTTCCAGTGCTTGCAAGTTTAAACCTGTTACTTCTTGAGGATATGCTCGGGCAAATGCTTCGACATCCTCTTTACTGACGCGTGATACGTTGTTGTAGGGTGCATAGGCAGCTGCCATGGCTAAGTTTGATGCATCTAATGTTGGCTGAAAGCGCTCTGGCCTAGCCTTAACGCCAGTGGTGCTTGTGTCAAAAAATGCTGGAGTTGTATGAAGCGCTTGAAATTTTTTGATACGCCATAAATTAATTTGCTGACGCTTGGCATAGGTCGCATCGCGGGCAGCTTCGTTATAATGTTGCGTAAATAACCTAGTCGTTGCTGTTTCGGCATCTTTTACAGAATTTCCAAGCACAGCATTTGCGTCTCTTTTTCCAGTAAGAGTGGCACGGTTTGGTTTTTTAGTTACGTCAATAGCCCCAATTTGGCCGGCTCTAGCATTGTTGGCCGCAATTCGTTCCTTGACGGTTGAAGAAAAAACTTGGGGCAAAACAGCTATACAAAGTGCTACGTGGTAAATTGATCTTAAAATTATATGCATACGTATTCCTAAAGTTAATATTGTATGCATTAACTTTAGGAAAAAGTTTTTAATAATACAAGATTCAATGCTTTAATTTGAAAACGTATTCGTTACAACCTAAGCCGCCAGCACATGTTTTAAGAAGCTGTAACTCAAAATTTTTTTCTTTGAAAAAAATAAATACTTCTTCAGGTTTTGCAACTTCAAAAGGGTATCCGCCAACCCAGTCAATAACATCGTGGTAAGCCGACATGCCGCGATTATTTTTACCGTATGTTATCCATGTTTTAAAAGGATTTCCGGATTTGAGAAAATCTTTAATGAAGGTAATGATCCATTGTCTAAATAACGTGTAGTAGGTTAGAAGGGTTTTCATGAAGCATGATCCCTTATTGTATTTTTCCTTAATCCATTTCCAACGATTAGAAGCTCCACCTTGATCATTATAAATTGAGATAAAAAGCTGTCCACCGCTAGCTACCATATTTGCGACATTTTCAAATGCGACGTACATATGGCCGGTATGGTGTAATACTCCCCAAGAATATAAAATATCAACTTTTCCAAATTTCTTTAAAAACTCTTTATCAAGTGCAGAGCCCTGTTCAACAGTCCATCGGTTGTCAGTATTGGCATATTTTTCTTTAAGGTATTTTGTGCAATTGACTGAATCTTGATCATAATCAAATGAAAAAACTTTTGCGCCTAAGCGATAAGCTGCAAGACTAAACAATCCGCTGCCTGACCCAACATCAAGAAAAATTTTGCCTTCAAGGCTTTCTAGCCCTAATTTTTCTTGTAAGCTTTTTTCAGCTTCTTTTATACGATCATCGTTCAATGTAGTTAAAAAACGTGACCAATTTTTGCCAAAAGAAAATCTGTCTTTAGGGTCAAGCGATTGTGTACTTTGCATTTTAAACCATCATGTTGCGCGTTGCTGTTGGTAGCTTGAGGGTTAGGCCATCTAGCTCTTCGGTTATAATGATTTGGCAACCAAGGCGTGAAGTGTGGGTTAATCCAAATGCTAGATCTAGCATGTCTTCTTCATCTTCAGTGGCTGTAGGTAAAACCTCAAACCAAGGTTCATCTACCACTACATGGCAAGTTGAACAAGCTAGTGAGCCTTCACATGCTCCTTCTAAGTCAATGCTATTGCGATGAGCAATTTCCAAAACAGAAAGACCAAGAGGAGCATCAACAGTTATTTTTTCACCGTCTTGCTTGATAAAATGAATGGATGGCATAAGGTTCCTTATTATATAGTTTGATGTTGAAATTTTTGCTTTATAGCATGTGCAATACGTTTTTCAGCAAATGGTTGCGCTAACAAAGCCAGGCTATCACATGCTTTTTGGATAGATAAACGATCTTGCGTTTCGAGCTTTTGTTTTACATCCCAAGCACAAACTTTTAAAGCATTTATCTGGTCTTCGTCAAGAAGCTGATCATCTAAATTTAGGGCACTTTCAAGCTGGGTGATCAATTGTTCAGCTTTTATTTTTGCGGCAATAAGTAATCTGTTGTTTAGGTCTTCTTCTCCGTGTTCATAACCTTGCTTTAGCATGAGAGCGTAATCTTCAGCGTTTAATCCATAGGAAGGCTTCACTTCTACCTGTTGGATAATGCCAGTTTCTTGCTCTTTAGCACTTACAGTCAGCAGGCCATCGGCATCTACGCTAAAGGTTAATCTAATACGTGCAGCCCCAGCTAACATAGGGGGGATGCCTGTTAAGGTGAACTGTGCTAAAGAGCGACAATCTTTTACAAATTCTCTCTCTCCTTGGACCACATGAATGCTTATAGCTGTTTGCCCATTTTCGTATGTTGTGAAATCTTGAGCCATGCGAATGGGAATAGGACTATTCCGAGGAATGATCACTTCAACAATGCCCCCCATGGTTTCAATGCCCAATGAAATGGGAATAACATCCAGAAGTAAGGTGTCGGTGCCAAAAGTTAATTGATGAGCTTGCAGCGCTGCGCCATATGCAACGACACAATCTGGGTCAAGATTAGTAAGAGGTTCTTGTGAAAAGAATTCTTTAACCGATGCTCTGACACTATTTAGTTTTGTCGATCCGCCAACTAGAATAACGCCATCGATTTGTTGTTTTGTAATAGCAGCATCTTTAATAGCTTGGTTGCAAATAGTTAGTGTTTTTTTGATAAGCGGCTGACACAGATCGCTCAGTATTTTTTCGTTTAATCCATGGGTAAGAGTTTCTTTTGCCCTACGCGCTTTTAGGTGATCATCCCAACCAAAATGTTTTGTTATTATAGCGTCAATATCATCTCCACCTAATTGTGTATGACCACCAGTTGCAAGAACTTGAAATACACCTTTGCGCATGGATAAAATCGATACATCAAAAGTACCACCGCCTAGGTCATAAACGGCAAAAATCCCTTCTTTTCCTTCATCAAGACCATAAGCTAGTGCTGCTGCAGTTGGTTCATTAATTAAACGCATAACTTCAAGGCCAGCCAAAGATGCTGCATCTTTTGTAGCTTGACGCGCTGTATCGTCAAAGTATGCGGGAACAGTAATCACAGCCTGTTGAACTTCGCAACCTAAAGCTTTTTCCGCACGGTTTTTTAAACGTTTTAAAATGTCTTGGGCGGCAGTTAAGGCAGTATGTTCGCCTGAAATTATGGATGTAGGTTCATGCATCATTCGTTTGGTAGAATGTAAATCACCTGTTGGAGTGCTAATCACCGATGGCATAAATAACGGACCTAGGTCATCTACTAAAACTTGTGGCTTTCCATCTTTCCAAATGGCCACAACAGAATTGGTTGTGCCCAAATCAATACCAATGGCACATGATGTGATTTCTGGCTTTATGACGCCTGCGTTAGGTTCGCTAATTTGCAGTAGCATCGATGCTTCCTAATAGTCGTGCTAAAAATTTAAGCCTGGCATAAGCTGCCAGCGTTTTTGTTTCAGAATCTTCCTGCAGCGCTGATTCAAACTGAACAAGTGCATCTTGATAAAATGGTCTAAGGTCATGACCAGATTTTGCCATGTCTTGAAGTTCCATCATTTCCATTAGAAGAATTGAGTCATTCGTTGTTTCTTCATTTGGTAATTTCCAGTCCTTAGCTTTTATGGCGGTATCGGCACATTTTAAGGGTGATCTTAGAATTTGATACGCTTCATTAGCGTATGCAGAAATTTGTTCAGCGCTTTTTTTCATGAATGCATCTTCGCCATTAAATTTATCTGGATGCAGATCTTTCATCATTTCAACGTAACGTTCATCAAGGGTTGCTTGGTGAACATAAATGCTAATGGGCAGTCCAAAAAGTTCGAAGGGATTTTTATACATGAAACGATTTTCCGCAACCACATCGGCCTTTTTCATTGGGGTTATTAAACACAAATCCTGATTGAAATTTATCGGTCACAAAGTCCATTTCTGTTCCTATCAAAAACATAATGGCCTTAGGATCAATGAGAATTGTAACGTCGTCAACCACAATACATTCATCTAATGCATGTTTATCATCAGCGTATTCAATACTGTAAGCTAGACCATTGCACCCTTTAGTCTTTAAGCCTACACGAATGCCAACGCTAGGTTTCTCGCGTTTTTGCAAAAGAGCACGAACTTGTTCAAGTGCTGCCTCAGAGATGGTGATTGCTTGGCGCATAGACTTATTATTTCTGTTTTGCTTTAAAATCTGCAATTGCTGCTTTAATTGCATCTTCAGCCAAAATTGAGCAATGAATTTTTACAGGAGGTAATGCCAGGTGGGAAGCAATTTGCGTATTTTTTATAGTCGATGCTTCATCAATTGATTTACCTTTGATCCATTCAGTGACAAGCGATGACGATGCAATGGCTGAACCGCATCCGAAGGTTTTAAACTTTGCATCAGAAATTGTGCCATCATCGTTTACAGCAATTTGAAGTTGCATTACGTCTCCGCATGCAGGCGCGCCTACAAGACCTGTTCCAACATTTTTACTGGTTTTATCCATTGAACCTACGTTCTTAGGATTTTCAAAATGTTCAATAACTTTTTCACTGTACGCCATAATTTTCTCCTTAATGTGCTGCCCATTGGATGGATTTTATATCAATGCCTTCTTGTGCCATATCCCAAAGTGGGCTCATGGCGCGTAGTTTATTAACTGATGCGGTAATTGAATCAATTGCTTGATCAATTTCAGCTTCGGTTGTAAAGCGTCCAATACCAAGGCGAAGTGATGTATGCGCTAATTCTTCTTCAACTCCTAAAGCACGTAAAACATAAGATGGTTCTAGAGATGCAGAAGTACAAGCAGAGCCAGACGAAACCGCTAAATCTTTAATGCCCATCATTAGACCTTCACCTTCAACGTGTGCAAAGCTGATATTTAAATTTCCAGGAATACGCTGCGTAGCGTCACCGTTTAAATATATTTGATCAAGGTTTTTCTGAAGCCCGTTGTATAAACGATTGAATAATTTTTTGATTCGTTCTTCTTCACTTTTCATTTCAGCTTTGGCAATAGCGCATGCTTCACCTAGCCCTACACACAAAGGGGTGGGCAGGGTGCCTGAGCGCATTCCACGTTCTTGACCGCCACCGGTAATCATAGCGTTCAAACGAACGCGTGGTTTCCGGCGTACAAATAACGCACCAATTCCCTTGGGGCCATAAATTTTGTGTCCAGAAATGCTTAAAAGATCAATGTTCATAGCTTCAACATCAATAGGAATTTTGCCAGTTGCTTGTGCTGCATCGGTGTGAAAATAAACGCCATGTTCACGACAGATTTTTCCTATTTCAGCAATTGGCTGAATGACCCCAATTTCATTGTTTGCCATCATAATCGAAACCAAAATAGTTTGATCTGTAATGGCGTTTTTTAATACATTCAGGTCTACTAATCCGTTTTGTTGCACGGGTAAATAGGTAACCTTAAAGCCTTTTTCTTCTAAATGACGGCAGCTATCAAGCACGCATTTATGCTCGGTAACACAGGTAATAATGTGATTTTTTTTATCTTTGTTAAAATCTGCAACGCCTTTTATGGCCAAGTTATTTGATTCTGTAGCTCCACTTGTGAAAATAATTTCGCGTGGATCTGCATTGATTAAATTAGCGATTTGTTCTCGAGCATGTTCAACAGCAGCTTCAGCTTCCCATCCATAAGAATGATTGCGTGAATGCGGATTTCCAAAGTTTTGCGTAAAATATGGGAGCATCTTTGCAATAACGCGTTCATCACATGGGGTGGTGGCCTGGTAATCCAGGTAAATTTGTTTAGTCATAGTTTGCCTCGTTGTGTTTTTTGGTTTGGATATCATATAAAGATGCCCAAACAGAAATGCACTGGTTAATTTCTTCTTCCGTTGTGTTCCAGCCATAGCTAATGCGTAATGCACATTTTGATAATTCATCACTCACGCCCATGGCCTTTAACACATGGGAAGCCTTTACTTTCCCTGATGAGCACGCAGCACCAGAACTAACCGATATGTTATTAAGGTCAAAGTGCATAAGCTGCACTTCGCTTTGGACGCCAGGCATGGCAACAGATGTTGTGTTAGACACGCGTGTAGCTGAGTTTGCAAAAATTGTTGCTTCAGGACAATATTCGAGAATATTCTGTTCAAGTTTTTTTTGTAAGGGAAGTAGTGTTTTCCAATTAAACTGAGGGGCAACTAAAGCTGCGCCCATGCCGACAGCACCTATAATATTTTCAGTGCCGCTACGTAAACTGCGTTCTTGACCGCCACCTTCAATAAGAATTTTCAAATGAAGTGATCCGTTAATAATAATGGCACCAATTCCTTTGGGTCCACCAAATTTATGGGCGGAAATGCTAAAGCTTGGCAGGCTGTTCCAGTCAAGAGAAACCTTACCAACAGCTTGGGCAGTATCCACATGTAAATGTGCATTGTACTTTTTACATACTTGTAAAATTTCATCAATTGGTTGAACAGCACCGGTTTCATTATTCACAGCAAGAATGCAAACTAAGGCTGATGGTGAATTTTTTAAAAGGTTATCAAGCGCTTCAAGCTTAATAATTCCATTTTCATCTACTGGAATAATTGTTGCATCTTTCCGTATATTCAATACGCTGTCATGTTCAACTGCCGATACAAAAATATTTCTCTGAAAGCCCTTTAAAATCATATTGTTTGCTTCAGTTGCACCACTGGTAAACGTAACGTTACGTGCGGGAACGGCAAAATAATCAGCGACTTGAGTACGGGCATTTTCTAAAATTTTTCGCGCATTTCTGCCATGGCCATGAACAGATGATGGATTGCCTAAGCAATCAAATGTTTCAACCATTGCATGTCGTGCATGAGATGTAATTGGTGTCGTTGCATTATAATCAAGGTATATCATGCGGCGACCATATTATCTGTTTTTGCACGGTTTAGCACAACAATAGGGTGATGATGATTGCCGCCAGCTACATCAGCCAAACTCACTTGAATAAGATAGTCATGCATAACATGCTCTAGCTCGTACCACAGATGATGGGAATTACAACGCTTTCCGCTTGTATGACAGCCATTTGCTTCATGAGAATTACATCTGGTCACTTTAACCGGCGCATCAGTGCACAAAATAATATCATATATTCGTATGCTGTTAGCTTCGCGAGCTAATTCATACCCGCCATTTATGCCTCGTGCACTTTTAACAAGATTACCACGCCTTAGCTTGGAAAATAGCTGCTCTAGATATTGCAAAGGTAGACCTTGGCGCTCAGCTATTAAAGATAAAGGCACACAAGAACCATTATCTTGCTGAGCAAGATCAACCATGGCCATAATGGCATATCTGGATTTTGTGCTTAATTTCATAGCAATATTTCCGTTGGTATGTTACCTTGAGGCGAGATGTTTTGATATTGTGTGTCGAACTTAAGATACCTGATTAAAAAAGTCAACTTTTAAAAGGCTTTATTTCTAAGGATATTTTGTTTTATTGACGTTTTGTAAAATATAGAAAGGAATTTATTTTAAGATGCCTGAAGTAATTTTTACTGGTCCTGCGGGACGTGTTGAAGGTCGATATACTGCCGGTCCATTGGCTTCATCCCCTGTTGCGCTGATACTACATCCTCATCCAAAGCATGGTGGGACTATGAATAATCGAGTTGTTTATTCTTTGTGTCAAACATTCGCTAAAAAAGGATTTTCAACTCTTCGTTTTAATTTTCGTGGGGTGGGGCGCTCAGAAGGTGCATATGATAATGGAGAAGGCGAATTAGCTGACGCAGCAGCAGCTATGGATTGGTTGCAATCAACTCATCCACAAGTAAATAGTTTTTGGGTTGCTGGCTTTTCTTTTGGTGCTTGGATCGCTATGCAGTTATTAATGCGTCGCCCTGAGCTTGATGGCTTTATTGCCCTTAGTCCACCAACAAACATGTACGACTTTAACTTTTTGGCACCATGTCCTGTTTCTGGTCAGATTATTCACGGTGAGCAAGATGCCGTAGTGCCATACCAGTATACTGATGCCTTGGTACAAAAATTACGTAGCCAAAAAGGCATTGCTATTGATTACCAAGTATTAAAAAATACAGATCATTTTTATAGCGAAAGCTTGGAAGAAATGATTGGTCATGTAGATAATTACATAGAATTACGAATTACGAACGTTTTGAAAAAACGTACTGCATAATACAGCATAATATGGATGGACCGCTACTCTAGTTTCTTATTGTCTATAAGCTATAGGAATACTAGACGGAAGTGGTTTCATAAATTTTATGCGTTAATTGCTTTGAGTTTTGGTAGATATTCCTTACAATTTAAGAAAAATGTAATTCAAAAATTTTGGCAGACTCTAAATCAAACCTTATAGAATTCATGCAAGCCTTTGATCGCTTGATTCCTATGGATTCTGGCGCCAACTCATCAGGTGATTCCTCTCCCAATCAAATCCCTACGTGGGCAGTAAAAATTCTTGAATACACAGAATCAGCCATACATGGTTTTGAGGATTACTGTGCGCTTCGTGGATTTTATGCGCGAACTTCTCGTGGTACAAATATGGCAGCGAAGACCGACATTTTATCGTCGAATACTCTACGTCATAGTCACGTTATTTTATATATTCCAAGAGGTAACCTGCAAACCAAATTGGAAAGTCATATCTTCAAATCAATGCCGATTAGTAAAATAACAATTGTTAATATTGCTGAAATGAATGGGGTGATTGGTAAACTTCAAGAAATTGAATACGAACAATGCTATGTGCAACAGCTAGAGCCAATGTTGGATTGGCTTTTAGTTGAATTAAAAATCACTAAATACAGCAATACTCTTTACAAATATGGTAAAGACGGCCGTTTAGAAGGTAAGGATATGGCGACAATGGATTATACCCTTAATCCAAAAATCGA
Organism: Candidatus Finniella inopinata; assembly: GCA_943322985.2. Classification (GTDB taxonomy): domain Bacteria; phylum Pseudomonadota; class Alphaproteobacteria; order Paracaedibacterales; family CAITNM01; genus CAITNM01. The sequence continues at coordinate 89,027 of CALPGA020000003.1, forward strand.
TGTGCATATATATAGCAATCGCCCTTCTGAAGATGACGAAGATCATTCCGAACAGGATGAACATGAAGCAGATAGTCCTGATGATGCTGATTTGACAAAACCAGAAGATAAAATTCCTGAGGAAGAGGAGCAATCACAAGTAGATTCTGTAGAGGGTCAGGCACAAGAAGCAGATAATGGCGCTTCTAGTCAAGATGATTCAAAAAAAGAAGATCCACAGCCAGATTCTCAGGCTGATGTTCTTAATACATTAGATAATATTCAGCAAAATGGCTTAGAAAGTGTATTGCCACCAGAAAGTCAAAATGCTTTAAGCGCGGTCAAAGCATTGGCAAGTGGTGATCAAGAAGCGCTAACTCAATCGACGATGAGCTTGCTTGGGGTTGATCAAAAGCGGGCTAATCAAGTGAATCAAGCGGGTAAGCTTTTGGCGAACCTTGAGGGTTTGAAAAAAAAAGGAGTTGGCGGCGTAGCAAACGGGGGTGATTCAAGTTCAGGTGCTGCGTCTGGTGGAGGAGATTCCGGTAGTGCAACCGGAGGAGATTCAAGTTCAGCCGCTGCCTCAGGTGGAGGAGATTCCGGTAGTGCAACCGGAGGAGATTCAAGTTCAGCCGCTGCCTCAGGTGGAGGAGATTCCGGTAGTGCAACGGGAGGAGATTCAAGTTCAGCCGCTGCTTCAGGTGGAGGAGATTCCGGTAGTGCAACCGGCGGTAGTGATTCAAGTTCAGCCGCTGCCTCAGGTGGAGGAGATTCCGGTAGTGCAACTGGAGGAGATTCAAGTTCAGCCGCTGTCTCAGGTGGAGGAGATTCCGGTGGTGCAGTCGGAGGAGATTCAAATTCAGCCGCTGCCTCAGGTGGAGGAGATTCCGGTAGTGCGACCGGCGGTAGTGATTCAAGTTCAGCCGCTGCTTCAGGTGAGAGAGATTCCGGTAGTGCAACCGGCGGTAATGATTCAAGTTCAGCCGCTGCTTCAGGTGGAGGAGATTCCGGTAGTGCAGTCGGAGGAGATTCAAGTTCAGCCGCTGCTTCAGGTGGAGGAGATTCAAGTTCAGGTGCTGCGTCAGGTGGAGGAGATTCCGGTAGTGCAGCCGGAGGAGATTCAAGTTCAGCTGCTGCGTCAGGTGGAGGAGATTCCGGTAGTGCAGCCGGAGGAGATTCAAGTTCAGCCGCTGCTTCAGGTGGAGGAGATTCAAGTTCAGGTGCTGCGTCAGGTGGAGGAGATTCAAGTTCAGGTGCTGCGTCAGGTGGAGGAGATTCCGGTAGTGCAACCGGAGGAGATTCAAGTTCAGCCGCTGCGTCTGGTGGAGGAGATTCAAGTTCAGCCGCTGCTTCAGGTGGAGGAGATTCCGGTAGTGCAGCCGGAGGAGATTCCGGTGGTGCAGCCGGAGGAGATTCAAGTTCAGCCGCTGCCTCAGGTGGAGGAGATTCAAGTTCAGCCGCTGCTTCAGGTGGAGGAGATTCAAGTTCAGCCGCTGCTTCAGGTGGAGGAGATTCCGGTAGTGCAACCGGCGGTAGTGATTCAAGTTCAGCCGCTGCTTCAGGTGGAGGAGA
>CALPGA020000004.1 GCA_943322985.2 Candidatus Finniella inopinata
AGTTGCACGGTTTCATCGTCGGTCTAAAGTGACATCAAGAAGCTTAGCAATGGTTGATGCTTCTCTTGATATATTTCACCATCTTCAATCGAAGGAAAATCTTGAAAAACTACTCAACCCCTTCTTATCGTTCTTTAGTTAAGTGTCTCAGATTATTAATATCACATGCGATGACAAGAGAAGAACTAGTCATGGCTCTTGCTGATTATATTGAGTAAAGCGATCAATCAGCTTGTGGTTATTGTATCGAAGTATTTTTTCAACAATTGGTAATTAAGGGTATGGCCTGGATTACAGGCCTCGTAGTGGCCAATTAATACATATTCTGCTAGTGCCATATCACCAATAGCATCCAACAATTTATGGCGAACTAGTTCGTCACTATACCGCAAGCCATCTTCATTCATGACAGCACCTTTGTGAATCACAACGGTGTTGTCAAGAGATGCACCTTTAGCAAGACCTGCAGCCCATAATTTTTGAGCGTCTTCATAAAAACCAAATGTTCTGGCTCTGGAAATAAGGGTTGTGAAATCATCTTCATTGTATGAAAATTGCTGAAATTGTTCCTGTGTTAAATCTTCATACCTGTCAGTTGGAGTGAACTTTACACTAAATAGATTCTTATCGTATGGGCTTAATTGGGCCCATCCGTTTTCATTTTCGACTCTTATTGTTGTGGAAATTTTCAAAGTGTGACGACGTTTCGATTGACGAACTGTTGTTGTTTCTAAAATACCTTTACAAAACTCTTCAGAACATCCATCCATAATAGGCACTTCAGGGCCATCAATAGTTATGAGTGCATTTGTAATTCCTGTTCCGTAAAGAGCAGCTATAATGTGTTCAACAGTTGCCACTGATATACCAGATGCATTTATAATTGTTGTGCACATGTTTGTGGTGCTCACCATTTGCCAATTGGCTCGAATGCGATTTGGTTGGTCTTCAATGTCTGTACGTTCAAAAATAATTCCGTGATCAACTGCTGCAGGGTGCACAATCATGCAAACAGCTTTTCCTGAATGCACACCAACTCCGTGAAAAATGACAGGGCTTGATACAGTATGTTGATTAATAAAATCTCGGCGTGAAAGTACTTTTTTTGCGTGCAGATCTGCAGCAATTATGTCAGGCAAAGTATTAGATTTATTATTAGCTACAGAATACATCAGTTCCCCACTAGTGTATGATGCCTTAAACCTAGTGTCGATTTCAAATAAAGATATATTACTAAATTTTACCTTTTTAAGAATTTATCAAGCAATGTTTTCCAAAATTTGCTAAATCTATAAATGATGACGGATATAATTTTTAATTTAGATTCTATTGCAGATGCAGCAAAGCATGTTGTTAGCAAGTTAAGGCCTAAGTTGCCCTTTTTGCTATATGGTGAAATGGGTGCAGGTAAAACTACATTAACAAAACATATTGTGGCTGCGTTAGGATATCAAGAAGAAGTCACAAGTCCTACTTTCACAATTATGCAACCTTATTTAACCAGTGCAGGCACACTTTGGCACATTGATTTGTATCGCATGGATGATGAGCATCAGATTGAAGAGCTTGGACTTGATGAGCTAAATATACAGGATATGATGATTATTGAATGGCCAGAACGTTTGGGTGATAAAATATTTTCTAAATATTTGAAAGGAACACTGTTGGTTCAATCTGATGACAGTAGAAAGCTTACTTTGGAGGCTAAAGAATGAATCAACGCATTCCTTATTTTTGGGGGCAATATGACCACTTTGATAAACAATTTCTTACAGCTGATTTTTCGCCTCGTAAATATTTTCGCTGGCAAGCTGGAAATACTTCTTTAGTCTTAATGGATTGTCCTGATTTGAGCTCTTTAAAAGCATTTATAGAAATAGGGCAACATTTAACATCGCACGGTCTTAGTGCACCAGAAATTATAGAAGCAGATACAGAAAGCGGTTATCTTCTTTTAGAAGATTTTGGTGACGCAACTTTTACAAAAGTTTTGCAAGAAAGTCTTGGTAGGGAACATCAAATATATAAATCTGCAGTTGATGTTATTGTACATTTACAGGAACGCAATGAAAATCCCTTACCTTTTTTAAAGGCATATACTGTTGATTTCGGTCTAAATAAAGTGAAGCAATTTCTGACGTATTATTATCCAAAAGTGATGAATGATGAGGTCTCAAGCCCAGTTCAAGATGATTTTATTGGTGTTTGGACAAAAGCTTTGGAATTAGCTTTGCAGACAAAAAAAAGTATTTTTTTGCGAGACTATCATGTGGATAATTTAATGGATTTGCCAGAGCGATCAGCTCCTAAAAACATAGGATTACTTGACTTTCAAGATGCAGTCTGGGCACCAATAGCAGGTGATTTAGTTTCCTTGTTGGGAGATGCCAGACGCGAGGTGTCAACTGAATTGACTAACCTTATGTGGAAAAGGTTTTTAGATGCTCATCCCAAAGGGGATCATCAAGAAATTTATATAGCTGGCAATATTTTAAGTGCAGTACGGCAAGTACGCATTCTTGGACTTTTTACTAGAGCAGCAACTGAACGTGGTGATAAAAGATTTTTGAATCGAATTCCTCATTTGTGGAATCTCTTTGAAAAATGCTGTGAAATTGAAGAACTGAAACCAGTTAAGCAATGGTTTGACCTTAATGTTCCACAACAAAAACGAGTGATTCCAGCTATATGATGAATATTTCTTCAACAGCAATGGTGCTGGCAGCAGGTCTTGGAAAACGTCTTGGCGATATTACTAAAAATACCCCCAAGCCATTAGTTTCAATTGGTAATACGTGCTGCTTAGACCTTTCGATCAATGCACTGAAACAGGCAGGGTTCAAACGAATTATTATTAATACTCACTACCTAGCAGATCAAATTGAAGCCCATGTAAAAAGCTATACCGATTTTGAAATATTATTAAGTTATGAGCCAATCCTGCTTGAAACAGCAGGAGGAGTGCGTAATGTTCTAACAGAATTTGGTGAGAAACCATTTGTAGTAGTAAATGCAGATATGTATTGGCAAGATTCTAACCCATCAATCATCCATCGCATGGTTGACGCTTGGCAAGAAACAGATGACTTTTGTTTATCTGTTACACCGTTGAAAAATGCACAAGGTCATTCAGGTAAGGGTGATTTTGTTATTGAAAATGGGTTGTTGCGTAAACCAACTGAAGATGACTCCCCATCAAGTCGTTACATCTATATTGGTGTTCAGCTTATTAACCCAATAGTGATAAAACGCTTAAAAATTGAGCCTTTTTCCTTGTCGGGTTTATATTGGAAAGCTGCTGAAAAAAAATCTCTAAGAGGTGTTGTGTTTGATGGCACTTGGATTGATGTTGGTAACGTTGATGGTTTAGCGTTAGCAAGAGAGTTTGTTGCTTGATAATTGACTATTTGCTAACGCACATTAAGAATTTTTATATTTTTTGGTTATTATTTGCAAGTCCTATACTCACCACCATCAGGCAAAAATCTGACACGATCCTGACTTGCATCAAATTTTTTAAAAATATCAAAAATGCTGTTAATTCTTTTGTGGTATTCACCAGAATTGCAGGCACCTGAAATTCTTAAAACTCTTCCAAATTTTCTTAAAAGGTTTGTTTGCATACGAGTTAATCCATTTAGATCCTGAGTTAGGCTATGCCCATGAAAATTTTGATTAAAATGAAGATAGCCATCTGCTTCTATTCTAGCGACGGTTCCTTTTGAGGGTGTGACAACAAAATCGATTTCACAGCATAGATTAGGATCATACACATTGTTTTTCACTTTATATCTAGTTCCTAATTTTGATAATCGTTTTCCTATTTCTGCTTCAAAACCAGACACTGGTGTACCTCCACCATTGTTAATGTTGAGTACTTTTCTCATCTCTAAAATAAGTTTTCTTTGTCTTTTTAATGCATCTGTTGGCATCTCTTGAGTTAAATCAAAACAAGCGCTTGCTGAAAAAACTGATTCTGTTTTACATATAAAATCGAGTAATAAACCTTTATACAAATTTTTTCTGTTTGGAATAGATGTTATTAGGTTGCTTATTTGGTGGTCATCAGCGCATGTATCAAATAAATCTGCTAGCGCGTCAATTGCTCCATCAAGCGGAAAAATTAATTTCATAGACTTGAATTCTGTTTCAATGCTTTCTAATTCGCTGCCGCTCATCATGTTATAAGCAATGACAATATTCGTTAAAACTCGTGCAACATCTTTGCTTTTTGCTTTATACCTTAAGTGATTAATTGTCTTTTTTTGATTCGCTACAATTTTTCCCAAATGAGCATGAAAATCAAAACCTGGATGAGAGGATGTGCAAGCTCCAAAGGTTTGTGATTTAGGAAAATACTGAGATTGCGACATGGCATAGAATAGCTTTGTGTAATCTAAATCATTTAGTAGTTGATGATTGTAAGTCCATAACTGATATTCAAGCGCATCGAAGAGATAGTGATTTGAAAAAGAAGATTCCGAAAGAGCAATTGCACATCGAATAATATTAGGCAAATCGCTTTGATTAAAAGATTCAGCGCTTAAATTGCTATAAAGCCAAGAAGACATATTATGAAGTTTTTTCTTAGATTTTGGTCCTAGTGGAAGAACGTATCCCGTTTGTTTTCTATGAGTAGAAACTGTTGTTACAAAGGTGTTTAGAGAATCCAGTTGGTCTTTTGCTGACATTTTCTCAATTGTTTCCGTAAGCCATGACGGCTTCGCTCGACTTACTAATTCATCTGTATCATTAAAACGAGAGCTTGAACTACCTCCAAATAGGCATGCAGAAAAAATTCCTATAGCTAAAAAAAAGCAATTTTGATGGTTTGTATATGAAATTCATGACATTTCCTCAGATTATTTATTAAGCTTTTGCTGTGAGTAATTACAATCCAGCAGTAAAACACTGCGTTGAAATACGATATTCTGTCAATGCTTGTTGAGTGAGGTTTATGTTGATGAAGGGGTTTTGAGTATTAAAACTCGGATCTGAGTTAACCAATTCTTAATACGCAATATGAGACTATAAAGATGCTAAAAAAATATCTTGTGTATCATGAACTATATATTCTTTTTATTAGTTTTGCTGGTCAACACTACTTATGCAGGCGTAGATATGCAGGCTGAAAAATTTTCAAAACGTACTATTTCTTCTTCAAAAATGTCTTATGCTGATGCTGAAGAAGAAGAAAAAAGACTAAAACGAAAGAGAAAATTTGGTTTAGGCAGTGGAATTAAGAAGGAAGGAAGCAGTAGTAAACCTAAACTAGTGCAGATGACGACATCTTCAACAGAGGAGAAAATGAGTCTAAGCAAGGAACCATCTCGCTATAATCCAGAAAGTAACAACGACCTGAAGCCTCTGCCTAAAAATACTCATAAACTTATTGCACAAGTAAGGCGACCTGACTATTTGCCTCAGCACCAAACTAAAATTAGTCATATTCTTACTCGCAAGCCTTAATGAAAAAAAAATACTTTTTCCACATTTGTTAATAAAAAATTTAGCAAAGTCAGTCACAATAAAATAAAACAACACTATAATTTCTGTGAAATCAACAAGCGCTTTTGACAAATTAGACTTCTTAAAGCCGTTACAGCGGGCTCGCCTTGCTACTGTTGCGGTTGAAGAAACTATTATGTTTGGTGACATTATTTTTAAAGAGGGTGCTGATTCAGATTTTTTTTATGTGTTGGTATCAGGGAAAGTTGAAATTCGAAACAAAATTCGAAATGAAATTATTAAACAAAATGATTTTTTTGGCACAGAGGTGCCTTGTGGTATTGAGCAATATCTTTTTACAGCCACAGCTTTAAGTAAGTGCAAAGTTTTGAAAATTAAGAAAGATACGCTATACGACACAATCGATCAGATGGATTTACAAAAATTTCAAAAAAGATTTTTACAAAACTTTATTGGTGCATTTTATCCAAAGAAATTTCTGATTTTCAAGAAAGATCTTGTTGAGCGATTATTTACTCAAGCTAACCGTTTCTGGGTTGATGGACTGGGCTGGATCCTTGCAGCAATAGTTCCATTTATTGTGTATTTTTTCCTTAATAAGACAACATTGAATCACCAAAGTCAGGTTTTTTTATCTATCCTATCAGCCTGGTCTATTATTGCTTCTTTTCGGTTGATGTCAGATTACGTTGCAACAATGGCGACAATCTTTTTGCTTATTAGTGGTGGTGTGGTTAAAACGAAAGTGATCTTAGCGGGTTTTAGTTCTGGTAATTTTATTGTGGCTTTAAGCCTTTTGGGGCTTGCGAGTGTTTTGGTTTCATCTGGAGTGATTTACAGAATAATGATCAAAATTCTGAAATTTTGTCGTCCAACTTATTATGGTGATAATCTTATTATGCTTAGTATTGGGGGGCTGTTAACCCTTGGTGTTCCTTCGTTTATGTTGCGTGCGAATATGATGAAAATTTTTTATCATGACACCCTTCGTATTCGAAAATTATCAGACGAATCTACTCAAGCTCAAGCGTTAGGTTTTAGTGCATATTGCGGGGCAGGAATTTTTTCTCAAAGCATACTAAGCGCTTCTATGATGCATTTTGTTTTATTAGGGTTGTTTTGGGGGCAATACGCCACTCAATTTGATTGGTGGGGGTGGTTATTTGCATCGTTAGGTCCGCTTGCTGTATTGCTATTTGGGTATCTTATTTTGGTAAGCTTTTATTTTGGTAAAACATCTTACCCCCAAATAGAAAATGACAGATCACGAAACGCACATTTGAAAAAAATCCTCACTATTTTAGGTCCTGCATCACCTACTGAAAAAGCATCATTTATTTGCATGTTTGGTGCAATCCTCAGTCTTGCAACAGTCAGTGTGCATGGCATTGCACCAGATGTTATTTGCTTGCTTATTTTACTGTTTTTATTTGTGTTTCAATTCATGAACGATAAAGGTTTTCAAACGCGTATAAAATGGGACTTTTTAATTTTTATGTGTGGACTTTCGGGTATTGCATTTGCAGCTAACGACGTTGGGCTTATAAGCTGGTTGGAAGACAATACTCGGTGGATGACAGAGTATTTAAATCATCATTTTTTTGAACTGACGACTTTTCTTATTATTTTTTCGCTGATGGTGCAATTCATTTTGTCACGAGATGTAAATATAAACATATTAAGCATTATGCTTATTCCATTATTTCAAAAAAATGGGATGAATCCTTGGATAGCAGTTTACATCGTTAATACCATTGGAAAAATTTGGTTCTTTGAATATCAAGAGCCTGAATATCGTATTTTTGCAAAACATGGAAAAAATTATTCAGTTGATTTTGCTAAAAAGCTTAAGAGCTCTCGTTTAAGGCTGAATATGTTTTACATTATTTCGCTATATGTAGGAATTTTCTACTGGAAGTGGATTGGGATTTTACCATGGTAGACAATCTGCACACTGCAAAACTTAAGTCGTCAATTATCAGCATATTAAAGGGAGTTGTTTTTGCAAGTCTTTTAGGACTTTTAGTTTTGCATAATCTAAGCAAGCCAAGAATTATGGTTATTCACAGCTATGAACCAACTATGGACATAGTTAAAGATTTTGATAATGGAACAAAAAAAGTTTTAGAAAATGAATTTGACCTGCTTATTCAAACCTATTACATGAATATGCTTAATAAAAATACAATCAAACAAAAAATTAATGCAGGCATAGAAGCAAGAGCTTCAATTGATCGTTTTAAGCCTGAAATTTTAGTTGCGGTCGGTGATGAAGCGCAGGAATTTTCTGCAAAATTTTATTTAGGGAAAAAAAACATAAGAATAATTTTTGCTGGTGTGAAGGGTGATTTTAAAAAACTTGGCTATATACCTGGCCAAAATGTAGGAGGAATTATTGAAGTGCCTCAAGTCCAGGAGCTTAATTTATTAATAAATAGTATGTTTCCAGGAAAAAAAAACATTAAATTAGCTCACTTGGGTGATACGTCGACAATTGTTAATTTGACAGAAAAAACTTTAATTCAATACGCGTGGAAAAATGTTAAGTTTCAGGACTCAATCATGGTTGATGATTCAGTAAGCTTTAAAAGAGCTGCTGTGTTTTTTAATAAACATTACGATGTGCTTTTGATTTCAAGTTATAAGCGACTAAAAGATGGCTTTGATACTGACGATGAAATTGCTTCTGATGAAACAATGAAGTGGGTGACTGAAAATACTACTATTCCTATTATTTCAACAATGGGTTATGCCATTGAAGAGGGGGCTGGTGCTGCTATTGTATCATCGGCTTATGATCAAGGTGTGTTAGCAATGCGTTCTGCTCTGACAATGCTGAAAGTATCGTCTTACTTTCCAAATATAACCTCTAAGGTCTTATCTGTATTTCTTAATGATGATCACATACGTGAACGAAAGATTTTCATCCCCTCAATCTATAGGTCATTTGCAGCAGGTACGCAAAAATTATATGGACATAGCGCAACTCAAGAGACGGGTCTATGAATATACTTCTTGCTTTGATGTTTATGTGCTGTTCAGTGGAAGGCAGAATTCAGATCCGTCAAACGGGGTCATCAACTGTGTACCCATTCGCAATCAAAATAGCGCAGGAATTTTCTAAAAAAATAGGCCACATTTGCCCTTTTGTTGAAAGTACAGGTACTGGTAGTGGGTTTGCTGATTTTGCTCAAGTACATAATGGTTTCGGATATGATATAACGAACGCTTCAAGACCAATTAACCCAAAAGAACTTGTAAAATGTAAGGAGTCTGGAATGGCTTCAATTTTAGAAGTTTGTATTGGTCATGACGGAATTGCATTTGCGGCTAAAAAAAACCTGACAGGTTTTAATGCACTGCGTTTAAAAGACATTTTAACTGCGGTTACAAAAAAAATTACTAATAGTAAGGGAGATATAGTTGATAATCCTTACCACCAATGGAATGAAATTAATTCCAGCTTACCTAATTTACCCATTCGTATTCTAATCCCTTCAAAATCTCATGGCTCTCGAGATGCTTTTGAAGCAATGGTGATGCATGGACAAGAGGTTCGAAGTGGACCCGAGCTGCGAGAAATTAATGATTATGAAGCTGCTGATGGTCACCATCTACTGTTTGATTTTCTAGACAATAACCCAACTACATTGGCTTTTGTTGCGGTTAATTTGTTGGACGGTCACGCGGAAATTAAAGCAATGCAAATAGACGGTATGGAGCCTACTTATTCAACCATTCAAAATGGTACTTATCCAATGGTGCGCAAGCTATTTATTTATGTTCGAGACAGTAAAACAGAGGGATTGCAAGACTATATTAATGAATGGCTAAGTCCTGCTGCTATTGGAGAAAATGGTTATCTTACCAAAATGGGACTCATTCCTCTTTTAGAGGGGGTTGAAAGGCGCAGAAAACTATGATTTTTTAGTTGGCACAAATTTTGCATAGTTTAAGCAAAAGGAGGTGTCATGAATAAGTTTTTAATAGCGTTGATCTTATGTTGTTTAGCTTTATCTGCAAACCCACAATATAATTCATTTATTGCAATGCAAGAAAATGCTCATGGTATTCCGACACATTTATTAAGGGCAGTATCTCATGTTGAATCTGGGAGAGTAATAGGTGGTTCTGTTAATGCTTGGCCTTGGACTATCAATGTTGAAGGCAAAGGTTACATATTCAAAACGAAACGGGAAGCTATAAAAGCAGTTGAAAAATTTCAAAGAACGGGTGCTAAAAGCATTGATGTAGGAATTATGCAAATTAACCTACGTCACCACCCACATGCATTTCGTAATATTGAAGAAGCTTTTGATCCTCAGCTAAATATTGCCTATGGCGCTAAATTTTTAAAGCAACTATTTCTTCAGCATAAAAGCTGGAACTTGGCTGTTGGTCATTATCATTCTGCTACTCCTAAATTTCACAATGCATATAAGCAACGTGTTTTAAGTGGTTGGATGAAGCTTTGTGGTAGCAATAAAAAAGACGGACCTCGTTTAGAACAAACAGTTATGCAATTTGATGATATTTCTGATATAGACGATGTGCCGAAAATAACAAGAAAAAGCACACCAAGAGATATTCGATCTTTTGCTAAGGTTAAGAAGGTTTATTATTCTTTAAATGGGAATGGACCTGCTCATTCTATAAGCACTGAAAAGACTAGTTATGCGTTGGACAACGCGTCTGGCCGTCAATATTATTCTTTGGATTAGGCATTTCAAGGTCTATGATATCTTCATTGTAAGCTTGTTAAATAAGCAAAGTGCTTTTGTTCGAGAATAATATCATCAATATTTATGGTAATGTAGGTCAAAAGTGGTTAGATAATTTACCGCATATAATAAATGACCTTGCCACGCAGTGGCATCTGTCAGACCTTAAACCGGTTGAAAATCTTTCATACAACTATGTTCTTTCTGGCTTTCAAAGTGAAAATCCCATTATTTTAAAGTTGAGTCTTGATACCAAAGGTTTGATCATTGAAACTTCGGCGCTAAAAGCATTTAAAGGTCGTGGTGTGGTAGAAGTGCTAGACCAAACAGGTGGTGCCCTGTTGATTGAACGTGCCATTCCAGGGTATTCGTTAAAAGAGTTTTTTCCAAATCGTGAAACTGAAGTCATTGCAATTGCGTGTGAAGCGATTAAAAAACTTCACAGCGTACCAATAATAAATCAAAACGGGTTTTCAACTATCAACGATTGGCTTGCCGCCCTAGATAAACCATGCGAACAACTTGGCCAAAGTTTGATTAAAGCAAGAACGTTGCGTGATGAATTACTAAACACTACCGATGCTCCCATTTTGCTGCATGGCGATTTACATCACGATAATATTTTAGCCCATGACAACAATTGGAAAGTTATTGATCCGAAAGGTGTCATTGGTGAGCTTAGCTATGAGGTGGGATGTTTTATCAGAAACCCTTTGGACGATTTGCCGAGCCACTCTGATAGCTTAAAAATTATAACGAACAGAATTAATGCGTTTTCTAAAAATTTAAATCTTGATCCAGATAGAATTGCAAAGTGGTGTTTTGTACAGGCCGTGCTTGCAACAGTGTGGTCTCTGGAAGATAATATCACTCCAACCAGCTTTAAACATTTAACAGACATTTTTGATGAGTTAGTATTTAAATAACTATGTAAAAGCCAGAAATCTCTAGCCTATTTTATTTCAGGATATTTGTCGGGATTACTCAAAAAATAATTAATATAATCATCATCCGAATTCAATTCAACAGACGCATTGTAAACTTTTCCTTCAAAACCGCCATATTCATTTTTCTTTCTAATCCTTGCTTTATCGACGTCTTCAAAAGATATATTATTTTCTTTTGCATAAGCAAGCATAACCTCTAATACATCACCTAATTCCTCTGTCAGTTCTTCTTTATTTTTTAGCATCAATCACTTCTTTAGCTTCTTCAAAAAGCTTATTTCGAAGACGCTCTAGGTATTCGTCGTGACCCATAACTCGTTCATTAGTCTGTACGCTTCTGTTTCTAAGGTAATTAGGCACTTTATCACGAATTAATTTATCAACTTTAAAACGTCTATTATTGATCATTTTTTTCCTCACGCTCTGGTTTATCTTGCTAATGCTTTACAGAAAGGTTGCTACTCAATGGTCTAATTGGGCTGCAACCTTCGTAAACTTTGTGGTCAACAATAGTAGATAGCAATAGACTAAATATTCTTTGGATTTTCATAGTGCACTACATGTTTGCCATGAAATCATTGGAAACATCATTGCCAGATTAAAGGCTAAAAATCAAGGTGGGGGTACCTTGTAGCTTCAACGAGCATCTTTATCAATAGAGAATTGCTGAATGGCTCTGGTCCTAAAATGGTGCTTTGTGCAGACTGTTCTTGCAACAGTGTGGTCTCTGGAAGATAATATCACTCCAACCAGATTTAAACATTTAACAGACATTTTTGATAAACTAATGGTTGAATAGATCTGAAAAGGCTTAAATATGAAATACAAGATCTTAATATGGGATAATGATGGCACAGTAACTGGTTCAAAAAATCCAAATGATGGCTCTGTTAATGCAAAAATTATTTTACCAAATGTTGAAAAAACAATGGGTAGTGCCGACTTTAATTTTATTATTTCAGGATTTAAGTCTCCTGAAAGCGAGTCTCAAAATTTTGATCCAGAAAAAATAACAGCAATATTTATTGATCTTATGAGTAAACTTCCAATCAATGCGGCTGCTTTTTCTCCTAGTATTGGAGGTGTTGCTTGTTACGTTGTGATTAAACGTTTTGACAATAGTATTTATATTAAAAAAGCTCACGAAGATCCCCGTTACAGAGAATTCATTGGTCAATTTAAAAAGCCTGGAATTGGAATGTTTATTGTAATAAAAGACATTGCTCAAAAAGAATTTGGTCAGACTGTTGATAAAAACAATAGCGTTATGATTGGTGATACATGGCATGATGAAATAGCTGCAAAAGACTTCGGAATTTCTTTTGTTGATGCAAAAATGCTTCATGATTCGGAGTTGTATATATTATCTTAGCTAAATCATTTTCCGTAAAAATACTTTGATTTTTCACGTGGACAATCTTTCGTTAAAATTTTAATTATACGTACATAAACCAAACTGCCGAGTAAGTCATGGCAACAATTTATCGCAAGGTCTTGGGGTACAATCCCTTAAAAGATTCAGTGTATATGTCTCCTAGGATGAGACGCTATTTTCAAGACAGATTATATAATGAGTTGCAGAAAGTGCTTGAGGAAGAGCATTTGCTTTCTTTGTCATTTCCAGAAGATGCAAACCGCGAACCAGATTTTGTTGACCAAAGCACCATGGATGGCTTGCGTTTTAATCATCATATGTACCAGGAACATGAACAAAATCTTCGTCATGAAATAGAGGCTGCGCTTCAAAGATTGGCAGACGGTAGTTTCGGGTACTGCGTCGCTACAGGAAAGCCTATAGGTATTCAAAGGCTTACCGCAACTCCTTACGCAATGTATTGTTTTGATGTGCAAGCAGAAAAAGAAGGTTACCGGCAAAGCAGCTGGGGGTAGGGGCTATGCTTTCTGTTTCTCGTGATTAATTAGCCATTTTTTGCGAGAAATTCCTCCGCCATAGCCACCTAGCTCACCATTGGTGTTGATGATGCGGTGGCAAGGGATAATAATAGCAAGTTGATTGGCACCGTTAGCATTGGCTACGGCTCTGTATGCGGTTGGTTTGCTGATTGCGGCTGCCTGGTCGCCGTAACTTCTTGTTGCGGCTGCCTGGTCGCCGTAACTTCTTGTTGTGCCAAATGGAATACGCATAAGTTCTTCCCAAACAAGTTTTTGAAAAGGGCTTCCCATAAGGAGGATTGGCGTTTTGAAGTTTTTCAATTTGCCCTCAAAGTACAGTTTGAGTTCTATTTCAATTGATTTAATGGGGTCAGTAATACCTGGAATGATGGCAGATTTGGTTTTTATGCGAAGTCGCTCTATTTCACGCTCTAGGCCACGTCGCTCAACAAATTCTAATAAATACAAAGCCTCATCATCAGCAATTGCAAGCATAGGGCCAAGGGGGGAATCTAACCAAGATGCTTTTAGAACATTATGATGATTCCTAAAATTAGTAGGTGCGGCTCCCATGATTTTGGAAAAGGCATCCCTGAAGCCACTGCTTGATTCATAACCTGTTTCTAATTGCGCATCAGTCACTGTTTTTCCTTCTCTAATTTGTTTCATTGCAATCCCCATACGTCGTGCTCGGGCATATTCTACAAATGTCATATCAAATCTTTTTTTAAATTGGCGACGTGCTGTTGATGCATCTACACATAATTCATCAAAATCACGTGTCTTCCAGCGTTTCTCAGGATTGGCTTCAACAGCATCAACAAGTATACGTACCAAATCTGAAACATGATTGGGATGAGACAGAGGACGACAGCGCAGGCAGGGCCTAAACGAAGCAAGTAATGCCTCTTCAGCTGTTTGATAGAATTCACAATTTTCAAACTTTGGCTTTCGCGCGGGGCAGGTTGGGCGGCAAAACACTCCCGTTGTTTTAACGCCTACGTAAAATACACCTTCATATTCAGCATTCTTATTGAGTAGTGCCTTGTAAAATTCTTGTGTTATCTCATTTGTTAACATTTTCATCCGATTCACCAGAAGCTCAACAGCTTTGATATATCATAATGATTTTTAAAAATCCTACGACCGAAAATCAGGCATTGATTTTTTTATTAAGAAATCACTATGTCAATTCCAGACTAAATCAACATATTCACAAAATCTAAAATTGTGTTTGCAATACCAAAAATAAGTTTGTGAATTGGACCGCTGAATATCATTAAGGTACTTATCACAATTACTAAGCCAAATCGTTCAAAGAAATAAAACAATTTATGATTCTGCGGCAAAAAGCAGGTGATCATTCGTCCGCCATCAAGAGGTAAAATTGGCAATAAATTAAAGGCAGCCAAAATCACGTTAATCTGTATAGCTGCATTTGCTACCTCAAGGTTAAAAATTCCTATTTTCCACAGAATACTTGCGGTAAGGGCTAAAAGTATGTTCATTAAGGGGCCTGCAAATGCTACGCAAAACACGCCAAATCGTTGCGGCCTAAGGTTCATAAAATTTACTGGTACAGGTTTTGCCCAACCAATTAAAAACGGGGCGCCTGTGAAAAACAATAAAAAAGGTAAAATTATTGAACCCATGGGGTCAATATGCTTAATTGGATTCAAGCTTAAACGACCTGCATATTGAGCAGTGCGATCACCAAAAATATAGGCCATTAAACCATGGCTAAGCTCGTGAAGCACAATAGCTACCGCTAAACACGTTATTTTTAGTAAAATTTCCATAATTTCTCGTTATTTGGTGTTAAAGATTGACAATGTGTATCATTATTACCATATCAAGTTTGCTTACACATCTTTTTTATGAATTTCAAGACTTGAAATACAACTTTTTTTGCATATTAATAAGAACACCATCTGATATCAGAAATGTACCTCATTCTTAAGCTTTTGCCAAAGAATTGTACTTTTTGCATCATTTTGTGTGTGCATCTTAATATTTAAGCAGTGAGGTTTCAATGAAAATACACCGTCGTTTTACGGTCGCAGGACAGTCCCCATACGAAGGAATTGATTTCCGCTTAACTACTAGCGAAATTAAAAATCCAGACGGTTCTGTTGTATTTCTTCAGGAAAACATTGAAGTGCCTGCACATTGGTCGCAAGTGGCAAGTGATGTCATTGCCCAAAAATATTTTCGTAAAGCTGGTATCCCGGATGATTTAGTAACCGTAAAGGAAGATGACGTTCCCGTTTGGCTTCAACGTAGAAAAGCAAAAGCAGGGAGCTCTGTTCGTAGCGAAAGATCTGCAAAAGAAGTTTTCAGTCGTTTGGCCGGAACTTGGACTTACTGGGGATGGAAAAATGGGTATTTTGACTTAGAAGAAGACGCACGTACATTTTATGATGAAATGCAGTACATGTTATGCATGCAGGTTGCAGCACCAAATTCACCGCAGTGGTTTAACACTGGTGTTTATTGGGCTTATGGTGTTGATGGCCCTGCTCAAGGACATTTCTTCGTTGATGAAAAAACAGGTCAGCTAAAGCAATCAACATCTGCATATGAACGTCCACAACCACATGCGTGTTTCATTCAATCGGTAAAAGATGATTTGGTTAACGACGGCGGCATTATGGACCTTTGGGTTCGCGAAGCACGTCTATTTAAATACGGGTCTGGCACAGGGTCTAACTTTTCAAATTTACGTGGCTTTGGTGAAAAGCTATCTGGTGGTGGTTATTCTTCAGGTTTAATGAGTTTTTTACGTATTGGTGACCGTTCAGCTGGTGCTATTAAATCTGGTGGAACGACAAGACGCGCTGCAAAAATGGTGGTGCTTGATATTGATCACCCAGATGTTATTAATTTCATTGATTGGAAAGTCATTGAAGAACAAAAAGTTGCTGCACTGGTTACTGGTTCAAAGTTAAACCAGCTTCATTTGAATGAAATTATTTCGGCTTGTATTAATAATGATCTTAAAGAAACAGATCGTTTTGATCCAAAAACCAACCCTGCGTTGAAAACAACCATTCGCGCTGCACGCGCTGTATTGGTTCCTGAAAATTACATTAAGCGTGCTATTCACATGGCTCAGCTAGGGTACACTAGCTTCCCATTCCCATCTTATAATACTGATTGGGATAGTGAAGCTTATGGAACAGTTTCAGGTCAAAATTCAAATAACACAGTCCGCGTTACTAATGCCTTTTTAGAAAGTGTTTTAGAAAATAAAGAATGGAGCTTAACTTCACGTACAAATGGTGAAGCAGTTAAAACGCTACCAGCAAAAGAATTATGGGATAAAGTTGGTTTTGCTGCTTGGGCATGTGCAGATCCAGGTATTCAATTTGATACAACCATAAACGAATGGCACACTTGCCCAAATAGTGGACGAATTAATGCATCAAATCCATGTTCTGAATATATGTTTATTGATGATACCGCATGTAACCTTGCTTCAATCAACCTTGTTACATTGTACAAAGATGGCCAGTTTGATATAGCAGCATTTGAACATGCTATTACCCTTTGGACAGTTGTTCTTGAAATTTCTGTGCTTATGGCGCAATTCCCATCTAGGGCTATTGCTCAGCTATCTTATGATTTCCGTACGCTTGGTTTAGGATACGGTAACCTAGGTGGTCTATTAATGGCTATGGGTATTGCTTACGATAGCCCAGAAGGCCGTTGTATTGCTGGAGCACTAGCTGCAATTCTAACCGGTGTAAGCTACAGGACTTCTGCACTTATGGCAAAAGAACTTGGGGCATTCCCAGGCTACGCAAAAAATAAAGATGCGATGATCCGGGTTATGCGTAACCACCGTCGTGCTGCATATGGCGAAACTAAAAATTATGAAGATCTATCAATTCTACCTGTTCCGCTTCGTGCAAGTGATTGTGCTATTCCAGGATTAATTGAAGCGGCTTGCCAAGCTTGGGATGAAGCTGTTTCATATGGTGAACAGTTTGGTTACCGTAACGCTCAAACCACGTGTATTGCCCCAACTGGGACTATTGGATTGGTGATGGATTGTGACACAACAGGTGTTGAGCCAGATTTTGCTTTGGTTAAATTCAAAAAACTTGCTGGTGGTGGGTACTTTAAAATTATTAACCAAATGGTTCCTTCAGCATTGAAAGTTTTGGGTTACACTCCAGAGCAAATGCTGGAAATTTCTAATTATGCCGTGGGCTACGCATCACTTGAAAATGCGCCTGCAATTAATCACACATCTTTAAAAGCAAAGGGATTTACTAATAAAGAGCTAACAGCAATTTCCGCTGTGTTGAAATCAGCCTTTGATATCAAGTTTGTTTTTAATAAATACACTCTGGGTGAAGATTTTTGCAAAGGAACATTAAAGCTAACTGATGATCAATTATGTGATCCATCTTTTGATATGCTGACCCATCTTGGGTTTAGTAAACAAGACATTGAAGATGCTAACACATACTGCTGTGGTACAATGACTCTAGAAGGGGCGCCTCACTTAAAAATAGAACATCTTCCAGTTTTTGATTGTGCAAACCCATGTGGACGTATTGGTAAGCGTTTCTTGTCTTTCGATAGCCATATTGAAATGATGGCAGCGGTTCAGCCATTCATAAGTGGTGCTATTTCTAAAACTGTGAATATGCCGGCTCAAGCAACTGTTGAAGATTGCCAATCAGCTTATATGAAATCATGGCGTCTTTGCCTAAAGGCAAATGCTTTGTATCGTGATGGTTCAAAGCTTTCTCAACCTTTAAGCAGCATAAGCTTTGATGAAGACGAAGCTGAAGAAATTGCACAAATGCCACAAACGCAAAAAGCTCAAGTGGTTGCTGAAAAAATTGTTGAACGTATTATTGAACGTGTTGTTTACGAATCAAAACGTCAAAAATTGCCAAACCGTCGTGGTGGTTATACTCAAAAAGCGGTTGTAGGTGGGCACAAAATTTATATTCGCACTGGTGAATATATTGATGGAAAATTAGGCGAAATTTTCATTGATATGCACAAAGAAGGGGCCTCGTTCCGTTCTCTAATGCATAACTTTGCTATGGCCATTTCTATTGGTTTGCAATATGGCGTTCCACTAGAAGAATATGTAGAAGCCTTTACATTCACTCGTTTTGAACCATCAGGAATGGTTGAAGGAAACGATTGGGTTAAAATTGCAACGTCAATTCTAGACTACATTTTCCGTGATTTGGCTATTAACTACTTAAGTCGTCATGATCTTGCGCATGTGCAACCAAGTGACTTAACGCCAGACACAATTGGTGACAGAAGTGACTACATGGTTAATCGTCAGAATGAAAATGAAGAACCATTATTAGTAGAAACAACGGTGAGTATTTCTGATGAGATCACTTCAATGGATGGATATACAGAGAGCGTTGAAGTTAAAGCCACTGGCACTTACGGTGCTTCAAATGTTGTATCTTATGCATCTTCATCAAAGCGAAAAGCAGAGAAATCTACTCAAGCAAAGCTGCAAGGCTACGAAGGTGATTCATGTGGTGAATGTGGCAACTTCACTATGGTGCGTAATGGTACGTGTTTAAAATGCGTAACATGTGGTTCTACTAGTGGTTGTTCTTAAAATACTTGGGATCTGTCCTGCTATTTACTAGCGGGACAGACGCAACGAAACTAATTAATTCGCGAGATTTACGCTAATACTATGACCTGAAGCATGATAGGAAAATGTATGGAACCACTCAACACAGAATTAGTTGTTATTGTAATTGCCTTATGCACCTATTTTTTTGCAGCAATTCCTTTTGGTTTGGTATTTGCAAAAATTGCTGGTCTTGGAGATATTAGAAAAATTGGTTCAGGCAATATTGGTGCAACAAACGTTCTGCGCTCAGGTAATAAAAAAATTGCAGCGCTGACACTGATTTTTGATGCATTGAAGGGTTCTTTAGCTGTGCTAGTTAGCTCGTACTTTATTCCAGGACATGAGTATACCATTGGTTTTTTAGCAATCTTTGCTCACATTTTCCCGGTGTATTTAAAATTCAAAGGCGGGAAGGGTGTCGCTACGACTTTAGGAGTTTACTTGGCCTGGGACCCAACTTTTGGTTTGTTGGTTTTGACAACCTGGCTGCTTACTGCAAAACTATTTAAAGTTTCTTCAATATCTGCGCTTGTAGCAGCTTTATTAGCTCCATTCTTCGCTTATTTTCTTGGGGTTAATTCTGCTGTTATTCCTTTTACAGCGTTGATTGCAGCGATTCTTTTTTATACGCATCGCGATAATATTAAAAGACTTATTAACAAGCAAGAATCAGAGATTTCATAAAATATGGTACAGCTTACACGCATTTATACTCGATCTGGCGATAAGGGCAGAACTTCTCTTGGTGATGGCACACGAAGAAAAAAATCTGATGTTCGTTTTGAAACCATTGGCAACGTTGATGAGGTCAATGCCTACTGTGGATTAATTGCAGTAGATTTACCTATAGCTCTTCAAAAACTAATCACGCGTATACAAAATGATTTATTTGATTTGGGCGCTGACTTGGCTGTTCCTCAAGGGGAGGGGCTTCGTATAGGCACCAATCAAGTGGAATTTTTGGAAAAACAAATTGATATATTTAATGACGATTTGAGCCCTCTAAATTCCTTTGTTCTTCCAGGAGGCACCAAAGCTAGTGCTTTAATGCATGTGGCACGAACAGTTGTGCGTAGGGCAGAGCGAAGCATGGTGCTATTGAATGAATATGAGCTTGTTAACGGTAATGCATTGAAATATTTGAACCGCTTGTCTGACTTATTTTTTGTATTGAGTCGTCATTTGAATGACAATGGGAAGCTAGATGTGCTCTGGGTTCCAGGGGCAAATAGGTAAATAAAAAATAGGGTTATCACTTATATTTTAAGTGGTCGGGACGAGAGGATTTGAACCTCCGGCATCCAGTACCCAAAACTGGCGCGCTACCAGGCTGCGCTACGTCCCGAACAGTCTATACAGTATCTAAAAAAAAGCAGATTGCCAAGAGGAATACTGAAATCATAACAAAAAAAAACAGTAAATACTGAAAAAATATACGACAAGATTTTATAGTGACTGTGCTAGTATCCTCTAAAGTCAGCATTTGAAGGGTATTCATGAGAAAAAAACTAGTATTTTTAGCTGTTGGTGCTGTTGCAGCTGTTTTATTTTTTAACGCCTCTTCCACAAAAGCAACCAGTGACGAAATTGTTGTCTCTATAAAACCCTTACACAGTTTAGTTTGCGCGCTTGCCAAAGGCATTACAAATCCTACGTTATTGCTAGATGGAAATTCCTCACCGCACCACGTTCAGCTGGTGCCTTCACAAGTGCTGGCTATGAAAAACGCAAAAATACTAATTTGGGTTGGTCCTGCTTATGAACAACCGCTCTTTAAACACGTGAAACAGCTGGAAAACAATGTTTTAGCATTACAAGATGATTCATCAATTAAACTGAAACCGCTTCGCTCTGGAACGTTTTGGGATGAAAAATCTTGTTGTGTTCATGATCATCACGAAGATCACGACCATCACAACCATCATGAACAATCTGATGCGACCAATCTAGATGGGCATATATGGTTAGATCCTTTAATGATGACACAAGTTGTAGGTGTTGTTTTGCAACATTTAAAAAAATTATACCCAAATCATCAAGGGCTATTAACCAGAAATGCAAATGATTATAAAAAGCGTTTAGAAGCGCTACATCAAGATTTATTAAAGAAAATGGAACCTTACAAAGGTAAAACGTATATCATTCAGCACGATGGCAATCAATATTTTGATAACGCTTATAATGTAAAAACAATTGCAACCATTTCAATTGATCCAAACGTTCCGCCAAATGCTGGGCACATGTTAAAAATTCGCAAAGCCATTGGTGATGGAAAAATTCACCCTAAGTGTTTATATGCAGAACGGCAAATGGATGGTGCGCTAGCGAGAAGCTACGCAGACACGTTGAAGCTATCATTCGTTGTAGTTGATTATTTAGGAGCAGATATCCCTGCAGGGGAAGATGCTTACGAAGCACTAATGAATGCGTATGTAAACGCATTCATTGAAGGAATTAAATAAAACATAGAGTGGTGGGCCCGACAGGACTCGAACCTGTGACATCCCCGTTATGAGCGGGGGGTTCTAACCAACTGAACTACAGGCCCAACGTAAGAAATATGCCCCAAATCAGCGTGTTGGTCAATATTTCTGTTGGTAACCTTTGTGAGTTATATTCTACCCCTTGCATTTATAGGTGGTTGCGATAGGGTATAAGCACTTTATTTAGTGCTTATAATCAATGACCCTGCATCTTGTTGATGGCTCCGGCTATATTTTTCGTGCGTATTATGCATTACCACCTCTTACTAGTCCCACTGGTACGCCTGTGGGTGCTGTATATGGTTTTTGCAATATGCTGCACCGACTTATTGAAAAAGTTGATGGTAATCGCTTATTGGTGATTTTTGACGCAGGTCGTAAAACCTTTCGTCAAGATATTTATCCAGAATATAAAGCCCACAGACCACCTCCACCTGATGATTTAATTCCTCAATTTTCACTTATTCGCCAAGCTTGCATTGCGTTTGGTGTGCCAATGGTTGAATTGCCAGGTTTTGAAGCGGATGACTTAATCGCAGCTTACGCTAAAGCCTGCGTTGCCAAAGGCGATAAGACTCAAATTATCTCCGCTGATAAAGACCTTATGCAATTGTTGCGTCCAGGCGTTACCATGTGGGACCCCATGAAAAACAAACCGATTGATGAACAGGTCGTGTTTGAAAAATTTGGGGTGACACCCGATAAGGTTATTGATGTGCAGGCCCTGTGTGGTGACAGCAGTGATAATATTCCAGGTGTTCCAGGTTTTGGCCCAAAAACAGCGGCGGAACTTATTCAAACTTTTGGAAGTTTAGAAAATCTATTAGAGAAAATTTCAGAAATTAAACAGCCACGTCGCCGTGATCTGCTAACAGAACACGCTGAACTTGCTCGTATATCAAAAAAATTAGTCACGTTAGATGATAACGCGCCATTGCCTGTTGCTTATAGCGAAATTGCACCGGTTGAAAGAAAATTTGAACAGCGTGATAACTTTTTAAAAGAGCTTGGTTTCTTAAGCTTAATGAAGCGTTTGCAAATGGCAGATGGCTATTTTGAAGCATCTAAATCAATCGCTCAACCAGTTGATTACACATGCATCACCGATATTGATACGTTAAAGCAGTGGATCGATGAAGCGACCTCCGTTGGGAAAGTTGTGATTGATTGTGAAACAACTTCCCTTAATGCCATGCAGGCAAAGCTTGTTGGTTTATCTTTGGGGATTCCAATTGATTCTGGTTATAAAGCGGCGTATGTGCCTTTTGCTCATCAAACAGAAGGGCGCCAAATTCCCCTTGATGCGGCAAAAACATTGCTACAACCTTTTCTGGAAAACGCTGCCATTTTGAAAATCGGGCATAATTTGAAATATGACCTGTTAGTACTTCGTCAACATGGTTTTGAAGTGAATACACTCGATGACACTATGCTGATGTCTTATGTTTTGCATGGTGGTGAACATGGCCATGGAATGGACGAATTAGCCTTAAAATACCTAAACAGAACTACTATCACGTTTGCTGAAGTGGCCGGTAAGGGCAAAGCCCAAAAAACATTCGATATGGTTGAAATTCCAATCGCTACTACTTACGCAGCAGAAGATGCAGAAATAACTGGGCTGCTGTGTAACACATTCAAACCTGAACTTAGCAAAAACCAAGTAAGTGCTGTCTATGAACTAACCGAACGTCCGCTAATCCCCGTTATTGTTTCTATGGAAGAAGCCGGTGTGTGTGTAGATTCAAACTGGCTAAAGCATTTAGGGCAAGATTTTTCCAAACGCATGGTGGAATTAACGCAAGAAATTTATACCCTTGCAGATTGTGAATTCAACATTGCATCACCAGCGCAGCTTGGGGAAATTTTATTTGATAAGCAAAAACTGCCAGGGGCTAAAAAAACTAAAACAGGTGCCTATAGTACCGATGTAGATGTTCTAGAAAAGCTTGTTGCACAAGGACATGCATTGCCTGAAAAAGTATTGGCATGGCGCGGACTTGCTAAGTTGAATTCTACCTATGTTGAAGGCTTGCTAAACGCAATCAACCCAGCCACTGGTCGTGTGCACACCAGTTATTCCATGGTGGGTGCGGCTACTGGCAGATTGTCATCATCTGATCCAAATTTACAAAACATTCCTATTAAAAATGAAGATGGACGAAAAATCCGCCAGGCATTTATTGCAAAGCCAGCTCACAAGCTTGTAAGTCTTGATTATTCACAAATCGAATTACGGCTTTTGGCACATTTTGCTGATGTACCAACATTGCAGCAGGCATTTTTAAATGGGGAAGATATTCACACTCGCACTGCAGCAGATGTGTTTGGGGTGCCCATGACCCACGTTACGCCACAGCTTCGCAGGCGTGCTAAGGTTGTGAACTTTGGTATCATTTACGGTATTAGCGCATTTGGTTTGGCAAGACAACTTGGCACTTCTAATCAGGAAGCTAGTCAAATGATCAACGCCTATTTTGCGCGCTATCCTGGTATTGATGCGTACATCCGAAATTATCACAGGCAAGCGCGTGAACAAGGCTTTGTGACAACTCTTATGAGTCGTAAAATTCATACGCCTGGAATTCTTGATAAAAATGGTATGGTTCGTCAGTTTGCTGAACGTCAGGCAATTAATGCGCCTTTGCAGGGTAGCAATGCAGATATTATTAAACGAGCAATGATTAAAATTCATGGGTTTTTAAAAACGTCCCCAACAAAATTATTGCTGCAAGTGCATGATGAATTGATTTTTGAAATTCCAGAAAGCGATGTAGAAAATGTTGCTCCTAAACTAAAAGAAATGATGGAAAATATTGTGCAACTGAAAGTTCCACTAGTTGTTGATATTGGCATTGGTGATAATTGGGACGCTGCCCATGGGTGAACCTCAACCTATCTCCCTCTACATCCACTGGCCGTTTTGCTTATCAAAATGCCCTTACTGTGATTTCAACAGTCACGTGCGTGAAACGTACGGCGAAAAAGAATGGCAACAGGCGCTGTGTGCAGAGCTTCGGCGTGTTCGTGATTGGATTGGCCCTAGGCTGTTAACGACTATTTTTTTCGGTGGTGGCACACCATCACTTATGCAGCCACAAACTGTTGAAACTATCATCAGCGAAGCGTGCAAATTATGGTTCACTTCTCCTGACCTTGAAATTACTTTAGAAGCAAACCCCAACAGCGTTGAAGTGGAAAAATTTCAACAGCTGGCCCAAGCAGGGGTAAATCGTATTTCTATTGGGGTGCAATCACTACGTCCCGAACGCTTGCAAAATTTGGGCAGAAAACACAGCGTTGAAGAGGCAATTAAAGCCATTCACACAGCCCAAGCAACATTTAAGCGTGTTAGTTTTGACTTGATTTATGCAACACCCGGTCATACTCCAGATGAATGGCAACCAGAGCTTGAGCAGGCCTTAACCTTTGGCACTGAGCATTTGTCACTTTATCAACTGACTATTGAACCAAATACAGCATTTGAACGCTTGCATGCCCAAGGAACGCTGGTTCTGCCTGTTGATGACTTGGCAGCAGATATGTACGAGCTAACAAATTCATTTTGTGCAGCACAAGGCTTGCAAGCGTACGAAGTTTCAAACTATGCAAAGCCAGGCGCTGAATGCCAGCATAATTTAACCTATTGGCGCTATGGCGAATACATAGGTGTTGGTCCTGGCGCCCATGGGCGGGTGGCAGTAAATGGAAAATATTTAGCGACTAAACAATTCCGCACACCAGAGCGCTGGCTAAAAGAATCTATTCGTGACGAAGAATGCTTGGAGTTATCTGCCGATGAACAAGAACAAGAACGAGTACTCATGGGCCTGCGCACCACCGAAGGTATTGCTTGGAATAAACCCATGACGAATGAAATTCAAACCCTTATCAACGAAGATTTTTTAACTCATATCAACAGTAAACTAACTGCAACAGCAAAAGGACGTTTAGCCTTGCAAGCAGTTCTGCGCTATGGATTCATGGATTAGGTGGGTTTGTGTTTTACGTGTTTTTTTTATAAAATCAAATATTGGCTGGGGGACCTGGATTCGAACCAGAGTTGCCCGGTCCAGAGCCGGGAGTTCTACCGCTAAACTATCCCCCAGCAGTACATATTCATGACTACCATAATATGCTGATTAAGTGTAAGGTATAAAAAAAAGCAATTATAAAAAGAAATGCAGAAATGTCTGAATATGATGTACAAAAACCACAGCTTGGGGGCGTTCGTCCTCTAGAGTGTGATAGTCACCACCCAATTATAGCAGCAATTGACCTTGGCACGAATTCTTGTCGTTTGTTGGTTGCACGTGTAAACGTAGCAGGTGTTCGCACTAATTATTTTCGTAGTCGTCCAAAACCATTGTCTTGGAAGGTGATTGATTCTTTTTCTAAGGTTGTTCGTTTAGGCGAAGGACTGCACAATAATGACGAATTATCAGTAGATGCAATGGATAGGGCCATGGAAGCCTTGGCAATGTGCCGTAAAAAGCTAGACCGTTATCATTTACACAGTTTACGTGCCGTAGCGACCGAAGCCTGTCGCCGCGCAACAAATAATCACGTGTTAGTTGATCGTGCAAAAAAAGAGCTAAATTTAGATATTGAAATTATTGATTCTGATCAAGAAGCAAGCTTGGCCCTTAAGGGATGCTCTGCAATGCTAAGTCCACACATTCCTTACGGAATTGTTTTTGACATTGGCGGGGGCAGCACAGAAGTTATTTTGGTGAAACTTAAAAAAGACGGTAAACGACGCCCTGGTTATGCAGTTCCGTTCGATGAAATTGACTCAATTTCTGTTCCCTATGGAGTAGTAACTACAACTGAAGCCGCTGGAATTCCTATAGACACAGTCCAATCACATGAGTATTTGCAAGGTCGTATTTTTGAAGAGTTAAGAGAGTTTGTTGAAAGAAACAATATCGCAAAACTTATTGAAAACGATGAATTACAAATTACGGGAAGCTCTGGAACCGTAACAACTCTTGCTGCTTTCCATTTGGGTTTGGCGCAATATGATCGTCGTCTGGTTGATGGAATGTCAATTTCCTATGAAGATTTATACGCGGTGATAAATCGTATTCTAACCATGACGCGTGAAGAGCGCCTTGATCAGTCAAACATTGGTTTTAGCAGGGCTGACTACGTGTTAACGGGGTCAAATATTTTAAAAGCAATATGTGATGCATTACCAATTAAAACAATGCGTATTGCTGATCGCGGTGTGCGCGAAGGAATACTAATCGATTTAATGTTAGAAGCCATCAGGATGTAATATGGAATTTGTAAAAGCTCAAGGTCTTGGAAATGATTTTGTCATGTTGGTTAATCCAGATGTGCTAGCTAGTCACCTAAGTGATTTAAGCAGACGACTGGCTGATCGCAGATACGGCATAGGCTGTGACCAAGTGATTGTGGCGCACGAAATAAATGACCGAATTAATGTTCGCTTTTTCAATGCCGATGGTTCTGAAGCTGAAAGCTGCGGTAATGGAAGCCGTTGTATTGCAAAATATTTGATGGATCAAAAACAACAACGCACAATTACCATCGAAACCCTTGGCGGAATTCTGAATTGCCAATTGGAAAATGACATGGTGACTATTCAAATGCCAACCCCAACAGTTGAAATTTTAGATGGACCACAATCATTAGGGCATCTTTCGACGCCGGATGCTGTGGCAGTTAATGTAGGTAACCCACATTTGGTATGCTTTGTGGAAAATATTGATTCAGTTTCTAGCTACGGCGAAGGGTTAGAAAACCACCCTGCATTTCCACTTCGTACTAACGTTGATTTTGTGAAAATACTCGATTCTGCACATTTACAGCTAAAAGTTTGGGAACGTGGAACAGGTATTACCCCAGCTTGCGGTAGCGGTGCGTGCGCATCAGTCGTGGCAGCTTATGCCCATAAAAAAGTTGAGCAAAAAACAAAAGTTTCTCAATCGGGTGGGGATCTTTGGATTCAGTGGGATGGGAAAAAACTGTACATGACAGGCCCCGCTGTGATTGTGTTTACGGGCACTTTTTTCTATAAGTTATGAAATCTTTAAAGGGTTTTGATTGGGTTTTAGCATCTGCCGAAGATCGGCGGGTAATGCAGTACATGCAGTCGTACGAACTTCCTGAATTCTTATCACGTATTCTTGTGGCACGAGATATTCACTTTGATAAGGTGAAAGATTTTCTGAACCCTTCATTGAAACGTTTTTTACCTGAGCCTTTTCTTTTAAACGATATGGAAACAGCAGTAAAACGCGCCGTTTCTGCAATTCAAACAAATCAGAAAATTGTTGTTTATGGGGATTACGATGTTGACGGAGCAACGTCTTCAGCACTATTGCGCCGTTATTTCCGCGATATTGGTGTAAGCACTCAATTATATATTCCAGATCGCCTCGATGAAGGATACGGAGCAAATCCCGCTGCGTTAAAAAAATTACGTACAGAAGGTAATGACCTGTGCCTTATGGTTGACTGCGGCACTACAGCTTTTGAAGCATTGGGGGAAGCTGCAACATGTGGGTTAGATGTCATTGTTCTTGACCACCACACAGCTGAAACTAGCTTGCCTACTGCTATAATCGTTAACCCAAATCGTTTAGATCAAGAATTAGGTGAACGAATAGATTTAAAGCTTTTGTGCGCTGCAGGAGTAGCATTTTTATTTATTGTGGCGCTGAATCGTGCGCTTCGTGCTTCAGGTCACTTTCAAACTCATCAAGAACCTGATTTATTAAATTATTTAGATATTGTCGCACTTGGCACTGTGTGTGACGTCATGCCTTTAAAAGGGTTGAATCGCGCGCTGGTAACTCAAGGGTTGAAAATTGCACGTATGCGTAAAAACATTGGCCTTGCTACATTGGCAGATGTGGCTGAATTAAAAGGTGGCATAACTTCTGCTTATCATTTTGGGTTTATGATTGGCCCACGCATTAACGCTGGGGGCAGGGTAGGGCAAGCTGACCTGGGGTCACGTTTGCTATTCACGCAAGACGCTTTAGAAGCAAAAGAATTGGCAATTAGGCTCAATGAATTAAATGCACAACGCCAAGAAATTGAACGTCAGGTTTTAGAAGAAGCTGTTATTCAGGTGGAGACCCAAGATCTTAATTCACGCTCCGTGATTATGGTTAAGGGAAATAACTGGCATCCAGGTGTTATTGGTATTGTTTCAAGCCGTTTGAAAGATAAATATCACAAACCCACATTGGTAGTGACTGATTGGGAAGGTGAGCAAAAAGGCTCAGGGCGCTCTGTTTCAGGGCTCGACATGGGCGTGCTCATGCATCAGGCTTTGCATAAAAGCCTACTTACAAAAGGTGGTGGCCATGCAATGGCTGCAGGTTTTACCATTACACCTGGTTGCTATGAAAGTTTTTATGATTTTATCGATGCCGCAGCTTTACCCTGCATGCAAAACAGAGAGCTTAAGCTTACCATAGACGGTTACCTAACTATTGATGGATTGAATGAAGTATTTCTAAACCATGTGCAACAGCTAGAACCCTATGGTAGTGGTCATCCAACCCCTACATTTGCATTTAAACATATGATTTGTAATTTTGCAGATGTGATAGGTGAACAGCATATTCGCTTGCAGCTGCAAGATGAAACAGGTAAACGTTTAAAAGCTATGGCTTTTCGCGCTATGCAAACGCCCTTACAAGAAGTGCTTAACCATCGTGGTCCTCTTGAAATAGCAGGCAATGTAAAGCTAGATGAATGGCAAGGAAGACAACAACTAACACTAATTGTTGACGATATAAGGATATAAATATGCAAAAAATTATAGAATCCGCATGGGATAATTTAGCGAATTTGACCATAACAGATGAGCTAAGAAATGCTGTTGAACAAACACTTCAGCAGCTTGATGCAGGTGCAATTCGTGTTGCGACAAAAACCGCTGAAGGTTGGCAGGTTAATACGTGGCTAAAAAAGGCAGTTTTGCTATCGTTTCGCTTAAATTCTAATAAACTACAGCAAGGTTACCCTGCGTCATTTTTTGATAAAGTCCCCTTAAAATCTGACAACTGGACTGCTGATCAATTTTTAAATTCAGGGTTCCGTAGTGTGCCAGGTTCGGTTGTGCGTCGCGGTGCGTATATTGCAAAAAATGTTGTGCTAATGCCAAGCTTCGTTAACATTGGCGCTTATGTTGATGAAGGAACCATGGTTGATACATGGGCAACAATTGGTTCTTGTGCGCAAATTGGAAAAAATTGTCATATATCTGGTGGCACTGGAATAGGCGGAGTTCTTGAACCTGTGCAGGCTGCTCCTGTTATTATTGAAGATAATTGCTTTATCGGAGCGCGTTCTGAAGTTGCTGAAGGCGTTATTGTTGAAACCGGGGCTGTACTCAGCATGGGTGTGTTTATTGGTGCGTCGACAAAAATTATTGATCGCCAGACTGGTGCTATTTACTTCGGGCGAGTTCCTGCATATTCAGTAGTTGTTCCTGGGTCACTTCCTTCATCGGGTGGGGTCAACCTTAGCTGTGCAGTTATTGTTAAAACCGTAGACGCCAAAACTCGTTCAAAAACAGGCATTAATGAACTATTGAGAGATTAATCATGCATGTTCTAGATCTTGCTCAAAAACTTATTCAATTTGATACAGTTACCCCCAAGGGGTCTGAATGTCTAGATTTTATTGGGAAATATCTTGAATCATTTGGGTTTGAAGTATCTAGATTACCATTTGGTGATGTTGATAATTTGTTCGCTCGAAAAGGAACAGGCGCGCCGCACATTATGTATGTTGGTCATGTTGATGTGGTGCCAACTGGTGAAGGTTGGACGCATGATCCATTTTCAGGTGTTGTGGAAAATGGTGTGTTATATGGCCGAGGTGCGGTTGATATGAAAGGTTCCATAGCGGCATTTTTAGCAGTCATACCAAATATAAAAACTAATGGATCAATCAGTATTCTACTTACATCAGACGAAGAAGGCCCTGCTAAAGACGGTGTAGCCAAAGTTATTCCGTGGTTAAAAGAAAATAACCATATTCCTACCTTTGCTTTGGTAGGTGAGCCTACATCAGTTGATAAGGTTGCAGACACTATTAAAAATGGCAGACGTGGCAGCATTAGCTTCGACATAACTGTTCAAGGTAGTCAAGGGCATGTGGCATATCCACACTTGGCAAATAATGCGGCCAACCCAATGATTATGTTTCTTGGTGAGTTAGTTTCAACTTCTCTTGATAAAGGCACAGCTGACTTTGATCCTAGCAACTTAGAAATTGTAAAATTGAATATGCCAAACAGTGCTTACAATGTAATTGCAGGCACCGCTTATGCTTCCGTAAATATTCGTTTCAATACTCAACATAGCTTTGAATCATTAACACAACATATTAATTCGATAGCCAAAAAAGCAGAAAAACACTTTAAAGTTACTTTTTCAATAGCACCACTACCATCAGCAGAGCCTTTCATCGCTAGTTCTTCGGTATGGGCGAATATAGTATCAAAAGCAGTTGAAGCTGAAACTGGTGTTGCGCCTATCTGTTCAACGTCAGGTGGAACTTCAGATGCACGTTTTATGCACAAAATCTGTCCTGTTATTGAATTAGGCCTTTTGAACAAAACTGCGCACCATGTTGATGAATGTGTGCCTGTTAGTGATTTGGAGATGTTTCAAAAAATTTACGAGCGAGTTTTTCAAAGATAGTTTTAAACTCGCTCTTCTTTTGATTGAATTTTTCTATTGCGCTTACTGATATAGTGAATAACAATGTCAGTAATGAAAAAGCATCAGTATCTCTATCTTGGCAATGGGTGTAAATACCGCTACATTTCACCAAGTGCACCCGTAGCTCAGCTGGATAGAGCGTTGCCCTCCGAAGGCAAAGGCCGTACGTTCGAATCGTATCGGGTGCGCCAGAATTATTTTACGAGAAATTAATCATGCAACTTGCTGAAAAGTCCTCCCCATTAGTTGATTTTCAAGATGTGAATTTTTCTTATAAAGGATCAAAACAAGACGTTTTGCACAAGGTTAACGTCATTTTTAGGTCGCATTCATTTTATTTTTTAACCGGGGATAGTGGAATGGGGAAAACCTCATTCCTAAAATTAATTTATAATGGATTGTTGCCTACAACTGGAAATATTAGTGTTTTTGGGATTAATACCAAAAATTTAAATATTAACTCTCTGCCAGATTTTCGCCAACAAATTGGCATTGTTCAGCAAAATTGTGAACTTTTTGAACATCTGACCATTCAAGAAAACGTAGCATTAGCCTTGAAATTACAGGGAGTGACAGCAAAAAAAGCAAATATGTATGCAGAAGAATTGCTTGCTTGGTCAGGACTTGGTGACTACTTAAAGCGCTTTTCTAAAGAACTATCAGAAGGTCAGAAACAACGAGTAGCAGTTGCACGCGCAGTCATTCGAAAACCAAAATTATTATTGGCAGATGAACCTACAGGAAATGTTGATGAAGCCCAATCAAAACGATTAATAGGGTTATTTAAAGAATTAGTCAAAATGGGAACAACAGTCATAATTGCAACCCATAATCGACAGCTTGTTGCATCTAAAGGGTATACTGAATATCGCTTAAGACATGGAGATCTCAGGGAATACAGTGCTTTAAGAGGAACATCTAGCTTAACTGCACAACTAATGAGGAAGGCATGATGTTTTCAATGCCAAAAGACCTTCCACTTCTATACGATAAAAATCGTCGTACTTTTATGTTGATATTGTCGGTTTTAATTGGGTTACTTTACTTAGCGAGTATTTCTTCAAATGGAGTTCGTGATTTTATAAAGGCATGGCAATTTAGTCCTGAACAAGAAAATTATGTACTTATTCCTTACAGTGGTAGTGCCACACAATTGAAAGAAGATACTGCAGAATTAGAGAAGTTCTTAAAAAAATCTCCTCTTGTTAAAAGCTTTAAAAAGATCGATGAGCAATCATTTCAGAGAATGTTTAGTCCTCAGTCTACTTCAAGTAAATCATGGATAGAATCCATTCCATTTCCTATTTTTATTGAATTGAATTTAAAGTCATCATCTCAAAAAAAAGTAGATCTTATCGAAAAACAAATTAAAGAGATGGTTCCAGATGCACAGGTATACACTCAACCGCGCTACTCTGCAGAATTTGTCTCATCATTTCAAATTTTAAGTTACATATTAAACAGCATTATCGTTTGCTTTATTGTTGCATTTTTGGCTGTTATGGTGCTGATGACTCGCGCCATTTTTGCTCAACAAGAACAAAATATTGAACGTCTTTCGTTGCTAGGAGCAACTCCAATTTACATCAAGAAATTATATTGTTGGTTTATGGCAAGGTGTATTTTTCTAAGTTCAATATATGGCTTTTTTGGTGCAAGTGTGGCCTGTTGGGTCATTTATATGGCTACACAGCACATGGCCTTTTTCCCTTATGGTTTTGCAGCTCCTTCATTACTATTGTATTTATTGTTACCATGCTCTTGTCTTGTTGTTGGGGTTGGTATTACATATGTACTGACAACAGGTCTGTTAAAAAAATTATGGTCATGCGCTTAAAATTACTTATTCTCTTGGTCACATTTTGTGTGTGGTCTTATGGTTTGTTTGATTTTTATCGAGACACTCAGAGTTTTTCTTACATTAATAGTCAGGTAAATGGAATTGTTATTTTAACTGGTGGGAAAGATAGAATTCAAACCGGTATGGCTCTTTTTAATCAATTGCACGCTAAACGGATTTTGATTTCAGGTGTTGATAAAATTGTTAACTTAGCAGTGATAAAAGATAAACAACTCAAAGGTTATGATCATCTTTATCAGTTTACTGATTTTGGATATGGCGCTGTTAATACATTTTCTAACGCGCTTGAGTCTGCTGTCTGGGTGCGAAATCATAAATTTAAAACAATTGGTTTAGTCACAAATCGTTTTCATATGCCAAGAAGTCTTTGGCTTTTTAAAAAAACAATGCCCGAAATATTAATTTTTCCTATTGTGGTTGAAGCGGATGAAGCAGGTCTTTTTTACTTACTACGCGAATTTCACAAATACAATCTGACAAGGTTTGTTAGTAGATTTTTATTTGACTCTGAGAGAGAATTGATAGGTCTTTAAGATGCCAAACAATTTTGAGGAATTGTAGCATCATAAAATTCAAAAAAAAATAGTAGATTCAATAATATTTAGTAAAATTTTATGTATACATATGTGTATTCTCTAGGTTACGCTATACTAAGAATATGGAAGAGCACATCTGCATAAATGAGATATTCAATCTACACGACTTATTTTTTTCTACTTCTAAGCTCCTGCATGAACAACGCAGAAAAAATGGAATCTGTTGATCCAGCAGGAAGCGCAGCTAGATTAAATGATTTAAGCGAAACTGATCTTACTAAAGTTAGTAAAGAAGAGCTTCCCTCAATTTCTGCTGAAGAAGTAAAATCCATTCTTGAAAAAAATACCATTGCTTCCGAAGTTAAGGAAGGCATTTATGCAATGCAACGAGGTGATTACCAGGAAGCTTCGAAACTTTTTAATACAGCTTTGCTTGATGATCCTGCTAACTCATATCTTCATTTTTTAAACGGTTTGAATTATTTACATAAAGCAGCGGCTGGAGATTTAGGTGCTAGAGATTTGGCATTGATGGGCTTTCGTTACGCGATTGTTTATGATCCATCAAACGTGTTGGCTCACAAACGTTTAGGATACATGTATTACCAAGCAAAAGAATACAATAAGGCTCAGCAAAGCTTTGCGGAAATCTTGCTGCTACAGCAACCAGATGTGAAGTCATTATATGCACTGGCGGCTGCTTCTTATTATAACCATGATTTGAAAACTGCCTATGCAGCTATTACCAAAGCTGTGAATTTGGCACCTGAAAATCCATTTGTATTGAAGGCAGCAAGCATGATTGCTGCTGCACTTAATCAACCTTTAGAAGTACAAAATTTTAGAAATAAATACGTTGCTGCAAATAAAAAAGCAGATGGTTATCTTGATAGACGATTACACCAGTGGATGAACGTCCATAATAATCCAAACTTAATATTAACTGCTGCTTCTTCTGACGATGATTCGAACGACGATGA
Organism: Candidatus Finniella inopinata; assembly: GCA_943322985.2. Classification (GTDB taxonomy): domain Bacteria; phylum Pseudomonadota; class Alphaproteobacteria; order Paracaedibacterales; family CAITNM01; genus CAITNM01. The sequence goes on from CALPGA020000004.1 coordinate 34,239, forward strand.
GGGTGATGATGATTCGGCAGCAGATACGTCTGGTGATGCGGCAAGTGCAGATCCATTGGCAGGTGTTGGTGGTGGAACTGCAGCCACTCCAATTGCTAAAAAACTCGGAGCTTATAACGCAAAAAATCCTGATACTTTTGTAGTTGATTGCGCAATTATGAGAGTAAGTGAGCAAGGAAAAACTTCAAAAGGAACTAACATTTTAAATTCAATTAATGTTGTTTTTAACCCAGGAACCTACACAAGCACTCGCACATGGCGTAACATGCCTGGGCAAAGTCCCACTGGTTCTACTTCGAAAAGTTTCAATCAAGGGTTTGGTCTAAGCCAAGCAGCTGGCGCTGCTTACAGTTTGAATATATTTAATGTAACTGATACGCGTATAGAAGTTGTAGCAAGACCAACATTACTTGCAGCTGTTGGTAAAACCTCTGAATTTTTTGCCGGGACTGATTTGATTGCAAATATTGCATCTGGAACAGGTACAAACAGTATTGAAAGGTTGCCGGTTGGATACCGAGTTACTGTAACACCAATTGGGTCTCGTAAAGACAAAAATGGGGTTTTAAAAATTCAGTTTGATGTGCGTGTGGAGGGTAACACAATTGGTGTTCTTAATGGTTACGGGGGAGCAGCTTCGGCTACTGCATCTGCTTATAGTCAGATAAACCATAGTTCAGTGTGCACAACTGTAGAATTAGCATTTGGTGAAACTACTATTTTAGCTGGTATCTATGACAGAGAAGATAATTCATCGAAAAATTACACTCCTGTTCTGGGGCAAATTCCTGGAGTAAGCATGTTCTTTTCAAACGATACAACAGATAGCATACGTAAATCTGTTGTGTACATGATGACACTTCGTCCAACAGAAAAAATGCAAGAAGATGCAAATATGCTGAACGATGGAAAACGAATGAGTCCAGAAGTACGTGAACTTCAGCTAAAAAACATTAGCTGGTTTAGCACAGTTCCAAACTCTGCGTTAATTATGAAGGGTTTGTCCACAATTTATCGTGAATTTAGAACGGGTGATATCCCTAATATCTATTGGTCGGCCGAAGAAATGGGCTCTAAAGGTGTTGAAGGTGGGGCAGATAATGAAATAAGTGAAGCCGTCAAAATGATGGATTCCTAATCTTTATTCTCATAACCATTTTGTGCTACAAAAGAGCTAGGTATCTAGCTCTTTTGTTTTATGGTCTCCCTACGTTTAAAAGATGGTTCTGAAAAAGTATTTGATAAATTACCAACAGGTGAAGAAGTTGCGTTTTCAATTTCACCAAAACTTGCAAGGGAAGCTGTTGCAATACGGGTAAATGGTGATTTAAAAGATTTAAATCAACCAGTTCCAGATGGTTCTCAAATTGAAATTATTACTAAAGCCACTGAAGAAGGGCTTGAAGTTATTCGTCATGATACTGCGCACGTGTTTGCGCAAGCTATAAAAGATTTATATCCAGATACTCAAATAACCATTGGACCAGCTATTGAAAATGGTTTTTATTACGACATTTACCCCCAAAAGCCTCTTTCGGTAGATGATTTACCAGCCATAGAAAAGCGCATGCGCGAATTGGTTGATGCTGATATTCCAATTGTTCGTGAAGAATGGAACCGCGATGATGCTATACCATTTTTTAAAAACATGGGTGAAAATTTTAAAGCAGAAATTATTGAAGGAATTCCTCAAGGGCAGCCTATTAGCTTGTACCGACAGGGGGATTTTATTGACCTATGTCGTGGCCCGCATTTGCCATCTACAAAAAAGGTAGGGCATGCATTTAAGCTTATGAAGCTTGCAGGTGCTTACTGGCGCGGTGACCACCGTAATGTAATGTTACAGCGTATCTATGGCACGGCTTGGGCTACTCAAGCACAGCTAGATGAATACCTACATATGTTGGAAGAAGCCGAAAAACGCGACCACCGTAAACTAGGGGCAGAACTTAATCTTTTCCACATGCAAGAAGAAGCAATTGGTTCTGTATTTTGGCACCCTAAGGGTTGGACGATTTACCGTACCCTAGAAAATTTTGTGCGCCGTCGCATGGAAAAAGCTGGTTATGTCGAAGTCAAAACTCCTCAGTTGGTTGATCTTTCCTTATGGGAAGCATCAGGGCATTGGGAAAAGTTCGGTGAGAACATGTACACCGTAGAAAATGACGAAGACAAAGTTCTGGCCATTAAACCAATGAACTGTCCATGTCATGTACAAATTTTCAAACAAGGTCTGAAAAGCTATCGTGATTTGCCGTTACGTATGGCTGAATTTGGTTCTTGTCACCGTAACGAACCAAGCGGTTCTTTGCACGGCATTATGCGTGTGCGTAGTTTCGTGCAAGACGATGCGCATATTTTCTGTACACCCGAGCAAATTATTTCAGAAACTAAAGATTTTTGCGATTTGTTAAAAGGTATATATAAAGATCTAGGGTTTGATAGTTTTAAAGTAAGATTCTCTGATCGCCCTGAAAAGCGTGCAGGCACTGATGAACTTTGGGACAAAGCAGAAGAAGCCTTAAAAGCAGCAACCCAAGCAGCAGGCATTGAATATAGCTTAAACCCCGGTGAAGGTGCTTTTTATGGTCCGAAGCTAGAATTCGTTTTGAAAGACTGCATAGGTCGCGAATGGCAGTGTGGAACATTACAGGTTGATTACAGTATACCAGAGCGCTTAGACGCTACGTATGTAGGGGAAGATGGTCAAAAGCATCGACCAGTTATGCTTCACAGAGCAGTTCTAGGGTCAATGGAGCGCTTCATTGGCGTGCTTATTGAACATTACGCTGGAAAATTTCCTGTCTGGTTGGCACCTGTTCAAGTGGTTGTTGCAAGCGTTACAACGGAAGCGAATGATTACGCTATAAATATTTGTGAGCAACTAAAAGCAAAAGGCATACGAGCAGAACTTGATATACGCAATGAAAAAATCCCATATAAAGTTCGCGAACATTCTTTGCAGAAAATTCCATACATTTATGTGGTTGGTAAACGCGAAGCAGACGAAAAAACCGTTGCGATTCGTAAACTAGGTGGTGAACAGCAAAATGTAATGGCTTTTGACCAAGCAATGCAGGAATTATATGCAGAAGCTAATGCCGTTGTTTGCTGATTAAAAACTGATACTTTGAAATATTTTACGTTATTTGAAAAATTTAGTTTTTTTGTGTAAGTTCTATATAACTTATGTAATGAATTAACTTAAATTAACTACAAAGGAAATTTTATGAAAAAGTATACATTAGCACTATTATCAGCAACGGTTCTTTCAACTGCTTTAAATGCGATGGACGGCGCGATAGAAGTTGCTGCACAATTAGCAGCACCTAAGCATGATGCGAACGGTATAGCTATGTATGATCCTGCAATACTTAACTTGGCATTAGGTTTTGGAATGGAACATCCAGAATTAAAAGCTCAAGCAGAAGCTATAATGGCTGCTATGCACTAAGATGCTTTAATTAAATATACAAACCTGCATTTTTTTAGGAGAGATGTAGGTTAAGTTTTGTTAGTTAGCCATAAGATTTTTTAATGCTTTGACTAAGACCCAAAATACAATCCCACTGCTCAGGCGTGACTGGCATAACTGAAAGCCTTGACTGCTTGATTAAGCCCAATTCTTGTAATTGGGCTGTTTTTTTAATTTTTTCCAAAGTAACTGGTTTTTCCAAAGGCTTTACATATTCCATATCAACCATGCCGAATCTGCCTGTGCCATCAGTTGGGTCATCTTTGTAAGATGCGCAAACCTTCACAATGCCCATAATTTGTTTTCCGGCAATTGAATGATAGAAAAAGCAAAGGTCACCAATTTTCATTTGCTTTAGAAAATTACGTGCTTGGTAATTTCGCACGCCATCCCAATGGGTGATTTTTTTCTTTGCTTGGTCATCCCAAGACCATGCGCTGGGTTCAGATTTTACTAACCAGTATGCCATTACTCAAGTTCCTCTTCTTGTTGGTTGCTCAATAATGTGCGCATAACATCATCAACTGATTTTTCTGCATATAATATATCGTAAACAGCACTAATTACTGGTGCATGAATTTTGTAATGTGTTGCCAAATCAAAGGCAACCTTAGCGGTTGCAATGCCTTCGGTGACATTTTTACGGTTTCCCAAAATGTCTTCCAAGGATTGTCCTTTAGCCAAAGCTATTCCCAAGCTGGTATTACGTGACTTTGCGCTAGAGCAGGTTAGTATTAGGTCACCAATACCTGCAAGTGTTTGCGCAGTCTTTTTTGATCCACCAAGAGCGCTAATTAGCCGGCTGATCTCTGCGCTTGCTCTAGTGATAAGCATTGCCAAGCAATTTTGTCCTAACTCTTTCCCCATAACAATTCCAGCTGCAATGGCTACAACATTTTTTAAGGCGCCGGCTAATTCAACGCCTACAACATCATTATGTGCATAAATTCTAAATGCCTGATGACGAAGCTGAATACTTAATTTTTTTGCTAATTCCAAATTTTCAAATGCAAGCGTAGAAGCAGTTGGCAGGCCATTTGCTACTTCATCGGCAAAATTAGGTCCAGAAAGTACGCCAACAGGGTTAGGTAATGCTGCTTTAAAAAGGCTTGATAGGGACTTTTGGGTACTTAACTCTAAACCCTTGCTACAAATAATTATTGGGGCAGACGAAGGAATATACGCTTTAACAAGCTCTAACAACTGAAGGCTTTGCTGAACAGGCGCTACCCATAAAATAATGTCAGAAACAGCTATTTCATTCACATCACTAGTAATGAAAAGATTCTGAGGGATAAATGTCCCAGGTAAGTATGCTGAATGCCGCAACGTGCATAGCTCATCCACAAGTTCAGGGCGACGCCCCCACAAGGTAACATTCATGCCTGAGTTATGAAAACTCATAGCAAGGGCAGTGCCCCATGAACCCGTTCCAATAATCGTAATTTTTGCATTTTCCATGACCGAATTGTGATGAATAAAAAAATAACTTGCAAGTTTTTTTCAAACCAGGTTCTTTAAAAAGAAAAAAGAATAAAATTATATGGCATTTTCTGTAGCGATCGACGGGCCTGCTGGTGCAGGAAAAGGCACCATTGCTAAGTATCTTAGCGAAAGGTTTAATCTTAAACATTTAGATACAGGGCTTTTATACCGCGAAGCTGCGCGTTTGGTAATAGCAGATGGTGGCAACACTCTAGATGTTGTGCGTTTAGAAGAAATCGCTAAAAAAGTAGATGCCTACAATATTAATGAAGAAAATCTTCGAAACGAGGAGATTGCATCTGTTGCATCACAAATAGCAGTTGTACCTTCTTTAAGGCGCGTCTTAACACAAAAAATGCGTGATTTTGCTAGTAGTGTTTCTTCAGCTTACCAGGGGGTTGTACTTGATGGGCGTGACGTTGGTTCTGTGATTTTGCCAGAAGCAGACGTGAAAATTTATGTAACCGCCGATGAACAAGTGCGCGTTATAAGGCGCACAAAGGAATTAGGGGCAGTTGCTATGCAGGAAATTCTAGAAGGCATTAAAGCCCGCGATGCCCGTGATGGAAATCGTCAAACAGCCCCTCTACAAGTAGCAGATGGCGCAATTGTTCTAGATACAACTTTCCTTGATATAAAAGAAGTCTGCGCAAAAGCTGCAGAAATTGTGGAAAATGCATTATCAAATTGTGAACCTATAGATAACATGAGCAAAACTTCCTCTTGTTTATCAAAAAAATAATCCCTATATCTAGTCCATGACAAAAATAAATATTATTGGCCAAAGCCGCGAAGCACTCACATCTCAATTTTCTGAATTGGGGTTACCATCATTTCGTGTGCAGCAAGTGTGGAACTGGCTGTATTATCATGGGGTTCGCAGCTTCGATGCTATGAACAACATATCAGCTGAAGGTCGAGCTAAGCTTGGTGATATTTACTCTATAGAACGTCCTACGGTTGCTCAAGCACAAGCATCGGTTGATGGTACTCAAAAATGGTTATTACGCTTTCCTGATGGTCAAGAAGCAGAAACAGTGCATATACCTGAAGTTGATCGCGGAACCTTATGCATTTCTTCTCAAGTTGGGTGCACGCTAACTTGTTCATTCTGTCATACAGGAACGCAAGTATTGGTGCGTAACCTAACCTCTGCTGAAATTGTAGGGCAGGTTATGGTGGCACGTGATGTGTTTCATGAATGGCCAACGCCTATTGGAAACCGCCATGTAAGCAATGTAGTGCTTATGGGCATGGGTGAGCCTTTGTACAACTATGATAACGTTGCAACCGCCATTAAAATTTTGACCGATGAAAAAGGTCTAAGCCTATCAAAGCGCAAAATTACGCTATCTACATCTGGAATAGTGCCCATGATAGAACGTTGTGGTAATGAACTGGGCGTTAGCCTGGCCATTTCTCTGCATGCTGTGACAGATGAGCTGCGTAATGAACTGGTGCCTATTAATAAAAAATACCCCCTGAAAGAGCTTTTAGAAGCTTGCAGAAATTACCCCAACGTTAGTAATGCACGTCGCATAACTTTTGAATACGTTATGTTAAAAGGGGTGAATGATTCTGTAGCAGAAGCCAGAAAACTGGTGCAACTAATTCGTGGCATTCCTGCAAAAATCAATTTAATTCCTTTTAACCCTTGGCCAGGCAGCCCTTATGAATGCTCAACTCCACAAGCAATTTCTGCATTTGCTGAGGTTGTGTACAGGGCAGGGTATGCATCACCCGTTCGTACGCCGCGAGGCCGCGATATTTTGGCCGCCTGTGGACAGTTAAAATCTGAAAGTGTTCGTCAGCGCAAATCTAAATGTTCGGAACTTTCAACAGAAGAAGCAGCAGCTTAGCCATTTTTTAGGCTATGAGTTATAAAAATTTGATTTATAACTCATAATTCGTTAAAATCTGAGTTATAAATTGTAAAAATATAACTCACGCCCTATGACTTGGAATTGGCAGCAACCAAACTGGCCTCAATTTACATATGATTCAGAAGCCATTAAACCCCTAGAAGCAACATTTCTAAGTGAGTCTGGTACATTGAAGGGGGCCTTAAAATATCTAAATAGCGCTGATAAAGAACAACTTATTATTGATCACCTTGCCCAAGAAGCATTAAAAACTACTGAAATTGAGGGTGAGTATTTGAATCGAGAGAGTGTGCAATCTTCAATCAGACAACATTTTGGATTAGTAGTTGGGCCAAAGAAAGCTTCAAATCCCAAAGAACAAGGAATTGCAGACCTATTAATTAATCTTTATAGGCATTTTGATAATTCTTTATCAAATGAAAGCTTATGGGGATGGCATAAAATGGTTTGTATGGGCTTAAGTGATATTGAAAGCGTAGGTTCATATCGTACTCATATTGAACCTATGCAAATAGTTTCAGGAATGGGATTTAAGCAAAAGGTTTATTTTGAAGCTCCACCATCAAAAAATATTTTTCAGCAGATGGAAAAATTTATTGAATGGTTTAATGCGACAACAAACTCTTTATCTGCGTTAACTCGAGCTGGCATTGCACATTTGTATTTTGTCTCAATTCATCCTTTTGAAGATGGCAACGGAAGAATTGCCAGGGCCATTGCAGAGAAAGCATTGTCACAACACTTAGGTTCCCCCACTTTAATAGCATTATCCCACATAATATCTCTTAACCGTGCTGCTTATTACGAGGCTCTGGAAAAAAATAACCAAACTCTAGAAATTACAGATTGGTTGATCTATTTTTCAAATACCATTTTACAGGCACAAAAATATTCTATTCGGCTCATTGATTTTCTTATTCAAAAAACAAAATTGCTAGATATAGTCAAAGACAAATTGAAACCCAGACAGTTAAAGGTACTATTACGCATGTTTCGCGAAGGGCCAGATGGCTTTAAAGGTGGCTTAAGTGCGGATAATTACATTAATATTTCTGGTGCATCTAGGGCAACAGCAACCCGTGATCTGCAAGAATTAGTTGAGAAGAAGGCTCTTATTTCTAGTGGGCAATTAAAAGGAACCAGGTATCATTTACAACTTAGTGGGTTATCTATTTAGCACTACCTTCGCTTTTTGTATTCAACCCGAAGCAGCCAGCCATAACTCAGCAAAATAACGCCTCCACCTATTAAGGTGGTTAAAGGGGGGATTTCTGCAAAAAATAGCAAGCCGGTAAAAATACTGGCTGGGAAACGCGCATACTTGAATGGTGCTAAAAAGCTAGTGTGAGCGTAAGTGTATGCTTCAATTAAACACACCTGGGTAATCACATAACTGCATCCAATAACAGCAAGTTTAGGCGCATCATTAAACGCTGGCCAAATCCATGGAGTGTGTGCTTGGCTTAATAAAGCAAAGAATGCCATGAACACCAAAAGGTAAATAAGGGTGGTTTGCGAAGAATCATCCTGGCTTAAACGCTTTACAAATAATGACGATGCCGAAAAAAACACAGCCGACAAAAGTGGCAAAAACGCATAATAGCTAAAAATTTTCTGGCTTGGGTGCAAAATTAATAACACGCCAGTAAAACCGACAATAATGGCAATCCACGCTTTTCGGTGAAATTTTTCTTTGAAAAATAACATGCCACCTAGACTGGTGAAAAACGCACTGGTAATTGATAAAGCGGATGATTCTGCCAAAGGCAAACATTGCACAGCACTAATCCACGCCCAACTTCCCAACGCTCCACAGGTTCCTTTTAAGCAGTGAATTTGTAAAATTGCAGTTTTAAAAAACGAGAAAAACCTCTGTCTGTACACAACCAACAGTAGGCAGAGCCCCATTAGGCATTTGAAAAACAAAATTTCCATTGGGGGTAGATTTTTTGAAATGCTATGGGTGGTACCATTGGTAGTGGCCGAAGCAGCCGTGGATAATACAATTAATAATCCGCCATAGACATTATCAGAAAAGAATTTTCGACAAAAACTGTGGAAAGTATTATTCATTTACTTTTGATAATTTATAAAAATAAATTCCAGCAAGGCTTGTGAAAATTAACCCACCGTAAAAAGCCCCGCCTGCTATATGCTCTGCCAAAAATCCTGCAATCGTATTTCCAATTAGTACAGCCACTGCTGTTACAAGGTAATACATGGCAAATGCAGTTCCGCGCAAATGGGGTAGGGTGTTTTCAGCAATCAGGGTTGAAAGCATTCCATGGGTCATTCCCATATGCAAGCCGCACAGCATAAATCCAGCAATAATCCACCACTTATTTGGCGCAACAATCATAATGACATTCGCAACTACCAGCACCAATAATCCAAAGAACAAAACGCGTATACGACTAGTGCGATCTGCTATTTTGCCTACAGGCCATGCTGTGTTGGCACATACTATGTTGTAACAGACAAACAGCAGCGGAATAAGGGCCACTGACCATCCGAAATCTTTCGCGCGTATATTTAGAAAAGCTTCACTAAAACGTGCCTGCATTAAAATAAAAATGCCTCCTAAAATTTGCCAATAGCGTTTGGGCAAATGACGCACTTCTGACCAATGCCAGGCAGCTTGTTCTTTAATAGCTTTATTATCGTGCACAAATTTGTAAAGCACGATCAGCGCGAAAATTCCAGGAATTATAGAGCACCAAAATACAATGCGGTAGCTTTCAGTTAGGGCGTACAAGCCAGAAGCTAAAGCACCACCAACCACAAGCCCAGTTGTTTCCATGCTGTAACGCATGCCATATGAAGTTCCTTGGCGTGATTTTGGGCTAATGTCGGCAATTAATGCATCAGACGGTGCTGATCTAACGCCCTTGCTAATACGGTCAAGTGCTCGCGCCCAAAAGATAGACCAAACACCCGAAGACAATGCAAATAGTGGCTTTACCAGTATGGTGCCAATGGTGCCGGTAATAATAAGAGAGCGCCTGGTCTTGAAAACGTCGCTAAGAACTCCTGAAAAAACCTTGCTCATAAACGCCATGAATATGGCGATTCCTTCAATGAATCCTAAAGTTGTTTTAGAAACATGAAGTTCTTCAGTTAAAAAAAATGGAAGCAGTGAAAACACCATTAAAGATGCCATGCTCCATAAAAATGTAACCCAGCATATAGCCCATAGAGCTTTTTTTTCTTCACAAGGGAGAGTTTGCAACTGCTGCCTCAGTACTTAATTTCTCCACATCATAAGGGATTTGTTGATGTTTGGCAAAATATCATCTGTCTATTCGTGTGCCTTTTAGAGAAACGAGCCTGCGCGAGAACGTGAGGGAGTGGGAAGTTTGTATAGCTCTAGGCAGGTAAATAATAACTCAAAACACTCATTCGTAGTTGGATCAATATCATCTAATTCGTTGATGTCTGCTTTTTCGTCTTCTTTGGTATCCTCTTTTTCATCTCTATTTTTTCTAAGCAAAAAGACTTCTTGCATAGCAATTTCTATATCTCTTAAATCTAAGTTGTCACTTGTTGATTCAAGTAGATCTATGAAACTGATTCGAGTAGCATTACTAGCTGATTCATTAATGCTTGCAGGTACATACCCATCAAGCAGGTCTATGATCATAGAAGTGTAATTAGCTAATTTCTGCTTTCTCTCTGCTTCAAATTCATTAATCCACGTAATAATTTTTTGTGCATCAGCATATGCTGATGCATATTTAGGAGGCTTAATGTGGCTTTTTATTTCAATAGAGAATGAAGGATCGCTCAAAGTTGCACTTTTTAGCACATCAAAAAGCTCTTCTTTTAACTCATTTTCTAATTTATTAGTCTCAGTCGTTTTTGATTTTTTGACTCTTTGTTTGAAGTCATCGATAAAAGTCCCATAAAAATCCCATCTATGAATTATGTATATTGGCTTTGTTTTTTGAGGTCCCGATACAGATGATGACGATATAGTTCTTGATCTTGCTGAGGCAGGGCTTCCTGGGTCGGCAACTTCTTTGGGGGGTTCTGCTGTCGCTTCTAAATACCCAATCAATAATCCGCTTAACACCACAATTATATTTTTCATTCACCCTATCTCTAATTTATAAACTTGGCGTTTCTTTACGCGTTGCTATCAAAATATTGGTTGGAACTTTCTTACAACCATAACCAAAACAAATATCCAAAACAGGTTTTTTTAACTCTTCACTGTATTTTCTGAAATCTTGTTGTTCAAATCCACCTGGGAATTTATATGGCATTAAATATTGGCCATGCAGGTCTAAACTAAAACGATCTTTCAAATAATCATATGGAATACCGGTGCTATCTTGCACGAAAGTTTTTGCATTTTCCAACATGAAATTTCTAAACATTGAAAATGGTTTTTGGTGTGGTAAGTATGATGCAGCCTTAAAAAGAACAACATCAAATGGTTTTAATGTTTCCAAAAATTCAAGATTAATTTGTTCGTTGTTAAGTCCCGCTTTGTAATACCTAATCATTCTTGGTTTACTATTGTAAATGAATTTTATCTCAACAGCGTTTGTTCTGCCTTCAATTGGTTGAACAGTAACGTCAGTAGCTTCAAGATTTTCAAGCTGTTTTAAGATAAGGTCAGCTACATTTCGAAGTCCTGCTGCCATATCGATTGTTCTGAAAAAACTGCTTCTATATAGCGATGATAAATTATTAAGCGCTTTGTTATCTAGCTCTACTGGAGCATCCACTGGTTTTGCTGGTTCAAGCCCCATTAATGTTAGCACTTCAAAATTAGGGAACATCAGAAGTGGATAGGTGATATCAGGCCCACCAAAAGGGTAAAAAACATGCGCCCCAACATTTTTCAGATTTTGGTTTCCAAAATCAACCAACGCTTGTTGCTGTTTATCTTTAAACCTATCAAACAAAGGTCCAGCAAATGCCGAACTCATGCAAATAAAACATACCCATAATAAAAAATATTTTAGCTTCATAAACGTTATTTCAAAATTTTCCTTATTTTATTTTAATCTTTAAAGAGTTAAGAACCTTTTAACAGAAATAGCACAAACTCTTACTTTATTCGCGTTCTTGAATTTATGGCAAATTTGTGGCTTATTTGCAATCACAAGGAGAGGTGCCAGAGTGGTTGAATGGGACGGTCTCGAAAACCGTTGTGCGCTCACGCGTTCCGTGGGTTCGAATCCCACTCTCTCCGCCAATGTAACTTTTGTAGCTAAGTAGTGCCAATGTTTAAATGAATTTATTTGCAGAAAACTTTCCTTCTAAACACTCAGATAATCTGGAAAGCGCCTTCGACGTAGTTGATGGTTCTCTTGATTTGCGAACGTATTTTGATATTATCCCCAGTTATCCGCATATTCCACGATCTAATTTGAATCCTTGGCAAGAACCAGATATCAATTTTTCTCATAGACTGAGCATGATTCACCTGAGGACGAGAGATTTTTCAACGATCGATCAACTTCAGGAATTTTTAGAACAACAACCAAACAAGACAGGAAAAAATTCATATGGTCTTCTTGTTTTTGGAGATCTAGTTGAAGACGCAGTTGCATCTGAGGTTCAGCCTAGAGAAGCTATTGCAATAGCTAAAAAGTATTTTTCGAAAGTTGGAGTTGTTGTCAATCCAACTCCAATCATCAGAGATTCAAAGGCAGAACAAGAAAGTTTTGCCTTAAAACTTAAAGAATCACCTGATTTTGTTGTGACTCAGTGTGTTTATGATGTTGAGGCAGTCCAAGAATTTTTTAAAATAGCTGGTGTTAATCTCAATGAAATTTGTATGAGCTTTGGATACTGGAACAGCAATTTGCCTCAGCTTAAACTCGGTATATCTAATCCCAACAAGCTAATTCTACCACCACAACAACTTATGGACCTTGCGATTAACCAGTGCCAAGGAATCTATTTTTGTGGCAATGCTCCTGGCGCAGAAACATTATTACAGAAACAAATAGAACATTCCTTAAAGTAGATTTTTTCATATTTAACTAGCTGGTAATAGTATCGGCGAATATAATTCCCAATTTTTTCGGTAGTTGTGTTATATTTGGGAACTTTTAACAAGTTGCTACAGAAATGTCATCTTTGAATCAGGTCATTACGCTTGGCTGTCGCTTAAATACATACGAATCAAAAGTCATTCAAGACTTAGCTGCTCAGGCCGGGGTGGCTAATACTGTATTCATTAATACCTGTGCCGTAACAGCAGAGGCTGAACGTCAAGCACGCCAAACAATTCGTAAAATGTACCGAGCAAATCCTGATGTGAAAATTGTTGTGACAGGGTGTAGTGCTCAGATTAATCCTGCTCAATATCAGCAAATGCCTGAAGTTTCTAAGGTTATCGGCAACGAAGAAAAAATGCAGCTAAACACGTACATGAATTTGCACAGTGCTGACAAAGTTGTTGTTAGCGACATTATGGAAGTTAAAGAAACTGCTGCTCATTTGGTATCAGGGTTTGATGGTAAAGCACGCGCCTTTGTGCAAGTGCAAAATGGCTGTGATCATCGTTGCACATTCTGCACTATTCCCTATGGTCGTGGAAACTCTAGAAGTGTTGCTATTGGCGAAATTGTTGCACAAATCCGTAGCCTTTTGGAAAATGGCTATCAAGAAATTGTCTTCACGGGGGTTGATATCACCGCTTATGGTGCTGATCTGCCTGGGCAGCCAACTCTTGGTCAAATGATTCGTCGCGTTCTGGCACTTATTCCTGAATTAAAACGTCTTCGCTTATCTTCCCTTGATCCTGTGGAAATTGATGAAGACCTATGGCGACTAATAGGTGATGAGCCAAAACTTATGCCGCATTTACACCTTAGCTTACAAGCTGGTGATAACATGATTTTAAAACGCATGAAGCGTCGCCATTTGCGTGAAGATGCTATTGCCTTTAGCAACCGTGCAAAAATGCTGCGTCCGGATGTTGTATTTGGCGCCGATTTAATTGCAGGTTTTCCTACGGAGACTGATGAAATGTTTGAAAATTCACTCCGCATCGTTGATGAGTGTGATTTAACCTATCTTCATGTGTTTCCTTATTCGCCTCGTCCTGGAACCCCTGCAGCGCGCATGCCGCAGCTACCAGGAGGTATTATTAAAGAACGAGCGCGTCAACTGCGCGACCAAGGTGATATAGCGGTAAATCGCACTTTTGGACGGTTTACTGGTCAAACCTTGAACGTGCTGGTTGAAGAATCAGAGAATGGCACCATAAAAGGTAAAACTGATCATTTTGCCCCTATTCAAATTCCAGGGGCAGCTAGCATTTCATCTGTAATTTCCGTTAAAATTATTCAAAATACAAATCAACATCTTATCGGACAACTACTGTGAGCATTTGGCAAAAACTAAAATCTGGCCTTTCAAAGACTTCTCAAAGCATTACACAAGGAATCACATCTGTATTTTTGCATCGAAAGCTAGATGAAGACATCTTAGACGCTTTTGAAGAAATGCTTATTGCCGCTGACCTAGGTGTACAAACTGCTGCTGAGCTTCGTGATCTGCTGAAGAAACAACGTATGCACCAAGAAATTTCAGAGCCAGAAATCAAGGAATGGCTGGCAACAGAAATTGCTAAAATTCTAGAACCTGTTGCAGTTCCTTTGCGCATTACCAACAAGCCACACGTTATTCTAATGATCGGGGTGAATGGAGCGGGGAAAACTACCACTATTGCTAAATTAAGCCAACAGTGGATTGGTGAAGGAAAAAAAGTAATTTGGGCAGCTGGTGATACGTTTCGTTCGGCAGCAGTTGAACAACTACAAGTGTGGGGGAAGCGCTTGGGAATTGAAGTATGCACCACAAAGCCAGGTGGTGATGCTGCAGGTTTAGCATTTGACGCTTATCAAAAAGCAATTCAAAGCAATGCTAACGTTTTATGTATTGATACTGCAGGTAGACTACAAAACAAAAAACACTTAATGGACGAACTAGAAAAAATTGTTCGAGTGCTCAAAAAAGCAGAGTTATCTGCTCCACATACAGTTTTACTAGTGCTAGATGCTACAACCGGCAAAAATGCGATAGACCAGGTGAAAACTTTTCAAGAGCTTATAGGCATTGACGGTTTAGTTGTTACCAAGCTAGATGGTACCGCCAAAGGTGGTGTTGTTGTTGCATTATCAAAACAATTTACCATTCCAATTGTTGCACTCGGCGTTGGTGAAGGCGCTGATGACCTAAAACCCTTCAATGCCCAAGACTTTTCGAAAGCTCTTGTCGGGGGATAAGTCAATGGACTCACTCTGTTGTTTCAATTTCTTTACTGCTTCTAGCATGGTATATGCAATCAAATCAGGGTTGAAATTGAAATCCTCTGCTAGAATTGCTCTTGTTACACTGTGCTTGTGGATTTGACTCTCTAGCATTGCTTCTGAATCGTTAACATATTTTACCAGTCTGATAGAATTATTACTTTTCATAACCATTCTCCCCATTCTAATATTTTCTTATATTGCTTTAATCTATATAAAACGCCTTAGGGTATATAGTTTTTTTACTTAAAAAGTCAATAGCTAGAGGTATAATTTTTTTTGACTGCTCCTTAGTTGAATATTTTATCTAAACGGACACTCATCAAAACCTCGCAGTTTTCTGGAATATAAGGTGCTGTGAATGAATCTATTTAATTATCTCAAACTCTACATGATAATGAGAATCATGAGGGAACCAGGCTTTCTGCGATGCAAAAGGAATGCTATTTAATTTTTGATGAAGATCAGTTTTTCTGAGCAACCTTAATAAAGCTGGGTCAAATATTACAATTTTTATTTTTAAAGAAAAAAGTTTACATGTTTCTTGTAAGGCTTTTAAATGTTCAATAATTGCTTCAAAACTTATTGAATACTGATCATGAACACCATTTTCATTAAACCTTACGTAGTATCCCCAACCATTCAGAGCCCACAACCACATAGTTGCTGGATTGTTTTCCTTTTTTACTGGAACCATAAAGTCAACATATAGGCCATTTTTATGGGTTTTATGAGGCCAAAAATTTCCACCGTTTTTCCATCCTGTTTCTCCATAAACGTAAATAATATTAGGTTGAGTTGTTTCTAAAATTTTGTAGGATTTAATTATTGCATCACGCACTCTTTCGTGTACGTGAGTACGGCCTATGGCTGACAAAAATCTAGAATATGTTTGGTAGTTTTTTCCTTCAGTTGGTAGCCTTTTTGCGTTCTGAATAGTTAAAGATTTTTTGCCATCTATGACTATTTTACTAGGTAAATTGTTTTCTAATTGTCTTAACCAGTCGTTGCCATTGTAAATAAAAATTAAAAATAAAATTATTGTAAAAAAAGAAATTTTACCTAAACGGACACTCATCAAACCCTCTTAGTTTTCTAGATTGTAAATAAAAATTAAAAATAAAATTATTGTAAAAAAAGAAATTTTACCTAAACGGACACTCATCAAACCCTCTTAGTTTTCTAGAATGCAATCGTTGAGGATCCATTTTTTGTAAAATTTCCATAGCTTCAATACCTACATGCAAGTGGTTGTTTACCCGGTTTTTATAAAATTCATTGGCCATTGCCTGAAGTTTAATTACCCCATGAATAGGCTTGTCGGAAATGCATAATAGTGTGCCATATGGTACGCGAAACCTAAATCCATTAGCTGCTATAGTTGCTGATTCCATATCAACGGCAATCGCTCGGCTTTGGCGGAATCTTTCGTACAGTGCTTTGCTTTGTAATTCCCAGTTTCTATTATCGGTAGTGTGTACCGTACCTGTGCGAATAGCGGACTTTAGTTCACATTCGCCTTTTCCAAAAATATGTAAAATAGATTGTTGAAGCGCTTGCTGAATTTCAGCAATGGGTGGCACAGGTACCCATTTTGGTAAATCATCGTCTAGCACGTGGTCTTCACGTACATACCCGTCTGCTAGTACGTACTCTCCCAGAACTTGGCTTGCCCTCAGTCCAGCGCAATGCCCAAGCATAACCCAACAATGAGGCCTTAAAACAGCCAAATGGTCAGTAATTGTTTTCGCATTACTAGGGCCCACACCAATATTAATAATGCTGATGCCATTTTTCCCAGGTTTTTTAAAGTGGTAGGCTGGCATCTGGGGCAATAGTTTTGGCAATTCAGTCGTATTTTGTTTGTGTGATGCTAAAATTGTTTCACCAGGTCCAGTTAGTTCCCAGTCATTTTTTTGATGATGTTCAATTATGTGTGATGTTTGGCTAATGAACTCGTCTATATAGCGTTGATAATTTGTAAGCAGAATAAAGTTTTGAAAATGATTCGGTGGGGTTCCTGTGTAGTGATGTAGTCGTTGCAAAGAAAAATCTACTCTCTCTCCAGTAAACAAAGCTAAAGGTCGATAACCATCTGGAACAAAAGTGGCATTGGCAAAAGAATCATCTATTCGCTTTAAATCTGGAAGTACAAATTTACTTCTCAATCGCATAAGTTCATCAACATCAAATTGTGCGTGCGAATGTTCAATTACAAAGGGTAGGGGGATTTTACAATCGCTATACCCAACTACAACTGAAACTCTGTGGCGTTCAATAATTAAGCTTATTTGCTCACGAAAGTATGCATCGTAAAGTTCTGGTGCGGTAACGGTTGTTCCATAATGTCCTGGTTCATTAATCACACCATAAGCAAAGCTTGGGTCAACGAATAAATCATCGTGACCAATGCTTACACCAATGAAAGGATAATAACTAAATTCGGCATGATCATCGGGAACTTCTCCGCTTTTTTCAAACTCACTGAAATTATCGCAAATTTGCGAAACTGCTTTGTTATAAAGTTCGTGAACGTAGTCAACAGCATCATCTGCACTATCAAACCATTTTGCGTATTTAAGATGTTCCCAAGCCATTAAATGCTACCTTTCATTCTAATAAATGCTACAACATACAGTAGTAAGCTTAATCCTACTAGCAGCCATAAAAGTGCTCGGTTGCGTTGCTTGAAGTGTTTATCCATAAATTTTCCTATCAGCTATAAGCGCTGCGAATATAACAAAAAGATACAAAATTGAAAATGCAAAAACCCTAAGTCCTTCGCGCAAATCGTCACTTTTATAAAGTTTTACCGTTAAAAATACAAATCCTGCGCCAAATACAAGTGTGCAACCTAAATAAAGCCATCCCGCCATTCCAAGCACGTAGGGTATAATAGCGCTAACTACGGTTAATACCGCGTAAATTATAATATATTTTTTTGTTTTTTGGATGCCCGCTGTGTTTGGCATCATCGGTAAACCAGCTTCAGCATATTCAGCTGCGTAGTTTAAGGCGAGGGCCCAAAAATGTGCGGGGGTCCACAAAAATATAATTAAAAATAAACTCCAAGGGCGCCAATCAAGGGGAGATACAGCAGCCCAACCAATTACAGGGGGCAGGGCACCCGCTATGCCACCAATTACAATATTATGTGGCGTATTAGGTTTTAAAAGAACAGTGTAAACCCCAACATAAAATCCAATAGTAAGCGCAAGCAACACTGCAGCTGTTGTGTTCACCGCTACTTGGCAAACCATGATGGACAGCATGCTTAGTATAACACCAAATGCCAAGGCTGAATCAGGATGTATTAAACCAGATGCTGTAGGTCTTGCCATTGTGCGGATCATACGTTTATCAATATCACGTTCGTACCACATGTTTAAACATCCCGCAGCACCTGCACCTCCCGCAATACATAAAATAGCGGTGAATCCTAAAATGGGGTGAATATGCCCAGGGGCAATCCACAGGCCACAAAAGCCTGTAAAAATCACCAAACTCATAACTCGGGGCTTTAGAAGTTCCCAATAGTTATGTACGGATGGGCTTGTATAAGGTATTACTGTGGGCAAAGTGATCTCGAATTACAAAAATTTATAGGTGCTGTTTAGCCAAATGCTAACATAGAACCCTTGTTAAATCTATTGAGATTGAGTCTTTGCATGAGACACTGACGTAGCGTCTTAGATACCTATTTTCTATCGGACTTGTTATATCTATTTAGGAGGCTACTATAAGCGTCTTCGAGAAAAGTACAAAAAGCTCTGCCTATCTCTCCACTGCTCTCGATGCTGGGATCAAACAATGAACCCTTTATTGAGCGCAAATATTCGATTTGCTCTTGTAGGTTTCTCTTGGATTGTAAATAGCCAATGCCTGAATATTTTTTTTCTGTACCATCGGGACTCCTACAAATAACAGAAGCACAATCTTCTTCATCTAGGTTACAATCGTCGTAATCAGCCGATCTGACACTACTTTCTTTTTCGATTCCTAGTTTAGAAATCCAATACTCTTTTCCTGAACTGTAATCGCAATCATGTTCTTGTCTTTCTCTTGAAAGCGCGGTCTTAATCACAGTTTGAAAAGTGGATGATTCTTCTGTCTTTATAATTGCTTCATGAATTAACCAAAAGAATGTAAATTCATCAATTTTCTTTTGTGTTTCATCTGTATTGCTTTGAATAAAATTCCATATTGGTTGCCAAAGAAAAACTACAGGGTCCACTTCAAAACCTAAATGTAAAAATATTATATCGTGGCTAATTTTTCCTTCTCTATAATGCAGAAAACATATTTCAGCTGCATGTTCTATGTCATGATCTGCAAAAGCATAGGGGCTTGTTTTTGTATTCCATCAAATCCCTCAGTTGCTTCTAAAGGAATGCCCACCAAAGCAACACGATGCACTAAAGCTCTATTGAATGTTGCAGGGCTAAATAAAGGTTTACGAGATATTATTGGTAACCAAAAGCAATCTGTGTGAAGAATATTGTTCAATGTAACGCATATATCGTAGGATAGTGAGGTATTACCCAATAATTCATGAGTAAATTTAGATTCTGGCCAAGCAGAAAGTGAAGGCCTTATCTCTTGGCGCCACTTAAGCATTGGTTCTCTCAGTACAACATGGTGGTTGTGCACGAGAGTAAAGATATCAAGTTCTTCTGCAAAAGTGGAGCAGCCAAGCGGTAAGGAAAGTGGTTCGTCAAATTTACTTAATAATTTTGCACAACCAAGGCCCAAATACATCAACCACATTGAAGTAAGTTGTTTGGTTGCGTACAAATTTTGTGCTTTTGTCTGCAGTACTTCTAATATTTCTTTTCGGCTTGGATTTTTTTCAGCAAGCACAATTGATGCTTGTTCCATTCCGCTTATAAATCTTGAGTATACTTTTTCTGGAATTTGGCTATCAAATGTAAGTTCTCGGTTTTTTAACTTTTCACAAACGCTCTAAACTAACTTTGGTATGGCTAGAATGGTAGAATTTGTTCTGGCGCTTTTTATGATGCTTGGTACGTCTGATGTACTTAACGCAGCAGACTGGATTGGAATAATAGAAAAAATTACAAATAATATCGTAAAAATCTGCTTCATGAACTTATCTACATAAAAAATGCCAATTTGTCACAAATATCATTTTATAACCGGTAATATTTCAAAGCTATGAAAGTCAGGAGGTGAAGGCAGTGTCCATTCCAAAGTATCTGCTCCATCCCCCCACGGGTTATTCGGGCAGGGTGTTTTATCTTTAAACACTCTGTAAATTACATAAAAGAAAAACAAGGCTGCTGAAAACGAAATCACAGCACCAATAGATGATACATAGTTCCAACCAGAATAAGCATCAGGATAATCGGGAACGCGTCTTGGCATACCAGCAAGCCCTAAAAAATGCATGGGGAAAAACGCAATGTTTACGCCCACAAATGTTAGCCAAAAATGAATTTTTCCCAACGTTTCATTGTATTGATACCCACTCATTTTTCCGATCCAGTAATATATTCCTGAAAACAGACCAAACATGGCACCCATTGATAATACATAGTGGAAATGAGCCACTACGTAGTACGTATCATGTAACGACACATCTACTGACCCGTTGGAAAGCACAATGCCTGTTAATCCACCAATTGTGAATAACAGAATAAATCCGCTAGCAAACAGCATTGGTGTTGTGAATTTTATTGACCCACCCCATAAAGTTGCCATCCAGCTAAATACTTTAATGCCTGTTGGAACGCCAATAATCATTGT
This sequence comes from Candidatus Finniella inopinata, assembly GCA_943322985.2. Taxonomy (GTDB): domain Bacteria; phylum Pseudomonadota; class Alphaproteobacteria; order Paracaedibacterales; family CAITNM01; genus CAITNM01. The sequence goes on from CALPGA020000004.1 coordinate 55,124, forward strand.
TGCAATTGTGAAATAGGTTTTAGTGGAAAGGTCTAAACCTACGGTGAACATATGGTGCGCCCAGACTACAAAGCCTAAAAATCCAATAGAAACCATTGCATAGGCCATGCCTAAATATCCAAATACAGGCTTGCGCGCAAAGGTTGAAATCACATGGCTGACAATACCAAACGCAGGCATGATCATTACATAAACTTCGGGGTGACCAAAGAACCAGAAAAGGTGTTGAAACAATACGGGGTCGCCTCCACCAGCTGGTTCAAAAAAAGTTGTTCCAAAATTCCTATCTGTTAACAGCATAGTAAGGCCACCTGCAAGTACAGGAACTGAAAGCAAAAGTAAGAATGATGTTACTAATATTGCCCATACAAACAACGGCATTTTATGAAACCCCATACCTGGCGTGCGCATATTGAAAATGGTGGTAATAAAATTAATTGCTCCTAAAATTGAAGAAATTCCAGCCACATGCAAGCTTAAAATGGCAAAATCAACAGCCATTCCACTATGGCCTATTAATGAACTTAAAGGCGGATATACTGTCCATCCAGTGCCTGCGCCTGCATCAACAACCATTGATAAGGTTAACAAAATAATTGAAGGCCCCATCAGCCAAAAACTTACGTTATTTAGTCTTGGAAAGGCCATATCAGGTGCGCCAATTAAAAGCGGCACAAACCAGTTTCCAAACCCGCCAATTAAGGCTGGCATTACCATGAAGAACACCATTAAGAATCCATGGCCGGTAATGATTACATTATAAAGTTGTCCTTCAATCAAAGTACCACCAGGATGTGCTAGTTGAGCGCGCATCAACATAGAAAGGATTCCACCATAAAGTCCACCAAAAGCCGCAAAGAACAGATACAGGGTACCAATGTCTTTATGATTGGTAGAAAGCAACCAGCGGCGCCATCCAGTGGGGTGAGAATGTGATGCTGTCATGCGTTTTCCTTATGTCTTGTAATCACGTGACCCTTTTTCGAGTTTTCTTGGTGGTTAATCAATTCCTTTGGCTTGGTTTCAGGCATTGTTTTTGATTTTAACCATTCCTGATAGTCTTCCTTTGAAACAGCTTTTACGGCAATCGGCATGAACCCATGTTTTGCACCGCATAACTCAGAACACTGTCCATAATACGTACCAGGTTTTTTAATACTAAACCAGGTTTCGTTAACGCGACCTGGAACTGCATCTCGCTTAATTCCAAGGGAAGGAACCGCAAAACTATGCAGCACGTCAGCGGCTGTAATAAGCACACGAATGGTTGTATCAATAGGCACAACCATTGGGTTATCAACATCTAACAACCGCAATTGCCCAGGTTTTAGGTCTTTTTCTTCAATCATGTAGCTATCAAATTCAAAATGTTGCCCTTCGTTTTTGGCATCTGGGTATTCATAACTCCAATACCATTGGTGCCCAACAGCTTTAATGGTCATTTCAGCATTGATAGGCGCTTCCATTTTGTGCAGCAATCGAACGGAAGGGATGCCAATTATAATCAAAATAATTATTGGTATTATCGTCCAAAGTACTTCAAGGGTGGTGTTATGGGTAAATGCAATAGGATCAGGGTGTCGTTTGTGATGAAACTTGTAAAATATATAACCAAGAAGTAAAAAGACAACTACTGCAATTCCTGTTATGACATACAGCAACAGGTTATGCATATCATGTAAGCCTTCCATTACTGGAGATGCCGCATCTTGAAAATTCAATTGCCAAGGTAAGGGTTGACCAGATTGTTGTGCCATTTCTCGTATGTAAAATAGTTATGCTTGGGTTAAATCATTACACAAAAAACGCTTGTTCGAAAAGCCGTTGAAATGTTTTAGAGGCTAAGTTAGCATGCATTATTGTCTAATTTTGTTAAAATTTATGACTTTTTTGAGAAATTCCTCTCTCTTACTCATTATTATTTCGTTTTTATTCAAAATAGATGCAGCTCAAGCAATAAACGTTTTGGAAGGAGAAGCGTCTGAAGTTCAAGTACAAACTGTTATTCCCGATCACTTAATGACTTTGTTAGAAAAAGAAAAATATATATATACCCTAGATTCTTACAAAAATATTGTTATAACGATTGATGAGCCTACAGCTGGAAATATTTCTTCTCTTCAAACGATAATCACGGAAATGGGAATAACGTATAGAAATTATGGTTTATACGTTCATATTCCAGTTAGTGCAGGAGAGTTTTCAGCAAAGTTAGAAAAGTTGGGGTTACGATTATACGAATTAAATAGCGATGCTAAAACTTTAACCTACCTTTATGCCAATGGGCGAAATATTCCTGATATAAATTATGCTTATTCAGTGGTAGCGGTGTGCTTATTACGGACTAATCCAAACGGTGCCAAAGAAGCTTTAGTTATTAATGAACCCCAAAAAACTATATCCAATCTGGTAGGTGGCTGTTTAAAAAAAGGGGAATCACCAGAAGATGCTGTAGTTAGGTGTGCTCGTGAAGAAATCAGCGTTGACCTAAATAAAGCAAAACTAAAGTTAGTGGCTGTTTGTCATACAATCAGGGCTGATAAAAAATCCTACGTTGAATTTCTCTATACCTGCGATGAATTTCAAGGTCAGCCAATCGCTGATGGAATTGAAGCTCGTCAATATACATGGGCCCCACTTTCAGAATTACTAAAGAGCGGCGTCAAATTTTTTGAAAAACCTTTTAGCCCTATTTGGCAAAAGCTTTTAAAGGGCGAGTTTAAAGACTTAGAAAAAGGTGCAGCTATCAATAGAAACAAACAGGCATATCAACGCTTTAGTTTTATTGAATAATAATCAATCATACATTAGGGACTTGTTTACCAAAAAAATATAACTTACAACCTTGTTAGTTACTTAAGACTTCTTATCCCCAATGTTCTTTTTAAAAAACGTTCAGTTCTTATTCATTGTATTATCGGTACTTCTAAAAATAGAAGCTGCAGATGTGCAGGTCCAGGTAGTAGTTCCTGCTTCTTTAAACACTAAATTAAATGGCCTGGATCATAAAATAGATTCATATAAAAACATTGTTGTAACCCTTAAAACTCCATCAAATGGAGCTGTTAATCAGTTAAAAAGAGTCATTGCAGAAATGCAAAAATCTTATAAAAATTATGGATTATATGTTCAAATCCCAGTTGTTCATGGAGATTTTTCTAGAAAGCTAGAAAAAATTGGTTTTAAATTTTGTGAATCAGACACAGCATTAAAAACTTTAACCTATCTTTATGCGAATGGCCGAAACATCCCAGAGCTTAACTACGCATACACAGCAGCTGCCGTATATTTGCTGCGAAATAACCCCGAAACAGGTGCGAAGGAAATTTTAATAATAAATGAACAACAAAAAACTATAGCAAATATTATTGGTGGAATTTCAGAAAAGGGAGAGTCACCCGAGGAAACAGTAATTCGGGAAACCCGTGAAGAAGTCAGCATTACATTAAATAAAGACAAACTAAAGCTTGTAGCTGTTGCTCATACAGTACGACCTGATAAAAAATCTTTGGTGGAATTTCTTTATGTGTGTGACGAATTTGAAGGCACACCAAAGGTTGATGGTAAAGAAGTCAGTGAATGTACTTGGGTTCCAGTATCCAATTTATTAAAAGAAGGTGTCAAAATTTTTGAAAAACCATTTAGCCCATTTTGGCAACGGTTTTTGAAAAATGAATTTAAAGAATGAATTTAAAGATTGTGAAAACGGAGCTGCTATAAACAATAACAAAAAAGCTTATCAGCACTTTAGTTCTGTCGATTAGTTGTAAAAAAAGGAGCAACCAAAAGTTGCTCCTGATTTAATTCTACCTAATTTTTACGGTTAGCTAGGTGCTCCATAGTACTAGGGAGTTTCTGTAACTGCTGGTGCAACCTCTGGTGCTGGTGCAACCCATGGGATCAACGCTACTGATGGCATAAATCTTGTCCATTCATCATTTTGGGCTGCTACTAGTTGATTGTAAGCAGCCATCGCTTCAGCAGGAACATGAGCTAACACATCAGCGGTTAAGCCAGAAACTAAAGTGTTTGTGCGTGCTTCAACTTCTGTTAACCAACGTTCTATTCGCTTTAAAGCTACTTTTTTGATTGTTTCATCTGCTTCCCGCAAGTCTTGTCTTTGTTCATTGGTTGGCACATTAGCTTCAGATACCTTTTGCCCAACTAAACCTAATACGGCATTTTCATCTTTTGCAGTATTTACCAAATAGTGTGATGTTGGTACTTGTATTTTTACGCGTTTTCCATTCACTACATCAAAAGTTATTTCTGTGTACACTGCTCCACGGTTTACGTGCAACGTGTCCATAAAGACTCTACCTTGCGCTGCATATTCAGCAATTGTCGTTGGCATAATTGCTCCATTGTTGCCATAAACATGAACGCCAACTGATGCTAAAGAACGTGTTCCTATTCTTGCAAAAATTTCTTCATTAGTTAAATCAGAGCGTGGATTGAAGAAAGTCTCTAATTCATTAAATTTATCTGAAGTTTCTCCACTTGTAGCGTTTGCACACAAGCGCGTGATTGCCTTTTCAAGGGTTGGTGCTTCAAGTACATTTGCTTTCATTGCATATGCTTCATGCAATGCTTGGAATAACGCTGTAATACCAGTGTTATATCGTCTACGTGCAATTTTTTCAGCTTCTCTACGCTCAGCATCATCTGGTGCCAATGCTTTTGCAGCGCTTAAGGCTTCTACAGCTCTACGTTCTTTAGCTTCTACATATGCTAATAATGTTTGGTTAAGTGCATTAAAACGAGAAACCATGTGCCTAGTTGCAAGTGGTAAAGCTTCAGCTCTTGGGTTTTTACCAGCTGTATTTGCTGCATTTAATAAGTTTGCTATTGCTTGTTTTACTTCTCTTCTGCGGTTATCGACAATGCCATGTGCTTCGTCGTGCATTGCGCCAACAGCTGATCCTAAATTAATGCCATGGGCAGTATATTCGCCATATGTTAAAGGTACGCCGAAAATTTGATTCAGCCACATTTTTACAAGTGTTGTAATGCCAATTTTACCAGCATCTACCATTGGTAAATAAACTTCTTTGTGTAATCGAAAACGCTTAGCTTCTTTACTTATAAGTTTTTTCATATTCCAGTCTAATGAACCTAGCTGTAGTCCCGGTTTATGTACATCCTGGCCTCTGGCTTCATCATCAGTACTGTTTATAATGCAAGCCACAGGTGATTATTATTTTGGGCGGGGTTTACATTGTGCAAAGCTGCAAGAAAGCTAAATCTATTAGTTAGCGACTTTCTTACCAGAAAGGTATAAGCAACCTGCAACAATCAGCAGCATTCCAAATGCCTGCCCAAGATTCACTGACTCTCCAAACACAAAATACCCAACAGGAACAGCCAATAAAAGCCTGGTGTATTCAAAGGGTGATATAAAACTGACTTCAGCAAAACTTACCGCTTTGATATAAGCAAATTGTGAAAGCGAACCAAATATACCAACGGCAATTAATAACAGTAAATCTGCGTTGTGAATTGGTTCATTCGATATACAAAAGCCAACAAATGCAATGCTACCCAAAATAAGAGTGGATGTAAGCATAATTAAGATTGCTGAATCTTTATTGCTAAGTTTTCTGGCTAGTGTATTTGCAGAGCTCGCTAAAATACAAGCTCCCAACCCCGTAAAAACATAGTGCATGTCTAAACTTATATACCTTGGTTGCACAATAAACAGTACTCCTAAGTACCCCAAAATAAGCGCCAATATTTTGGGCTGACTAAGCTTCTCTTTTAAAAATAACATACCAAAAGATGATGCTAGCAACGGTCCTGTAAAGCCCACGCTAGTTGCGATTGCTAATGGAAGGTTACGGTAAGTCTGATAGGTTAAAAGTGTTGATGCCCCAATACATAAAGCCCTAGTTATATGTAACCATACGGATGCTTGTAACTTGTTAAGGCTTGATAATTTCGGCAAAAAAACAGGTAAAAAAAACAGCATGCCAAAAAGGTATCGCACACAAAATAATGTAAAATTATTCGTGCTGCCACTCAAAAATTTTGAGGTGGTGACCCCGCAAGTAAAGGTTACACACCACCCCAATATCCACAGTAAACCCTTATACTTTGGATGCATCAATTTTTGGGAATAAGGTTTTTGTTTTTCCACTTAGTCGCAGGTTGCATAGTCCGGCTATTTCTCTCCAGGCAATGTTCCAAGCAATGAACCCTAATCGATCTTGAAAACTCATAGCTAGTCTTGTTAAGTAGCTAGCTGGTTTTTTATCACTGGCGTGACCAATCGTGTGAAAATCAACAGGGAAGGGAGTTAATTCACAGTTGTGTGATTGGAATATATTTAATGTGCGTGGCATTAAGTAAGCAGATGTTATCAATAGCCATTTTTTATGTTTTGTATTGCCTATAAGTTTTGATGCTTCTTCCGCTACAGCTTCCAAAGAACTTAATTTTTCATTACTGACGGTCTTAATTCTTTTATGAGAAACCCCAAGAGAAGTCGCGAGCTTTAGGAATTCATCGCTTTCTAATTTTGAACCAGCAAAAACAATTTCTGTATGTGGATGTGAATGGGCTACTTTTAAAGCGTCAAACAGCCTTCCTGCTGTTTTATGATAAACAGCTGAACCACTAACTTCTGTTTCAAATAAGCATAAAGAACCACCAGTAATCACTATGCCGTGAACATTGCGCGGAAGCTGAGTAACTGGAATTTTTTCTTCTAGGTGCCTTAAAATATAACGTCCACTAAATGGAAAATCACCCATCATGAATATTAGCAAAATTGCCGCTGTGCTCATCACAGGTTTTTGCAGCGAACAAGTTTTATTACACAACTTACGCAACGTTCCAAATACAAGCAGTGTAATAACAATAAGATCAAGGTTTATTAACAATGACCATAAAACTTTGACGAAAATCATAAAATACCTCTAAATAAACATGCGAGCCCATTGTGCCGCATTTGTGTGTAAAAGAACAACGGAAAAATTGATGCTGAAAATTATTCCCTATCCTTCGCCTAATTTTAATGATCGTCCAGATGGTGCAAAAATAGACTGTGTAGTGTTGCACTATACAGATGTTTCAACCATGCAAGAAGCATTACAAATTCTCACAGACCCGAAACGTGAAGTCAGCAGCCATTATGCCATCGATGAAGACGGCACAATTTATCAGTTGGTTGACGATGCAAAACGTGCCTGGCATGCCGGCCCTAGTTCCTGGGAAGGCCAAGATAACGTGAATCATTTTTCCATAGGTATTGAACTACAAAATGGAGGGTACCTTGCTGGTTATGCTTTAACAGGCGTTTGGCCCAAATTTCCTGATGTGCAAATTAATGCTCTAAAAAAATTATTAGCTCAATTAATAACAAAGCATTCTATTCCGCTTAATCGCATTATTGGCCATGAAGATATTGCCCCAGGAAGAAAAATAGACCCTGGACCGGCTTTTCCCTGGGGAAAAATTAAGGACCATGTGGCGAATCTTGACTAGTAATAAGCGTATTTTTCTAAAAAATTATATATAAAATATTCCAAATAGATGTTGGTGAGTGGGGGGCGTCTATGACAGTTTTTTTCTTCCAACTATCAAGCAATGTTACAATTTCTGTATGGCCCTTTGAAGCAGCTACTTGCAAAGGAGTCCTACCTTTATTATTAGTTATGTTAATGTTCGGATTTAGTTCCAAAAGAAACGCTACCACACTTGATCTACCAAACTCACATGCTGAGTGCATAGCAGTATTACCATCAAAGTCTTTATGATCTATGCCGCTGCGTTTTAACGCTTTTTTGAGATCGTGACGATCCCGTTCCGTAAAGGTGGTGTCAGCATCAACTGACCCAGAGCCAATCGAGCAGAATGGGAAGCCCATTGCCAATGCCAATGCCAATATAAGTATTTTCATTTTTTAATCTTATTCAAGGGTTTAAAATAATAAACTTTATCAGTAATCATATAGACATAAAATGGATTTCTACAAGATGCTTTTCGGTTTAAGAAAAATTGGCATGAGGAACATTTTAGGCCAAGCTATCAAGGAACTGAGCAACTGTAAGTGCAGCTTTTGAGAACTTTAACAGTTTGCATCTTCCTGCGCTTCAGGTGTTGCTAATTTTGTCCACTGAAGGTCAAGCACTGCTTCATTAATGCGGTGGATAGTAGGATAACTGGAAAGGTCAACCCCAAAACGATTGGCATTATAAACTTGGGGAATAAGACAAATATCTGCAATTGAAAGCTGGTCTTTCGCGCAAAATGTTCCCGATGTTTGTGATAGTTGTTTTTCTAAAGGTTTAAAGCCTTCGTGCACCCAGTGATGATACCAAGCACTTTTTTGTTCCTCTGTAATGCCTAATGTATCAGTTAAATATTTTAACACCCTTAGATTATTAAGCGGATGAATATCACAACAAATAGCTTGCGCAATCGCCATAGCTTGCGCTTGTTGAAAGGGGTCAGTCAGCCAAAGTGCCGGGGCAGGGTGCAGTTTTTCCAAATATTCAATAATCGCTAAAGACTGTGGAATTGTTCCTTGTTCGGTGCTTAAAGTGGGCACTAAACCAAATGCATTGATGTTTTTATACTCTTGATTTTGTTCATTGGTGCGTAGATTTACGTAATGAGGTACATATGCAATGCCTTTATATGCCATTACCAAGCGGACTCTGTAGCTGGCGGTTGACCTGAAGTAAGTGAATAGATCCATTACGCTTCCTTATTTTTCCGTTCAAATATGCTAACAAAGAAACCGTCTGTTCCATGTGTACTTGGCTTAAACTGCGCAGTGTCCGTAGTAAAAGGACAGGGAACCTTTAGTGTTTTTCCCCACACATCTGAAACTGGAATAGATTTAAATTCAAGGTGTTTTTCCAACAGCCATGTAACTTGGCTATTGTTTTCCGCCTCAAGCACTGAACACGTTACATAAATAAGCTGACCGCCTGGTTTTACAAACTGCAGCGCTTGCTCAAGAATTTTTTGCTGTAACTGCGTTAGTTCTTCAAGGTCTGTTGATGTTAGGCGATTTTTTAAATCTGGGTTACGTCGCCACGTGCCTGTTCCTGTACAGGGTGCATCTACCAACACGCGATCAAAACGATTATGTTGTCTTTTGAACCAGCTATTATCTTTAACAATGTCCTTCAGTTGGTAGCTAGTAACCCCTGCACGACGCAAACGCTCTTTTGCACGCTGTAACCTATGGGGGTGAATATCACTTAAAATAAGGTTGCCTTTGTTTTGCATGGTTGCTGCAAGACTAAGAGACTTTCCACCAGCGCCTGCGCAATAGTCTAAAACTTGCATGCCCGGCTGTGCATCACACAGTAAACTTACTACCTGAGATGCTTCATCTTGCACTTCCAAGGTGCCATCTTCCCAAAGCTCATGAGTATTCAACGGCTGACGCTTTCCAAAACGAATACCTAGAGGGCTAATCGGGGTAGCAATAACATCAAACCCTTCTAGCTTTAATAGGGTAAGAATTGCATCGCGATTGTTTTTCAAAGAATTGATTCGAATATCCATTGGTGCTTGATCGTGCAAGCTTTTAATCAGTTCTTTATCATTTAAATGTTCTTCCAGCCACTTTGGTATAGCGAAGGGATCATATGGTTTTAATTCGCCCAAAATTTGCAGTTCTTCGTAAGAAAGTTCAGATGGGCCATACCCTTCGCCACACAATGCTTGAATGTCATCAATTGTTTGTTCTTTATCTAAAATATAATGACCAAAAACCAGTAGGCGTGCAGAACTAATGGCAAGCGCCGCCTTAATACCTTGATAATTTCTAAGCACGCTATAAACACTATCACCAATAGTGCGTCGATCGGAGCTGCCAATATAACGGCGATTACGGAAATAGCTTTGTATTACCGCATCTGCGGGTTTTTTATTTAATGATAGAATCGTTTCCACAAGTTCTATAACGCTGTGTAACTGGCCTGCTGGTGTCATGATTGAGCTTTCAATACTTCTAAGTGGGTATAACCTAGCGGATCTAGGTGAATAAGAATTTCAGAATTTGGGTGGGCGTTTTTTAAAGAAGCCTCGACTTCGTCACTAATAATGTGAGCTTCATTTAATGAAATTTCTGGATCAAGTGTAATATGCATCTGAATAAAATCTTGTTGGCCAGTGCTGCGTGTGCGCAGATCATGTGCCTCAATAACTTTTGGGTGAGACACTATGTTTTTTAAAATATCTTGTCTAACTGCAGGTTCAAGTTCTCTATCCATTAGAATACTAGAGCTTTGCTTTAAAATGCTCCAACTACCAACAAGCAAAAAGACAGCAATACCTACACCGAATGCTATATCAATCCAGCCAATGCCAAACATTGATAGCGCCACAAGTGCTACGATTGCTGCAATGTTGGAAAATATATCGGCCTGATAGTGCAAAAAATCGGCTTTAATGGCAATTGAATTGGTGCGCTTTATTGTATAAAGCTGAAACAAAACCAACCCCAAGGTAAGCACGGTTGAAAACGCCATTACCCATAAAGCTAGGGAATGATGCGTAATCGATTGCATCATCTGATGATGTTCATAAGCATGCCAAACTATCCAAGCTGTGCTTGCAATGATCAAAATCGATTGCACAAATCCAGCCAAAGCTTCTGCCTTGCCGTGTCCAAAACGAAAATCATCATTCGCGGGTTTTCTGGAATAGCGTACAGCTAAAAAGTTGATCATCGAACTGAAAAAATCTGAAAATGAATCAAGCAGAGACGCCTGAATGGTAAGCGATCCACTAACCCACCAAGCAAATGTCTTGGTTGCCACTAATATAGACGCAACTGCAATTGCAGCCCAAGTTGCAGACAAGACAAGGTGCCCATGATGGTGATTTAAGCAGTGCACATTTTATGCATTTTTAAATGATGCGTCACCATATCATGATTTTGCCAAGATAGCCAAAACAGATTGTCCTACTTGACAGCACGCGTAACAGAAGTGTTTACTCCACAGTAAGAAATTGTTTGAACAAAATATATGACTAACACGAAAACAAAAGAGTTGATTTTCATTTTTCTAGCAATTTTTTGTCAACTTTTTGCAAGTATGAATATTTCTTTTTTGAACGCGTACCTGAAAAAAACACAAGGGTATGTTGATGTTTTTTTTGCAAGTGATGAGCTTCTTTTTATTTACTGGATGTTATTAACTGTTTTTGGCAGAATTTTCGGCGCGTATTTTATTGGTAAATATGCTGATAAATTTGGTTTTTTTAAATCTATTGTTTTTGTATCAAAGAGCTTTGTAGTACTTTCAGTTTTGTGTGCAGTATTTTGCCTTACTCATGAGCTTAGTTACGAAATTAATCGTGGATTTTATCTTTTTAGATTTTTTTATTGTTTTTTAGAGCCAGCTGCGCTTATTTTTCCCAGTTTGTATCTACTTAATCGAAGCTCTCACTTAAATCAGTACAAACTTAGTACATTATTACTTGCTGCTGTTTTTATTGCAAAGTCTGCTTCCTACCATTTAATATACCTTCCACCAGCACTTATGGAATTTTGGTGTGTATTGCCGCTGATCGCGACAGCACTGTCATGGGGTATTTATAGTAATCTTGCAAAAAATTCTACGCCTCTTACAGCAACTACTCCAAAAAAATCATCGATGCCATCCCAACTAAAAATTCTAAGCACCTTATTTGGTGCTGCTTGTGCAACAGGAGCTTTTTATCACCATTTCTTCGTGAGCTATTATTCTGTAAACATTAACATAATTGATGCTAATTTTGATTTAGGTAGCGTTGTGTACTACACACTTTGTGGCTTGTTTCTGTTTCCTGCCGCAAAATTATGCGAGAAATTTGGTCTGTATAACACAACAAGGATCTCTCTTGGAATGTTGTTCATATTGGGGATAAATTCTATATTGGCTAGTCCAACTTCTATCATGTACCTCGTTCAACAACTATTCTTTTCGTTTTTTTCTGCTCTTTTTATTGCACCAATGTTGGTTGTGTTGTCTAGACTACATAAGAAATTCTCAAGCTTTTCCGACACAATGTTTTGGTTCATGTTAGGCTTTAGCGGGTGCACTGTGCTTGCTTTTTGTGAACAACAATTGGCCCAGCAAAAAGGGTTTTCTGGTATTGGTTGGTGCGTATATAGCGCTAGTATTTTCTTATGCTTAATTGCTATTCATAAGTTTCGTTCCGATACAATCTTGGGCGAACGGTCAAAAGCTGATTCTGCACCTAGCATTAAGTTGTTTGAGGCGTAGTTAATATCTACGCTACACCATCTTCTAACATAAGTGGCATTGGCTTATGAATTGCAGCGACAATTCGTAATGCTTCATAGGTGGGTTCTAAATCTTCATCGGTATGTAGTTCAATAAATGGTGGTTCGAACGGTTGACTTGCTTTGGCCAGAGGCAATAATAGATTATATGCACATTCTTGTTGGGTTGGTGGTACATGAGCGAATCTTCCTAATGGATGAAAATGCCAACTATTTATGTATAAATCTAATTTTGCGGAATCATTCTGTATATTAGTCGCTAAGGCATAAAAATGCTCTGGAGAGAGTGGGTTGTTAATGCCTATTTCCTTTAAGCTTTTTGGTAACAGTTTTGCTATTTCAGCAACATTCTGTGTTTGGCAAGTTTTATCAAAGGAACAGTATACAGTGCGAACTCGTTGGAAATTTGATTGAGATAACCTGTTCGTTGCATTCCCTACGAGTATATCACCTTTCATACGAGTGCCTGAATCATCAGGAACTGAAAAAATATGGAGTTGTAAAACACTGCAGCGGTTTTCGAAAAATAAGCTAAATTCAGTATCTAAAATTTGTGTTTTTTGATAATTTCTACATGCTTGACCATAGGAATCTTGATTAGTGATAACGTAACAATACCCACATGAAGCTACAGAAAGGAGCCTTTGTGTACAAAGATCACTGTAGGGAGTTGAATGTGGATCAGTTGAACGTGGGTCAGAAAGTACAAAATTTAACGTTTCTCTTCCATTATCTATTTGCATCATTCCCCATAGTAAACGGTTGGCATAAATATAATTATTAGTTTGCAGGAAATTATTGACCAAATTACGTCTAATATGTTCGTCTGTTAAGTTAGCGTGACTAAAGAATATTTCGAAATTCTGAGGGTTATCGCTTAAGAGCGAAATCCTTTTCGTAAATAGTTGTGATAAGGAACTATACCTAGCACCTCCGTCAGCATTATCTTCAGGATTATTCCAAATTGGTCCTTCTACTTGCCCAATCACATAAGGGTTGGTAAATGGTTTATCTAACGGAAAAATATTAGTTTTTTTATCAGTAAGTTTCAAACAGCTATGATCTCTTTCAACGTACCAAGCAGCCAAAGGTTTGCCATTTCTTGTAACTTCAAATTCCCCATACCAATCTTTTTTAGCAGGGAGATTTTTTAGTGCGCCAGGGATAATTGCAAAAGGTAGGTCGCCATCTACTGCTTCTACTCCAGTCAATAATTGGCTAAGACGAAGCGCTGCTACCTCAATAGTTGTTTCAGTACTGCCTGCATAGGTTAGTGCCGCTGCTTCTTCTGGCTTGTTTAGCAAATGAAATAAAGTTCGCATTTGGTTCAAAATGCCAGGGTTAAGTTCTGCCCAGTGTGCAGTTGCGCTGTCTTCGGTCCACTGTGAACGCTGTGCACCACCTTTACGGTAGACAACACCATTAAGTCTACAAATTGTTTGTGTCCAACGATTACGGGTAGCTGTGGTGCTTAAATCTTCCTCATTTAGGCTTTCCCAAAAGGTTCGAAGTGGTGAATCTTCTAAAAGCTTAGCGGGGTTACGCTCAAGTCCCATTTCTTGTTCTTCTAACTGCGCTAAGTGCGTTAGGTTAAACAAGCTCATTTCGGCACAGTTGGCAAATGCTAAGGCACGACCTGCGTGTTCAACCCTTACGTTTCCATAATCTTGAAAACGAATTTGTGCGTAACGGGCGCCACCATAAAGTAACAGATTGCTCTCACCTACAGTCAAGCCATCCATAAAGCTATCGATGTCTTCACTTGCTTGTACACCGGCTACAATTTCTTGGTAGTCAGCTTTTGTGTATGGGGTTGCTAAAATGCGCATTAGTTCTGGTCTTTGGGCTTCATCAATAGCGCCACTTGCTAAAAGAACCTTATCAATTTGGTCACCAAATTTACGCCAAGCGTAATGAGTCAACAGCTGTAGAGTTTCATTAGGTGCACTTTGGGCAGACTTCCACAACATATCTACCGTTGCCATGGTGCGGAATCTTGGTTCTCCGTGATTCACAGAAAACTTTTTATAAAGCGTACGTTGTCCTTTTTTAGGAAGGTCTTCGACTCCCGTCTCTAATTCATCTTGAGTAAACCACGTCTCATTCGGTTCACGCAAAATTTCCGTGCCAGGGATTTCTAACAAATGAGAAGAAGTACTTTTAAATACAGCTGTCACTAATAGGTGAGGGTGCATTATGCACGCAGCCTGTTGCGCTGCCGTTAAATCTAAATTTTCATCCATCGGGGTCATGTTGCGATGTACATATTTACTAACCCCATCAATTAACGCGTAGCGATAAAATTCTTTAAGGTCAGTTTCATTATGATTGGCAGTGAAACCTGCAACTTTTTTAGGATCAACAAAAATCTGGTAGAGTTCTTGGAGTTGTTCATTTCCATTAGCAATTACTGCAATAAGCCTGCCCAATTGTTCCGGAGTCATTTTCCCCAAGGGGTCACTTACCCCAATGTTATTGGGGTTAATGGTGGGCAAGGGGCTAATGGGAAATAACATCCATGATAACGCCGTCACAGGGCTTGTTGGATACACCAATAAATTTTGAATAGCTTGGTAATGTACGTAAATATCACTCGCTGGGCGCGCACCTAGTTGCCCAAAGAAACGAAGGTTCTGCGCTAGCCGTTCAATTTCTGGGCGCTTGGCAGGGTCAAGCACAGACAAAGGATTTGCAGGATTAATAATATTTTCCCGGTAAAATCCTTGGGATGCTTGAACAGAAGCACAAATAAACAAACAAAATAGAACGCTAAATACTTTCATAAAATACGAATCCAAAAAAGTTTATGAATAGAATTGACTATTAATAGAACAATCAGTTGTATTTTTGCAATATAAATATGCTTTTCATAACTTTTTTAAGTCGTTTTTGGTTTACGTTTTTTGTAAGTAGGTGTCTTTTTGAAAGGCTTAGATTCTTTTTGTGGCTCGTCTTTCTTAGACTTGGGCTGAAACTTCTTACGGGTCGATTTTTCTTTAACCAAAGAAAACCCAATCGAACAAATAATTGGGTCGGCATTGGTCACCATAACTTTTACCCGGTTGCCCATTTGATACGTTTTACGTGTCTGCCTGCCCACATAGGAATGCAACGCTTCATTAAAAATGAAATAGTCACCAACAAGGTCTTGCTTGGGAATAAACCCTTGAGCGCCAATACCGTCAAGCTCTACAAATATTCCAGGAATTCCAACACCAACAATTGTGCCGTCAAACACAGTTCCTAAATGGTCTTTCATGTAATGGGCCATGAATCTGTCTTGAACTTCGCGCTCTGCTTCCATAGCGGTACGTTCGGTTTTTGAAATATGTTCGCTTACATCATCCAGGTTTAAATCAACCGATATATGCCTTGTGCCATCAAGTTCAAGTGCTGCAACTAAAGACCTGTGCACAACTAAATCTGCATAGCGACGAATTGGCGATGTAAAATGGCAATAAGCAGTCAAATTAAGGCCAAAGTGTCCCATATTGTGCGTGCTATAACGTGCCTGAGCTTGTGACCGTAAAACCAACTCGTTGAAAAGCCTAAAATAGGGCAGGTCTTTAGCTAAATGTAATAGTTCATTAATGCTGCCAATAATGTTTGCAGTGCTGAATTTTTTAACGGCAATTTTCAAACTTCTAGCAAGGGTGTATAAACTTTGTAATCGTGTTTTGTCAGGGCGTTCGTGCACGCGATAAATGGTTGGCCAGTCTTTAGCTTGCAGGGTTTTTGCGGCAGCTACGTTTGCGGCAATCATGAATTCTTCAATTAGCTGATGGCTCTCTAACCTGCTTCTGGGTTTGACCGACTTTATGCTGCCGTCTTCACCTAGTTCAAAAGCATTTTCCATTGATTCAACCTGAATCGTGCCCCTAAGGTCGCGGGCCTTTTTAAGGCTTTTGTAGCAACCATAGAGGGGAAGAATAACATCACTTAATAAGGGTTCTGTAGTAGCATCAGTAACGCCATTAATGGCCTTTTCAACTTGATCATAGGTTAACCTGGCGCGTGATTTCATTAATGCACGTTTAAAACGGAAAGACTTAATTTTTCCACCGCGGTCGATAATCATATCAACAGCTAAACAGGCACGGTCTTCATTGGGCCGCAAAGAACATAAATCATTACTTAAACGCTCTGGCAACATCGGCACAACCCGGTCAACGAAGTACACAGAGTTTCCGCGTAAATGCGCCTCTTTATCAAGTGCGTCACCAGTTTGTACATAGTGACTAACATCTGCAATGGCTACTATCGCGCGCCATCCACCCAAATTTCTGGGGTCAGGGTCACTGACTGCATATACTGCATCGTCAAAATCTTTAGCGTCAGCACCGTCGATTGTAACAAGGGGAATATCTCTTAGGTCAGCACGTTTGCCAAGCGCTGGAATGGTTCCTTTATTGGCTATTTGCTGTGCATCTTCACTAAATGTATGGGGCAGGTGATAAGCATATACTCCCATAAGTGCGTAGGTTCTAGGCACATGAATTGAACCTAAATTGCGAATAAACTGAAATTCACCTTGTCTGTTTACAGAATAAACAATGACATCATCTTCATTGAAATTTTTTGCATGAGTCTGGTCAACGTATACGCCAGAAAAGGGATCTCTGCGGTGACAAGGTCCTAAAAATCCACCTTGGTTTTTTGCGGTGAAAATTCCTACGTGTTGCTTAATCTCTTTTTCTGCATGTAGTGCGCCGCCGTATTCTTTCTTTTTAAGCATAACACGGCGCTTAAAGTGGTGGTCATGACGTTTTTTATCTTTGTCATGTCTATCCATTAAAATAACATGCTTAGCTTTAAGCTAACGGTGTGTACGCTTGGATGATACACAAACTTACGTCTTTGTCCGCCTTCAGGGGAATCATTTTTACGTGGGGTGATTTCTTTAGGGGCATGATATAAGTATTCACCACCAACCATGAATTTATTTGTGACCAGGAAATTGAGTCCACCACCACCGCTTAAACCACCCATGGTTTTTTTGTATGTGCGAGAGCTTGGGTTTTCACCTCTGTCCAGGTCTGTATACTTCAGCTGATTGGTCGTCCAGGCATACCCAGCTTTTCCATAAAACATTAGTTTTGGAGTCATCATCATTCCGGCAATTCCATATACACCCAACGTGTATGGGTTGGTTATACTAACTTTTCCCTCGGTGCCACCGCCATCAACGTGTAAACTGTAATTTGCTTTTGATTGATTCATGGCAACGCTTACTTCACCACCCACAACAACTTTTGATTTTTCCATTTGGTTTAACATGCCAAGGCTAAGGCCAAAACTTGTTGATGTATTTAATTTAGTTTCTTTGCCAACAGCGCCATTTGGGTTTGTATAGTCGTGATTTTGTGGAGTGAATCTTAGTCCCAAATTAAGGGATGCAAACAATCCACGTACCGGATCAGCTGCTAAAGGAGTTGCTAAGATTGTGACTGTAAGGATAGCTTTAGTGATTTTTCTCATGTCTAAAATTTAATTTAATTTTTCTTATCATAAGCGCAGGGCTTCAACAGGGTCAAGGCGTGACGCCCTATATGCCGGGTAAAAAGTTGCAAAAAATGTTAGAACCAATGCCATAGCAGCTACTAGAAGAACTTCTTCCCAAATAATTTTCGCTGGCAGTTGGCTTAGGAAATAAATTTCTGCACTGAAAAGTTCAGTTCCAAGTGCTTTTTCAAGCAGCTTTCGTATGCGTTCAATATTTGAAGCAAAACCTATGCCTAGCAAAATTCCAAGTGATGTTCCAGCAATACCAATGGAAGAACCGGTTAAGAAAAATATTTTTAAAATATTGCTTTTTCCAGCGCCCATAGTTCGCAAAATCGCAATGTCACGGGTTTTGTCTTTCACTAACATAATAAGGCTAGATATTACATTGAAAGCAGCAATCACAATAATAAGCGTTAAAATGATAAACATAACATTTTTTTCAACCTGCACTGCTTGAAAAATCTGGCTGTCACTGTGTTGCCAATCAACAATTTCAAAAGCTGATGATAACTGATGATTCAGGTCTTCAATAACCTTCGGGCTATTTTTTAAGTTATGTAAGAGAACATCAATATGGTTAATGGTATTTTGACAATTGAAAAACTGTTGCGCTGTTGCCAAAGGCAAAAACACCATGTTTTTATCAAATTCATGCATGCCAATTTCAAATATTGCTACAACTTCAAAAGCAGTTTGTTTTGGCATGCTTCCAAATGGTGTGCGTGTTCCATCGGGCAATAACAGCGTTACCATTTTTCCAATTTCAATATTTAAGGAATGCGCCAGGCGTGCGCCAATGGCTATTTTATTTCCTTCAAAAGAATCAAAAGTACCTTTTAAATTTTCATTCATAATAGCAGGGCGCTTTAACATGTCTTGGGTGCGCATACCAAGCACGCCGATGCCTCTGGCTTGTCCGTGATAAGTTGCTACCGCTTGTTTTTCTAAAACAGGATAGGCGAATTCAACATCTTTATGGGTTTTTGCAACGTCTAATGCATTTTCCCAATCGTTTTGTGCTGGACCGCACATTACCATTACATGCCCGCGCATGCCGACTAGTTTTTGATAGAGTTCAGCGCGAAAACCATTCATCACTGCCATTACAATAATTAATGTTGCAACTCCTAAAGCAATTCCTAGAAAGGAAAACCCAGCAATTACTGATACAAACCCTTCTTGACGAGGAGACCGTAAATACCGAAATGCAACGGTGCGTTCAAAAAGGCTAAACATTATATTGTTAAATGGGCGAAATCTCATGAGGTTAACATAGCATATTTTTTTAAGAAAAACATAAGGTGATTGGCAGTTAAGGTAGCGTAAGAACTTTTTTGATTCTTATAAAAATGATTCATGCATAAAGCTCATAAAGTCATGATTTATAGCTTTTTCAATTATTTGCGACTTTGTATTGCAGTCTAATTTTACTTTAAGTGCTGCGATATGGTCTTCTATAGTTCGTGTTGATATATTCATAATACGGGAAATTTCCTTATATGACTTTCCCCGAGCGAGTAAAAATAAGCATTCTTCTTGCCGAGACGTAAGCGAGTACGCTAATTTATGCTGACTTAATGTGTAAATTGTCTGTGAATTTGAATTTCCTGTGATTTTATGATCGTTAACTATTAAATTCATATATCGGCTAAATATACCGCTTTTTGTCACATCTTTTGTTTGCGCAAAAACACCGATCACGTTGTTTGAATCATCGTAAAGCGGCTTGGTTTTTGAAATCAATACATTACGTCCGGAACTAAAATTGCCAACAATCACACACACCGATTCTTTTTTTGTTGCAATAACGTGTTGATCATTTTGAATAAATGTCTGTGCCATTTCGTACGTTTCACAAGGAACATCATATTCTGACTTTCCCTCATAATGATTCGCTTTCTTAAAACCAAGTAAATGCGCAAAATGAGTACTCATCGCACAAAATTCTGATTTTAAATTCTTAACCAGTACCAAACCAGGAACACGTTGTAGATATTCAAATTCTGCTCTTAAATCATGGTTTTTTTGTTTCATAAATTAAAATATCTACTATCGTTGGATGAGCTATATGTAGTGATGTTTATTTGTGATTACAAATATTTAAATGAACAAGAAAAAAATAACCAGAACCCCACCGGGCAAGAGGTGTACCGCGTGGATTTACAGTAGGCCTATAAAGGCTCTCATGCTCAGTCTGTACGGCGAAGCTTGGCATCACTCTTTTTCCCCAATGCACATTTTCTTTTATATTCATACCCGTGTTTTTCCCGGATAGACAAGTAATTTAATAATCGTTATATGTATAATGTAATTTTGTTGACGCACACAAATTACGGTTATTCAATTCATTTTATTAATGGAGTAGAAATTATGAAAAATAAAGAACGTAAATTAAAGGCAATAAAACTTTTTGCGCTAATCTTTGTTTCTTTCGCTGCCGCGCATGCTGCGATTGAATATAATGAAGCAGAAGCTATTCAGATTTTTGATCGCGCCTTTCCTCACAAACTTGATGTGACATCGAAGGACATGCAAAATGTTGAGATAATAAATTCTCTTACCGAAGAACATATACATCTAATTTTTGGTGGAAGTGGACCAGAAAGTGGGCACTCATTTGGAGTTGGAAACGCAACGCACTACACAGCTAATGTCTTAAAAGCTTCCATGCCAGATTTACTTGCGGATATGAATGTTGCTGCTGATCTTGAGCACCTTCCTGACGAAAGATTTGACACAATTATTGCGTCGAATATTCCTATTGGGTGTTTTGCACCTGGTTGCTTTATAAATGCTAGACGACTTTTACGTACAGGTGGAGTTTTTATTGTTAATACTTTAGATCAAAATGGCCAAGACCCTTCTGCTATTGATGCATGTTTGGCTACCTTTGGTTTTCGTTCAATTCGAGCTGAATTAGATAATTACCGAACACAGCTTGAGTCTGTTGGTTTTACAGAAGACCAATTTCCATTTGGTACGCCCGAAACTGTTTGGCCTTGTATTTACCAAAAAATTTAACGCTTATTTTCGCACATAGCCATGGGGCATGCTCTATGGTGTGCGTTTACGTGCCCGTAACACATTACATGCAAGTCAACGACAAGAATTTATAAGATCTATTTGTTCTTTTGGGGATTCGTTTTAACAAAACGTTGTATTTCACGGCTTATATCAATTGTCATAGCCTCAATCAACCGTTCTTGCGCACCTTGAACAGCACTTTGGTTCACGAATTCATCATTGGTATTTTGTGAATATGACGTTACGCTGTTAAGGCTGGTTTCATGTAATGTTTGTCCGTCACAGCTAATAATAATTTGGGCAGTAAGGCGCATCATTGAACGGGTAGACGTGGCATCGGTAGCGTAAGCCAAGTTGCCAGTAGTTTCGCTTATGCGTACGTAAGTCTTGTAGCGAGAATCCAATTTAATACCAGACAGAACGCTTTTTAAGCGTTGCCGCAGCATTTGTATTGTATAGCTTGTGCCATCTTTGCTTGCGCTTTCAACAACAAGTCGTGACCCTGATTCATCTGGTGCGTCAGCATTTTTTTGAAGCATTGGAGTAAACCCACATGCTGATAACAAAAGACAAAAGCTATTTATTAAAATCTGTTTTTTCATGATGCCACTATATTCACAATACGTTTTGGTACAACAATTGTTTTGCGTATTGTAAGTCCTTTCACTGCTTGTTGTACTGTGGAAAGTTCCATTGCGGCAGCAATAATTGCGTCATCAACCGCATCTGCATTAACCGTAATGTTGCCACGCATTTTTCCATTAACCTGCACTGCCATACTAATTTGGTCTTCAATAAGCAAACTTCCATCAACCGTGGGCCACTGAATTGCATCTACAAAAGCTTCCCCATGTACATTTTTCCACAATTCATGCGCTACATGGGGAATAATTGGGTTAATTGCTTGAATCAACATGGTGAAAGCATCTGCAACCGTTTGCTTATCACATTCATTAATATCACTATCAATTGCGTGCGTAAGCTCACGGCAAAAAGCCAACACTTTGTTAAATGCATAGGTTTCATAAGCTTGGGTTATTTTGTGCAAATACTGGTGCGCTGCTTTTTTAAGGTCGGCATTCTTAGTTTTTACAGTGCTTTTATGTTCACGAACTTTTTCCCCTAAGCGCCATAATCTATTAATGTAGCGCCAGCTTCCTTCAAGCCCGTCATCGTTCCAGTCAAAGTCTTTTTCAGGTGGCGTGTCTGACATAATAAACAAGCGTGCTGCGTCTGCACCATACCCTTCAATAATTGCTTGGGGGTCAACTAGGTTCTTTTTTGACTTACTCATCTTTTCTTGGCGGCCTTGGGTCGCAGGGGTGCCGTCAGCTGTTTTTATAAATCCTGATGCTGTTTTTTCAACTTCATTAGGGTATAACCACTTGCCTTGATTATCTTTATACGTGGCATGACAAACCATTCCTTGGGTCATTAGGTTCTTAAATGGTTCGTCTACATTAGCGTAACCGCAATCACGCATAGCTTTCGTGAAAAAACGCGCATACAAAAGGTGCAACACCGCATGTTCAATACCACCTATGTATTGATCCACCGGCAACCAGTTTTCAACAACTTTTTTGTCTATTGGCTGATCATGCTTAGCGCACGCATAGCGCATGTAATACCATGAGCTTTCAAAGAACGTATCCAACGTGTCAGTTTCTCGAACTGCAGGTTTTTTGCATGTTGGGCAACTAACGTGTTTCCAAGTGGGGTGATGATCTAGCGGATTTCCTGGTTTTTCAAAGGTCACATCTTCTGGCAAACGCACTGGCAAATCTTGCTTGGGAACAGGCACTGCACCACAAGCATCACAATAAATAATCGGAATAGGGCAACCCCAGTAACGCTGACGCGAAACTAACCAATCGCGCAAACGATAATTAACTTGGCGTTCGCCCAAATTATTTTTTTCTAAGTGATCAATCATGTACGCTTTAGCAGCAACACAATCCATACCATTTAAGAAATCAGATTCCACCATTTTTCCAGTGGTTTCTAAATGAGGTAACTCCCCATCAGACGTCAAAACGCGTTTAATGGGTAAATTGTACTTTGTAGCAAATTCAAAATCGCGCGCATCGTGGCCTGGGCAACCAAACAAGGCTCCAGTCCCATAATCCATTAGCACAAAATTTGCAGCATAAATGGATACGGGTTGTTTAGTAATTGGGTGAATTGCATGAATACCAAGGCAATGACCTTTTTTCTCGGCAGTTGCCATGGCTTCTTCGGTGGTGCTCATTTTTTGGCATTCTTGAATAAATGCAGCTACTTCTGAATTTGTTTTGGCTAGTTCAAGCACAATTGGGTGCTGAGGCGCCAAGGCAATGAATGATGCACCATATAATGTTTCAGGGCGTGTAGTATAAATTGTAAGGTCAGTATGTTGACTTGGGATTGCAAAATTGACTAACGCCCCTTCGGAACGCCCGATCCAATTTTCCTGCATTTTAACAACCTTTTCAGGCCATCCGGAAAGCTTCGTCAAGTCATCAATTAATTCTTGTGCATACAATGTGATTTTCATTGACCATTGGTTCAACAACCTACGCTCAACCGCAGCGCCTGAACGCCAACCTTTGCCGTCAACTACTTGTTCGTTAGCTAATACACTGTTTTCAATAGGGTCCCAATTCACCCATGATTCACGGCGGTAAACTAATTCTTTTTCATAAAAATCTAAAAATATAGCCTGTTCTTTTCCATAGTAATCTGGTTCGCAGGTAGTAACTTCCCGGTCCCAATCATAAGAAAAACCAAGGGAAAACAACTGTTTTTTCATGTCAGCAATATTTTGACGTGTCCAAATTGATGGGTGCGTATTGTTTTGCATGGCCGCATTTTCTGCAGGCAAACCAAAAGCATCCCAACCCATTGGGTGCAACACGCGAAAACCTTGTGCTGTTTTAAAACGCGCCATGGCATCGCCCAGGGTGTAATTGCGTACGTGCCCCATGTGTAACCGTCCTGAAGGGTAGGGCAGCATTTCAAGAATGTACGCTTTGGGTTTTTCCCCTTGGTCTGCAACCTTGAAACTATTATTGGTGGCCCAAAATTCTTGCCACTTTCTTTCTACACTTTTAAACGGATACGACATAAAAACGACGTTAAAATTCACCTAATCTAGATAAGCGTTTTAAGGCTTATGTGTCAATTTGTCTTTTTGTTTAGAGGAATAAAGTACTACGTGACGCTTCACGCTTTTCAAGAAAATTCTTTTTAGTGTTTCAAATTACACCGTAAATATTTAAATAACCCTTAGTTATAATTAAATATTTGTTAATCCAAAAATAGTAAAATTAGTTTTGATATTGATTTTTATTATTATTAGAAAGGTATATTACTATGAAATATTTACAAAAAATAACCCTCTCGTTGCTAGCAATTGTAGTTGTGGCTTTGGGGAGTAATGCGGTGGCGGCAGCTCATGACATTACTGTCGATGGTCTTGATGCAGGTGATTACACAGTTACTGGGGGAACATCGGTAATCAATGTGAATGATGTTGACGCTGATATGGATGGTGGTGCTGTTACTTTAACTGGCACAAGCGATGTTCCTTTGCATATAATCAACGGGATAGTTCAAGTGGGTACTGGAGGTTCCAAGACAACGGCAGGTGCCACTACGGTTGAAAATGGAGCAATATTAGAAATTACAGCTGCAACAGCAAATTGTATTGCAGGTGATGTGGAAGTTAAATTAGGGGGAATACTTCAGGTGGGTGATAATATCCCTGCTTCAGGAGGCCCGTTTGCGACTGGAGCAGACCTGACAGTGCACTCTGGGGCCGTAATAAAACTAGGTGCCGGAAAAACGTGGGCTAAAGACATAAACGTTGTTGCGTAGTTATAATTCTAATTAATACTTAACATCCTCAGTCGGTTATGCTGGCTGGGGATGTTTTTTTAAGCAGCATCATATGCTTTTAACAACCTCGCGAGGCGTCCTTCAATGCCTGCAGGTCTTACATAATCGCCAGGGACTAAAAATTGTATGGTGTGAAAAAGTGTAAATTCATCTAATGCATTCATGGTTGTTTTCACATTGCTTATTCCTAAAACATCAGCAAAAATTCTATGAGAAAACCCCACAAGGGGCCATATAGCTTCTAAGTTAAGTTCTTCTCCAGATGTTTTAACAGCAGTAATATACTCACCATTTGTAGAAAAACTTAAAATGCGCTGTTGGCAAGTGTGTGCATGAACTGCATTATTAAAATCTACCCAAAAGCAAGGGTAATCATCTGCTACTTCCGTTGCAAAAATTGAAGAATCAATTGTTCCAAATATATGTTTGAATGATTTGTACGTAAATATTCCTCCTTTTAGAAGGCGCAAATAAGCAGACAAACCTTCGATAAAATTATGTAAAATAGCAAATCTAATAGGGCAATCTTCGCTCATAAGTATGGGGGCAGATTTAAAGAATCCAAGGGTGGTTATTTCCTTTCGAAACGCATCTTCAAAAATATAATCACCAACGTGGCTAATCAAGCAGTTTAAAGGTGCTGTTCTTCTAGAAATAATACCTTGAACTTCTGGGAATTGTTGTAAGAAACCACAAAAATCTAATCCACTTTTACAAAGAAAATCTGGAAAGCTATTTTGATCACGGTTAATTGTTATATGCTCATTGTTTGCAATTGAATAAATTCCAGCCGATAAGGGGCGCCTAATACCACCTATGTCCAATGTTGACGTGACCATCAGCTTTGCGACTAATAAATTAAGTCCTCGCTCTAAAGCAAAGTAATACTTCAAACGGTATGGTAAGTCTGTGATTTTTTCTGATAACTCTTTTTTGTGCTGGTCCAAAGAATGTTTTGCGCAAAAAAATTGAGTAAAATCAGAATCAGAAAGTACATCGACGGCGCAATGAATAGCGGCACATAAATTGAAACAAAATAATAAAAAATACCTCATAAAAACTTTGGTAAGGTAACTATACTATTGAAAAAACCATATGTATGGCATTTTAGTCAACTATTTTTTAAATTTTAAGCATTAAAAACATGAGCATTGATGCAGATTTAAAAGGTATTAAACAAGATCCTTCATTTTTTTCAAATTTTTGATTAGTATAGTCAATCTGATCAGGAGGATAAATTCATGGCAAAAGATTATTACGAAACACTAGGCGTCACTAAAAGCTCTACCGATGACGAAATTAAAAAAGCGTATCGCAAACTTGCTATGAAATATCACCCTGATAAAAATCCAGGTGATAAAAAATCTGAAGCAAAATTCCGCGATGCTACCGAAGCTTATGAAGTATTACTAGATTCTCAAAAACGCGCAGCCTACGATCGTTACGGTCATGCAGCTTTCACTCAGCAGCAACAACAAGGTGGTGGCGGAGGAGGAGGAGGGCATCCAGGTTTTTCAGGTGGTTTTGGTGGATCTTTTGCCGATATTATAGACGAAATGTTTGGCGGGTCTTTTTCTGGTGGAGGTCAAGCTAACCATGCCGGTGCTGATGTTCGCTATAACATGGACATCACTTTAGAAGACGCTTTCAAAGGCAAAGCTGCGACTGTAAAATTTACAACACTTGTAGGTTGTACAAGTTGCAAAGGCAGTGGTGGTGAAGCCGGTTCGCGCCCTACAAACTGTACCGCATGCTATGGACGTGGTAAGACTCGTTATCAACAAGGTTTTTTCACCATTGAGCGCCCTTGCGCAACCTGTGGTGGAGCTGGCCAAACCATAGCGAAGCCATGCAGACCATGTAATGGCAGTGGCAGAGTGCGCAAAGAAAAGAATTTAGAAGTGAAAATCCCGCCAGGGGTTGAAGAAGGTACGCGCATTCGCGTTACCCATGAAGGCGAAGCAGGACTTCGCGGTGCCCCCAATGGTGATTTATACGTATTTTTAAATATCAAAGCCCACGCACTGTTTAAGCGCCAAGGTGCTGATATTTTATGCAAAGTGCCTATTCAAATGACCACAGCTGTTTTAGGTGGAGAAATTGATGTTCCCACTATCGATGGTGGGCAAGCTTCGGTCAAAATCCCAACGGGAACCCAACCTGGGCAACAATTTCGCTTGAAATCAAAGGGTATGAGTATTCTGCGTGCCACAGGTCGTGGTGACATGATTATTGAAGCAAAAGTTGAAACCCCGGTTAGCCTTAGCAAGAAACAGCGCGAGCTTATTGAAGAGTTTGCAGAAATTGGTAAGGGTGAGAAAAACAGCCCGGAATCGTCTGGATTTTTTGCAAAAATAAAAGATTTGTTCTAGGGGGAGCTGTCTCGTCGTCTCGCGATTTGATCCATAAAGTATCCACACAAGTTCTTAAGGCTTGAAACCTAACCACTGCGTCATCCAGAGCCCTCGCAGAGGGCGTCGGGATCCAGTGAATAATATCAATATTGTACATGTGCGACTGAATGGCTACGCCCATTTCATGGATTCATCACAATAAGCAATGATCATATGAAACAGCCAGCAGTGTATATTATGGCTACCACACAGAATGGCACGATTTATACAGGGGTAACATCTAATCTTGTGAAACGAGCATATGAACACAGAAACGGCTTAATTAGTGGCTTCACCAAAGATCATGGCTGCAAGCTTCTGGTATTTTTTGAACTTCATGAAACGATGGAATCAGCTATAGTGCGCGAGAAGCAAGTCAAAAATTACTCGAGAAAAAAGAAGCTTAAGCTTATTGAGAAAATGAATTTGCAGTGGTTAGATTTATATAACGGAATAGTTTAACTGGATTCCGACGCCCTCTGCGAGGGCTCTGAATGACGTCTTGTGTTGATTATCTTGACGACCTCGTTCTTGACTCATCATGAAATGCCATACTTGTGTAGATACCTATGGACTTGATCGCGGGATCCACCCCTATCCTTTCTTCTACACCCCACTTGCGTCCCCATCACAAACAACCTATGATTCTTGTAACAACAATCAAAATAATATTAATGACACGAGGCGGAATTCGTAAAGGCGCTGGCCGCAAACCAAACTCAAGCAAATTTGGTGAGCAAACCATTCCTGTGCGTATACCCAAATCACTGGTGCCAACTGTAAAGGAACTGCTTATGAAGACTGAAAAAATTCAATTAAGCTCAACGCTTTCCAGCATTCGCGAAGCTTTTGATTGGCAAAGTCTTGATCTGCCATTAATGCCATTACCCTTGTTTTCCAACAAAGTTTCTGCGGGTTTTCCATCACCTGCTGATGATCATTTAGAAATGAAGCTCGATTTAAATCAGCATTTGGTGCAGCACCCAGCCGCAACATTTTTTGTGCGCGTGAGCGGTGATTCCATGATAGGTGCTGGCATTCATGATGGAGACGTGCTTGTGGTTGACCGTTCACTTACCTGCAAAGACAGCTGCATTGTTATAGCAGTGGTTGATGGCGAACTGACCGTGAAACGCTTTTTTGCGCGCGGTAACCAAGTTGTGCTAATGGCTGAAAACCCCAAATACCCCGATATTATTGTCACCCAAGAAATGGATTTTCGCGTCTGGGGCGTGGTCACCACAGTTATTCATAAAGTGTAGGTCCATTAACAAAAAATTAAGTTTTCTTGTAGTACCATAAGCCTAGAGCCAAATTATTATAAAAATTATGTTTGTAAAAAGAGTGTTAGCAACTGCGTTGTTTGTATTTTTTGCAAGTTTCGGTTTAAAGGCTGTTGCTGTTGATCATGTTCCCCATGTGATGAGCTTATTAGCGGTAGTTCAGCCTGGAAATTACCAATCATCTGTTGCTGTAGCGCTTCGTTCTGAAATTATGAAATTAGATGTTAATCAACTTCAACATGTTATACAACAAAACCCTAATCGTATATTTCATAGACCTTATGGTTTCAGCCTTATTCATGGGTGGATGCTGAATCAATTTGCTGACAAACGTATTCCTTTCTATATAAACCAGCATTTCAGCTTTGATCAATATATTAAAAATATGATTGCTGCCACACTAAGGGGTTTTGTAGGTACTGACGCATGGATTAATGTTCGTGCAGAAATAGAAGCAAACCGCTGGGAATATTATCAACAAATGCAATACATTCCTGCAGCCATTGCCCAAGCTGGAATAATGGTGCCAGGCGCAATTAACGTTGATGTTATTAAACCTGCCTATGTTCAAGCGCTTGATCCCGCAGGCTTTAATGCACATGCTGAATCTATTGTTGGTGCTGATTTGAAGCCATCTGACATGAAAACAAGGCTTGAAAGTATTATGTTATGGCTATTAAAAAACTTTGATCTTAATTCACTTTTGCCAGTAAATTACGAAATAAACCAAGCTCGAAAATTTATTCATTATGTTTCCTCTAAATCTCCTGATCCCGGTCGTGTATTTGCTGTTGCAGATAAAGCAGCAAGTGCTGTACCAACAGGACATGAGGTCTTGCTAACTTCATTGGTAAGTATTGCTGCTGTTTATCAAGCAGGTCATGCAGGTGGTATACCAACTGCCAAAAATGAACTAGAACAATACGCAGTTGAGCAACCTATGGGTGATCCTACGGCTGGGGTTCCTTGCTTAGTGGCTGCAGTAGGTGCTTAAACTTTACTCACTGGATCGCTACACTTGCTGCGCAGGTCCGCGATGACGAGTTTTAAAGCAACTTTATTTTGTACACTAGTGCGCGAACGCGGGGATCTATGGATCTCCAATTAAGCCGGAGATGACAAGGAAATTATAGAATAAGTGTGGATTGTTGGGCTGCGCTCGCAAAGACGCCAAAACCAGCAGCAACTCGTCATCGCGAAGCCTGAAAGGCTGTGGCGATCCATACTTAGTGGATAGTATAGAACTGGATTCTATGGTCAAGCCATAGAAAAACTAGTGGGTGGAACGCCCTCCTCACCGCAATTTCCCCTTGACTTGATTCCGCCGTAGTTTCCCTACGACTTGATCGTAGGGTCCAGTTCTATAGCTTCCTAAAACCTTCCATTAACCAAAAGCCAATCACTCCCACTAGAAGTGGGAGTTTGAATATGAACCGCTCAAAGCGGATTGATGTTACCTTTTTACCTGTCAAACAGGTTTAGTTGGTCTGTTCGTTTATCGTCTGACTCTTGATTCTGGAT
>CALPGA020000005.1 GCA_943322985.2 Candidatus Finniella inopinata
ACAAATGGCGTTGGAGAGTTGAAGCTTTCTTCGGGAAAATCAAAGAAAATAGAAGGATTGCGTTACGTGTTGATAAGCTTGACGTTACTTTCAATTCTTTCATAGCGCTCGCTTTGATCAAAAATCTAGTTTGTTAACAGTTCCTAATGTTTCTTTCATTATTTGAAAAGAGTTTACCAATTCTCTAGCCATTATAGCTCTTGTGCCATCGTCACTTGCACTTAAGGCATTTTCTGCTATTCGTATAAAATTGTGAACATGCATGACTCTTTGCATCACTCTAAAATGTGCGTCCTCTGTATTTATTTCGCTTGATGCGGGCTCAACGTTGAAAGCGTGCATACTGTTTAGTAATATACTGCACACTATAGTTGGTTTTTTAAACATAAATCACCTTTTATATTCAATAAAATAGTTGTTATTATTTTAATTTGGTGATTAATATTTATATTTCAATAGTATAGATTTATTAATTTGTGAAATCTTGAATAAATCCAGCATTTGCGCCAATATGGCTCAAAATAAAAAGGTATTTTAAAAATGTCGTATCAATATATTTATGTAATGAAATCTTTGTCTAAAAGCTACCCAGGTGGTAAGCAGGTGCTAAAAGATGTTTGGCTTTCATTTTTCCCTGGTGCCAAAATTGGTATCATTGGGCCCAATGGCTCTGGTAAAACAACTCTTCTAAAAATTATGGCGCAGCTAGATAAAGACTATCAAGGCGAAGCGTGGGCTGCCGATGGCGTAAAAATTGGTTATTTACCGCAGGAACCTCAGCTTGATAATAACTTGGATGTTCTGGCTAACATAAAAGATGGCCTTGGTGAAGTAACTGAGTTGATGAAGGAATACGAAGAAATCAACATGAAATTTGCAGAACCCATGGATGATGACGCAATGAATACATTGCTTGCACGCCAAGGTGAATTGCAAGATCGAATCGATACGCTAGATGCCTGGGATTTAGATCGTCAAATTGAAATTGCGATGGATGCTTTGCGTTGTCCACCAAGTGATGCTCGTGTTGATAAGCTTTCCGGTGGAGAAAAGCGTCGTATTGCATTGTGCAGATTGCTGCTTCAAAAACCAGATTTGTTACTTTTAGACGAGCCTACTAACCACTTAGATGCAGAAAGTGTCGCATGGCTTGATCGCCACTTGCAGGAATACAAGGGGACCGTGGTGCTTATTACCCATGATCGCTATTTCCTTGATAACGTGGTGGGCTGGATTCTTGAACTTGACCGAGGGCAGGGCATTCCGTACGAAGGCAACTATTCAAATTGGCTTGAACAAAAGCAAAAGCGATTGCTAGTTGAGCAAAAACAAGAAACATCACGCCAAAAAGAACTTGAACGAGAATTAGAATGGATTCGCCAATCCCCCAAAGCGCGTCAGGCGAAAAGCAAGGCGCGTATTAGTTCTTACGAAGAATTATTGGCACAGGATTATGACCGTGGTACAGGTGATGGATCAATTAGCATTCCACCGGGGCCACGTTTAGGCGATTTGGTTATTGAAGCAAACTCCCTTAGCAAAGGTTTTGGTGATAGATTATTAATTGAAAATTTGAATTTCAACTTACCAAAGGGTGGCATTGTAGGCGTTATTGGGCCAAACGGCGCCGGTAAAACGACTCTATTCCGTATGTTGACGAATCAGGAAAAGCCTGATCAAGGCGAAATGAGAATTGGTGACACGGTTGTAATGGGTTACGTGGATCAATCTCGTGACACGCTAGATGCGAACAAAAGCGTTTGGGAAGAAATTTCCAATGGCCATGACGAAGTTGAACTAGGTAAACGTAAAATGCCTAGCCGTGCCTATTGCGGCTTGTTCAATTTTAAAGGGGCTGATCAACAGAAAAAAGTCGGGCAGCTTTCCGGTGGTGAACGCAACCGTGTGCACTTAGCAAAAATGCTAAAAAGCGGCGCGAACGTATTGCTACTAGACGAACCTACCAACGATCTAGACGTTGAAACTCTGCGTTCCCTAGAAGAAGGTCTGCTTAACTTCGCAGGTTGCGCAATTGTGATTACCCATGATCGTTTCTTCCTTGACCGAATTGCCACGCATATTTTGGCTTTCGAAGGCGATAGCCAAGCGGTTTGGTTTGAAGGAAACTATCAGTCATATGAAGAAGATCGTCATCGCCGTTTAGGTACTGATGCTGATCAACCAACGCGCATAAAGTATAAACCTTTGGCACGGTAGAAGAGATAGGTTTCAAAGATGGAAAAAAGCCTAAATAAAATTCTTAAAGGGTATGAATCCTTCAGGGATAAATACGCCCACGGTGATACATCTGTTATGCAATATCTTTCAAAGTACGGGCAAAAACCGGAAATGATGATTATTGCCTGTTGTGATTCGCGGGTTGATCCAGCGTTGATTTTGCAATGTGATCCGGGTGATTTATTCATAGTGCGTAACGTTGCGAACATTGTCCCACCTTATGAAAAGGACGAAATGCACCATGGCACCAGCGCAGCATTAGAATTTGGCGTAAGCTTTTTAAAAGTGAAGCATTTGGTTTTATTGGGGCATAGTCAATGTGGTGGCATTAAAGCGCTACTAAGCACTTGTGAATCTAGCCAAAATGACTTTATAACAAACTGGGTTTCGCTTATTAAAACTGAAGATTCTAGCACGCTTGATGCAGATGAATATGCAAAGTTAGCTTTAAAAAAATCTTATCAAAATTGCATGACTTTTCCTTGGATTAAAGAAAAAGTGGCGAAGAAAGA
This sequence comes from Candidatus Finniella inopinata, assembly GCA_943322985.2. Classification (GTDB taxonomy): domain Bacteria; phylum Pseudomonadota; class Alphaproteobacteria; order Paracaedibacterales; family CAITNM01; genus CAITNM01. The sequence goes on from CALPGA020000005.1 coordinate 2,751, forward strand.
ACTGATTGTTCATTTGTGGTTTTTTGACATAAAAATGGGGCAAATTTTTGCCCATTCTGATGCAAGTGACTCCTATGAACCGTTGGTTGTTAATACATGCCACCGTTGATGTGCAGGGTTGTGCCCGTTATATAACTTGCTTTGTCACTTAAAAGAAAAGCAACGCTATCTGCAATTTCTTCAGGTTTGGCTAAACGTTTGGCAGGAATTGTTTCAACTATTTGTGAAAGCACCGATTCATTCATTGCTGAAACCATGTCAGTTTCAGTGTACCCAGGTGCAATGGCATTCACTGTAATATTTTTATTAGCATTTTCTAAAGCTAGGGCTTTGACAAAACCTATTAGCCCCGACTTTGCAGCGCAATAGTTTGTTTGGCCAATTTGCCCTTTTAAAGCATTCACAGATGTTACATAAACCAATCTACCAAAGCTGCGCTCTCGCATGCCTTGAATTAACGGATGCGTAACTTGAAAGCATGATAAAAGGTTAGTTTGCAAAACATTTTGCCAACGCTCTAATGTCATTTTATGAAAAAAGCCATCATTGGTAATGCCAGCATTGTGCACTAAGCAATCAATGGGTCCATGATTTTTAAGTATCTCTTGGATTTTTTGTTCAGTAATTTCAGGATTTGCTAAATCAAAGCTGTAAAAGGGAATATCGTATTTTTTTGAAAATGCCGCAGCTTGTTCGTGGTTTGCATTGTATGAACCAATAACTTTATACCCCAGTTCTTTTAAACATATGCAAATGGCGGCGCCTATGCCTCGATTGCCTCCGGTTACTAATACACTGCGCATATGATAAACTTTTATTAAATTTTTATAATTCAGTATAAAGAAAATAGAATGAATTGCAAAGAATACTTGAAAAGGCCATAGGCAATGGTTAAAAAACTTGGCACTATAACAATAAAAAAAGTGCAAAAATTCTTGTTTTTTAGATTACTGATATTGTTTTTTGTATCGTGCTCATGCTTGGGGGCTGCACAGCCTTTGTATTTGCGTGGTGATGACGCTACTTGGAATCAAAAAACCTATGACCTGTGGGTTAAAGGACATGTTTCAGTGGTGCAGCATTTGGATGATGGCACTCAAAGGCGTTTAAACTGCGATGCGCTGCACTACAATCGGCTAACGGATAAAATTACAGCTTATGGTGCTGTTGAATTAACCGAACCTAATGGCGACGTGTTAACCGCTGATCACTTAGAATTAGATTCTCATTTTAATACAGGTTTTCTAGAAGGTATGCATGTCTTTACGCAAGATGCCGCGCGCCTAAATGCAAAGTCTGCTACCCGAAAAGAAGGCAATTCCACTGTTTTTTTAGATGCAGATTATTCGCCCTGTAAGCAATGCACAGATGGTTCCGTAACTTGGAAGCTTGAAGCGGAAAGTGTTGAACATGACCAAGCCGAAAAGCTTATAAAATATCGTCAAGTTTTTCTTGTGTTTAAAGGCGTGAAGATTTTCTATATGCCCTATTTTTCCCACCCCGATCCATCGGTTAAACAAAAAGATGGATTGTTGTCACCAGCATTTGGCATGAGCAAAGACCTTGGTTTTTCAATGACATTACCTTATTTGTTTACGGCAAAAAATCAAGATCTAACGATCACGCCTATGATTATGGCGAAACAAAATCCTTTGCTGGCAACGGAATACCGTCGACGCTTTAGAGATGGTGAGCTGTCACTTGGTGGTAGCTACACACGAATGCGTCACAATGAGAAAAAAAAGAATGCATACACAACTATTCCAAAAAAGAGCCGATGGAATGTCTCAGGAGCAATGCTTTGGCACATGACCGACCGTAATCGTTTGAGTGTGGATTTAAACCGAGCAAGCGATACAACATATTTATCTAGATACAGGCTGAATAAGCAATCCAGTACATTTAGTCGTTCAAAAAACTTAACATCTACTGTTAATTTTGAGCACTTTGGCAATAGTGGTTATGGAACGGTAAAAACTCAAGCATTTCAGACAGATACGCCAAAAACAACACCGGTTGTTTTACCTCATGCTCGCTATCGTTATCAAACAGAACAATTTTCTAACGGCAGTCATTTAGTTTGGGATTCAAGCTTCTTAAGCATTTTAAGAAAACGCCCCATTCTTACGCAAACAGGAAAGCAAACCTACCGTGCATCAAGTGGCGTGACATGGAACCTACCTTACACCACATCAAATGGTCATCTTTTTAAAACCTCTCTTTCAACCCGTGGCGATGCGTACATGTCGCAGCATTATAACCCTGATCAACCTGTAGTTGAAAAACAGCATAAGTACGATAATCACGTTGAAAGCAGGTTGTTCCCGCAGGCGGCTGTTGATTGGCGATATCCACTATTATCAACCTATGACCGTATCGATTGGATTTTAGAACCTCGGGGGTTAGTAGCATTAGCACCGCAAAATTTAAACCGTAAGCGTTTGCCCAATGAAGACTCAAGAGTATTTACCCTTGATGACACATCTATTTTTCTGCCAAATCGCTTTGATGGTATCGATTTAGTTGATGCTGGTCAGCGTGGGGTTTTAGGTGTAGATAATCACATGCGTTGGGGGCAACAGCAGCGTGCATCTATTTTTATGGGGCAAAGTTACCGTTTTGATCACAAAGCCGTAGTTGGCAAGAATCAGGGGGAAGGACGCCTTGCGTCAGATTACATTTCAAGAGTGCTCTATCAACCTAATGAATGGTGGGTTATTTTCATGCGTGGCGCGTTTATGCGAAACAACATGAAACCTCGATATAACGAATGGGGATCTAGCTTTGGTAAGCCTATGCTTAAATTAGACGCATCATATGTGCATGCAAAACGTGGATTGAATGATTCAACGTCAATGATTTCTCAAGTCAACTGGCAGCTAAGCTCTGAAATCAATGAAAATTGGAAAGTTTCTGTTGCGCAAATTCGCAACCTAAAACGTTTTCAAAAGGGCGTGTTAGCTACGTTTGCAGGACTAACCTATCAAGATGATTGTTTTGAAACGAAATTCAGCGTGTTTAGAAGCCATTATCGAGACCGTGATTTAAAGCCAGACATGGGATTCTTTTTACAATTTAGCTTGAAGAACTTGGGAAGCTTCACGCCAACTTCTGCGCCTACGTATCCGGGGTCTTTGTTAACGAATTTGCGGTAGTTAAGTTTTTTATCTACGTGCTAATAATTTTATTGCTTCTACACATTTTTTACTGTATTTATTCTTTAAATTCATAATTTGTATCGTTCTATGCGTAAAATTTTAAATATTGTCGTTCTTTTTTCCTTTATTTCGCAACAACTTGCCTGGGCTGCTCCACTTCCCTGGAATCCTGATTTTGAAAGCGCAAGCGTATTGCCATACCACGTTGATGCATATGGACGTTCCTGGGTTTTGTTATCTAAAAAAAACTATAATGATCCAGATTATGGGGCACATTCTTGGGGAGATTTTGGCGGAAAAGTAGAAGATGGAGAAAGCGCTATTACGGCTGCTGAACGCGAATTAGCTGAAGAAACAGCAGGCCAGATAACTGCTTCACAAGAAGAATTAATGGCAGGCCCTTACCACCAATTTGACATGAAAAATTCTCCTTTCGGTGATAATGGTGTTCGCCGACATACAATTTTTTTCAAAAAAATGCCAGAAATGTTTAGTCTAAAAATTGAAGAAGGTGCAGACCGAGGCCCATCGTCTGATGGTAGCCATGAAGTATCACAATACCAATGGGTTTTAGCAAAAGACTTGCTAGAAATGACTATCCCTGGAATATTTGGCCGTGTGCTTGGATTATACACCCCAGATGCACTTAGGGTTGACCCTAATTATCGCGACAATAAAAATGAATGCTTCAGCGTTCCCTTTTTTGTGTTACTTCAGCAAGCAGCTGTGAAAAGATTTCTACTGAAAGAAGAAGGTTCACAAACATTTTCGCAAATTGCTTTTAGCAAATTAGGGTTTCAAGATTGGCGATTGGTACATAGTGGGCTGTTAAGTGAACCAGTAAATGAGTTAGAAGCAAGGCTAAGACAACAGCAATTAGAACAGACTTTACATTTTGATCCTGAGTCTATTAGTGAAGAAGTTGAATTGCTAAGTACTGAAAGATCTACCGGACAAAAATGGACAAAAAATAATGGTAAGTGGGAGCCCACAGAAAAAGAAACTGAAAATAACCAAGACGCTACTGATTCACCTGTGCAAATACGTTTGTTTCACGGCCATACAAACAACCTTTATTACCACCAGTTGCCTGATTCTCCAAATTCCTGGCATGAAGAAACAGAGAATGAAGACGTTCATAAATTAATGAACCAATACACTTTGCGTTCTAGGATGCTGAAGGAAATGAAATTGCAATCTATAGCAGTTGCAAAATCAAATAATACGTCAAATGAATTTTCTAATTTTCAAATCATGACTGATTCACAATTGCGCTATTTGTTTGAAGATAGTCCTGTTGATCTGACTGATACTGCTGCAGTTTTAGAAGCTTACAAAACTAAAGTGAAATCAATGCATTCATATACAACAGCTATTGATACGATTACTCATCCAAGCTTTGTAGCAGCCGTAGACGCTGTGTTAAAAGAAGAACGCGCACATCCTGAAATGTTTACCGCCTATCATGGTTGTACGGCAGAAATTCATTTCTTAAATACGGTATATTCAGCATTAAGTGAAGCTCTTGGACTGCCCAAACGAGCTGTTCATTGGCGGTTATTTGACAGTGTTGCACGTCATTATGCCAATGTAAGTTCCGCTTTTTCTGACACTGCTCAGTCAGGAATACAAGCTTCCAAATTTGTAAATTATTATGAAGTGCTTGTTGCCGCAAACGCTGCTCTTACAGGAAATCCAGAACATGATGGATGCCGTACACTAACCTATTGGAAGAGAGGTTATTCTGAAACTCCTCTTGATCTAAAACACGTACTTGGTGATGTGCTAACAGGAATAGGAATAAAATCAGACCAGACAGCCTCTTTGGTCAGATCACTTTATGCTTTGTACGAAAGTTTATATTTTGTAGAGGACCCCGAATCATCAACTGTCGTAGATTCTTCGGGTTCTTCTACTGCCATTACGGTTGATGCATCAAGTTCTGCTGCAGAAACACCAAAACGCCGGGTTGGGATTTTACGACAAATATTCGTAACGCCAGAATCTGTTGAGGAACAATTAGCTCTTTCAGGGTGGTTCTTTAATCATCCACTTGCTTTTGATGATAGACAACTACCAGATGGTTCAATTATTAGCATTTATGCCAACCTAGAAGAAGGCTCAGACGCTTGGATGAGGGCATTGCCTAACGCTTTACGATTCATGGCCCACATCCGCGCTGGTCATAGTGCTGACATGGAACGCAATATCAAAGCCTACCATGCACAAGTCCCAGATGGGCTACGTCCATTTGGTTTACTGGGTCACGAAGTTCGTTTGTTTGCAGGCCAAGATCCTACCTTGGTAAAAACCCATTTTTATCCAACAAGCGAGAAGGATTCTACCCGAGAAGAAGAAGCTAAGATTGCCTCTTCTGCTATCATCAGAAACGCGTTGCCTGGAACTGAATTACCCATAAGGTCATTCCATGATTTCTACACCACCTATCAACTTTTACAACAAATTATCAAGAATCAACTTGGTATAAGAGTAGCCCATGCTCCTGTTTCTCTTGAACAATTTAAAGCGGCGGTTGCTCAAGGTGACCGAGAAACGATGGAAGTATACTTGCAAGACTCTTCCGTGCATACTTTGCTATTTGAAGAAACTGATATTATTACAGGCCAAATAAGAAAATTTACGCTGCCCGATTATATGGCTATGGTTGCCATGCGCCACAATATGGCTGCTAACACAATTGGAGCGGCTGCTAAAAAACATAATCTTATTTCTGAACAAAATATTGATTTTACCCAAACGCCTTATGCTTTATGGGCGATATTGCAAGAAGGTGGACTAAATTTGCAACAGCTTGGTTGGGACGGAAGTCTTGCAACTGCGCTACGTTTTGCACATGTTGATAGTAATAACGATGACCCAATGCTTTCTACTGGTGTTGCTAAGGAAAGCCATTTTTCTGGAACATTTCTTGAATTAACTATCGCAGATCTAATGCATCGGCCACTAACGCTAGATATGACTAACTTTATACGTGCAATAGGACGTGAAACTAACTTTTCAATGTTACCATCTTATTTTTGGGAAAACTTGGTTGCAATGAACGCCGTTAGTGATTTCATAAAGTCAGGTTTTGTTGGCGACCTTAACGAAGCAAAGTGGAACGCTATAATTGCAGGATTAGATGCAGCAGGAATAGATGAACAAAAATTTTATACTGAACAGCATGATGCAATTCTTGAAATGTTCAAGCGAAAAGAAATAGTCGAATCAGTCAACCAATTGCCTTTTACTCACATTTATATGACTTCTTTTTCAAAAAACGTCCTAAAAAATATTCTTGAAGGACTTGTAAGGAATAATGGACGCGATGAAGTTCTTGAGAAGTTAAAAGCTTTTGGGAACTACATCAGCATTAGCACTGGAAAAGATGACGGTTCTCTTCCAAGAAAGTCTATATACGATATATTTAAGGAAGTTGGCTTGGTCGATCACTCCTGGAAAGATTTTTTCAATTATATAGCTGATGCATGCTTTTGTTCTTCACCAGCGGAACAACGCATCGATGACATTATTGAGATTGTAAAAGATGGATACCCTGATTTTAGCGAATTTCAAATAGGGAATATTTTAGTTCAATTGCCTTTTGTTAAGTTTCAGTCTTGCATAAGTGAACCAGCTTTAGCCGATCTGATATTGAAAGCTAATCACTATATTAATCTAGATAATTCTGTTTTATTACCGGCTGAGAAAAAAGCGATACGCTTTCAATTATATGATTTGGCTTATCAAAATGGAAAACTTGATAATTTATCAATATCATCAGATATTGGTGAGTGGCTAATGACTCTGCCTGATTCTGAACGTTTGGCCGTATTGAACCCTGATTCTTTTAGTATTAAAACCTTAAAAAAATTTAATTTGCCTAGTATTTATCAAAGTGATGCTGCCATTCAAGAACTAGCTGCTCACCTGTTTCCTACTGAAAAGCACGTGATAGAATTTTTGGCCAGAGGGCAAAATTCATTTTTTCTTAAGGACACAGACCAATATTTATTAGATAGGCCATCGATAGATTGGTTATATAGATTACTTCAGCCACGTATGCCTGAAGTTCTATCAACAATGCTAAAAATACTAGACACAACATCTGCATCTTGGACAGGTTCTAGTTCCATACCAATGTTATCACCCCTTGCCGCTGTATTATACGCTAAAATGGGCATACAACTGCCTGACAAAAAAAGAGATACATTTATTCACCCTCATTCATTTGTATTGGCTCGAGCATTAACTATTACAGAATCATCACTTGTATTATCTGCTGACCAGTTTATTTATTGCATTAAAAATAGCGATTGCAATAAACTTCATCTCTCTTTTGATCCTTCCACAGACATTAGTGATGTGCTAACCGCACGTTTTGCAGCAATAAAAGAAACAGTGCGTGAAGGGCTATTTGGAGATATAAATAGCATAAATAAGCTTCAGAAAATGACAATTTATAATATGGGTCCAAATGATACGACTGTTCGTGAATTTTTGCAGTATATCCGTGGAAATTGGTACCTAAACGAAGCACCAGAAGTCATTGCAGCAGTACGTAGCCACTTTTTTGCTGGTGCTAATAAAGATGAAATAGTCGAACGCGTTCTTAGCTTAAAGCCTGATGAAAAAGAGCTTTTGTGGATTGCTAAAGTGGTAGGGCCACATATCCCAGCAATTTTTAGAGAGATCAATAAAAATCTACAGAAAATAACACCATTTGCTTTAGCTCTATTTGCAACAGTTGAAAAGAAACTTAATGAAGATCTGCAAAAAAAAGCTCCCTCAGTTCCCATGAAATTCGATATAAAAGTTAAAATTCCAAGTATCCGCTCTAATGATTATTTAGTAGAAAAATTAGGCATTGATGTCCTATTAGCCTTATCTCCAGAAGAGATAGTCCCTTTTTTAAAGGGTCCTTTCTTGCGTAGCCATCGTTGGAGCGATAAAGATGATTTAAAAGCCTTCGACTCACGTTTATGCGACAAGTGCTATTCAACAGATTCACTCGCTGCTCGCTTGGAAACCGCTAAAGATGCGGTGAAAGTATGCCTAGCTCGTGATGCTGCAACGACAGAAAAATTACGTACTATTTCAAATAGTTTTTGGATGAAAGAACCAATGAAATCATTCCTTGCATTTGTTTCTGCTGATTAACTACACCAAGCCATCAACTGGTGGTATACATGAGTGTTGATTGATTTTTTGCCTAAGCTAACGGTGGCGGGAATGCCTAAAGAATCTTTTGAAAACTCAAGCACTACTTCGCAGGCGCCTATTGGTAATGCTTGAATTTCATCAAGCAATCCCTTAATTGGCTTGTCGCTTGCTACCTTCAAGCTAATGCTGGTGAAGGGCTGCATATCGTTTAGATTATAGATTTTGTTGGCAGTTAAGCGCAGTTGTTCGTTATCTTTTTTAACAGCAACTTCAACAGCTAATAAATTTCCGACTTTTAACAAATCAACAGATTGACTGTAAATCTCACTAAATAACGTAACCTCATAGGTGCCTTCTTGGTCTGATAAACTTAGAAAGGCGTATTTTTGCCCTTTTTTGCCAGTGCGCACCGTTGTAGTGAGTAATACACCGGCCACACGAATATTACCTGCAGAAACAGTTGCGAACATTGAAGATGGTGTTAATTGAAGCTGCTCAATTTGTTGCTTATAAGCATTTAAGGGGTGGTCCGATAGGTAGAACCCTAAGGAATCAAATTCTTTTTGTAGCGATGTTAATCCATCCCATTTCGGAACATCCGGAAGTTTGAAGGTGATTGCGTTATCTGTCGCTCCTCCAAATAAACTACGCTGAGAGCTTTTGGCGGCATTCGCCTTTTTGGAAGCAATGTAGCTTATGTGTTCAATAGCTTCAAACAGAGCGCGTCGGTTAGGTTCCAAGCAGTCAAACGCACCAGAACCAATTAAATTTTCTAGTAGTCTTTTGCTAAGGTGTTTGGAATCAACGCGCTCAATAAAATTGGTCATGGTTGAAAATGGTTCTTGCCCACGTACTTGTGCAATAGCATCAATAACTTGGCCTCCAACGTTTTTAAGGGCTCCTAAACCAAAGCGCACGGCACTGCCTTCAGCAGTGAAATTTGCAAAAGAATGATTAACATCAGGAGGTAGTAACGTTGTTCCTATTCGTAGCATGTCTTGTTTGTAGGCGTTTATTTTATCGGTGTTGTGCATATCTGCTGTCATTGATGCAGCAAAGAAAGCAATTGGATAATTCGCTTTTAAATAAGCTGTTTGATAAGCAAGAAGAGCGTAAGGAGCCGAATGTGATTTGTTAAATCCATACCCTGCGAACTTTGCCATTTGGTCAAATAATTGAGATGCAGTTTGAGGCTTCACTCCTTTTGCAATGGCACCAGTTACAAATTTTTCGCGTTGGTCATCCATTTCGCTTTTAATTTTTTTACCCATAGCACGACGCAGCATATCCGCAGCACCCAGGGTGTACCCACCAATGACTTGAGCAATTTGCATAACCTGTTCTTGATAGACCATTACTCCATAGGTTGGCGCTAAAATTGGTTCAAGTTCAGGCGTTAAAAATGTAACAAGTTCTTGACCATGCTTGCATGCTAAGTACCTTGGTATGTCATCCATTGGGCCTGGTCTGTACAAAGCAACCAAGGCAATTAAATCTTCAAAGCGGTCAGGTCGTAATTTACGTAACACATCTCGCATACCAGCACTTTCCAGCTGGAACACACCTACAACGTTGACGTTGCATAATAACTCAAAGGTTTTTGGATCATCTAGAGGAATAGATTGAATCACAAAATTAGGAAGCTGATGTTCAGCAGTTTCACGCACAATTTTGCAGGCATGTTCAATAATGCTAAGGGTTTTAAGGCCTAGAAAGTCGAATTTTACTAGCCCTGCTAATTCAACATATTTCATGTTAAATTGCGTTGCTGGCAAGCTTGAGCTTTCATCTTTAAATAACGGGACTAAGGATGTAAGAGGGCGATCACCAATTACAACACCTGCCGCGTGGGTTGAAGCATGACGATATAAACCTTCAAGTTTTTTACCAATTTCAACCATTTTTGCGATTGCATCATCATCGTCGCAAGCCTGATTAATTGCTGGTTCTATTTCTATGGCTTGCTCTAGTGTTACAGGGCTAGCAGGATTGTTAGGTATCAATTTACAAATACGATCAACCACAGGGTAGGGGATTTGCAAAACGCGTCCCACGTCGCGCAATACTGCGCGTGCCTGCAATTTACCAAAGGTAATAATGTGAGCAACTCGGTCACTGCCGTATTTTTGCTGAACATAAACTAGAACTTCGTCTCTTCTGTCCTGACAAAAGTCCACGTCAAAGTCAGGCATTGAAACACGTTCAGGGTTTAAAAAACGTTCAAAAATTAGCGTGAACCGAATAGGATCCATGTCAGTAATGGTTAGCGACCATGCCACTAGTGAACCTGCTCCAGAACCACGACCAGGCCCCACAGGAATTCCCTGTCCTTTTGCCCATTTTATAAAATCAGCAACGATCAAAAAGTATCCGCAGAATCCCATGTGCTTGATGATGCCAATTTCATAGTTTAAGCGTTCTTGGTATTGGTTACGGATTTCTTCATGTTCATCTTTTGCAAATCTCAAAAAAACTTCTTCTTGCAAGCGCTTTTCTAAACCTTCTTGTGCTTGAAAAACAAGCTCTTCTTCTTCACTTCGCCCATTCTCACTATCAAAATGTGGAAGAATTGGGTTGTGAAGAGTGGGCATGAACCGACAGCGTTTTGCAATATTTACCGTGTTTTGAATTGCTTCAGGCAAGTCCTTAAACAGCTCCTGCATTTCTGTTGAGCTTTTAAAGTAATGGTGAGGTGTGACTCTGCGTCGATCATCCTGTGCAACGTAAGTGCTGCTTGCAATGCATAGCAAAGCATCGTGGGCTTCAAAGTAGCTGAAATCGGGAAAGTAAACATTGTTTGTGGCAACAAGCGGCAAGTTGTGCGTGTAAGCTTTTTCAATGAAAATTTCTTCAAGTTCTTGTTCAGCTGATGTGCCGTGACGTTGAATTTCTACATAAAGACAGTCAGGGAAATATGCTTTAAGTTTATTTAAAAAATCATCAGATTCATTGATGTCTTCATTTTCTTCATGACTCACGTTGAGTTGTTTTGCTAATAGCTGCCCCCAAACACCGTCTATACCCCCAGTTAAAGCGATTAAGCCTTGTGATCTGCTTTCTAAGTATTCAAAAGGAATATAAGGTTTCTCATGTTCACAAGGGGATCCGAGGTATAAATAGCTAACAATGTCTAATAAATTTGTGTATCCAATTTCAGATGCAACAAGCAAGACTAAAGAGCCAATTGTGTTAGAAAACTGAACGCTAAGTTCACAACCAATGATTGGTTGAATGCCCGAGCTAGCGCATAACATTGCGCTTTCTAATGCACCAAAAAGATTATTGGTGTCTGTAATCGCAATAGCAGGTTGATCAAATTGCTCACAAAGTTGTGGCAATGACTTAACCTTAATGGCCCCTTCTGCTAGAGAATAGGCGCTATGGACACGAAGATGAACAAACTCAACCATGAACAATTAATAAAAAACTGTATCCATAATGTGCCGAAGTCAAGCGCTGTTTTCAAGGGCTGTTAATCAGAACTCAAAAATTTAACGTCTTTCCTTAGCTGATGTTTCAGTCCAGAAACGTTCTAGTTTCTGCAAGGAGCTTCCTAACAGAGCTAAAGTTTCTTTTCCGCCCTTATTATTAAGGCCTTCTGCATGATTATGGAAAATACGATCAAATTTCTTGTATAAGTCTAACCCTTTTTGGGATAGCTTTACCTGGCTTGAACGACGATCATGAGGTGTTGGAACCTGGATAATGTATTCATTTTGCACCATTTTGCGCAAATTATACGACACATTTGAACCAAGGTAATACCCTCGATTTGTCAATTCACCAATAGTTAACTGATTTGTGCCAATATTACAAAGCACAATGGTTTGGACATTATTTATATCAAATATGGCCAAATGATCCAGCTCTGCTTTTACTACATCTAAAAAAAGGCGATGAAGTCGCTCAAGAGCTTGGACTGAATCAAAGTATTCTTCTTTCATAGATTACATTTACTTATGGACATTAACTAAAATATACAATCAAATAGTTAAAATTAATTTAATATAATGTAAAAAAAACAATAAAATAGCCATATATTTTGCTATCTGTTATTTTGGGGTAATTATGAAAGGCAGACGCTTAAATCTAATGATTTTCCGTGTTTCAAGGCATTATGTGGCTTGAAAGCCTTTAGTTTAGCTCTATGTGCTCTTAAAAAAAGTACGATTTTTTTCACCGACATAAAGTTGTCGTGGTCTTCCAGTTTTTTGAGCAGGATCAGCCATCATTTCATTCCATTGCGCAATCCAACCAACGGTGCGTGCAACCGAAAAAATAACAGTAAACATAGATGTTGGTATTTCTAATGCTTTAAACATAATGCCCGAATAGAAATCTACGTTGGGATAAAGCTTTTTTTCAATGAAATAGGGATCTTTCAAAGCAATAGACTCAAGTTCAAGAGCTATTTCTAATAGAGGCTCACTAAGTTTAAGTTGATCTAATACATCGTGACATGCTTTGCGAATGATGCGAGCGCGTGGGTCATAATTCTTGTACACTCGGTGACCAAAGCCTGAAAGTCGGAAAGAATCATTTTTACTTTTTGCGCGTTCTATATATTCAGGGATGTTTTTTACTGAACCTATTTGCTTAAGCATGGAAAGTACAGCTTCATTTGCACCACCATGAGCTGGCCCCCATAAAGCAGCAATTCCAGAAGCAATACAAGCAAATGGATTGGCTTGGCTAGATCCAGCGAGTCTAACGGTTGATGTTGAAGCATTTTGCTCATGATCTGCATGCAATATGAATATTATGTCCATGGCGCGGGCAATAACAGTATTTATCTGATATGGCTCAGATGGAATGGCGAACATCATATTTAGAAAATTTTGCGAATAGGTTAGCTGGTTTTTTGGATATGGTAGAGGGCAGCCGCGTGCGTAATTGTACGCCATTGCTGCAATAGTTGGCATTTTAGCAATCAGACGATGAGATGCTATCTCTCGTTGTTGTGGATCATATATATCAAGACTGTCATGATAAAAAGCAGAAAGTGCCCCAACAACGCCAACCATAATTGCCATTGGATGTGCATCACGACGAAATCCTTGAAAAAATGATCGTAATTGTTCATGCACCATAGTGTGGTGATTTATTGATTGTTCAAAAGATTCTTTCTGTGCAATGTCAGGTAATTCACCGTAAAGTAGTAAATAGGCAACCTCTAGAAAATCACACTTTTCGACTAGGTCTTCAATAGGATAGCCACGGTATAATAAAACGCCTTCATCACCATTAATGTATGTAATGCTGGATGTGCAGCTTGCTGTTGAAGTGAATCCGGGGTCATAACAAAACATCCCTGTTTCTTGGTAGAAGTTACGAATATCAAGAACATCTGGCCCACAACTGCCTTTGAGGATAGGAACTTCGATAGTTTTTCCATCAACTGTAATCGTGGCTTTGCGGGTCATATGCTTATGCCTAAAGGATTTATATCATTGCGTTGAGTGTAACAAAGAATAAATTTTCTACAAATTGTATTCTTTGCGCCATTGCTGAAACATCAACACGACCCACAGTTTGTACTGATAGTTATATTGACCAGTTTGGTGCTTTTCCCAAGTTGATTGAATTGCTTGGTTGCTGATTCCAAATTCTTCTAATGATGACGAAAATAACAACGAAGAAGCCCAATCTTTTAAATCACCTCGTAACCACGTATCAATAGGCACACCAAAACCCATTTTAGGACGGTTAAACATTTGCTCAGGTATATAGGATTTTAAAATTTCTCTTAGAATCCATTTTCCTTTGCCGCGGTGCAGTTTTAAGTGTTCGGGCAGGCTCCAAGCTAATGCAATAAGCCTGTGATCAAGTAAAGGCACTCTAGCTTCTAAACTTACTGCCATGCTGGCGCGATCTACTTTTGTTAAAATATCCCCAGGCAGATAGGTCAACATATCCCAAAATTGAAAGTTCTCGATGCTATCGTTTAATGATGGATGCGTAGGAAAGCAGTCGCCGGTTCCAGTTTCCCAGTGATGCACTAACATCCGGTAGCAATCTGTTAAATTTTTAGCCTGAAATAACATGATGCCGCGATCTATTTTATCAGCAAGAAGCTTTGGGCATCCAGGCAGTTTTTCAAGTATTTTCCAAAACCATAGGGGAACGCACCGTAAATACGGCACAAAATACCTTATAATTCCAGGTGTGAGGCTTCTAATTTTCCACAGTTTTTTACCCAACGTGTATCGATTGTAGCCAGCGAAAAGTTCATCGCCTCCATCTCCAGAAAGACTTACGGTCACATGATCTCTGGCAAGCTTTGAAACTAAATACGTTGGAATTTGCGAAACATCAGCAAATGGTTCGTCATACATGGCAGCTAAATGCGGAATAACTTCTTGTGCTTCCTGTGCCGAAACATAAAATTCATGGTGATCAGTTTGTAAATGCTCGGCAATTTGCTTGGCAAAAGGAGCTTCGTTGTAATTGGGAATATCAAAACCAATTGAAAAAGTTTTAATTCTATCAACTGATTGAGACTGCATTAAACTAACCACTAAAGAGCTATCAATGCCACCAGACAAAAATGCCCCTAAAGGTACGTCAGCCTGACAACGTCGCTTCACAGCATCTTTTAAAAGGATGTGAGTGGCATCTATCCACTGCTCGTCTGTTTGATTGGCTGTATAATTCTTTGCTTGAGTAATCTCTTCTTTCAAATCCCAGTACGCAGTTGTTGTGTGCTTTCCGTTTGCGTGCAGATGCACAGCGGTTCCAGGTTTCACTTTTTGTAAATTTTCAAATATGCAGGATGTTTCAGGCACATACCCAAACGCAAAAAATTCTTTAGCTGCATTTTTGTCTAGCTTACTTTCCCATGCAGGGTGCGGCATTAGGCTTTTGGGTTGTGACCCAAATAACCAAACATTATTCATGTGCCCAAAGTACAAAGGCTTTATGCCAACACGGTCTCTCACCAAAGTAAGCGTTTGCGTTTGTTTATCCCAAACAGCAAATGCAAACATGCCGATAAACAATTTAACAGATGCTTCAATTCCCCACATATCGAAGGCCGCCAACATAATTTCGGTATCGCTATGACCTTTAAAATCAATATTGGAAAGTGAGACCTTAATCTCAGCCCCATTAAAAACTTCTCCATTATAAATCATCACGTAACGTCCCGAATGAGATGTCATTGGTTGATGGCCAGCAGGTGATAAATCAACAATTGATAAGCGTCTGTGAGCTAGGGCAACGCCATGCTCTTGGCTAATCCAAATTCCATGTGAATCGGGTCCGCGTGACTGAATTTTTTCAGCCATCGTCTGTGCAAGTTGTTCATTAACTGAGAATTTTTTAGTAGGATCCCAAAAACCAGTGATACCGCACATATCGCACAACATTTAAAAGCTAGTGCGAATCTAGCAAATATAACGACGACAATAAAGATGGATATTAAATTGGCGTCCCCAACGGGAGTCGAACCCGTGTTCCCGCCTTGAAAGGGCGACGTCCTAGGCCACTAGACGATGGGGACTTGGAATGAACTATAATGTTTAAATGCCTTTTCGTCAAGAAATTTGAGACTTTTTATTTGTTCTTAATGCTTGCAGAAAAGGTGGCAATAAAAACGCTGCTTGGTGAATTTTCGGTGTCCAGTAGTGAAGCTGGTTTTGCACAGTAGTTGCACGTCTTTTAATTTCATCAAAGCTGTTTGTTTGTGCATTAGTAGCAAACCCAAAAACCATTGGTCCCCCTACATAGGTGGGAATTGTTGCTTGATAAAAATCAACAGCTTCAAAAAATGTTGATAACATGTTTTGCATATTATAAATGCCAGTTGGCTGCATGAAAGGCACACCACTTTGTGTAACTAAAATTCCATCTTTTTCTAAATGATTTTTGCAATTTTGGTAAAATTCTTCTGTGAATAAATGCTCACCGGGACCAGTTGGGTCTGTAGAGTCTGTTAAAATCACATCAAAACGATCATTTGTTTTCTTAAGAAAAGCAGCCGCATCATCAATGATTAACGTTACGCGTGGGTCATTGAATGCACCTTGTGAATGGTTGGGGAAATATTTTTTACTCATTTCCACTACAATTTCATCAATTTCCACCATAACTACTTTTTCAACGTTGGGGTGGCGTAACACTTCTCGAATAATGCCGCCATCACCGCCGCCAATTACCAAAACGCTTTTTGGATTAGGATGCGCCATTAACGGCACATGAGTCATCATTTCATGATAAATAAATTCATCTTTTTCAGTGGTTTGAATATTGCCATCTAGCATCATAACGTTCCCAAACCAATCATTTTTGAAAATTACTAAATGCTGATAGGCAGTTTGTATATCGCAAAGTGTGTGTTCAGTATTGAAGCGCTGTTGCCAACTTGGATGGAGAGTTTCCTCTATCCATTGATGTTTTGAAGCAATTTTTTGCACTTGTGTCATATAATGCTTGCTCCCCGGAGCTGTTCATTAATATAAACATGCTGAGGCCTAAAATAATGTTTTAGTACAGGCAATACACGGTGTGGCTTTGCTTTGCCGCACATAAATACATCAAATGCTGCATAACCACGCTCTGGCCACGAATGCACGCTAATATGGGACTCAGCAAGCACTGCAACACCAGAAATGCCGCCATTAGGTTCAAAATGATGCAAATGAATATGTAATAACGTTGCGTCCGCTTCCTGTACGGCTGTACGTAAAGCTTCTTCTGTAAGGGCTAAATTATCTAGATTTTCAGCTTCACATAAATCGATAATTAAATGTGTTCCAGCATAGTGAATTCCTTCTTTTTTAATAAAAAAATCCTTTGGTTCTGAATGTTGTTGGTTTGCTGGGGTAAGGGGAAGCATCTCATTTAGTGCTGTGTTATATGATGAAAAGATTTGTGGTTTCAATTATCAATCTCTTTTGGAAAACCATTACGCATTTTACACAGCGAGAAAATTTAACGCAACTTTGTCTAAAATTGTGTATTTATGCTTTGGGTAAGTGATTTTTTGCTTCTTCATAAGAACTATGGACAAGCGGCACAACTATTTGTCCTGTGCAAGAAATAATTCCCCATTTACCTCCAACAATGTCACCATGAGCATCCCACGCAAATCCATGAGCAACAGAAAATTTTGTAGAAGGCGGATAGCTTAACCAGCAACCATTGCAGACATTGGCAAATCCTGCATCATTAAACGGACTAGCAAAGTCATACAGTGGTTCAATTACAACTTTTCCTTGTTTGTTGATAAATCCAAATTTGTTGTTATTCAAAATACGTGACAATCCTTTCTTAAAATAATCAGGGCCGTTATCAAAAAAGAAAGATTCAAATAATTTTTTTCCCGCGCGATCAATCCACCACATTTTACTATTTTTCTTAACTACAATCATTGTGGGCAAACAATATATATTTTCTCTGCTTGAATAAGGAGCATCAACAAAAAGAGCCTGATGAAAATCACCGCTGTAAACAATTTCATACTGTGCTGGAATAATAATTTTTCCCGCTGCATTTTTTAGACCGTAGTATTCTGTTTGTTCGTCTTGGTAAGCATAAAGCGCTTGTGTTTCATGGTTCTGATTTTCATGAGTGCAAGAAATCAAAAAAAGCCCGAGAAGGTGAATTTTGAAGAATTTAAGCTTGGATAATAATTTCACGATAGTTTCGTTCCTATTTTAAAAATGATAGCAGAATTAATTTCAAAAATTCATTTTATTGAGGTTGCCTCACCATAAGTGTTAAGCTGGCGATATTTTAAAAATCTGGACTTTTTGTGGAAGCAGCTATTCGTCAGTCATTACGTGATCTTGTGCTACCCGGCACAACGCTTTTAGCGCTTGATTTACTTGAATATGTTCAGGTTGATGAAACCAAAGCATTTTTAGTTTTCAGGCTGCCTGATAGCTTTGCAACAGTTGATAAAGCTTGGGAAAACACAATTCAACAAGCTTGTGAACAGGTTTGCACGTTGCCTGTTATGATTACCTTTAATCGCCATAAAGCGGACCAACCCAAGGTCACATCGGGCATTACTGGAGTGCGCCATGTGATTGCGGTTGCCTCAGGCAAGGGTGGGGTAGGTAAGTCATCTATCTGTTTGAACTTAGCTTTGGCTTTGCAAGACTTTGGTCTAAATGTTGGTGTGCTTGATGCCGATATTTACGGTCCATCTTTGCCTACCATGACTGGCGTGTTTGAAAAACCGGAAGCTACGCAGCAGAAAAAAATTATTCCCCATCACAAGTTTGGCTTAAAGCTTATGTCCATGGGATTCATGGTACCAAAAGATGCCGCAGTTATCTGGCGTGGATTAATGGTGCAAAGCGCTATTGGGCAAATGCTTATGGATGTATTGTGGGACCATGACGGCACTCCGTTAGATGTATTGCTTATCGACCTTCCCCCAGGCACAGGTGACGCACAGCTAACCATTGCGCAAAAGTCGAATCTTTTTGGGGCAGTAATTGTTGCGACATCACAAGAGTTAGCGCTTATTGATGCACGTCGAGCCATTAAAATGTTTGAAAAAGTGAATATTCCTATTTTAGGAATGGTCGAAAATATGAGCCATTTTCAGTGTCCAGGTTGCGGACTTGATTCGCATATTTTCCCTAAAAATGGTGCAAGCGCTGAAAGTACTAAACAAAATCTGCCATTGCTAGGGCAGCTGCCTATTGATATTGCTTTCCGGGAATCAGCTGATAGTGGAGAACCATTTTTTATAAAATATCCATCTCATCCCGTTGCAAAAATTTTCACCAAAATATCAACGCAATTGCACGAAAAATTATTAAAAGGAACAGCCCATGGCTAAATATTTAGTGCGGTGCGTGGTGCCGTACAGCATAGTGGAAAACTTTCAAAAAGCTTTGGAAAATGTAGCCGAAAGCATCATGGTTTTTGAAGATGTTGACGCTCTCCCATCAGATGAAATCGATGAAAATGGATTCCCCATAGCCAGTTTGTTTCAGGTTGATATGTTATGCGAAGATGTTGATGCCCTAAAATGCAAGGCTCATGCGGAATCTGTTGCTTCCTTGCTTGGTCTTGAAATGACAGCTTCTGTGGAAGAAGTGGAAAATACAAATTGGTTGTTGGCCTGTCATCAGGGGCAACCAGAGGTGCACATTCACCCCTTTGTCATTCATAGTTCTGAAAGTTCAATTGTTGTAAATGCTGGAAAAATTCCTTTAAAAATTAATGCAGCAACGGCCTTTGGAAGCGGGGAGCATCCTACAACCCAAGGGTGCTTAAAGCTATTTGTAAAGCTAGCTAAAAAACATGCATTTCACAACGTTTTAGACATGGGCTGTGGTAGTGGCGTGCTAAGTATTGCTGCTAAAAAGCTGCAGCCAACCATAAGCGTAATGGCCGTTGATATTGAAGAAGAAGCGGTCAGGCGAACGCGTCTGAATACAAAGCTAAACAAGTGTGAGCGTGATTACAAAGTTATTTGTTCAGTTGGATTTCAAGCCCCTGAAACGCACCAGCAATATGACTTATGTTTTGCAAATATTTTAGCCAAACCCCTTATGCGTTTAGCGCCAGACATGCAACGCTACATAAAGGTAAATGGGTATATTGTTGTTTCTGGTTTGCTTGATAAACAAGCGCGGATGGTAATGGGTGCTTATATGACTTGCGGCTTTGTGGTTGATTCAAAAATAAGCATTTCAGGATGGCAAAGTATTGTTTTTAGAAAGATTTAATGAAATCTTCAGAAGGATTTTAAAATTTCTTTGTTGAAAGCTGTATTGTTGATGACCTTTTGGCTAAAATCAGATTTTTGTGATTTTATAGGTTAATCCGTAAAACTACCGGGTATGCCCCGTTAAGTTTCATAAATAGCCAAAGATATTAAGGAGAAATTTCTTAGCATCCTTTTTGGAGGAGATGCTGCACCAATATTTACTTTAATTTTATTTTTTTTGAATAAGCACTTTATCAATTCTAGTGCGATCCATATCCATGATTTCAAATTTAAAATTATCCCAATGTACTAGCTCTCCGGCTTTTGGGATATGCTTGAAATGAATTAATAGGAACCCAGCTAGCGTATTAAAGTCATTTTCTTCAAATTCGCTGATAATTTTGATTTGAAGCAAGTCTTCTATGTCATCAATAGGGGTTAACCCCTCACAGAGCCATGAACCATCTTCTCTGGGAAT
This sequence comes from Candidatus Finniella inopinata, assembly GCA_943322985.2. Classification (GTDB taxonomy): domain Bacteria; phylum Pseudomonadota; class Alphaproteobacteria; order Paracaedibacterales; family CAITNM01; genus CAITNM01. Next base: position 23,221 of record CALPGA020000005.1, read on the forward strand.
AATATTATCTGAATGCTTTTCTTGATGATATTCTGGAACACTACCTACAAGTGTTTCAAAAATATCAACTAAAGTAACAATTCCCTGCATAGCACCATATTCATCAACGACAATAGCAATATGTGCTTTGTATTTTACAAATTGATCAATTAAGTCTGGCCCCAGGCTATCCTCAATGACACAAGGAGCTTCCTTTATTAATGCTCTTAAATCAAAAGGGTGATTTTGCATTTGCTGAGTTAATATGTCTTTTGTATCCACAATGCCCTTAAAATTATCCAAATCGCCTTCAATAACTGGGTAATATCGGTGGGGATTAGAGGAAATTTTAATCTTGTTCTCTTCAATGCTATCTTCTAAATCAAGAAAAATAAGCTTAATGCGCGGCGTCATCATAATGCTGGCTTCTCTGTCACCAAACTGTAAAACTTTTTGAAAAACTTTATGTTCAAATGCGTCAATAGCACCTTCTTCAAGACCTTGCTTAATCACGCTATGGATTTCTTCTTCAGTAACAACAGATTCTTTGATCTCTTTTTGGCCAAGTAAGCTAAGAATATTTTTTGTAGAAACGTCTAAGGCGACAACAAAAGGATAGGTTAATTTGGAAAGAAAGCGCACGCTTTTTGCAAACATACTAGCTATTTTTTCTGGTTTCGAAAGAGCAATTCTTTTTGGAATAAGCTCGCCTATCACAAGAGAAACATACGTCACAGTTAAGACCACAAAACTAAAAGCTATCAGATTTCCATGTCCATGAATCAAAGAAAAATTATTAAGCCAGGTCCCTAACGGTTCAGCAAATTTCTGGCCACTAAAAGTGCCTGATATAATCCCAATAATGGTGATGCCTATTTGAATAGTGGATAAGAACTCGCCTGGGTTATTCATAAGCTGCAATGCAACTCTAGCTCCTTGACTTTTTTTAGCTAAGTTGCCCATTCTATTTTTATTTGAAGAAATAAGGGCAATTTCTGTCATTGCCAAAATACCGTTTACTATAAGCAGGGAAAGAATTATTACCAGGTCGACTATATGATTTTTCACTTTTTCTTCCATAATTTTTTATAACAAAAAGTAGATTTTTACGCTCGATGTTACCTCCGAGGCTCCCTTTAAATTCTCACATACTATTTTTATCCTGTCGATGACACGATAAATGCCAAAAAATCGTAATGCAATCAAAAACCTCAGGTCACATTGTTAGTCAGGTCAGGTAACGTATTCTCAGAATGCTAATTTTGTCTGATGGATTTTATAAAAACATACACTTTTAACCACTATTTAAGACATAAACCACATAGTTAATATGCGCGCTCTGTTTAATAAGACATTAGATGGTTTTTGAGAATGATTACAAAAAAGAAAACTTTTTCCAAATCCTTTTGGTTTTTTTGAAAAATACCCAAAGTGATACTTTTACTCTATATGAATTAATTGCAGCGCTAAAAGAAAGATCTTTTGGGATTTTATTATTAATAATGGCAATTCCTAATGCATGTTTGGTTGCGTCTATACCTATGGTTTCTTTTGTGTTTGGGTTTGTCATTATTCTTGTTAGTGTTCAAATTACATTCCAATACCATAAAATAAGCCTTCCAAATGTAATTGGAGCCAAAACATTTAGTAAAAAACAGCTTGAATATATTTTGAATAAATATGCTGCACATTTAATTAAAATTGAAAAATATCTGAAAATGCGATGGGTTTTTTTAACATCCACTATAGGACAAATAATTTTAGGAATTGTTTGTTTAATGCATGGCATCTTGATTGTTTTACCAATCCCGCTGGGAAATTTTTTACCAGGAATAGCCTTAGTATTTCTTGCTTTGGGGGTAATTGAAAAAGACGGTCTTTTTATCGTTATTGGCTACTTTTTAAGCATAGGCATTTTTTTATTTTTTTTAAAGACCTCCATTTTTATATACTATGCAATAGAATATTTTTACGACCTTTTTTGTAATTTTATGTAGATTAAGTTTATGCGCATGCAATGCCCTACACAAAGGTAAATGGATGTATTATTGTTTTTGGTTTGCTTTATGAGCAAGCGCAGATGGCAATAGCTGCTTATATGGTTTGCGGCTTTGTGGTTGGTTCAAAAAAGGTATTTCAGGCTGGCAGAGCGCTGTTTTAAAGAAGCTTTTGCAAAACTGCTGGATGGTCCCAAGGAAATAGTCCTTTGACTATAGTAATTAGCAATATTGTCTATCTAGGATTGTTAATCTGACAATTCTCTATGTTGGAAAAAAACATCAAAAATACCACAAAACAATATTAAAATTTAATAAAATAAAAATATTTGATTTTTTATTTCTTATTTGGTTATGTGATATTTCAATTTACTTTTACCAATCAAATAGGAATTTTATGATAAATTTAAATAATTTTTTAACTAAGTGCTCTGTAGCGTTGCTGCTTACTTGTATGCAAACTAGCAGTCTTTTAGCAATGGATTCAGATTCTTCAGGTAGCGATAAAGAGAATGAATCTAGAAAACGCAACCGCACAGAGGTGATTGACCTTACTGGTGGCACAATTGAAATGACGGTTGGTGATCAGACAAAGTCTTTTTACAACTCGGACGATGCTCATTATTGGTTTCGTGCAATGGTAGGATACCAAAAAGCAGCGCGCCTAATAGCTGAAGCTAATAGGAGAATTTTAAAAAAGAATGAAGAAAAGAAGGGTTCTTAGGATTCTGTCGTTGAAAGAGCAGGATAGATTCAAAAATTAAGTATAGCTGGCTGGCAAAGCATTTTTTTAGAAAGCTTTGTTAGTCAGCTTTCCCATTACACTCTCCAAACAAAACACCCGCAACTGACTGGCCAGGTTCTGTCGTGTTTGCTGCTGTTTTTCTAAAGATATAATGAGCTGACTTAAAGACATATTTTGTGATGCGCAAAAGGCATCAATAACTTCCCAGAACTGGGGCTCTAAACGTACGCTGGTAGCGTGCCCTTGCACAACTACCGAGCGCTTAATCATTACTTACGCGTTTCCGACAACGCCAACATTAGCCTGTTGGTTGTGGTAAAGCGCTGCAAAATCTACTGGTTGTAAGAAAAGTGGAGGGAATCCCGCATTACTTGTAACATCAGAAAGAATTTGGCGCGCATAAGGAAATAGCAATGTTGGTGTTTGAATCATCAACAATCCTGCTAGCATTTCATCGGGCACATTCTCAATTTGGCATAGCCCTACGTATTGAAGCTCAATCAAGAACAATGGTTTGTCTTCTTGCTTTGCTTCCACATTAATCATCAACATAACTTCATAAGTTTCGTCGTCAATTTTTTTGCCATTAGCATTGATATTAATGTTTATTTCAGGTTGTTCACTAATGTTAGTGCCAAAACCAATTTGATTCTCAAAAGATAAATCACGAATTCCTTGAGCAACAATGCTAAAAGTTGGTTCTAATTGAGTGTGCGTTTCTGTCATATTAATTTTATGTTAAAAAGTGATGGTGGTAGTATTGCTAATGTGGTTAAATTCCGCAAGGAAATTTTAATAGAATATGGCTTTGGTTCCTCTGCAAAAAATTATTGAAGTTTCTGAATATCGTCTTCTAATAGGAGCTGTTTTAGGGCAATCACCCGAGTGGGTGTTTATGCATTTACCTACGCTGGTTTTGTTAGATGAGCAAAAGCAAAAGCTTGACGAATACGTGCAACGCCGTGTAAATGGAGAGCCTATTGCCAAAATATTGGGCCATAAAGAATTTTACGGTCGATATTTTTTCACGAATGCTCATACGTTAGATCCCAGAGCAGATTCAGAAACATTAATAGATGCTGTGCGTAAATATTTTTCATCTGCAGGGCCATATCAAATTCTTGATTTGGGTTTAGGTACTGGGTGTTTATTGTTCACTCTTTTGTGTGAATTCCCCAATGCATACGGCATAGGTGTGGATTACAGCTGGGAAGCGTTGCAAGTTGCAAAACGGAATCAAGAAAATTTAAATCTTACAAACCGATCAAATCTCATTCAAAGTAGCTGGACCTCAGCATTACAAGGTAATTTTGATATTATTGTTAGTAACCCTCCTTATATTGCAATCAGTGAACAGCTTGATGCATCAACCCTGCATGATCCGTCAATGGCCTTATTTTCGGGTCAAACAGGTCTTGAAGCCTATGAACAAATACTTCCAAAATTAAAACGCCTATTGAAACCCAAAGGCAAAATATTTCTTGAAATTGGTCGAGGGCAAGAATTGTGTGTTGAAAAAATCGCAATAGCTGCTGGTCTGGCAAATGAAAGTGTATTCACAGATCTATCTGGTATCATACGTGTGCTATGCTATAGTCCAGTCAAAGCATAAGAAATGTAAATTATTATGAATAAGTTTGATCTCATTTTTGTAGGTGTGCTAATCCTTTCAGCGTGCATGGGCGTTGTGCGTGGTATTACAAAGGAAATACTTAGTTTGCTGTCATGGGTTGGTGCAGTCACTATGGCGTACATATTATTCCCGGTGACTCAGCATTTTGCTCGCACGCAAATTACTAATCCTATGTTGGCTGACGGCGTTACTATTTTTGCTATTTTTATTATTTTTTTGGTTGTTCTAACTTTAGTTAGCCATTTCCTAACATCGCGTGTACGTGCAAGTGCACTAAGTGGCGTTGATCGGTCTTTAGGTGTTGGTTATGGATTATTACGTGGTTGTGCTCTCTTGTTCATTTTTGAGCTCGTTATTAGTTGTTTGTGGTTACGTCCTGATCACCCAGAGATTATAAAAGAAAGCAGATTTGTAAACTTCATGTACAAAGGTAGCGATACATTTTACATAATATTGCCAAAAGAAGCTCAGGATTGGATTAAGTCATTGCAAGAAAAGCGTTTAAGCGAACGTAAGCCCCCTTCAATTGATGATATTAAGCAAGCAGGGCAAATTGTTGCTGAAGTCGGTTCACAGGTTGCGCCAGTTGTTCAAGCGGCAATTAACAGAGCAAATGAGAAGCAAGTATCAGCAGAAGACTTAGCAAACTTGAAGCCAAGAGAGCAAAGCGAAAATAAAGTAAATAAGAAAATGAATACAAAAAAGCAAGACATTGAAATGGATAGATTGCTAGACCAGGCTAATGCGCAATAGGGGTAAGAAATGTTAAAGAATTTTATTGTACTTGTAGCGATTTGTTTTTCGGGCATTCTCAGCGCTGAAGCAACCCAAGCTTTATCAAAGCCCCTTGTGTGTGCGCCTTGTGATGAACCCTTACCAGGAACAGCACTTTGGCATTATATGAAGGGTATTGAAGAGCTTATTGGGGTGCGTACCAATCCTTATCTTGCTAATGAACATTTTAAACGGGCTGCTGATATGGACTATGCGCCAGCAATAAAAGCACTTGCTGATAGCTATTATTCGGGGGATGGCGTTGATGAAGATAAAAATCAAGCTTTGTTATTCTATATTCGCGCTGCTGATCTAGGCGACGGTGCTGCTCAATTCAACGCTGGCGTTATCTTGCTTCGTGGTTATGCTGAAAATCAAGATAATGCTTTAGCGTATTATTATTTATGTTTAGCGACAATGAATGAGGGGCTTGATGAAATGGCTCAAGACGCTGCAATTTATCGTGATGAAGCAGGCAAGTTATTGACGTCTGAGCAACTACAAGCAGTATATCGCAGACTTATCAACAATCCATCGCTAAAGCCAAATAAGCGTTCAGTTAAGCCCGACCCGATTCTAGACTCAGTGTCAGCGGATCAACTCCCAGAGAAGCCATTGATGCCCTCCAGCGAAAATCAAGAGCCGAATTAAACACAATCTCTTCGCTTGGTTCAACCACAATCCAATAATTGTCTTGAATTTCTTGTTCTAGTTGGTTTGATCCCCAGCCTGTATAGCCTAAAGCCAAAAGAAACTTTCGTGGTCCTTGCCCTTGGGCTAAGGTGCGCAAAATATCAAGCGTTGCTGTAATGCAAAATTGTTCGCCTACGCGCACTGTTGAATCACTATGATAATCGGTTGAATGCAGCACAAAACCACGACTTACTTCAACTGCCCCTCCTGCCTGCATTTGTACAGGACGTGTAACAGGCAAAGGAGCTATATCAAGCTGCATAAGCAAGTCAGCGAATGTAAGAGAATTTAAGGACTTATTAATCATAAGCCCAATTGCTCCATATTCATCATGACCACAAACATAAATTACTGCATGGTCAAATCTGCTATCTTCCATAAATGGCATTGCAACCAATAGTTTACCGGTAAGATAATTATTTCGTTTGAATTCTTTTTTTGAACCTGAATCTAATACACGACGCACTTTTGTCCTCATAACATTTTATAGAAGCTACATGCTTCTGGAATACTATCATCATATCTCATGAAGTGTTACTATTCGCTTAACAAAAACAAAAATGATATTTAAATGTATTTAAAAATACAAACAACTGATGAATTACTTTGTTTTATTAAAGAGATAAAAAAAACACCAATAACCTGGGTTGCAATTGACACTGAATTCCAGCGTGAGACTACGTTTTTTCCCATTCTTAGTCTTATTCAAATTGCAACTGAATCAAAAATTTGGCTTATCGATGCACTAAGTTGTACTGACTTAACCCCTCTAAAAATACTTTTAGAAAATAAAAAAATAAAAAAAATTTTTCATGCAGGTGATCAAGATTGGGAAATTTTAAAACAATCGACCGGCGCTATTACATGTCCCTTCACTGATACTCAGTTAATGGCAGCTTTTGCAACATTAGGGCATAGTAATAGTCTTGAATCCCTTGTTTCGAAGTTGTTGGAAATATCAATTGATAAGTCACAGCAAAATACAAACTGGGTAAAACGTCCATTAACGCCAGATCAGCTAGAATATGCAGCGCAAGACGCAGCGTACGTTGCTAAAATTTACCCTCTTTTGAATCAAAAGCTTATTGAATTAGGACGTGATACTTGGGTAACTCAAGAAATGAAAACACTTTTAAAAAAATATCAAAGTGATACACCAGCAAAAGACTGGTTAAAGCTATGCGCTACAGGGTGCAAATGGCCTACACCATATTATGCGTTAGAACTTTCAAAATGGCGTGAAGGATGGGCAAAAAAGCTTGATATTCCGAAACGTCATGTCATTGGAGATAATTTGCTAGAACAAGCATTGCGTACAAAAAGTTTAAGCCATATTAATGAAAATAACTGCAAGCTAGATGCCCTTGAAGATTTAAAAATAGTATGGGAAAAACTGGGTCGTGAACATAATCAATATAAAAAGGACAGACCTATTTTAAACCAAATGGTTAAAGTGCATCACCAAGACTTTACACTTACGCAACGTAAGCTTTTGAAAAAATGGCAGTCAAGATCCAAAATTATTGCAAAACAGCTAGATATACCGCCGCATTGTGTTTTAAACAAGCAGCTGTTGCAACTGATTGTCTCTGGGAAAAAAAGCTCAATTTCTGGGTGGCGTAAAGAATTTTTGAAAGAGAAAAATTATTGAATAATAAGCATTGAAAATTTTTTGCTTTAAAATATACAAAACTAGAAATAAATTTTTACTTTTTATTAATCCCTCCTCAATAGAATGAGCGTTGTAAGTAACATCATTCATATTTGGGAGTATTATGGCAATTTTACAATTTTTAATATGCTTTTTATTGAGCATCAGCTTTATTCATGCTCAAGAGGAAGAAAATATTCTTGTAACCGGCGGAGCTGGTTATATCGGTTTATCTACTTGCAGGCTTTTGAAAGAAAACGGTTATAACCCAGTTAGTATCGATGACTTTTCAAACTCTCAAGCGCCCACAAAAAGTTGGGGACCTATTGAACGAGGCACTATTTTAGATAAAGACTGGTTACACAGCAAATTTGAACAATACAATTTTAAAGGTATCGTTCACCTAGCTGCAAAAATTTATGTCCCAGAATCTGTTGAAATGCCAGATCTCTATCGTAGTATAAATGTTGATGGCAGTAAAAATGTCATTGAGCTTGCTCAAGATTTTTGCGTTCCTATAGTTTTTGCTTCAACTTCAGCTGTTTACGGTACATTAGAATCTGATGAGCCTGTATGCGTAACAAGAGATCTCGTTCCTGAAAGTCCTTACGCACAAAACAAAAGGGACACCGAACTTGATCTTCAAGCAAGCACTGGCTCCTATGCTATACTGCGTTATTTCAACGTCAGTGGTGTAGATCGATTGACTGATAATACGGATGGGCATTCTCAACAACTAGTTCCTGCACTTGTCAAAGCATTCTCTAAAAATTCTGTGGCAGTAACCGTCTATGGTGAAGATTACTCAACTCGTGATGGTTCATGCATTCGTGACTACCTCCACGTTGTTGATGTCGCGCGCGCAAATGTTAAAGCAGTACAATACCTATTAAGAAATAATCCATCTGTCATTGCAAATATCGGAACCGGAACGGGCTTCACCGTAAAAGAGGTTGTTGACGCTGTCGCTAGATACACAGGCAAAGACTATACGATTGTAAATCCTGGCAGGCGCTCGGGTGATGTTCCTATAGTCGTTGCAGATATATCTGTCGCAGAAGGAACGCTTGGCTGGAATCCTGAGTATTCATCTCTTGATAAAATCGTGGGGTCATATTACTAAAGTGGACAAGTTTGAAAGTTATTGTTTGCAAGCTCTTATTTTGTGATAGAGCATTTTACAATAATACTATTAAATCTAATGAATTAAAATAAGAGAGACGCCATGATCAAAGCAATATTATTCAAAGCTACGTTTTTAATAATGGTATTGGTCATGGTGCCAACTATATGCCCCAGTCACTTTGCACTGTATCCTTCACTCAGAGCTTTTCAAAGCAGTGAGTTTGCAGAACAAAGAACCTCCTTTTATGGGGCTAAGGAAGAATTAAAAAATACCTACTTGAAAAATAGAGAAAGTATGGACGAATTGTATGGAATCAGCAGTACCAAAGATGAAAGTTTTAATCAATTAGCAGCTTTAAGTATTTTAGTTGATTTTTCAATTTGTATTAAATTTTTTGATCAAATTCGCAAACAAGCAAACGACATATCTGAAGAAAGTAGACGAGCGGATATTACATTAATTACTAGCAAACACAACGCTGCTCTTGCCATGCTAAACACCATTAAAGATGATGAGGCAGAAACGAGTTCTCGAAAAACTATTGCGGGAAATATTTTGTATCGATTGAACCCTGCTTGCTAAAAGTAACAAGCATAGACCAAAAATAATCTTGCTCGAATGCCAAAACCACTTTATACCTAATTCTATGTTATTTAAAAAAGTTATGGTATGCCTGCTGGAAAACTTGATAAAGAAGCAATTAGAGAATTAGCAGAGATTTTAAAGGAAACTGACCTTTCGGAAATTGAGTACGAAGCAAGTGGTGTTAAAATTCGTGTGGCAAGGCAGATCGTCCATACGTCTGTTGCGCCAAGTATGCCAGTTACAGCTATTGGTGCTGATGTTGCTCAAGTAGCAGGTGTTGCTGCTGGCCATGCTGGTGCTGTTAAATCACCAATGGTTGGCACTGTTTATTTATCACCAGAGCCTGGTGCTATGCCATACGTTAAAGTTGGTGATAGCGTGAATGTTGGGCAAAATTTACTAATTATTGAAGCCATGAAAGTAATGAATCCTATTAAGGCTTCAAAAGCTGGTGTCGTTAAGCAAATTCTTGTTCGTGATTCTGAACCTGTTGAATTTGATACGCCTTTGTTGGTTATTGAATAGTAATGAAATTATTTGAGAAGGTCCTTATTGCTAATCGCGGGGAAATTGCTCTGCGTATTTTGCGTGCCTGCAAAGAACTAGGCATTAAAACCGTCGCAGTCCATTCTACTGCTGATGAAAGCTCCAAGCATGTACGGTTAGCAGATGAAAGCGTGTGTATTGGTCCACCATCTTCAAAAGACAGTTATTTAAAAATGTCTGCCATTATAAGTGCTGCCGAAGTTACAGGAGCTGATGCTATACACCCTGGGTTTGGGTTTTTATCTGAAAATGCAACTTTCGCTCAAATGATTGAAGAACACGGAATAACCTTTATTGGACCAACTCCAAAGCACATCACCATGATGGGCGATAAGATTACAGCTAAAAAAACAATGATCGAACTAGGGGTGCCTGTTGTTCCTGGAACTGAAGGTGCCGTTACTGTTGACAACGCAGTTGAATGGGCTAATAAAATTGGCTATCCAGTTATTATTAAAGCAACTTCTGGCGGTGGCGGAAAAGGCATGAAAGTCGCAACTTCAGATGATGAAGTTGTTAACGCTGTTCGTCTTGCTGGTGTTGAAGCTAAAGCTAATTTTGGTAATGATGAAGTTTATATGGAGCGCTACTTGCGTCGTCCTCGTCATATTGAAATACAAGTTGTTGGCGATACACACGGTAACGTAGCAAACCTTGGTGAGCGCGATTGTTCTATTCAGCGCCGTCACCAAAAAGTGTGGGAAGAAGCTCCATCTCCTGCATTAACATCAGTACAAAGGACTGAGCTTGGAAACATTGTAAACCAAGCTATTAAGAAAATGGGCTATCGTGGCGTTGGCACTCTTGAATTCCTTTTTGAGGATGGCGAATTCTTTTTTATGGAAATGAATACACGTATTCAGGTTGAGCACCCAGTAACTGAAATGGTAACAGGCATTGATTTGGTCAAAGAGCAAATTATGGTTGCAGCAGGACACCCTTTATCTTTTACGCAGAACGATATCAAAATTACGGGTCATGCAATTGAGTGCCGTATTAACGCGGAAGATCCACAAACGTTTGTGCCATCTCCTGGAAAAATCACATCTTATCATACGCCGGGTGGTTTTGGTGTTCGGGTAGATAGCCATATGTATGATGGTTACGTTGTGCCACCATACTATGACAGCATGATTGCAAAATTAATCGTCCATGGGAAAAATCGTGAAGAAGCTATGCAGCGTGTTAAACGTAGCTTAGATGAATACGTAATTGATGGCATAAAAACCACAATTCCATTGCACCGTATTCTTGTTGATAATCCAGACATGCGTAAAGGTGAATACGATATTCATTGGCTGGAAAAATACCTGAGTAAAGATAATTAAAAGCAAAAATTCTATTAGGTAATTGTTAACGTCCTTATTTCATACTGAAAAAAAACAGTGGTTGTATAGACGTGCGATTCTGGATTGGTATTGGTGTAGTAATATCCTGCATCATATTAGGATACTTAATAGGTGATGGAAATCTTAAGGTTCTATTTCAGCCTTCTGAATACATTATCATAATAGGTGTTGCCATTGGTTCATTTATTATTTCCAACTCTAGCAAAACTCTTCGTCATGTAAGAGCTGCTTTTAAAATAGCACGAGAAGGTGATTCCTACACAAAAGATGATTATCTTGAGTCTTTATTACTCATGTTTACAATCTTTAAATTTGCTCGCCGTAAAGGTGTGATGAATTTGGAGCTTCACATAGATAACCCTCAAAAAAGTGCTATATTTCAAAAATTTCCTTTGTTCCTTAATAATGTTCAGGCACTTACCTTTTTGTGTGATTACTTACGAATCATGTCTATGGGATGCGAGAATTCTTTTCTATTTGAAAGTCTTATAGATCAGGAGATTGATATGCTTGAAGAAGAAAATAACCACATGACTTCAGCAATACAAAATTTAGCAGATGCCACTCCTGCACTTGGTATTGTTGCTGCTGTTTTAGGTGTTATTCATACAATGGGTTCTATAGATCAACCACCAGCTACTCTTGGAAGATTAATTGGTGGTGCACTAGTTGGAACCTTTTTAGGCGTGCTAGTTTCATACGGATTCTTAGGACCGATTGCACATTCATTAAAAGAGGCATACGCAGCAAAACGAGGGTTTTTAATTGTAATTCGAACAGGCTTATTAGCCTATTTAAATGGTCAGGCACCTATTATTGCTGTTGAATTTGCCAGAAAAAATATTGATTCTTTATTGAGGCCGTCATTCGATGAACTCGAAAAAACCACACAAAATTTAGTCTAAGCAATGCATGATAAGCTAATAATCATTAGAAAATATAAAAAATCTCATCACCGATCAAATGGCGGAGCATGGAAAATTGCCTACGCTGACTTTGTTACCGCGATGATGGCGCTATTTTTACTTATGTGGCTAGTGAACGTGGCAACAGAAGAAACCAAAAGAGGAATTTCAGAATATTTTACAACAAGTGTAATTAGTATGGACTCATCAAGTGCTGGTACACGTGCGATTGAAGCAGAAGTTTTGGCAACACAAAGTGGAGACAGCGATCAAGAAGTTTTAACTGATAATAATCAGCATCTTCCAGAAAAAAAAGCATCAGTAAAAGACAGCAAAAATGTTGATGAAGTGACAACGGAACATTATGAAGTAAAAAAGATTACGGCAAAAAAACTAAAACAAAAAAAAGAGCTTCAGAAAGTAGAAAATATAGTAAGGGTTGCTTTTAATTCTTTGAAAGAAGTGTGTGAATTTAAACATAATCTTATTATCGAATTAACAGACGAAGGGGTTAAAATTCAAATTATTGATAGTCATGATCAAGAAATGTTTAAAAGTGGTAGTTTTATACCTATGAAAGTTACAGAAAGAATGATTAGAGCTTTAGGAGGAATTCTTACAAAACTACCTAATAAAATTGATATTACTGGGCATACTGACTCAAAACCATATTATAGAAAAGGATACGGAAATTGGGAGCTTTCTTCAGATAGAGCTCATTCAACCCGTAGAATTTTGGAAGAGAGTGGAGTGAGAAGCGAGCAATTCGCGGAAGTTCATGGGCGAGCTGATAGAGACCCGCTGAATAAATCTAACTCAAGTGCGCCTGAAAATAGACGAGTAAGCATTACTATTTTGCATACCGATTCTCAATATCAGGCTGCCTCTTTGGATAAAGTAAATCAGAAGAACAATAACAGCAATATGCCGAAAATAATTCTATAAAAACCAAAAAAGCACAAACTATGTCTGCTTAAAAACCACAAAAGACTCTGAATAGTCAAAATACCTAAGCCGGTTGTGATTCCTATGAGAATAAGTTGTTGTGTTGTAAATAGTGTGCTGGCATTGGGCGTATCAAGTATTACCAAAGCAGAAGCACCTAAAATAGTTGGAATAGCCATCAGAAATGAAAATCTAGTCGCTTCAATTCTGCTCAATCCTAAAAATCTAGCAACAGTTAAGCATATACCTGAACGACTTGCTCCTGGAATAAAAGCAAGGCACTGAGAAATTCCAATTGCTGCTCCCCGTTTGTAAGTCACAAATCGATCTTTTACAGGGTTAGAGTCAGCTACAATGAGAAGTATACCAAATACTATGCTCGCAATTCCCATAACCACAAAACTCTCAGAAGTCCCGCCATAGAACTTTTTAATAAAAAACCCTACAGCTAATGCAGGGATAGAAGATAATACGAGTATCCAAGCTAAGTCACGATACTGTTTACCTGGGTGCTTTTTAAGCCCTTTTATATCGTAAACCCAAATGCCGAAAATCATTAGGCAAAAGTCTTTGAAGAAATAAATAAACAACGCAAGTAATGATCCAAAATGTAGTGCAACATGCGTTTCAAGTCCGTTGGTGTGGATTCCAAAAAGTTTTTCTAAGACGACAAGATGTGCATTTGAGCTTATTGGTAAGAACTCAGCAATTCCTTGAAAAATACTTAAAGAGATAAGATCGTGTGTCATTGTTTAGCCAACATGTTAAGTACGAAAGGTAAAATACCACTACTTAAAAAGTACTGTATTTCATCTTCAGTATCAATCCTCACTAAAACTGGGACTATTTGTTCAGTTGTGCCCTTGAAAATTATTTTTAAAGCCATTTTTGGGTAAATATCAGCCGAAAGCCCTTGAATACTAACTTGTTCAGTGCCAGTTAAATTAAGAGTTTTTCTAGTGGTTCCAGGCATAAATTCTAATGGTAATACCCCCATGCCCACTAAATTAGATCTATGAATACGTTCGAAACTTTCAGCGATTACAGCTTTAACACCAAGTAAACGTGTCCCTTTAGCTGCCCAATCTCGTGATGAGCCTGTGCCATATTCTTTACCGGCAATGATTACTAACTGTACATTCGTTTTCATATACGCTATTGATGCATCATAAATGCTCATTTGCTGATCTTGTCCATTAAGTAACTTAGTGTATCCACCGCTAACACCCGGCAGCATTTCATTTTGTATGCGTATATTAGAAAATGTTCCACGCATCATGACTTCATGGTTACCGCGTCTGGATCCATATGAATTAAAGTCTTTCTCAGGAACAGATTTTGATAGTAAATATTTACCTGCGGGGCTATTTTCTTTAATGCTACCTGCTGGTGAAATATGGTCTGTGGTAATGCTATCGCCAAGTAATGCAAGAATTTTTGCATTTTCTATATCTGCCGGTTTATCAATTTTCATTTCAAAATATGGTGGATGCTTTATGTAGGTGCTATCATTCCAAGTGTAAGTTTTTGATAGCGTTGATTCCACGGCTTTCCACAAAATATCACCATCAAACACTGTGCTATAGCGTTCCGCAAAAATTTCCGGGGTAATTACTTTTTCAATAATATCTTTAATTTCTTGAGTGCTTGGCCAAATGTCTTTTAAGAAAATATCTTGTCCATTGGTGCCTTTGCCAATAGGGTCTTGTGCAAGATTTATAGCGGTTGTTCCTGCTAAAGCAAAAGCCACAACCAAAGGGGGGGAAGCTAGATAATTGCCTTTAACATGAGCGTTAATGCGACCCTCAAAATTTCTATTTCCAGAAAGTACTCCCGAAACAGTCAAATCATTTGTATCAATAGCCCGTGTAATTGCTGTATCTAACGGTCCAGAGTTGCCAATACACGTTGTGCAGCCATAACCAACAATGTGGAATCCAAGACTTTCAAGATCTTCAAGTAAACCGCTGCGTTCTAAATATTCTGTTACCACTTGAGAACCAGGCGCCAAACTGGTTTTTACCCAAGGCTTAGCTCTAAGACCTAATTGTCTGGCTTTTCTTGCAAGTAAGCCAGCTCCAATCATAACGGATGGGTTTGATGTATTAGTGCAGCTGGTAATCGCCGCAATTACTACATCGTGATGACTTAAATTAAAATCTTTACCCTCAATGGCCACACTACTAGCTGCACTAGTCAAAGCTAGAGCTGTCACTTTTAAATCTCTCAATAATATTTTATCTTGCGGGCGTTTTGGGCCAGCTAGACTTGGCAAAATAGTTGTTAAATCAAGCTCAATTGAGTCTTTGAATGTAGGCTTTGCTCCATCATTCCATAGCCCTTGTGCTTTTGCGTATGCTTCGACCAAGGCAACTTGATCTGCATCACGATTGGTAAGCTTCAGATACTTAATAGTTTCCTCATCAATTGGGAAGAAACCGCAAGTTGCGCCATATTCAGGAGCCATATTCGCAATAGTTGCGCGGTCAGCTAAAGAGAGCCATTTTAATCCGGGGCCATAAAATTCAACAAATTTTCCAACGACGCCTTTTGTTCTAAGCAGATTTGTGATTGTTAGCACTAAGTCTGTGGCTGTTATTCCCTCACTTAAAGCACCATCCAGTCGCATTCCAACCACTTCAGGAATAAGCATGGTTTGTGGTTGCCCAAGCATTGCTGCTTCCGCTTCAATACCTCCAACCCCCCATCCTAGCACACCTAAGCCATTAATCATGGTTGTGTGACTATCAGTGCCAACAACGGTATCAGGGTAAGCTACAATTTCTCCTTTTTCTTCAGAGGTCCAAATAACTTTCGCAAGGTATTCTAAATTTACTTGATGGCAAATCCCTGTGCCTGGAGGAACGACTCTGAAATTTTTAAATGCTTTTTGTGCCCAACTCAAAAAACTATATCGTTCTATATTGCGTTGATATTCTAATTTAACATTTTCATCCAAAGCCAATTTTGAGCCGAATTGGTCAACCATTATTGAATGATCGATAACTAAATCTACAGGAATTAAGGGGTTGATTTTTTCAATATCTCCGTCTTTTTTTGCCATGGCATCGCGCATAGCTGCCAGATCAACAACAGCGGGAACGCCGGTAAAATCTTGCATCAATACACGAGAAGGAAAAAACGAGATTTCAGATAAAGTTGCCTCGGGGTTTACTGAATTAATAACAGCATCCAAATCAGCTTGTTTTACTCTTTTTCCATCGAAATGTCTTAGTAGATTTTCTAGTAAAATTTTCAAAGAAAAGGGCAGGGAGCAAGTATTATTTATGGTATCAAGTGCATAATAAGAATAATTCTTATTACCAACGTATAACGTTTTTTTTGCAGAGTTTAGAGACATGAAGCTAATTTTTTATCGATCATGTATCAGGCTAGCTTGATGGTATGTTGTAAATCAAGAACTATATATTCATTGACGTTAGTGTCTTTAGAATGTTGGCTAACGAAGAAATAATTTTTGTTTTGACTTCAAACTCTAACATTAGCTCTTTAAGCATGGGGGCAATTTGTTCAATGTCACCAACGCCACCTGCATAATTTGTCATTTTTGTTTCAACTTCTTGAGCTTTGTTCAAAAACCCTTTCATATCGGCTTTGAAAAAATCTCCAAAGCTGCTTCCATCTGTAGCTGCTGTTGATAATTTCTGAGAAGGTATTGGGCCAACTGATGACAGTAATCCAGATTTAATAGCTTCGACCATAAATACACAAAAGTAAAATTCCTACTATTAGTATGAACAAAACTTTAAAATGGTAAAAGCTTATTAAGATATTGTTGACCCCATGGTGCCGATTGAGCATCACTAAGATCACCTCTCCCGCCATAGCTGATACGAAGATTAGCGATTTTATGACTGGAAATTGTATTGTTTGAACCAATATCTTCCCTGCGGATTATACCCTTGATTTCTATTTCACGTAGTTCATTCACAAGACGCACTTCTTCACGACCTTGAATAACCATATTTCCATTGGGGAGAATCTGAACAATTACAGCGGCCATGGTGAATTGCATTTGGTCTTGCACATCATAAGTTGCGGTTGATTTCTGAGATGGATTACTTTCCATACCTACCCAGTCTGTTAGGCGTCCAGTGTCACTAGTTCTTTTCCCGGGGAGAGTTTTTGCTAATCTTTTTTGTATAGGTAATGCGTGACCCAACACTTCAGTTACAGTTGTATTGAGAGAGCTCTTTCGTTCAATATCGGGATTCATTTTCATAGACTGTTTGCGATCTATGATTACAGAAACAGATAATACATCTCCTACCTTGCCAGCGCGTTGATCCTTAAAGAATGCACGAGACCCTGTTTGCCACAAAGAATTCGTGCCTGATGAAGCTGTTACCGGGTCAGGCATTGGCATATGTACTGGTTCATAACCTGGAACATCACGTGGATCTTTTATTTGCGTCATCTGAGGTGGTTCACCAACTGTTGAAAGGCTCGTTGCTAAATTACAACCAGGAAGCAACAGGGTGAATATCAAAAGAAAAGAATAAAAATTACATAATGCCATGAATAATTTCCGCTGTGCTAGGACCTACAACTTTTGCAGATATTTTTTTAACATTTTGCTTTGAATTGTCGTGTTGTGTTTCAAACGTGCCAGTGTCGCCGCAAGCAAGATCTTGGGTTGCTTGACCTTTTGCACTAACAACTAGACATTGGCTGCGATAAACTACGTCAACCATGTCGCCTCTTTTAATGATTGTTGGATTTTTAAGTACAGATCTTTCAACAGGCATGCCTGGCTTTATAATTGCATGCGCAGATGATTTTCCAACAAGGTCAGTTGCGTCCATTACTACCATTGCTGATAGCTGGTCTACGGGGAAAGACTGATATCCTATATCAGATAAATTAATAATATCGCCCGATCCTATTGGTCGAAGCAGTATAGGAATATTGGTTAGCCATTCAATTTGTCCTGAAACGGCGATTCTTTCACCAGATTTTAGTTTCAAAGAAACCTGAAAATTTCGTTGCTGTGGAGATATAACTAATTCATCTATATTTGCATTTTCCAAACTCGTGCTTTCAGCAAAATCTTCTGTTGGCATTTTTTCAATGAGCACATCAAAATCTTTTGTATTTATTTTTTGTCCTAAAAGTGGTCGTAGAAATTGCACAAATTCTTGTTTTGAAAAACTTTTCCTTGAAGGTGTTTCCTCTGCATTTAAGCAAACAAAGCTAAAAAGAAGCGCGATTAAGGTTATTATTTTCATTATTTGCCCATCCCATTTACTGCATTCATCATGGCATCACCGGTTTTTACGGCTTTTGTAAGCATTTCGTAAACCTTTTCAATTTTTATTAAATCGGTCATTTCTTCTACTGCATTTACGTTGGATCCTTCTCGGTATGCTTGCTTAAGAAATCCACGTTGACTTGTCCCTGGTGTGCCTGTGTCTGGTTGTCCTGAAGCATTTGTTTGCACAAACAAGCTATCTCCCATTGCCTTTAAACCAGAAGGGTTAAAAAAGGTAGCAAGCTGAAGTTGTCCCACTAACGTTTCCTGCCCAGGGCTTGTTTCAGCGTACACCTCTCCTGCTTGATTAATTGAGACCTTTAATGTGTTTGATGGAAGCGTAATGCCGGGCTGTATTGTGTAACCAGTTTTTGGCATGACTAACGTGTTATTTTGATCACGGCTGAAGCTGCCAACTCTTGTGTAAGCAGTGGTTCCATCTGGCAAATTCACTAAGAAAAATCCATCACCATCAATCATTACATCTAAGCTTCTACCAGTTTGAATTGCTTCACCTTGTGAAAAAACCCTATATACAGCTGCAGCTTGCACACCGGTACCAATTTGAATGCCTGTTGTATCAATAGAGCCAGATTTTGATGTGTTAACGCCTAAGCTTCCATAATCAACGTATGGCAGGTCATACATTATTAAATATTGACGCTTAAACGCATCAACGCCCTGAGAAGCAATGTTTTGTGTCTTAATTGCTAAAAGAGCTTCCTGGCTCTGTAGTCCAGTTCTAGCAATGTTTAGAGCATTTTGAATTGAAGCCATAACTACCTATCACACATTCTTTGACGAGACATTCAGTACTTTTTTACTGCTTTGCTCTTGTTCATCTATAATTTTTTGCGCATGTTCGAATTGACGTAGAATTTCAATCATCAAGATGCTTTCCTTGACAGATGAAACGTTTGAGTCTTCTAAGCCGAACTGTTTTATATAATACTTGGCTGAGATAGCAAGCTGTTGTTTTCCAGGGTCCAATAAATTGTCTCCTAAGCTTCTTAATTGTTCTTGCTGATCATGAACAGAAAAAACGCCAATTTTTCCAACGAGTACAGCGTCAGCATACACACCACCGTGAGGGTGAATAACAATACTCTTAACCCCCTTTGGAATAAGAATAGGAGAATTTCCTTGATCCAAAACTTTATAGGATCCAGTTGCTGTTACTAGCTCACCGTCATTATTAAGTGCAAATTGTCCATTTCTGGTTAACTTATTTCCTTTAGATGTTTGGACCAAGAAATATCCATTTCCACTGATGGAGACATCTAACGGATTTCCTGTTTGTCGGTAGGAACCGTCTGCAACATTTCGCAAAGATTTGTTAGCGCTTACAAAATGAACAACGCGTCCCTCTTTACCTTTTTGTGTGGTATTAATCAGTTTTACTAGATGGCTTTTAAAGCCAGGTGTGTTTGCATTTGCAAGATTGTTTGTTGCTGTAGCTAAGCGCACCCATTGAGCTTCTTGAGAAGACAAAGCTACCACATTTGGTTTTTGTACTGAGTGACTAGGCTTGTGTACATGCATGTTTTAACAATTTTTTATTAGGTTTGTATATGTCAGTGCAAGAAGCATGCCAATAAAAAACTTGAATAGAATTCGTTAATTTCCTATGGTGCGATAATGGAATTATTTATTAATCAGAATTATGTCTCGTAAATTTATCTATATATCTGCTTTTTTAGTGGCGCTTGTTGGGATTGTCCCTCTTTTTATTGATTTTTCAAATTATGCACGTCCGTATATTAAAGACGCTGAAAAAACAATCAACAGAACCATTAGTACAGGGTCAATACGTTTGCAAATCCTTCCAACGCCACGACTTAAAATTCATGATGTGATTTTAAGCAACGCGCCAAATGCAAGTAAACCAGAAATGGTAAAAGTCAAAAGTGTTGAAGTTATCCTTAGCCTGTTCGATTTACTAAAAGGCAAAATTGTTGTTAAAAGCGTTGACCTGAAAACGCCAGAAATAACTTTAGAAAAAGCAAAAAATGGCACAGCAAACTGGGAATTAAATATAGCTTCATCAGAATCAGAACATGAATCAAAGAAAACAACTGCAAAGCCTACAAATGCAGCTGCCGCAGGAATTGTTGTCAGCCATATTGATATATCTAATGCGACTGTTACTTACATTGACCATAAAGAAGGCTCTACAAAAACATTCTCAAATCTAAATATTGAATGCGATAGTGAAACCCTTATGGGACCATATAAAGTGCACGTTCGCACAGATTCAAATGAAAATAACATTGATATTGCAATGCTTACAGGGGCTATAAATTTCAGCGGAAAAACCGCATTGAAGGCAGACATATCTGTAAGTCATAAAACTCAAAAGGCACATATCAACTTAGATGGTGCGGTAGACATTTCAAGAGAACAATTCTTAGGAAAGCTTAAAGCGTCTTCTGCTGATTGTCCGTTGACTGTAGAGTTGCCTCATCAAAAAATTGATTTGAGAAAACCTGTTGATATGCAAGGTGATATTCAAGCTACAGCAGAGCAGGTTACCGTAAAGAATTTACGTATTAGTCACACTATTGGTCAGTTAACCGGCATGCTGAGCTATAACATTTCTTCTCAGCTTTTTGATGCGGACCTTAAGTTCAAACACGAAGTGGATTCTATTAATCTGCAATGCTCAACAAAAGATTTTAGTGAATTTGAATATCATATTTACAGTGAATATTATCAAGACATATTGAAATGGTTTACCCAAGACCAAACCTTAAAAAATATAATCGATATTAAAGGATCCTTTAAAGCAGAAGATGATTTGCTAGTGTTTAAAAAAACAGCTATCCAGCTAGGCGATGCAAATGCTGATGCAAGTATTCAGTACAACACTACAACTAAGCAAGCCAAAGCAACTGTGCAACTGCAAAGCATTCAACAATGGGGCCAGCTCCTTGGTCATTCTGTTCCCTTTTCAGGATCATCAGTAATTGCGTTAAGTCTTGTGCCGAACAAAGAAAATCTAGAAGTTTTAGCGAAAGTGACGCTAGGCAAAGGAAACATATTGTTTGATGGCTCACTAGGCCAGGGTGACTTGCTTGCAAAAGGAAGCTTAACCCTAGAGCATATCAATTTGAATGATTACGTGGTGAATTTAGAAAGTACAGTGTGGGTAAAAAAAACTAAAATTTACTTAACCTTGAAAAAAATTGAATTGAAAGATCAAGCAGGACTTGATTTGTTTGCTGGTGGAAAGCTCATAATTGATTTGAGTAAGGAAAAGCCACATATCGCTGGGTCAATCACTGCACAGCCAATCCAATTAACATCATATCAAGGTGATGCTGTTTATTTGAGAAGAGCACTGTATACGCCAGAAACAATTAGATATCAATTTTTGCAAATTGCAGCAAATGCTAATTCACGTTGGTCATCCGCACCTATAAAACTACCTTTGCACGCATTTACTATGAGCTTGCAAGTTAATGTACCTAAAATCACGTTAGGCGGACTTGTTTTTGAAGCGTTGCAGTCGGACATTAGTTTGAAAGCAGGGAAATTAGGCATTCCATTTTCTGCGCATATGTATGGAGGAAAACTAAGTGGTGCGTTGCAAGTTGAATCTGCAAGTGATCAAAGCATTGGTTTAGCAGTTAAGTTTGATAATATTGCTATAGAAAAAATTCAAGCAGCAGCTGCACATTTTTCTAGCGGAAAAGCTTCTGGTGAAATAGATCTAAAGACTCATGGTAATTCACAGTATGATTGGGTAAGCAAGCTTAAAGGTCAGGCAAACTTCAGTGTTAAAGATGGAATTGTTAAGGGTTTCGACCTAAGTGCTATTACGAATTTGCTGAAAAAACCCAGTAACTTGCTTGATCTGAAAAATCTTCAGAACTGCTTTAGTGGTAGTGGGCAAACAGCATTTTCCAATGCAGGTGGAAAATTTACTATAGTTGATGGAGTGGCTACTACAAATAATTTGATTGTAGAAGCAACCGATGCTCAGCTAAAAGCCGAAGGTCAGGCAGATCTTTTGAATTGGCAAATGCGTTTCACAGGTGAAGTTTTAGCGCCAACCTTAAAAAATGTTCCGCCAATAAAGTTCACTATTAAAGGTCCAATAGATCAACCAAATTATAATCTTGATCTAAAACAGCTTCAGCAATTGTTTTTGCAAAAAGGAGCTGGTGATTTAGTATCAAAAACATTTGGAAAAGCAATTCCAGGACTTGATAAACTAATTCCAGGATTAGGCAAAAAATCAAAAGGAGATGCTGCTCCACAAGCTAGCAATTCAAATGCGCCTGAAGACAATGCCCCCGTTAAGGCTGACAAAGTTGTGAAAGGTCTTTTGAAAGGTATTTTTGGGTAAGATTTAAAAATAAAACTGCCCTGACAATTACAAAAAATTAAGCTATCATGGTAGTATGGAACTTATATACTTACCAATGGCTGATATCTACTTGTCCTTACCTTTGCTTTTAGCAATTGGGTTAGGTGGAGGTATTATTTCGTCAATGTTAGGAATTGGTGGGGGTATTATTATCACTCCGAGCCTAATGAGCATTGGTATTCCATCAGCCGTTGCCATTTCAACGCAATTAAATAATTCCGTAGGCACTAACTTCAGTGGATTTTTAGCGTATCAGCAAGAGCGAGATGTAGATATTAGCTTGGCATGGTATCTATTTATGGGGGGGCTTGCAGGTGCATTAATTGAAAAATTTGCCCTTACCCAAATTGAAAGTAAGGCTGGTAGTTACGCTGTCTTGAAAATTGTCGTTTTTCTTGTTGTGGTTATCAGTAGCATTGTAACGCTGATACAGTCACAACGACCAACTCAAATAAGAACTGAAAAGGGCGCCATGATGCGCCGTTGGATGATTTATTTTCCTTGGCATAAAATCTTTCTTCGCTCTCGTGTGGAAATGAGTATTCTTGTGCCCTTAGGCGTTGGATTTTTCACAGGTACTGTGACTACCAGTTTGGGTGGAGGTAACAGCCTTCTTATTGCGCCAATTTTAATGTACTTGCTGGGACGCAGTTCGCCTGTGGTTTCAGGAACTTCATTACTTGCAGGATTTGGTATTAATATCGTTGTTACTTTTATTTCAAGCGTTGGAAAAGCTCCTGTTGATTTTGTTCTTCTTCCTATTCTTTCTATTAGTAGTGTGGTTGGTTCAATTATTGGGGCCAGATTGGCCTATAAATTTAGCTCTAAAGCTTTAAAAATGATTGGTTCAGTTGTGCTAATGGCGCTTGCTACAAAAATGTATTTGGAATTAAAGCTTGTGAATTGGCAAACAATGTCTAAAGGGCAAAACTTCTTTAATAAATTTCCAAAAGTTTTGAAAAAAATTCAGGCAATGCCAGACCAAAGCTGGATGCTTCCCATAGCGCAATATGCTCATGACTCTCCAATGGAATACACTATCATTACTCTTGTGCTTGTTACTGTCTTTGCTGGATCAGTGCAATATGTGCTTAATCGTATAGCGTGGCGTAGCTAGATGTTTTCTCGTTTTTTATTTCGTCTGTTACTTATGGTCTCTATTGTTAGCATTGGAGTTTTGTATTTTTTTCAACCATCTCCAGCACAAGCTGAAGATAAATACGTAAATGTTTATTGCTGGTATGGATTGCTTGATCAAGAAACCATTAAAGAATTTGAAAATGAAACAGGTATAACTGTTCGTTTAGATGCTTACGATAATAACGAAGTGTTAGAAGCAAAACTTCTTGCAAGTAATAGTGGTTTTGATGTTGTTTTCCCTTCAGCAACACCCTACATAGCTTGGCAAATTCAAGCGGGTGTTTACCAAAAACTTGATAAAAATCTATTGCCTAACATTGTAGAGCTTGACCCAGTAGTAGTGCATTGGATGCGTAACGTAGACAAAAATCTTACGTATTCTCTTCCATATTTTTGGGGAACAGTTGGGATTGTTTACAATAGAGATGTTTTGGAGAAAGTTTTCCCAAAAGGATTTGAGCAAAATCTAGATTTATTATTTAATCCTAATAATCTTAAAAAGCTATCCAAATATGGTGTGTCACTACTTGAAGAAAGCGTTGATGTTATTCCATTTTCACTAATGTATATAAACAAAAATCCCAATTCAACATTGCCAGAAGATCTTGATCTAGCTGCAAAACATCTTATGAAAATGCGTCCGTATATAAGGCGGTTTACTTCTTCAAGAGTAGTGAACGATATTGTTTTAGGCGACACAGCAATAGCACTTGTTTGGTCTGGAGAAGCTCAACAAGCAATTGCAGAAGCTAAGGAACAAGGTAAAAATATCGAATATTTTATTCCTCCTGAGGGGGGAGTCACGTGGATTGATGCTATGGCTATTCCGCAAGGAGCACCGCATCCTAAAAATGCTCATGCATTTATTAATTTTTTGCTGAAGCCGCATATTGCAGCGCGTATTTGTCAAAATACAGCACATGGCGTTGCAATAAGCCGTGCTAAAAAATATATGTCAGATGATATTTTAAACAATGAAGGCATTTATCCAAGCAAAAATATATTAAAAAATCTTTTTTTAAATGCTCCACCTAAGACTCAGAAGGAGTTACAATTTGAACGTGAACGCACTCGGGTGTGGGCAAAAATACGCCTTAATGAATATTAGGAAAAATTATGTCGATTATTGGAAATAGAGATCAATTAAGAAACCTGGAACCTTGGCAAGATCCAAGTGTTAAACCATACGTTTTAATTGAAAATATTAATAAGAATTTCGGCACAACAGTTGCTGTTAAAAATCTTTCCATTTCTATATATCGCGGTGAACTTTTTGCTCTGCTTGGTGCATCAGGCTGCGGAAAATCAACATTGCTTCGTATTCTTGCTGGGCTTGAAAAACCTTCAAGTGGACGAATTGTTATTGATGATGTGGATATTACTGATTTGCCTCCATACAAGCGCCCAGTGAGTATGATGTTTCAATCTTATGCGTTGTTTCCGCACATGACGGTTGAAGACAACATTAACTTTGGTTTGAAGCAGGAACACCTTTCTAAAAATCAAATTACAGAACGTGTAGATGAAGTTCTTGATTTAGTACAGTTACGTAAATACCGTGACCGCAAGCCTGGGCAACTTTCAGGTGGACAACAACAGCGTGTTGCGCTGGCACGCAGTCTTGCTAAACGTCCAAAATTATTATTACTTGATGAACCACTAGGTGCTTTAGATAAAAAGCTTCGTGAAAAAACTCAGTTTGAATTGGTCAACATTCAAGAACGTGTGGGTATTACCTTCGTTGTTGTTACCCATGATCAAGAAGAAGCCATGACTATGTCTAGCCGCATTGGCATTATGGATGAAGGACAAATTAGACAAATTGGAAAACCACATGAAATTTATGAATTTCCACACTCTCGTTTTGTTGCCGAATTCATAGGATCTATGAACATGTTTGAAGGGGTTGTTGTTGAAGACGAACCCGATCATGTGGTCATTGAATCATCTGAATCAGGGTGCGAACTGTACGTTACTCATGCAGCATCTATGCCAGTAGGTTCAAATGTAACAGTTGCGATGCGTCCTGAAAAAGTAATGATATCTACAAACCCGAATCCCAATTTGGGTCGTAATTGCACAAAAGGAATTGTGCGGGAAATAGCCTACTTGGGTGACATTAGCATTTACCACGTTCAGCTTGAATCAGGGAAAATTGTACAGGCGTCATTGCCAAACTTGTTACGTTTATCTGAACGTGATGTAAAGTGGGATGACGAAGTTTATCTGTTCTGGAGACCAGAAAACGGAGTCGTCTTAAGCGTATGATTCTACAAATACTGGAACAATTTTTTGAATTTTTTTGGGGAGAGCTCTGCTACATAGGGAGAAACTTGCGCGATAAGTGGTTAGTAATTTCTATTCCTTACTTATGGCTTGCTTTGTTTTTCCTTTTTCCCTTTTTCATTATTTTTAAAATTAGTTTTTCAGAACTTCAGGTGGGTATTCCGCCTTTTAAAAACATTGTTAAATGGACACCAGACTTACTGCTCAAAATTCGCTTGCATTTCGAAAGCTATTGGACTGTTTTTACCGATAATTTTTATATTCATGCAGTATTTAGCTCTTTAAAAATCGCTCTGTTCTCTACCGTGGGCTGCTTAATCATTGGTTATATGATTGCCTACAGCATTTCAAGGATAAAAACATCGTGGCGTATGCCGTTATTGCTTATGATTGCGCTACCTTTTTGGACGTCTTTTCTTATCAGAGTGTATGCATGGATGGCAATGTTAAGTAGCAAAGGTTTGGTGAATAGCATTCTTTTGAAGCTTCATATAATCAGCAGCCCGCTACAGCTTCTTGATAATGACGCGGCCGTTTGTTTGGGTATTATATATTGTTATCTACCGTTCATGGTTTTCCCCATTTATGCATCGCTCATAAAAATTAATGATGACTTCATTGAAGCCGCCCACGACTTGGGTTGCCCTCCTTGGCGTGCTTTTTGGAGCATTACCGTGCCGTTGTCTAAGCAGGGAATTATTGCGGGAATCATTTTAGTGTTCCTTCCTTCAATTGGAGAATTTGTTATTCCAGAAATTCTTGGTGGACCAGAAACAGTGACTATCGGACGTGTGCTTTGGTGGGAATTTTTCAACAATCGAAACTGGCCGTTAGCAAGTGCGGTGGCCGTTCTTATGGTGCTTCTGTTCGTTGTGCCAATTATGATTTTAAGAAATCGCCAGCTTGATGCAACAGAAAAGGCCGCACAAACATGATTCGCTTTTCCAGATTTAACCTTGGTGCGCTTATTTTTGGGTACGGATTTCTATACGTTCCCATTCTGTATCTAATAGTATATTCGTTTAATGATTCTAGAATCATTGGTGTATGGGCAGGATTTTCCACACGCTGGTACACAAAATTATTTGAAGACGATGCTCTTATTCGTGCCGTATTAAACAGCTTTGAAATAGCCGCTATTGTTGCAACTTTAGCTGTTGCTTTTGGCACAATGGCTGCCATTATCATGGTGCGCTTTAAACGCTTCCGTGGAAAAACTTTATTCAGCGGTTTAATTTCAGCACCTTTGGTTATGCCAGAAGTGATTACTGGCCTTGCACTTTTGTTAATGTTTGTAACCCTGGAACGTGCGATTGGGTGGCCATCTGAACGCGGCATGCTAACTATTATCATCGCGCATATCACGCTTACTATGTCATATGTTTACCTGGTCATTCAGGCACGTTTAATTGATTTTGATAAATCATTGGAAGAAGCAGCAATGGTGCTCGGGGCAAAACCATCAGTTGTATTTTTTAAAATAACGCTCCCCTTAATTTTTCCATCATTGCTGGCTGGGTGGTTATTAGCATTTGCTTTATCTCTTGACGACGTTGTTATTGCTAGCTTCCTAGCGGGTCCAGGCGCTACAACCCTACCAATTTTAGTATTCTCAAGTGTACGTACAGGCGTCACCCCAGAGCTAAATGCCCTAGCTACAATTATAGTAGGAATTGTAAGTATTGGTATTTTGATTAGTGGCCTTATCATGCATCGCAGAGCAGCTAAGAAAATCTACTAATTATGCAGCTTGGAGCACAGGTTCTACAGAATGTTTACCTTTTCCCTCTTCAAGCTTGGCAAAGTGATCAACTCCCCACAAGAAGCCGATGCTAACCGGCAGTACAATCACCCACATGCCGTAAGGCCCAAGGGCACTAGTTAAATATACTAACCCAAATGATGTCACTACATACATGAATGCTCGTGATACAGCATAAAGCATGCTGCTATAAGTGAACCTACGGTGCACAGGAAAGTGTTTGAAAAATATTGGAATCGCAGGAAGCGTACCCAACGTAAATACAGTTAAAAGAACTTGAACGGTGGTTAACGTATAAATGTTGGTAAGGGATAAGAAAGGAATAAGAAACAAAACTACCGATGATAAAATTGCTCTGATTCTTAGTATTTTTAATGGGTGAATTTTTTTGCTTAGAAATATGATGGATATTCCAATTGCGAAACTTAAAATGGTCAGGAAAAGGTTATGATTGATAATATGTTCAGCAGTGTACTGCATGGAATATTTCAGAATGTCGGCGCAATAGATGAAAATCACATAAAAACAAAGCGGAAACCCAGAATAGATAAAGAAATAAGCCAAAGAAGTTTTTTTAGAAACGTGTATGTTTTTTGATTCAGTGAACTGTTTGTTTGCTCGTGATTTTAAAAAATCTGGAGTTTCCCTAAGTTTGCGCCGTGCAACTGCTCCTGAAAGAGCAATCATGCCGCCCAAAATAAACATGGCTCTCCAGCTTGCGCCACACTTGAATATAAGGCTTGCGGCTAAAAGTGCTACTAAGCTACCTAGTGTGCACAACTCAGATACCCAAGACACAACTCTATACGATGCTGGAGGCTCTAAAATTTCAGAAAGATAAATTTCAGCACCTATCACTTCGCCGGTAGCAGAAAAGCTTTGCAAAATGCGGCACGTAATCATAGCAACGCTTGCAAAAATCCCAATCTCTTCATAGGTAGGTAAAATGCTCATGAAGAAGCAGCTGACCGCCATCATGGATGTGGAAATAATAATCGAAGCTTTTCTTCCAATTTGGTCTCCAATATACCCAAATAGCATGGCGCCAACTGGTCTAAATAAATACGTGGAACAAAATGCAAATGCTGAAAGCAACGCTGCAGTTCGTTGATCAGTTTTCGGAAAAAATAATTCGTTTAGTAAGACTGCCATATGAACGTAGAGCATCAGATCGAAATACTCTAGAAATGTTCCTATTTGTAAAAGGCCAATGGCTTCTTTTTGGTCGCGCCTTAAGGTTTTGAAAAGACTCAATTTTTTCTCTTGAGTGTAAGGAACCAAGTACTTTGTACCACATTGTTATGGTTTAGATAAGGTGAATTTTAAATAAAATTTATCGGTGTAATTATTTGTAAAAAAAACCATAATTATGCTGGATAGGCGTGTTTGGTTTTGTAAAAATCATATGTTTTTTGCATGCCAGATCTATATGATTTATCTAGAATAGCTAACAAGTCTGGGTCAGAATCAACGTCAAGAATTTCAGCTGTTTTTACTTTCAAATAATCTAATTCTTCAGTGTTTGATCTGCGTCTTACGCATGACACGTACATTGATTCTAAGTCGATTAAGGTAACTTTATGTTCAGCAAAGGGTCTTGAATCAACAAAAATATTACCAGAATGTAAATCTTTGTGGATGATAGTGTTAAAGCTAGGGGCAGCTCTGGTTATATAATCAACGCAGCTTTTTTGTGAAAATTCATTATTTAGGCCGTGATGACAATGAAAGCTTCCTATCGATTCTCCGATAGCCGCTATTGCTTCTAAAACTTTGGTTCTAAGAAAAAGTTTCTTAATAGCATCGGCACTTGCATAACTTTTAAAAATATCTCTTGCTAATTCTCCTTGAGCCGCATGGTGAATGGAAAAGTAGTAATTTGCGCCTGCCGCTAATGATAAATCACCTAATCTTTCATGAAAACAAAGTCTTGGTAGCAAATTAATCATTTTTTTTGTTTTACGTAGAGCACGTATTTTTTTTACTTCTGTTAAATTTCGAATTTTGTCGAATGTTGTTCTACTTGGGTTATAAAATTTAACCACATATTTTAAATTTTCATCTTCGTAAACATCATAAACTGCTGCAGTATAATAGCCAAAAAAATTCTCTGCTTTTCTCACATGAAAAGGCGAAGAAAATGTCGAGATATTTAATTCTTCAAGTAAGCGTTGTATGTCAGCTGCATTAAGGTTACAAAAAGCTTTTGCAAGAAAACCTTCTGATCTTATACTTGTATAGTGAGAAGATTCAATAACATTTCCGTAATATGTATGGGTAAAATCATCGCCAGGTAGAAGTACTTCTAATCGTCGACTTTTGCGTCTGGCTTCTTCAGTTACTTTTGGAGAGTCTGATTTATATCTTTTTAGCGCAAGTGGTTTGTGTGCATCGTCAAATTCAGATTTTTCATTATCTTCTTGATCAGTATCTGCCGAGTTTGTTGAGAATGAAGGTAATCTTGTAGAGAGAGATCTGCTCCTCACTCTTCCATGGCTAGTGCTCGCTTCTGTATCAGAACCGTGATCGGTGAATGGAGAGTCAGGATCCGTAATATATATTTTCGTTGGTGGTTGTTCATTAAAAGATGGATTTATATCAGTGGTAGCGTTCAATAGCGATAAAATATTCCATAAAAAAAATAAGGAACTCATCATAATTTTTTCTTTATTTTGAATTTTTTACACCACATAATCACAAGATAAAATCTCTTTAAAAGATAGCGTTAAAATTTTTTAATTTTTCCTGTTGCCATAGTCATTTAAAAACTACGAAATAAGCCGTGTAATCTTCTGTTATAAAATAAACCTCGAAAGATCTTGATTCTGCGCTAAAGCAGATACTTTCTCTTCAACGTATTTTTTTGTAATAGTGAACGTTTCACCAGCGCGATCAGGACTTGTAAAGCTAATGTCTTCAAGCAACTTTTCCAAAATAGTGTGTAAACGCCGTGCACCGATATTTTCTATTTCTTCGTTAATTTTAGCGGCTAATTCAGCAATGGTTTGAATAGCATCTTTTTTAAATTCTAAAATAACATTTTCTGTTTTCAGCATTGCAACTGATTGTAGAATAAGATTCGCTTCAGGCTCGGTGAGAATGCGTACAAAATCATCAGTGCTCAGGGCTTTAAGCTCTACGCGTATTGGCAACCGCCCCTGCAATTCAGGCAGCAAATCAGATGGTTTTGAAACATGAAAAGCGCCACTCGTGATAAACAAAATATGATCCGTCTTTATAGGGCCATGTTTTGTAGAAACTGTTGTGCCTTCTATAAGCGGTAGCAAATCACGTTGCACACCTTCACGGCTGACATCTCCACCACGATTTTCTGTACGTGCACAAATCTTGTCAATTTCATCAAGAAAGACAATACCGTTTTGTTCCACTTGGGCAATAGCACTTGCTACAATTTTTTCTTGATCAAGCAGTTTGTCAGCTTCTTCAGTTAGCAATAGTTTTTGTGCTTCTTTTACCGAAACATTACGGGATTTTGTTTTGTTACCAAAAGCTTTGCCAAACACGTCACCAAGGTTGATCATTCCCATTTGGGCACCTGGCATGCCTGGAACGTCAAAGGTTGGCAATGAACTAGAATTATCTTGAACTTCAACGTCTATCAGTTTTTCATCTAGCTCGCCTGTGTGAAGCATCCGTCTAAATTTTTGGCGCGTATCAGGTGTTGATGTTGTCCCTACTAATGCATCTAGAATTTTTTCTTCAGCTAAAATTACAGCGCGCTCATTTACTTCAGTACGCAAACTTTCGCGTTGCATGTGAATGCTCATTTCAATTAAATCACGAATAATTTGCTCAACGTCGCGGCCAACATATCCAATTTCAGTGAATTTCGTTGCCTCAACTTTAATAAATGGAGCATTCGCAAGTTTTGCTAATCGTCTAGCAATTTCTGTTTTACCTACACCAGTAGGCCCGATCATTAATATATTTTTTGGCAGCACTTCATCAATTAAATTAGATGGTAATTGCATGCGACGCCAGCGGTTACGCAACGCAACAGCTACTGCTCGTTTGGCATCTTGCTGGCCAACAATAAATCGATCTAGTTCAGTGACAATTTCTTTAGGGGTAAGCTGGGTCATTAGCTGAGTGTTTCTATAATAATTTGATCATTTGTATAAATGCACATTTGGGCGGCAATTTCTAAGGAACGTTTAGCAATAACTTCAATATCTAAAGCTACATCGGGAACACTTAGCATTCCTTTAGCAGCAGCTAGTGCAAATCCACCGCCAGAACCAATTGAAATCACGTCATCATCTGGTTCAATAACATCACCAGTGCCACTCATTAGAAATGTTTTTTGATTATCTGCAACAATCATCATTGCTTCTAATTTGCGTAAATATCTATCTGTACGCCAGTCTTTTGCCATTTCGACACAAGCACGCGCTAGTTGAGTTGGATATTGCTCTAGTTTTGTTTCTAGCCTTTCGAGTAAAGCAAAAGCATCAGCTGTGGCGCCTGCAAAACCAGCAAGAACTTTTCCGCCGCCAATACGACGAATCTTTCTGGCTTTACCTTTCATAATCTGAGAACCTAATGTCACTTGGCCATCGCCTGCCATAACAACATGGTTTTCACGTCTTATCGAAACAATAGTTGTGCCGTAAATTGTTTGTGAATTATGAGAAATCATAACTGTACCGTGTATTTCCTGAACGTCAGCTTAAGTCTTTACGCTATCATAAACCTTTTACTGGCTTTCTCAAGAAGTTAGGCATTGGGCGATATACAAAAAAGACAATAAAGTTTGCAAGAATTCCCCAAATGCTTACCTCGAAGTATGCAGAGTGCTTCAAAGAAAGAAGACGGATAATGGTTATAACGGCAATACCTGTAGCAGCACTGTATAGAAAGGCTTCTTTAGGACGTTTAACGCCCATTACGCCAGCTACGAAAGGAACCAAAACAACAGGTGTCCAGAACATATACGCTTCAAGTAAAATATCAATCGCGCTCTCTAATGATAATGTGAAAAGTAAACCAGACACCGCAACAAAATAGGTTGAGTATTTAGAAATTAATAATTTTTGCACTTCTGTTAAGCGTGGCATCACAGGGGTTAGCACATCATGTGTGATTGAAACAGATGCTGCATTTAAGAATGAGTCTGCAGACGATAGAATAATGGCCATCATTCCAGCAATCGCAAATCCTTTTAGGCCTATGGGCATTACTTCTAGAACCACATAAGGCAATGCAAGATTAGGGTTTAAATCAGGATTCATCACTAAGGCAATAACACCAATCAAACCAATCATTAAGAAAAATGGAATAGAAAGAATACCGCTAGCCATATTGCCACGAATTGTATGTTTAATGGTTTTACCAATCAATAAACGTTGAACATATGGTGGTACTAGTGTTTCACCAAAGAAAAAGCTTAAAAACACAAGGGCAATAGAAGAATAAGGAACATCATTGGAAAAGTTCACGGTGCTATAAAAGTACAATTTTTCAAAACCACCAATCGCTTGAACACCAAAGAAAAATACTAAAGGCAAGGAAACCATTAATACGCAAAAATGCAAAGTATCATTTGCAACCACAGCGCGCATGCCGCCAGATCCTGAATATGCCATTACTATTAGTGCACAAATGAATGCTCCAAGCTGTGAAGAAATTCCTAAAAGCACATTACAAATATGTCCAAACGCCATTAATTGCGCACCTAAAATTCCAGCGCAGACTAAGAATGCTGATACACCAGTGAAGACTTTTGCTCTTCTTCCATACAACTGCCCCATGATGTCACCAACAGAGTAGGCTGTTGGAAAGTTAACCATTTGAGGCGCAATAAACTTAGCAACTAGAATTTCTTTTAAGCTAAATCCCCATAAGGCAATTACGTAAATTAGGCCCAAAGTATAAACTTTTTCTGCAAGTCCTGTGGTGAAACCTCCGCCAATAAAAGACGAGGCCAAAGTCGCTGTGATAAAGAAACTGGTGTACTGACGTCCACCTGTTGCGAAATCATCTAGGGTTTTAACTTTTCTGGCTGCCATCCAACCAATAGAAATAACAGCAACAACATATAGGACTAAAATGCCCAAGTCTATATTAGATAAATTCACTTAAATAACGCTACTTCTAAAGGTCACACATCATACTAAAAAAGCAGACTGGCTAAAATTGTTCAAGCCTTAAAAAATGAAGGTCTTAATTTTAGATCATCAATGAAATTTTAATGCGACTAATGGCACTACGATTTTTTAAAGTTTTATTGGTGCGTCAGGCAACAGCTTTTAGTTGATTTTTTAGGTGCATCACAAGCTCTGGAAGGCGTTGAGACAAAGAACCTTTTAAGAAAATGCTCTCTTTACCTTCTAATGTATGAATGAATCGTTCTTTGAGCTCATCAACAGTTTCAAACCAAAGACCACGTTTTTCTTTGTTAATAGTATCAAAAAGGCATTTTGCATTTGTGCCAATCACATGAACGCAATCAATAGGCAGAGTATTAAGGAAATTCCCTATTTCAATATGATACATATCACTGTCTTCGCCTAATTCACCCATTTGACCAATCACAGCGATTTTTCGTCCGTCATGATGCATGGAACAAAAAGATTTTAAACCAGCCGTCATAGATGCTGGATTGGCGTTATAAGCATCGTCATAAACAAAAATAGTTTGGCCATTTGTTAGTTGTAAATTTAACATTTGTCCGCGCCCTGTGATCGGCTGCACTTTTGCTAATTGTTGCATAACTTGACCAAGGTCTAGTCCAAGTATCTCAGCGGTAAGTAGCACGTATAAGCTGTTGAATGCATAGTGTTCGCCTGGGAATTGCAAAGGATAAGCTACAATTTTTCCAAAAATTTCCGCCGTAATTAATGAACGCTTTCCCTGCTGCATCGGTTGGTAATGCAATAACCGTGCATCTAACCCAGCCTTGCGCCCTACTGTAAATATATTTTTTACCCCATAATTTATTGCGTTATCTTTCATGCGCTCAAACAAAGGGTGGTCGCCATGCAATAGTGCTTTTCCATTCTGGTTTAGGCCTGCGAAAATATCACATTTTTCATCGGCAATATCTTCAAGAGATCCCATGTTGCCAATATGTGATGGAGCAATCGTTGTTATAATAGCAATGTCAGGCTCAACCATTCTTGAAAGAGGCGCAATTTCCCCTTTATGATTCATGCCAACTTCAAAGATTCCAAATTCACTATCTTGTCGTAATAGAGCTAAGCTTAATGGCACACCAAGATGGTTATTATAGCTAGCCTTAGAATAAATCGTTGGGCCAAAGTGATGCAGGGTTGAACGCAACATTTCTTTGGTCGTGGTTTTTCCTACGCTTCCAGTGACAGCAATAGCCTTTAGTTTTGTCGCTGTTGATCTGCCATAAATTCCAAGATCTTCAAGTGCTTGCTGGGTATTGTTCACATAAATGAGTTTATCTTGATCATTAGTGTTTTCAGGAGCACGCTCGACAATGGCGCAAGAAGCGCCTTTATCAAGTGCTTGACGCACAAAACTATGACCGTCTTGTGTTCCTGGAAGGGCAATAAAGATATCACCATGTTGTAATTGACGACTATCAACACACAAAGTATGGGCTGCAACAGGAAATGAAATATTAAATTTCAAGGCGTTTTTTAAGGTTTCATTATTCCATCGAGTCATGATTTCACACTATCAGCTTCTTTGTATGATTTTAGTAGTGATACCATATAATCGTCATTAAATGATGGATTTCTTTTAAGTTCAGCTTTAATCTGCTCTAAAATTTTACCTGCACATCTTGCCTGCAGAGTTTTTCGTTGTTGTCGTTGCATTCTGTGAATAGTTTGCTGAAAACTTTTTTGACGGTATGCATGCTGCACTTCCAGTTCTGTATCAAGCTTCATTTTTAAAAAATCAAATTTTTGAATAGCTGACGTTTTTAGTTCTTCTATCTCTTTATGCAAGTGCTGTAGCCGGTCTTGATAAAGTATTTTTAATTTTTCATGTTCTGAAATGCTAGATTTTTTTTTAGCAATCTCATTTTTAATGCCTGCAATGTGCTGATCTAAAAGTTCTAACACATTTGGCCAAAGTTTTTTTACAAATATAAAAACAAACACACAAAAGCTGATGAGAATAAAAAAACTAGCGTCCATTTTTTACTCCTAATTTATTCAGAATTTGTATAACAGATTCATTAATAATATCTTTGTAAGTTTCGTCAAAATCAGCATGTTGTTGCTTATAGCTTTTCTGCAGTAATTTCAGTTCTTGCTGAATATCCTGTTCTAAGATCTGAAGCTGATTTTCATGATTTTCGCGTATGCTTGCTAATGCTTCATCAATATAGTTTTGCGCGTCTTTTAATGCGATTTCTTTTTTTTCATCATAGGTTTTTTGCAATTGCGCTGTTGCTTCTGACAGGTTTTGAATCTGCTGATCTGCATGCTTTGCTGAATCAAAACGCTTTTGAAAAATGCTTGATAATTTAGGCAAAAACACGCCAATAAAAACGCCAAACATTATCGAAAAAATAATGATTAGCCAAAATATTTGTGGCGTATAGGTGCTTATATCAAGCTGAGGCATAGCTTAGAATGCAAACAACATGGTCATGGCTGTGCCAAGTGCGAAAAGCATAATCGCTTCGGTAAGGGCCGCACCAATTAATCCTGCACGAAAAATATCATCTTTCGCTTCAGGATTACGCGCAATGCCCGTTACTATTCCATTGAAAATATTTCCCAAACCAATACCAGCGCCAAGACCTGCTGTCATTGCCAGACCAGCACCAATCATTTTTGCTGCAGCGATTTCCATAACGTTCTCCTTAATTTCTAATGTAAGTTAATTGCATCATTAATATATAAGCATGTTAGTAACGTAAACACATATGTTTGCAGTACTGCTACCAAAAACTCTAATCCTGTTACGCCAATGTTCAATAATAATGGCACTATACCCAAGACAGCAAGCGAAGATCCAGCAAGCATTGCAGAAAAACTAGCAAAAAGTTTCAAAATTAAATGTCCTGCCATCATATTGGCAAACAAACGAATGCTTAAGCTAAAAGGGCGTGCCAGGTATGAAATTAATTCAATAACAATCATTAATGGTGCCAAAAATACAGGGATGCCTTTTGGCAAAAAAAGATGAAACAACCCAAACCCGTGCTTCCTAAATCCGGCCACATTTGCGGCAATAAAGGCAACAAGTGCTAATGAAAATGTAACGGCAATATGACTTGTATACGTGAAGCTATAAGGAATAAGCCCTAACAGGTTGCCCATTAACACGAACCAAAAAAGCGTGAATATAAATGGGAAAAAAGGTATGCCTTCGCGCCCAATGTAGGTTTTCACCATGTCCGACAAAAAAGTAAAAGTAAGTTCAGCGCTAGCTTGTAAACGCCCCGGAACAAGTGCTTCTTTGCGTAAAGAAACATAGAAAAACAAGCAAACAAAACTCAGGCCAATTGTCATCCAAAGGGCAGAATTTGTATATGAAATATCCCAACTTCCCAGTGATAATGGGATGATTTTTGTTATTTGAAATTGATGTAGCGGATCAAGCATCAGGCTCTTTTCGAATATTTACTTTTGCTAATGACAACCAACCCAAGTATACCCCAACCATGATAAATGCAATCATAAACCAAGGAGAAGTACCCATGAATTTATCTATATAATACCCCAATAATGCAGAAAAAGCGATGCGCGAAACGAATCGCAAACACAAACTAAACGATAAAGCTAAAAAAGTACCAAAAGACATGAATTCATTACGTAAACTGTTCTTCTAGAACATAACGTATATTGCAGCCTACGTTAACTAGTTTCGTGAAAAATGTCTTCCAGTGCCAAGGTATTTGCCAAGGCACCAGAAGACAAAAGGGTAGTTAGGCTTTGTTTCTTTTTAACTGAATCATAAATCCAATTGCAGCTATGAATAAACAAATGGGGATAATGCTTAAACCATATTGATATTGTTCATGGCTGAAGTTACCACCTGATTGGTGATCACCCATCATAATGCCAATTACAGTATGGAAGAAATATCCAAACGTCATAATAATCATGTTAGCTAAAGCGGTTGTAATGCTTACATGGCGTTCTCGCACATATGTGCTAGCTACATAGATGGCAATAATTTGGTATGCACATGCTACGCCAACGGCTGTGAATAGCACCGATAGCATTTCAGGTGAACCAAATCCATAGAGCATGGTTACAAATACAGTACCCATGAATAGCGCCGCTCCAATAATAATTTTTATATGGGCTTTTAGGTAATCCGCCATATAAGTAAGGCCAGGGGCGCCAAACAACATCCCTAAAAACATTAAGGATGATATACCAGCAGCTTTTGCAGGAGCTATTTGATAAACGCTTTGCAGAAAACCAGCCCCCCAAACATCAGCGAAGCCTTCCAAAGGTCCAAGCATTAGGCCCCCACAAATACAAACTATAAGAACATTTTTGTTTTTAAGTACTTGAATAATGTCCTCTAGAATGTTTTGAGTTGAAATAATTGGCTTATATTTGGAGGGGATGACTACGTATGCTAATACAGCAAGAAAGCTACCGATCCAGCAAAAATATAAAATAATAGTTTGCCAATGGGTGGTTTCAAGCAAGGTCTTAACCGGAAGTCCACCGTATAAGGCCCCCACAAGGCCAACTGTTACAGATAGTCCAAGCATTCTATTAAAATGCGATTCTGGGAATCCAAGGCGTATGACTCTGAATACGCCTAAAATTGCGCCCGATGAACCTATACCCATGATAAATCGCCCAATATTGGCAGCAACGATGGTGTCACTAATGAGTAAGGGAATAATGCCAGCAACTGTTGCTAGAATACAAATAGGAAGTATAAATTTAGGATTTCTGCGATCTAGCCAGATTGCTAAAGGAATATGAGTTAACGTGTAACCTAAATAATATAGGCCGGCAAACTGACCAAATTCCATGGCATTGGTGTTAAAATGCGTTAGAAGATCTGGCATAATGACATTTGGAAGGACTCTTAAAACGTACTGATAAGCATAAAATAATGAAGCCACGGCCCACATAGACCAAGCTTGATAGGGTGATAAAGATAACATATGCGTCTCCGGTGTGTGGAGTTTGAACTAATTTTAAATTGTGGAATTGGAAAATAAATATCTATCGCAGCACTAGCTGCGCAGATTTAGGTCTAAAAGTGATGAATATTTCCTATACATGACTTGAATATAGCAGATATATTATGGCTGTCAATCATGCCAAAAAATCTTATAATGCCCTATTGTTGGTTCAAGAGTAGGAAAAACTAGCTATGGACGATCTTGATAAAATTCTAAGTGACTACAAGCACGCAGCAGATGTTGGCTTTTATTGGGATGATCCCCTACAAATTATCAAGCAAATAGAATCAGAGCTTGATGAAGTAAAGCAAGAATTGCAACAGCCCAATTCAGAAACACTTCAAGAAGAATTAGGCGATGTGTTACACGCTTGGATTACTCTGGTTGATTTTTGTGGGTTTGATGTTAAAGAAACCATCGCCTACGCGCGTAAAAAATTTGAAAATCGTTTTGATGCCTTGCAGGCAATAATTCAGGAGGAGGGTGCCACTGATTTTAAAAACTTTTCACGAGACCAAAAATTAGCTTTTTGGGATAAAGCAAAACGAAAAGAGCAAGGCTAATCTTAGCAATTTTCATAAAAACAACTGCTCTAAAAATTTTTCTGCTTTTAAAACTTGAATACCATCTTCTTGGTATTCTTTTTTTAGATTTTTTACCAATTGTATTGCAGTATACTGATACTGCGTCTTAAATTTGCGTAAAGTCTTGCTTATTACTTCATCTGATAATTTTACTTCAATCATTGTTTCGATCGCTTGGTTATTAACAAGAGCAAAATCAACTTCATGGCCGTCTTTAGTGCGCAAATAGTGCAAAGCATATTCTTGGGCATTGCAATCAACTTTGGCATGCACATGTTTCAATAAGCTTAAGGCCACTAGATTTTCAAATTTAGCTCCATCATCTCCTTGCACTAGTGCTGTATCAAAAAAATATATTTTAGGTTCTTTTAATAAACTACGGGCTATGTTGCGTGAATACGGAGTAACAGAAAATATAATAAACACGGCTTCTAATATTTGAATATATTTTTTAATCGTTGTGGGCGAAACACAAACGTCTTCAGCTAAGGATTGATAAGAAATTGGCGAACCCACTCGGTTTCTAAGTAAATCAAATACCAAGCGCATTGCCCTTAAATCATGTATAGCTTCGATTTCAAAAATATCTGTGCTTAAAAGGCTGTTGATGTATTGCAATCTCCATCTATTTGCTTCTGTAATGCTTGATGCAAAATAAGGTTCGGGAAACCCTCCTCTTTCTAGTAGTTTATCAATATTTGAATCCTGCGCGCATTGCCGTAGCTCACTTAAAGAAAGAGGTAACAAGCGATGTCGGAAATAACGCCCTGCAAGAGAATCACCCACGTGATCATATATATCTAAACGCGCACTACCCGTTACAAGTATGCGCATTGATTCAGGTTTTGTATCAAAAACACCCTTTATATAATTTTTCCAATCATCCATTTTGTGAAGCTCATCAAAAATAAGCAAATCGGTATTATCAAGCCAAGATTGGTCATGGATGATTTTTCTGTCTTTAATTTGGTCGTAGTTAAGATAAAGACTATTTTTAAAAGACTTAGCAATGTCTTTTGCAAGCCAGGTTTTTCCTGATTGCCTTGGGCCTACAAGCAATACGATCTTTTTTTCAAGATCGTTAAGAATGATGTTTTTTTGCGCTCTAATCATATGACTATTCTCCACGAAAATGGAGAAAAGTCAAGACTATTATCCATTTGGCTGCAGAATAGTCGGAATTTCTAAATATTATCCACCAAAAAATATTGATTAAATTCTGACACGGTGTATCATTAACCTTGAAGAACATCTTAGGCGTAAAAGGAAAAATGCTGGTCCATCAACACAGAACCATCATTATCATTTCTAGCAATATTGGCGGCTAGCCCCGTCGATACATCCTTTCATATTCACATATTTAAAAAATTAAAATTGTTCCTTCAAATTTCTTGAGGTTTATTATGTCTAAAAGAATTCTACCGTATGCTATGTGGGTATTCCCTTTATCGTTCTTTACTTATCAGTTTATATTGCGGCTTTGGCCAAGCTTAATGATGCAGCAAATCATGCAACAATTTCAGGTCGATGCCACTGGTTTCGGATTATTAGCTTCTGTTTATTACTATGGTTACGCTGGCATGCAGTTACCCATTGCCGTGTTGCTTGACCGTTTTGGAGCGCGTTATGTGGTGTGTATTTGTGCTGTTTTGTGCGGGCTTTCAACACTTCTATTTACCTATACCGATAACTGGACATTAGCACTTATAAGCCGGTTTCTAGTAGGTGCCGGTTCTGCAGCTGGGTTTTTAGCAACATCTAAAGTGATTTCCCAATGGTTTGGCAGGCAATACTATGCACGCATGGTTGGCTTTTCCTTCACGGTTGGGTTACTAGGCGCTATTTATGGGGGTAAACCCGTTAGTCTTCTTGTTGAAAATTGTGGATGGCAGCAGGTCGCTTTTGTATTAGCTTGTGTCAGTATTGGTATTGGCGTGTTGACGTTATTGTTTTTAAAAACCAGCTCAACGCCTCGTGAAAAAGAGCAATCAACCCTTTGCGTAAAAGACCTTCGCAAATTACTAAGTTCATCAACCATTTGGCTATTGGCAATTTCTAACTTGTTGATGGTTGGCCCCTTAGAAGGCTTCGCCGATGTTTGGGGTGTTAATTACCTTATGCAGGCCATTGCCGTTAATAAAGCAGATGCCGCTGGTTTTGTTTCCTACATTTTCGTTGGCATGTTATTTGGAGGGCCGCTACTAGCAGCTTGGGCAAAGCGTATTGGTAATTATTCAGTCATTACATTGTGCAGTTTGGGCATGGTATTGGCATTCTTGTGGCTGCTGTATGCTACTACATTTTTCAACGCTTATTCACTTTCCGCGCTATTTTTCGTAGTGGGAATTTTGTGCTGTTATCAGGTCTTAGTTTTTGCAACAGGAAGTGAACTGGTTTCACCAGCAATGCTTGGGATCACAATCGCGTTTTTAAATTGCATTAATATGCTTGGCGGGTCATTTTTCCACAGCACTATTGGCTGGGCAATGGATCATTTCTGGACAGGTCTAATGGCTAATGGCATTCGCACTTACACTATGCAGTCATATCAACACGCATTGCTTATTATTCCTGCAGCGGCAGCAATAGGGGGAATACTGGTTATTGTGGTTGGATGGTGCCGAAAGAGAAAAATAGCTAATTAATTATGAAATGAAGAATGGTTGGATCATTATCAATCCAACCATACATAGATATTATTCGTATATAGGGAATCGCTTGCACAACTGAATTGCCTGCGTTTTTGCTGTAGCAATTTCGCTTTGTGCATTTCCATTAGCAGCAGCTTTTAAAACGCTAAGCATCATTAGGCCTATTTCTTTGAATTCTTCTTCCTTGAATCCTCTAGTTGTAGCCGCAGGGGTGCCCACACGAATGCCACTGGTAATCGTTGGTGGCTGCGGATCTTTAGGAATTCCATTTTTATTGCAGGTCATGTTTGCTTGCTCTAGAACATCTGCAGCATCTTTGCCGCTAATGCCAATTGAACGCAAATCAAGCAATAACATGTGACAATCAGTTCCACCCGTCAGAAGGTCAATTCCCCCTTCTTTTAAAGTTTCACCTAAAGCTTTTGCATTCTTCACAATTTGAAATGCATAATCTTTAAATTCAGGTTGCAGTGCTTCACCAAAGGCAACGGCCTTACCAGCAATTGCGTGCATTAATGGTCCGCCTTGAAGTCCTGGGAAAACAGCGCTATTAATTTTTTTTGCGATATCTTCACGGTTGGTTAAAATAATGCCGCCTCTTCCACCGCGTAAGGTTTTATGGGTGGTCGATGTAACAACATCAGCAAAAGGCATTGGGGTTGGGTACACGCCACCGGCAATTAAACCGGCGTAATGTGCCATATCAACCATCAAAAAAGCACCAATTTTATCGGCTATTTTTTTGAATCGATGAAAATCAATAAATCTAGGGTAGGCCGAAGCACCTGCGATAATAAGCTTAGGTTTATGTTCCAACGCCAACGTTTCAACGGCATCATAATCAATATGGTGCGTGTTATCATCTACACCATATGAAACTATATTGAACCA
The DNA here is from genome assembly GCA_943322985.2 of Candidatus Finniella inopinata. Taxonomy (GTDB): domain Bacteria; phylum Pseudomonadota; class Alphaproteobacteria; order Paracaedibacterales; family CAITNM01; genus CAITNM01. Next base: position 66,214 of record CALPGA020000005.1, read on the forward strand.
TTTGCCCGACATATTGACTTTGCAACCATGGGTCAAATGCCCACCAGCACTTAGGTCCATGCCTAAAACAGTATCACCAGGGGTTAAAAGAGCTAGAAAAACAGCCTGATTTGCCTGGGCTCCAGAATGCGGCTGCACATTAGCAAAACCTGCACCAAAAATATTTTTGACTCGTTCAATGGCAATGGCTTCTACTTTATCAACGTATTCACAGCCATGATAATAACGCTTTTCAGGGTACCCTTCAGCGTATTTATTGGTCAGAACAGACCCCTGCGCCTTTAGCACAGCAGGACTTACAATGTTTTCTGAGGCAATTAGCTCAATTTGATTCTGTTGGCGAACTAATTCACCATCTATTGCGTCGAAAATTTCTGTGTCGTTAAAATGTATGAAAGCATCACCTAAAAGTTGAATGTTAAATGGTGCCGCTGGAGAGAATCGAACTCTCGACCCCACCCTTACCAAGGGTGTGCTCTACCACTGAGCCACAACGGCGGTCTACTATTTATATCCGGCGGTATGGTTTTTTGCAATGGGAGAGGTAGCCACCTTTTGCAAGGTGGCTATGAATGTTTTTAAGCATCTAAAGCTACAGCTGCTTCAAAAAAATCTTTAGAGGTTTTTTCTATAAGAAAATAATAGTTTCTATGATAGTTTAGAATATCTTGCATAAAATTTTCTATTAGTTCTTCTTGTGATTCTTCTGGGGCGGTAGTAATGGTGCTTACATTCATTGCTTTTATTGCTTTAAAAAATTCTATGAATCCATCGTAAAACTTAGTGTTTGTGCTTTGAATAAGTGCTTTTATTCCGTCTGAAGGCTCTTCGGTCGCTGTCCACTTTACTATAAAAGGACCTTTCTCTTCTTGACCTAAAATTTCACTAAGAACGCTAGTAATTGATCCAATGTCATCATATATTTCTGCTGTGATTTCTATATCTTTTCTTACCACTGTATATGGGGCATTTGCAGATTCTTCTATGCTGTCCATCGAATATCCTGTATAGCTTGTTGCAATTGCTAAGCCTAATAGTAATGCTTTTAATTTCATTAAAAAACTCTAAAATTATAATAATGCAGTTATAGTGCAGTTTATAAATTTTCACATAAGGTTATGAAAAATTTTCACGAAATTATATATGTGTGATGTTTTTTTGTCATAATGTGTTACAGGTGTCACATTTCAATGTTTTGTTATAAAAATTCGCTTTTTGTTAACGTTAATGAAGCATCCTGCTACTTTGTAGCCATCAACTCTTGGTTGTTTAAGTATTTCTAATACTGCATCAATTGTGGAATAAGGTTTGGGGTAGCTAGCTTCGCCAATTGTCCAGATGGCACTTCTTAACCATTCTTGCTGAATCTGTAAGGGGCAGTTGAAAAATATTGGCTGATCAACAGTTAGGGGAGAAGTATTCATGACAAAATCTTCAGCGTATCCCGATGTTAAATTTTCTAATGATTGGTGCAAACTATAAATTTTTGCAGCAGATGTTATTATTCCATTTTCATCCCACCCCAAGTCTTTAATGTGTTGCACCAACTGCCTAACCCTAGTTCGTTCATAGTGAGCATCCGTATTTGAAGGGTCTTCAATCCACGTAATCCCCTGTTCGTTAAGATACTCGCGTAAATCGCTTGGTACAATTCCAAGCAAGGGGCGAATAATTGGAACATCGTCTTCATGTCGAACGGCCTGAATTGCTTGAAAACCAGCAGGGCCTGACCCCTTTAAAAATCGCATAAGAATTGTTTCAGCTTGATCTTGTGCATGGTGCGCCGTCATCAAAACGGGATTTTCGTATTTTTTACAAAAATCAATAAGTAACTGATACCGTGCCGCGCGCGCCCGTTCATGTTTACGGTTCAGGCTTTCTTCGTGGTTCCAAACAAGGGTGTGGTGCGAAATATTTTGAGCGCTCAGTATACCAAAAACTGTTGCCGCTTCAGCTTTTGATTCAGGCCGTAATCCATGGTCAACAGTGACCGCTTCAATTGCGTGTCTTTTTAATTTTGCATATTCGTTTGCTAGTAAGGTTAATGCCAGACTATCTGCTCCACCGGATACGGCCACCACAATGGTGCAGCTAGGTGCGGTTATGTGCTGATCAAATGCAGCAAAGACTTTTTCTTTTAGTGTTTTTTGTTCATTTAATTCCATTAGGATTACAAAACTTTCAAAGGTTGTTTTAAGGTGATGCCGTTAGCTTCCATGTTGCAGCTATAGGCTAGCATTTCAACGCCAGCGGTGGCCGCTAATTGTGCTGCCTGACCGTAAGCTTTATCAAGATCATCTGCTACTTTAAAGCTCAGGGCATCATTTCGTTGCACCACATACAACACAACGCTTCTAATCCCATTTTTGACCTGTTCAGCTAATTCTAATTGATGCTTTGCACCACGAGCCGTTACGCAATCGGGGAATTCCGCCATATGGTTCCCGCGAATCAAGTGAACATTTTTTACTTCGACCAAGCACATTTGGGTAGGGCCATCAGTCAGATAAAAATCGATTCGAGAATTTTGGCCATACTTCACTTCTGCTTTGATATTTTTATAGCCAGCAAGTTCCGGAATGGTATTGTTCGCTAGTGCTTCCGCTACAATTTGGTTGGGATTGCTTGTATTCACGCCTATCCAAGTGTCATCCACTTCAACCATTTCCCAGCTATAAGCTAATTTGCGTGCAGGGTTTGCTGCTTTCGACAAAGCCACTTTTAACCCGGGTGTTGTAATGCCCATCATGGCGCCAGGGTTTGGGCAATGCACTGTTAACTCTTCGCCGCTATCAAGCTTGATATCAGCTAAAAAACGTTTGTAGCGTTTAAGAAGTGTTCCATATACCAAAGGGCTTGGAAATTTCATTAGCGCATTTCTTCCACAGGCGTTATCCCTAAAAGATTTAATCCTTCAGCAATAATGCAAACTGTTGCTTGTAAAAGTACCAGGCGTGCTGCAGTTTGCGCTGGCGATTTTTCGTCAATAAACCGAAGTTGCGTATTGTCTTTACCCTTATTCCACAAACTATGAAACAGGCTTGCCAAGTCATATAGATAATTTGTAACGCGGTGTGGCTCTAGGTGATGCGCTGCAGATGTTACAACACGTGGCCATTGAATCAATCCTTTTATAAGGGTTAATTCGGCTTCATCATTTAAGCATTCAAGGGATTCTGTTTTAGGTAATCCATTAAAAATTTGCGTGGCATGACGCAATACCGAATGAATACGTGCATGGGCATATTGAATATAAAATAATGGGTTGTCCTTTGATTGCTCAACCGCTTTTTTAAAGTCGAAATCAATAACCATATCTTGGTGGCGTGAAATCATCATAAAACGCACAGCATCTTTTCCAACCCGTTCAACTAGTTGTTGAATGGTAACAAACGTACCCGCTCTTTTTGACATGCGAACAGGTTGACCATTGTCTGAAAAATTAACCATCTGACAGGTTTTTACAGCATATGACTGATCCGCCTTTAATGCTTTAACCGCTGAAACTAAGCGCTTTACGTATCCTACGTGATCAAAGCCCAAAATGTTCACAAGAACATCGTAATTTCTGCTGATTTTATGATAGTGGTAGCCAACATCGCCAGCAAAATAGGTCCATGCTCCGTCTGACTTTTGCAAGGCGCGGTCAATGTCATCACCAAAGGCAGTTGCCCTAAATAAAGTCTGAGGGCGCTCTTCCCAGTCATCAACTTGATGTCCCTTTGGCTTTTCTAAAACGCCTGTGTATACATCACCTTTAGCTTCTAAAACTTTCAAAGCCTTGGTTACCCAGCCTTCTTTGGTTAGTGCGCTTTCTGATGCGTACTCCATTGTAATGCCAAGTGACTTCAAATCATGTCGAATGTAGTTCATCATTTCTTCAATGGCGAACAAACGAACAGTTTCAAACCATTCAGCTTCGGGTCTATTTAAAAATGAATTTCCATATTTTTGAGCTAAGGCAACTCCAACTGGTTTTAAATAATCGCCTTTGTACATATCTTGATCAAAATCATCATCAGAAATAGGTTCATCTAGTGCTTCTTTGTATCTAACATAAGCTGACCGTGCTAACGCTATTGTTTGTCCGCCAGCATCGTTCACGTAATATTCACGTGTAACGCAATAGCCAACCTTTTCCAATAAGCTTGAAACAGTGTCACCCAAAATGGCATTACGCCCATGGCCAATATGCATAGGGCCAGTAGGGTTTGTTGAAACATATTCAACTTGTGCAGATTTTCCCGCACCTAATGTGTTTGACCCATAGGTTGATTTGCTGGCTAAAATTTGATTTAGTTCGTTTTGTAATGCGCTTGGTTTAAGCTTTATATTAATGAATCCTGGTCCTGCAATTTCAGCACTTACAACAGCATCATGAGTTGTAATTTTTTCAATTAATTTTACAGCTAATTCGCGTGGAGAAATTCCTACGGCTTTTGCACACACCATAGCGGCGTTGCTTGCTAAATCGCCATGTGAAATATCTTTAGTAGGCTCTAGCACAACCTTATCGGTATGTATTTCTGGTGCTATTTCTTTTAAAGATTTTTCTATGAATTCTTGTAAAGTAAAAACTAAGGGCATTGATCTTCTCCTAAACCAGTAATAGATTTAGCCGGCTTAAAGATAAGAAGCAATAAAAACTGGAAATGGTGATAGTACAAAAAATGCAGCCAAAGCTATAAGCCGTGGCTGCATAATAATAAAGTTATGCAAAACCAATAAGTTTGCCGTTCAAGTCGTACTTTTTTTTCCAATATACTGCATGTCCATCAAGATCTCTAAGTTCATAATGACCTGCTCTGGGTGTAGGAGGGCAAGGATTATGAGGCATAGTCCACGCACCTGTATCGATTCTATCAAAAACATCAAGAGATGGAAGAGGGCGAACTGGCTGGGTTATTTCAGAGTGCTTTCTTTTTTCAAATTTTTCTTCTTTAGCAACTTCAGGTTTAATTCTACTCAACCTAGTTGCAAGTGCTGCTCGAGCTTTGCTCAGTAAGTCCCCCGGAAGAATTTGTGGAACCGTAGAATTAGATGAACTAAAAGCCGCAGTCACTTCAGAATCAAAATTTTCAGTATCAGCAGTAGCATTTGCTACTGAGCTAAAAGCAAAAATACTTAAAAAAGTGCAAAATAATATTTTCATGTATTTGTATCCTTTATAATTTAAAAATAAATAATAGATCTTTAATAAGGATTATTAATATACATTTAAAAAATTAAATTAGTCAATAATATTCTTATAATGCTATCTCACTTGCTGCAGCTTTATAATTTTCAGTAAACAAATAATAAATTTAACCAGCTTAAAGATAAGAAGCAATAAAAACTGGAAATGGTGACTGTGCAAAAAAATGCAGCCAAAGTTACAAACCCTGGCTGCATAAGTTGTGTCCTTATGGAAATAAAGATACTTAGTAAGAGTACGTTTAAATGCTATGTCCTGGGCGCTTTTCTTGGTGTATCAGGGCACACTCTACCAATAGAATGGTAATATCTATTCTTACCTCCAGTGTCACCATACGCAATTGCGTCAGGAACAGAGCCCATCAGATTTTCTAAAAATGTATAATTGATCTCATTTTGTGCAAAAGTATCTTGTGAATATGGGATTTGGCGTTCTCGAAATACTCCTTCAATCTTACTTTGATATGGTGCGCTTACTGTGCTTATAGAGTAACGACCTAAGCCAGTCATTTCATTGCCACTATCACTAAAGGAAGCGGTATCACTATTTGGTGCTAAGGTGCGCATTTTTTTGTGCGCACGACCTTCTTCAATATCATCATCAGAATGAATAGCGGTGTTAAGCATGAAAACGCTTAAAAACGCAACGAGCAAGTTTTTAGTCATAGTATTGTCCTTTTGAAATTTAAAAATGGGGCTGTCCTAGATAACTAGTTTAGAATGCCTTTAACCCATTGCTTCAACTGGGCTAATTGAGCTTTTGGATTTGGATTGTTAAATCTCCATTCGCATTCTTTTAGGAATAGAGGAAAACTCTCCTTTGGTACACCATTAAATTTCCTTAAATGCCTTTTTGCCTGATTCCAAAAATTCTCAATCCCGTTGATGTGATTATGTTTGTCCGCAAAAAGCTTTGAATGGTTGATGCGACAATGCTTAAACTCAGATACATCTAAAGCATTATATCCCCGCCAACAGTCGCTGTAGACAATGCTGTCTGGAATGACTTTTTGTTCAATTATAGGCACCAAGGTCTCAGCGCTGGCGTTAGGAATAATCTTTGTATACACACGTCCCCCACGCTTTAATAGCCCAAACACTGGAACCTTTCCGCCAGCACCTCGTCCTCGTTTACCTTTACGTGTTCCGCCAAAATAGGATTCATCAACTTCTATCTCACCATCAAAGATTTCAATAGATTCTTGTTCTAGATGATGCGTGATAATCTCTCGAAGCCTTTGGTAGTAATAGGCTGCTGTGTTGCGATTAATTTCTATAAGTTCAGATGCACATCTTGCCGTTGTGCCAGCAACAAAATGTTCCATTAACTTATCTTGAGTTTTTTTACTTAATCGACTCTTTCTCATGCTTCCCTTTATAACACTTCTTTGTGTTATCTAGGACAGCCCC
>CALPGA020000006.1 GCA_943322985.2 Candidatus Finniella inopinata
ACGACAAGAAGTGCTTAAAAATTAAGCAGTCATATAAATTAGTACTGATCTATCTGCCTAAAATCTGAACAATTCCCTCTCAAAGTCTCCGCGTATCCTTCAAATAAACCAAAATACTTATCTAGTCTGAAATTTTGCAGAGGGTTCTGTTGTGTCATTTGATATACCTCTATCAATTTAATTACTGTTTTCCAAGGAATAGATTTATCAACACCACAATCAGATATTATGCTTTGTAATGTATTGCTTGCTTCAATTAATGCTGTTGCTTTCTTTTGCAAAAATTGCGACTGCACCGTGAAATGCTCAACCACGTCAACACTACTGGCAAGCAAAGCCTTGATTTGAGATAACTCAAAACCAAAGAATTTTAATGCCAAAATCTGCTGGAGTTTCAATAAATCCGCTTCAGAGTACAGGCGATAGCCATTATCCAGACGCAAGCTAGGCTTCAAAAGATTGAGTTTGTCGTAGTAGTGCAACGTTTGCACCGACACTTTTGTAAGTTTGCTTAGGTCTTTTACGTACCAATGGGTCATCGAACTGCCTCCTTAATTTTTAAGATAAGGTATATAGCAACTATAGGCTCAAGAGGTTTTTTTTTGAAAAATTTTTAGGCAGAGATGTTCCCATCAACCAGGCGGATTTCGATTCGCTCTATTGACTTGCCAGGGTGTGTTCTTTTTAACGTTACAAACCCTACTTCTCCTGTTGATTTCACATGGGTACCGCCACAAGGAACCTGGGCAAATCCATCAATTTTCCAAAAACGCCGCTGAGTAGCGACATCAGTAAAGCCAGTTTCAATGAGAAGATCGGCATTAATGATGGCATTGTATTTTTCAAGGATGATATCAAAAATGCCGGAAATATTCGTATCCGTGATAAAATCAATACGCGCTTTTGATTCAGCAATATGCGCACCAACTTTTTCGAATTTGAACTGTTGGGTAACGATTTCAAGCACTAGTTCGGCGGCAAAATGCAAGCGCATTAGTCTGTAACGGCGATCCCAATCAATTTTCATAACAACATGATCACTCGGTGAAAGTCCGTGGTCGTCTGGCAATGTATAGAGAATTAAATTGTCTTCTATTTTTGAATCAAGAATGGGCATACCGTTAACCAGGGCGTTGTCGCTTTCTTGACCGCCAGAAAAAGAAAAAGCAATGGTATCAGTAAATATCACTTGGTTGCCTGAAACCGAAACCACTGCGGTTTCTATACTGTTCTGATAAGGATTTTCCCAAAAAACTTTTTGCATTTTCAAGACAGCGTCCAATGAAACGTCACTCGTGACTGAACACTGGTTAAAAGTTCGTTAGAAATAATTTGCGAACCTTCAATAATATCTTCTATGGGCAGTCCTTCGCCCCACAGAATAACCGGGTCCCCAACTTTAGCATCAGGACAAGAACGTAAGTCAATAGCCGCCATATCCATAGAAATACGCCCAACCAAATGGCACTTTTTCCCGTTCACCAAAACTGGAGTATGAGGCGGCAATGACCGTAGATAACCATCTCCATAGCCAATGGCAATTACCCCAACATTCATGGGCTCATCACATTGGTACGTTCCGCCATAACCTACAAATGAACTACTTGGGCGTTTACGCACCGAAATCAAACGAGTTTGCAACGTCATGACCGGCTTTAAATTAAAGTCACTAGCATTTTTGTTTTTAATAGGAGAAACACCATACAGGCAAATCCCCGGACGAATAACATCATAATGGCTTTGTGGATAAGCAAATATTGCAGCTGAGTTTGCAAGGCTTTTTGGACCTTCCCAGCTTTTTGCTAATTCAGCAAATGCGTGAAGCTGAATGTCATTTAAGGGGTGATTAACATCATCAGCACAACCCATGTGAGACATAAGCCCTATCGGTTGTTTAATAGATGGACAATCCTTTAATACACGTAACGCGTGAGGCACATCGCCTACAGCAAAACCAAGACGTCCCATGCCTGTATCAACCTTTAACCAGGTTACAAGGGGTCGCGGTAAGCTTAAGCCTTTTAGCCATTCTAATTGGATAGTATCGTGAAAAACTACATGAAACTGTTGGCATGCTGCGATAAGTAATTCATCGGGCTCAAAAACCCCTTCCATAAGGGTAATTGGGCATTTGACACCAATTTTTCTAAGGGCAAGCGCTTCTTCGATTGAAGCCACACCTAAATTATCAACATGACGTTCTAGCCGTGTTGCGGTAGAGCGAATTCCATGCCCAAAAGCATTGGCTTTCACCATGGCAATTAATGGTTTAGAAGGTGCTGCGGCTTTAATTTGCGCCAAATTATGCAGCAAATTTTCAGATGATAAAACAGCTATTGCCCCACGGCTCATAATAAAATTCTAATTTTGAAGCTACAGGTTTAATATAGGAAACCTTGAAGACGAATACTACTGTCGTCATTCAAGGCTTACTAAATTATTTAGTGCGGACAAGAACAAATTGGGCCTTGTGGTGTGTTAACCATTTGTCCTGTCATTTGGCCAGCTGCCTGAACACCACTCATTGGACTTCCTGCAGCTGCAGGTAAGATACCTTGTTGATAAGGCATTTGGCTGTTTATTGCTGGGTCTGGATATACACCTTGTGGTTGTGGGCATCCATAATACTGATTAACTGGATATTGTGGTAGTTGACCATACATTTGAGGTGCTGCACTTGCTTGTCCATAGGCAGGTGGAGGAGTCATGCCATATGGCATTTGTCCATAAGCTTGTGGCATACCATATGGTGATGGTACTTGACCTGGCATTTGCGGAGCATTTGGTCCATAAGCAGCGGCTTGGCCTGGAATTTGTGGAGAACATACTGGATCAGCTTTGTCTGCTGCTACCTTGTCAGCGACCACTTTATTAGCAGCCACGTCGATAGACTCATCATCTTCTACTGGCACTGCTTTTTTAATTTTCTTAACAGGAGTTTTCTTTTTAACAGGAGCTTTCTTTTTAACGGGGGCTTTCTTTTTACCCATCATTCTACTGAACATCGATGGTTTTTTAGCTTTATCCTTCTTAGCTTTAAGCTCTTTTTGAACAGCATTATCCACCTTAATAGATAATTGGCACTCACTAGCAAAAGCTTTCTTAAAATCTGCATCGTTTTTACACACAGAAGCCATAGATTTTGCAACATCTGCATGACTTCTTTTTAGCTTAGCTGCATCTTTGCCAATACATTTTCTTAGCGTATCAACTTTTTTGTGAAACTTAGTGCCTCCGATTCCAGCGTTTGGTAATTCTTTTTCAATTTCACCAACAAGAGAAGGCTTACAGCCAGAAACAGCATTTGACATTGCTTTAAAGGGATTGCTGAGTGCGTATGCACTATTCAAGCCTAGCAAAACTAAAATTGCGTATTGTAAAATTTTTCTCATAAACATACCGATATGTATAATCATGGTTTTACAGTAGCAAGTATTAGTTAACATTTTATTAAATTAAAATATAAAAATATGTATAAAAGTGATCATTTGAATTATTAAACATAAAAAAAAGGCCCGGATAACCGAGCCTTTTTTATTAAGCATAAAAGACTTATTAACGCTTACTGAACTGGAATCTACGACGAGCTTTCGCTTGACCATATTTCTTACGTTCAACAACACGGCTGTCACGAGTCAAGAATCCACCTTGCTTTAACAAGCTGCGTAATTCAGGCTCAAAATTAACCAAAGCCTTGCTAATGCCATGACGCACAGCACCAGCTTGACCTGATAATCCACCACCAACAACAGTACACCATACATCATATTGTGCATTGCGATTTACGCTGTTAAAAGGTTGGCCGATAAGCATTTGTAAAACTGGACGAGCAAAGTACTTAGCACCTTCACGACCGTTCACTAGTAATTTACCATGACCTGGTTTAATCCAAACACGAGCAACAGCGTTTTTACGCTTACCAGTTGCATAGGCACGCCCTTGAGCATCTACCTTTTTTTCGTATTTAATAACATCAGGAGCATCTGAAGCAACAGCGGCAACGCCTGGTGCAACAGTACCGGAAACTGCTGACTTTAGGTCTTCAAGACCAACTTTATTTGTAGTCATCGGTTAACTCCTTTTATTCTTGGAATTCATCGCAGCAACATCCAAAACAATAGGTTGTTGCGCTTCATGAGGGTGAGTAGGTCCTGCAAATACTTTTAAATTGCGCATGATTTGACGACCCAAAGGACCGCGCGGAACCATACGTTCAACGGCTTTAATAAGTACACGCTCTGGGTGTTTACTAGCCAAAATTTGTCCCATTGTGCGTTCTTTAATACCGCCAGCATAACCTGTGTGCCAGTAAAATATTTTGTCTTCTAATTTATTTCCTGTGAAATGCACTTTTTCTGCATTGATAACTACGATGTTATCTCCACAATCTACATGTGGTGTAAATGATGGCTTATGCTTACCGCGCAAATGATTTGCAAGTATGCATGCCAAGCGGCCCACTACTAAATCAGTAGCGTCAACCAGAAGCCATTGCTTCTTTACATCCTCTGGACGAATTGATTGAGTCGTTTTCATGACTTTTTTCCATTAATTAACATGTATCTTTTATAGCCAAACTTTAAATTAGTTGCAACAAAAAAGGTGAATGTGGCGGGAAATATAGCGTTTTTGATTATGGTATTATAGTACCGCAAATTTTATTCTTCTGAAAAAAAAGTGCAACACCGTGTTTGTGCTGCACTTCAGATAGTACAACTAGTTTTTAGAACTTGTAGCTTACGCCGAATTGCAAACGTTGACCAAGGCCTCGGTAGCCAAGGGTAGATTTGCGTTTCAACACATAATATTCCAATCCAAATTGTAGATTTTCTTCTGGAGAATATATGGTGTTGATCAAGAACTTGTCAAAAATTTTATCAAGACCAGGCTCATACCATTTAGTGATGTTGCGTTCATTAGATAGTTTTTGAGTATCTAAGGTGAATCTAGCAACTCCAATATTTGTATTCCACTGGGCATTCCAATAATGTGCATATCCTACCAAAAGCATCTGCATTTTAATTTGTTTATAAGTACGTTGGCCATCTGGCAAAGTGGGGTCAAATAGTGATGATCTACCATTTGCTTCTAGAAGATACCAGCCAATACCACGCCCTGCAGCCACACCAAAAATAAAGTGGCTTTTGCCGTAGGTTATAGCTTTCACAGCTATGTTTGTGCCCCAACCGGTGCCTTTATATGTTCTTCCGTCTACTGTACCAATAACATTATCACCACTGACGGCGTTGTTTTTGATCTGTAAATCACGGTTTACTACGCTGATGGCGAACAAACTACCATTATCAAAGTCATATTTTAACTTCAAAATTAAATCGGGACGTGTTGGTTTTGAAAGATTGCTCGCTGAATCTTGTGCGTTATACGTGTAATTTTTTTGAGGAGCAGCTCCTGGAGCATTATTGTAGGTTACATAATCTACGCGTCCATGTTCAGCTGCTGCTGTTACTGCCAATTTTCCAAACTTATGAGTGTATCTAACTAATGCGTGCCTTGCGTCCCCGCCTACAAGACCATTTAGATCAATTTCTGGTATGTACGCTTCTGTTGTGTGGAAGGTGGTGGTTGTGTGTCCTGCTTCCAATCCACCATACCCAAGAACTGCATGACGCAGTCTGAATGTATAAGTAGTAGAAACCTGCGAAGTTGCGCTTGCTGGAGGGAAGTTATCACCAAATTGAGTTGAACCAAAAAAATCTCCTTCTACAAGAGCCGTAACATCATTTCCTGATTTGTTTTTAACAAGCATATCTAGACGTATTTTGCTCTGCTTGGCATGCAAGTAGAAATGCTCCTTCCATTTTGTTGGTACGTTAGGCAAGTTTGCATTGCGCATCTGCAAAGCATAAGGCATACGACTGATGTTAGTTTGCTCACCTGTATGTGCCTTAGCATCACGAATTACATCTAACTTAACTAAACCGCCTATTTTTACAGCTGCTGTTGTACCTGGAATTGCAATGTATCCTTTATCAAATACAGGTGCATTTTCCCCTTGATTCGTAGCTGCAGAAGACTGGGTGGTAGCTGGATGTTGCTCTTTGATCTGTTTATTTTCTGATTGAATTTCTTTAACTTGGCTATTTTGCTCTTTAACCTGACGAACTATAGTTTCCAATTGCTTTTTCAAAGCATCAATTTTTTTTTGTAGTGCTTCTACTTCACTTTTAGTAGTTGAAACAGTTTGAACATCAGGCACGTTCGCGGCACATAAAACAGCTGAAGAAAGGCCCAGCATTAACGTTATTAATGTTGATTTAATCATCATACCCCTAGTGTTTATTAAGTTAACTCTTACTATAATTGTTGTAATTAATGATAAAAAAGTAAATAGATTTAGTTAAATTTTTATTAATAATTTAAAAAGTGCAACACCGCACTGGTGCTGCACTCTGCTTAGTACATTTTAGTTCTTAGAACTTGTAGCTTGCGCCGAATTGCAAACGTTGACCTAGACCTCGGTAACCAAGGGTAGATTTACGTTGTAATACATAGTATTCCAAGCCGAATTGTAGATTTTCTTCTGGAGAATACATGGTGTTAACCAAGTATTTGTTGAATGCTTTATCCAAGCCTGGCTCATACCATCCCGTAACCCCACGAGCTTTAGCCAATCTTTGCGTTCTGAAATCAATTCGAGCAGCACCAAAGTTAGTTTGCCATTGCTGGTTCCAAACGTGTGAATAACCGGCCCAGTACATGTGCATAGTAATTGACTTATAACGTTGACCTTCTGCTGCGGTGGGATCAAACAATGCTGATCTTCCTTGGCCTTCTAAAATATACCAACCAATACCCTGGCCGGTGGTTATACCGGTAGTAAAGAAGCTTTTGCCGAAAGTCATAATTTTAGCAGCTAGATTCATGCCCCATGCATTAGTTGAGTAATTTCTACCATCAACTGTTGCTTGGTTATTACCATTGATACGAACGTTATTTTTTAACTGCAAATCACGATTCAAAAAGCTTAACCCAACTGTGCTACCATTCTCAAAATTATACTTGGCTCTCAAGATAAAATCTGGTCGAGCTTGCTTTGAAAGGTTTCCTGGAGAATCTTGGTTATTATATGCATAGTTTGGAGTTGTAGCTGATCCACCATTTACTGTAGGCGTAGGTGTAAATGTGGCATAGTCAGCACGACCATGCTCAGCTGCAGCAGTAAGTGCAAAATTACCAAGCTTTTGAGTGTAACGAATTAATGCATGTCTTGCATAACCGTCGGTTAAACCATTTAAATCAACCGAAGGCAGTTGTGATTCGGTAATTTGGAAAGTCGATGTCGTATGACCTGCTTCTAATCCGCCATAACCAATCACCGCATGGCGCAACCTAAGAGTGTAGGTGTTAGAGGATTGTCCTGCTGATGGACCATTGGGGAAACCGTCTCCCCACTGCGGAGCGCCAAAGAAATCTGCTTCTACAAATGTTTTAACGTCATTTCCTGATTTATTTTTAACAAGAGACTCAACACGAAACCTGCTCTGCTTTGCATGTAAATAAGAATGGCCTTTCCACTTCATTGGCACGTTTGGCAAATTTGCATTGCGCATCTGCAATGCATATGGCATACGACTTACGTTTGTTTGCTCTCCTGTATACGCCTTGGCATCGCGTATCATGTCTAATTTAACCATTCCATTAATTTTCACCGCAGCGGTCGTGCCTGGTATAGCAATATAACCTTTTTCAAATACAGGAGTATTATCTTTTGGCTCTGGACTTGCAGCAGTGATAGCAGCAGCTGGTCGGTGCTCCTTGATCTGTTTATTCTCTGATTTGATTTCTTTAACCTGATTGCTTTGTTCATTCACTTGCTTTGCAATGGTTTCCAATTGCTTTTGCAAAACTTCAATTTGCTTTTGCAATGCTTCAACTTCATTTTTTGGGGAAGGAGCATCTGCTGAAAATAAAGATACTGAGGACATTCCCAGCATTAACATTAGTAATCTTGATTTATTCATACTTGTTCCATAATTAGCCACTGCTAATAGTGTGGAAGACAAAACATAAAATTGTAAATACTTTTAATTAAAAATTTATATACATGTCAGAACTGTGACATAAATTCCCAATTGCTTTTATATTTTTTCTTTGTCACACTTTTCCAGTCGCACGTTTTTTGTGTTTTCTTGCAAATTTTGCGTTCCTTAAATTTTTAGATTATTCTTTAACAAATCAAGTATTACCTTATGTCTTATGGACGAATCGACCGATAAAAATCCAATTGAAGATCCAAAACGCAGAGATTTTTTAAAACTAACCGCTACATCAGTGGGGGTTGTGGGTGTTTGCGCTGCTGCGTGGCCATTTATAAATAGTATGAACCCCGCTGCTGATGTTATGGCAGTTGCCAGTATTGAAGTTGATATTTCAAAACTTGAACCTGGACAAAGCCTAACCACTATGTGGCGAGGAAAACCCGTTTTTATTAGGCACCGCACATTAGAAGAAATTAAAGCCGCGCAAGATACGCCATTAAGCACGTTACCTGACAAACAAACAGACCAAGATCGCTTTGGGAAAAACCCAGAATGGCTTGTGGTAATTGGTATTTGCACACATTTGGGGTGCGTTCCCACAGAGCGTAAAAATATGGCACCAGCAGAAGGTGGCTGGCTATGTGCCTGTCACGGTTCACGCTACGATACTTCTGGTCGCATTATTGAGGGGCCAGCGCCACGAAACCTTGATATACCAAACTATGAATTCTTAAATAACAACACTGTTTTAAAAATCGGATAGCGCTCATGAAAATACTAGAATGGATTGATCACCGCTTACCTGTTGTGACGTTTTTCCGTAAAGAACTAAAAGATTACCCAACCCCTAAAAATTTAAACTACATGTGGAATTTTGGGTCGCTGTCCGGAATTACCCTAGTGATTATGATTTTAAGCGGTGTTTTCCTTGCCATGAATTATGTTCCTCATGTGGACATGGCTTTTGACAGTGTTGAGCGGATTATGCGCGAAGTAAACGGGGGCTGGCTGATTCGCTATATTCATATGAACGGCGCATCTATGTTTTTCATTGTGGTCTATTTACATATGTTGCGCGGGCTTTATTACGGATCATACAAAAACCCTCGCGAATTATTATGGATTTTAGGAGTAGTGATTTTGCTACTGATGATGGCAACTGCTTTCATGGGATATGTATTACCATGGGGACAAATGAGCTTTTGGGGAGCCACGGTTATTACCAATTTATTTTCGGCTTTTCCAGGTGGGGAAAGCATTGTGCAATGGCTATGGGGCGGTTTTTCGGTAGATAACCCAACATTGAACAGATTTTTTGCCCTTCACTATTTGCTACCATTCATGATTATAGGCGTGGTGATGCTGCACATGGTAAGTTTACATCGGTTTGGATCAAACAACCCAACCGGGCTTGATGCCAAGAAAAAAGATAAAATCCCTTTTCACCCTTTCTACACCATAAAAGACCTATTCGGTCTTGGTGTGTATTTATGTATATACGCATTTATTGTTTTTTTTATGCCCAACTTTTTTGGGGAACCTGATAATTACATACAAGCAAACCCATTGGTGACTCCGCCGCACATTGTGCCCGAATGGTATTTCTTGCCATTTTATGCAATTTTGCGCTCAATCCCTAGCAAGCTTGGCGGAGTGTTAGCAATGTTTGGCGCAGTTTTCACCTTAATGGTGCTGCCATGGCTTGACCGTCATCCGGTGCGCAGTGCACGGTATCGCCCTATATTTTCAAAACTATTTTGGGTGTTAGTAATAAACATTATTACTTTGGGTTGGATTGGCGCCAAGCCACCAGAAGGTGCGTATTTATGGATTGGAAGAGCAGCTACTGCCTATTACTTTATTCATTTCTGGGTGTTTTGTCCTCTGCTGGACCGCTTTGAAACAGCCAAAAGCGTACCTGAGGAAATAGTATGATTTTGTTTCATATAGCTTCTGTTGCTGCAATTCTGATAACTATAACCACCCTCAGTGCAGAACATGCCCCTATTCCACCAAAGCAAAATTGGAGCTTTGCGTCACCAACAGGAACCTTTGACCGCGCAGCACTACAACGTGGATTTCAAGTCTACAAACAAGTTTGTTCAGCATGCCATGGCATTAAATACATTTCATTTCGGCACCTTGCAGCACTGGGACTGACTGAAGCTGAAATTAAGGTGTTGGCATCCCAATATCAAATTAAGGATGGCCCAAATGATGCTGGCGATATGTTCGAACGCCCAGGCAGGCCGTCTGACTATTTTCCCAACCCTTATGCAAATAATAAGCAAGCCAGGGCTGCCAATAATGGGTCATTACCACCGGACCTCTCATTAATTATTAAAGCAAGGGAACACGCAGCAAATTATGTGTATGCGCTTTTAACAGGATTTAAAGAAAACCCTAACTTTAAATTAAGTCCGGGGCAATATTATAATGAGTATTTTCCAGGCCATGCTATTTCAATGGCACCACCACTTAGCGAAGGGTTGGTGACTTATAATGACGGCACCAATGCGACGGTTGACCAAATGGCCCATGATGTAACGACATTTTTGGCATGGGCAAGTGAGCCGGAAATGGAGCAACGCAAGCGCTTAGGCTTAAAGGTTATTCTATATTTACTGGTTATGACTGGGTTGTTTTATGCAACAATGCGCCGCATTTGGAAGGGCGTTAGGAAATAAAACTAGATAGCCACCGATACCACCAGGGCCAACCACTTACTACATCGGTTTGAGGTTTGGCAGCTGCACCTAAAGAAATCACTGTCGTTTCCTCCCTCTTGTAATAAGGCGTAGGCACACGATTGGCTATTTTTTGTGAGGCAGATTCAGCCGCTTGAGCTGACAAAATACCGCCATTATTTGCTCTACTTGAAGAAAGCTCTTCTAACAGAGCTTTAAAAGATGCTGAGTTACGAACTTCTGCTCCTATAAAAATTGAAGCAATTTCACCATCTTCTCCATTGTCTCGTAATATTGGAGTGTTCGTGGGAGCACTATACGTAGTAGGAGGAGTTATTTCGCCTAGATCAACTGTGTCAACATTGAGCACTAAGTCACCCGCACAAACTTTCATAAAGAACGCAGCGATAAACATTAAAAATTTCTGAGAAGAATTCATTCAAAATCTCCATTAATGAAAAATAAAAGAATATATATTTATTATAAAGTTACTTTCTTAACAAAGAATTAAAATACAGCATTGAGTATTATTAACCTGTTATTAAACCCCCTGCCTTATGCTTGACTTATGCAGCGATCACACATTGACACTCTTCCTATTATTGCCACCTTAGGTGTGGTATATGGGGATATTGGCACAAGCCCTTTGTACGCCATAAAGGAGTGCTTTAGCGGTGCGCACATTGCTTTAAATGAAGCAAATATTTTGGGTGTGCTTTCCCTTATTTTTTGGGTGCTAATGTTGGTAGTAACCATTAAATATGTAATGCTCATTTTGCGTGCTCACAACCATGGAGAAGGCGGCATTTTGGCGTTGTTGGCATTGATTAGCCACCGACGTTTAAAATTCGTTTCTTCACATACAATGATTGCCCTGGGGTTAATAGGAGCTGCCTTATTCTGGGGAGACACCTTAATAACCCCAGCCATTTCTGTGCTTAGCGCACTAGAAGGCCTAACCGTAGCCGCTCCTAAATTTAGCACTTATATTGTGCCAGCAGCTGTTGCTGTAATTATTTCCTTATTTATGCTGCAAGCAAAAGGAACTGAGCGTATTGGCAGTCTTTTTGGTCCAGTTATGCTGGTGTGGTTTATAATTATTGGCGTGCTGGGTGGCGTTCAAATTTGGCAAACCCCTAGTATTTTAAAGGCTATTAATCCATGGTATGGATTTCAACTTGCCTGCAGTCACCCTTATCAAATATTGCCCCTGCTAGGATTTGTAGTGTTGTGTGTGACTGGTGCTGAAGCATTGTATGCCGATATGGGGCATTTTGGGGCAAGAGCCATTCGTTTTTCCTGGCTTAGCCTAGTCGGCCCCTGCTTAGTATCAAACTATTTTGGCCAAGGCGCCGCATTGCTGCGTCACCCCGAAGCAATAAGCAATCCGTTTTTTTACCTGGTACCAGAACCGCACATGCTGCACATGGTAGGCCTTGCAACCATTGCTTCTATTATTGCATCGCAATCTGTAATTTCCGGATTGTTTTCACTATGTGGCCAGGCCATTCAACTTGATTATTTGCCAAGAATGCGCATTATTCACACATCAGCTCAGCACGTTGGGCGCATTTACATACCTGCTATCAATTGGCTACTCATGACATGCGTGGTAGCAGTGGTGTTAATATTTAGAAACTCCAATCACTTAGCAACAGCTTATGGATTATCAGTCAGCGGCGTTATGGTTATGACCAGCTTGCTTGCTATGGTTGCAATGCTGCGCGTTTTCCGATGGAAATTATGGGCAGTACTACTAATTTTTGGCCCACTACTTTTGATTGACAGCACCTTTTTGGTAGCAAATTCCTTGAAACTCACTCACGGAGCTTGGGTGCCCATTGCTTTTGGGGGGCTGGTATGGAGTGTTATGCATGTGTGGCATAGGCAGCGTAAACATATGGCTGATAAAACAAGAACGCTTTCCCTAAGCTTTGGTCAATTTTTTGGGCAGTATAATTTACAAACCACCAATAGGGTTCCGGGCACGGCGGTATTTTTATCAAAAGACATTGATCATATTCCGCTTTCTTTAATTAAGCACTTGGAACACACGAACTGCTTGTCGGATCGAGTGATTATTTTAACTATTCAAAACCACACGATTCCCCGAATTCCAAGTTCTGAGCGTATTTTTTGGCAAAGTTTCTCAAATGGGTTTGTGCAAGTGGTGGCGCATTACGGATTTATGCAAAGCCCAAGAATCTCCAACATATTAAAGCACGCTCAGGCCAAGGGACTAAATTTTGACATGAATCAAAGCACCTTCTTTTTATTGCATGTCGTACCTATATTAGGAAAGCACCTGAAAGGTTTACGCGGTTTAGGTGCCAGACTGTTTCGGTATTTATTGCGCAACACAACAAGTGCTGGGCATTTCTTTGAAATACCCCACCAACGTGTTATGGAACTTGGCGTACAGATAATGATTCATTAATAACCGCGCCACATAAAAGTTCCTTAAAAATTCCTTTTGACAAATGGAACACAAAGACTTAGTATTCTTACCATGCAGATAGGTGAAAAATTATGAAAATAGCAAACTCTTTAAAAACTCTTAGAAGTCGTGACAAAGACTGCAAACTAGTGCGTCGCAAGGGTCGCATGTATGTTATCAATAAGAAAAAACCACGTTATAAAGCACGCCAAGGTTAAGTTCTAAGATCATGGTTCAGGAAACCGACGTTGTAATTATAGGCGCCGGTCCTGTCGGCTTGTTCGCTATCTTTGAATGCGGCATGGCCAAATTAAAAACTCATATTATTGATGCTTTTGAAAAAATTGGCGGCCAATGCTCTGCGTTGTACCCTGAAAAACCAATTTATGACATTGCTGCACATCCATCGATCGCTGCAGCTGACCTTATTGACCAGCTTGAAAAACAAGCGGCGCCGTTTAACCCTACCTATCATTTAAACCAACAGGTAACACATATTGCACCGTTAAATGAGTGCGGTTCAGATTGGTTAGTTCGCACATCTTCTGGAACAGAAATAAAAACAAAAAGCATTATCATAGCGGCAGGCGTTGGTGCTTTTGGCCCAAACCGCCCTCCTCTTGACCATCTAGATATCTACGAAAAAAATAGCGTTCATTACGCTGTGCGCAGTAAAGACACATATAAAGACAAACACGTAGTTATTGCTGGCGGTGGTGATTCCGCCGTTGACTGGGCATTGATTTTAAAAGATATTGCCGCTTCTGTTAAAGTTGTGCACCGTCGTGCAAAATTTCGCGCTGCCCCTGATAGCGAAGAAAAGCTAAACATTGCAGCACGTAATGGAGAAGTTGAACTTGTTACCCCATACCAGCTCAGCGGGCTTCAGGGAGAAAATGGTAAGTTAAGCGCCGTAGAAGTTGAAAACCTTGATGGTTCAAAAAAACTATTACAAGCCGATTACTTGCTTCCATTTTTTGGACTTTCCATGAATTTGGGCCCTATTGCCGAATGGGGGCTGAATTTAGAAAAAAATCACATTACGGTTGATCAAGCCACAAGCGCTACAAGCCGAAAAGGTATTTACGCTATTGGGGATATTGCAACATACCCCCACAAACTAAAATTAATTTTAACTGGGTTCGCTGAAGCTGCTCAGGCAGCGCACGCTATACGCTTGCACTTATTCCCAGATGAAATTATTCATTTTGAATATTCCACCACAAAAGGTGTTGGTTTTTAAATTTTTGCTGTTTGTTCTTGACTACCCCCCGCAAAGGTATGCTATAAATAGGCAAAATTGTTTAAGGAAAAAATAAATGGCGCGTCGTTGTGCATTAACTGGAAAAGGTGTGTTGTTTGGTCATAATGTGAGCCACGCAAACAATAAATCAAATCGTCGTTTTTTGCCTAATTTGCAAAACGTATCTTTTTTAAGTGAAGTTCTTGGCAGAACCATTAGCCTTAGACTTTCAACTCGCGCGATTCGCACTGTTGAATTCCATGGCGGTTTAGATGCTTATCTTTCTTCAACACCAAATCGCAATTTAACAGCTGAAATACTGCCTTTGAAAAAAGTTATCGTAAAACAGCTTAATGCTAAAAAATAAAACGTTTTAGTTTTTCAAAAATTTTGGGCGTGTTTTACACGCCTTTATTTTTACCTTCGTAATTTCGGCAGTGCTATGGAATGCTCTTCAATAAAGACTTTGCAATCTCGCATAGATCAACTACAGCCAGGTGATTGGTTTGTTGTCGATATAGATGACACTATAATCACTCCACAAGCGATGATGTTTCGGCCTGCTTCTTCTTTTTGCACATTCATTGATGATATAAAAAAAGACCCTATTCATAACATGGCGGAAATTTTATCTACCTGGCGCTTAAACCGCAAAACAATGCTTGTTGAGCAAGAATGGCCAGAAATTCTTGATACCCTTCAAAAAAAGGGCGTGATTGTGATTGCCCTAACCCAAATGCACACAGGGAAGCTTGGAAAAATTCCTTCCATGGAACATTGGCGAGCTAGTGAACTAAAAAAGACGGGCATAACGTTTACTCCATTTTCAACGGATACCGTAGAAATACTTATTGATACAGATCAACCAGCAACGCTTTTTCAAGGAATTCTTTTTACCGGTGCCCATCCCAAAGCAGATGTATTGAGCAGTTTCATAAAAAAATACGGCACTCCATCCAAAATACTATTTTTTGATGACCGCTTGTATCAAGTAAAGGCGTTGGAAGAATTATGCACCGAAATGCAGATTCCTTATGAAGGCTATCATTACTTGGCAGCCCACCAATTGCCCTACTCAGCTTCAGAAAACCATGGCGCCATTCAAACGCAATTAATTTTAGAAGGACAGTGGCTTGAAGACGCTGACGTTCAGCAGAAGCAGGTAAGCCATGGATAGTTTATTCATCAACCTTATTAATGCACTAGAGCTGCTTTCACCAGAAGTATTATTAGCGCTAGGCTTTTTCACATGCATTGCTTTTATTTTATTGGCATTTCGATTCTTCGGTGCACTTGGTTTGGTGTGCTACAGTGTACTAGCTGTCACTATTGCAAACATGCAAGTTTTAAAATTAGGTGCTTTTTCTTATATTGATGAGCCTGTTGCTCTTGGTACGGTTATGTTTACAACGCTTTTTACCACAAGCGACTTAATAACGGAGCATTACGGCGCTGACCTTGCTAAAAAAACTATTTACCTTACTTTCCTGATGCAGATTTTTGTCATACTTAGCATGGTGCTTGTGATTGCGCACCCTGAGGCTGGAAATAACAAAACCTCCATTCAGGTAGCATTAGAAGCATTATTTACACCATCCTTAAGGCTTTTGATTGCAAGCTTGATTGCCTTTATTATTTCTCAGCATATTGATATTTGTATATTTTCTGCTTTAAAAAAACGTCATGGCAAACACTTGTTATGGCTACGTGCAAACGCATCGACGTTGATTTCTGGTTTATTTGATACTTTTGTTTTCAGCTTTCTTGCTTGGATTATTTTTGCACCAACGCCATTGTCAATGACCACCGTGTTAATTGGGTTCATTGCTGCTTCCCAAGCTTTAAGAGCATTTATTTCGATATTTTCAACTCCACTCTTATATATAAGCTATCGGCTAAAACCTCATGACCTTTAATTTCACTATTGAAAAATCTACCGAACAAGGGCGTTTAGGCACACTTGTAACTCCACACGGAGAAGTAAAAACTCCTGCTTTTATTTTTTGCGCAACTAAGGCGGCTATGAAAGCGGTAACGCCTGTACAAATGTGCAGCGCTAACACACAAATTATTTTATCGAATACGTATCATTTAATGCTGCAGCCAGGTGGAGAAACCGTTAAAAAACTGGGCGGCTTACAAAAAATGACCGGGTGGAATGGTCCTATGTTAACCGATTCCGGCGGGTTTCAAATTTTCAGCCTTGGCCATGGATCAGTTGCTTCTGAAATTAAGGGAAGCAGATCAAACCACCGCCCAAAAACCTTACTAAGCATTACTGAACAAGGCGCAACTTTTAAATCGTACATTGATGGGCGCACGTATTTTTTAACGCCAGAAGAATCTATTTGCGTGCAACGCAACCTTGGCGCCGACCTGATTGTGGTTCTGGATGAATGCACCCCCTTTCATGTTGATAAAAACTACACGCAAGAATCAATGCGCATGAGCCACCGTTGGGCCTTACGTTCTTTAAACGAATGGCAAAAGCACGATGATGGTTCACAAAAGCTTTATGGCATTATTCAGGGTGGTGTTTATCCTCAGCTTCGACAAGAAAGCTGCGAGTTTATAAACGACCATGATTTTTTCGGCATTGCTGTGGGCGGATGCCTTGGCGCTAGCAAGGATCAAATGCATGATGTGGTTGGTTTTACCATGGAAATGGTACGAAAAGACCGCCCTGTTCACCTTTTAGGCATTGGCGGCATTTCCGACATATTTGCAGGTGTTGCCCAAGGGATTGATACATTTGATTGCGTGCACCCAACGCGACTTGCCCGCCATGGTGGCGCATTGGTTAAACCATGCAATAATCCAAGCCCTACTCGTGAACACATTAATTTACGCAATAGTATGTACATTAATGATGATCAACCAATTGAGCCAGATTGCGGATGCGAAACCTGCCAATGGGCTAGCAAAGGCTACCTTCATCATCTATTGAAGGCCCAGGAAATGGTGGCGTGTTCTTTAGTTTCTATTCATAATATTTATTTTATGAATCAGTTAATGCAAGCAATTCGTGATGCGCTAGCAGATGACACAATAGATAGTTGCAAAAAAGAATGGTCCTTGAGTAGTGGCAGGACAAATTCTAGTTCATAAATTAAGTATGGATTGCCGCGCTGCGCTCGCAATGACGGTCAGAGCAAACGAATAACGGTCAGAGTCATATGATACTTAAGCGTGGATTACCACGCTACGCTCGCAATGATGTTCAAGGAAAGCATGGCCCGCACTCGCAATCACGGTTGCGGCGATCTTGTGCAAAATAGCGTCTATATCAAACACCTTATATAATCGTCTTTGCGAGCCTTTGCAAAAGGCGCGGCAATCCACACTTAGTAAAGCTCTTGGTACAAATCTTTCCATGTCGGATTAATTGTATTAATTAATGAAATTTTCTTTATACGCGATCCTGCTTTAATCTGCTTCTCGCGTAAAATAGCTTCTTCCTTTGTTGCGTGCTGTTCGTAATAAACTAAAATTTTGCAATCATACATTTTTGTAAATCCAGCAACTTCACCATTTTTATGCTGATGCACACGCTGCACTAAGTGTGAGGTCACTCCAACATATAAAGTCCCATGCCTTTTGCTGGCCATAATATATACAGCAGGATTTTTCATATATCTAAAATATTTTCTACAGATGTTTAAGTATGGATTGCCGCGCTAACGCTTGCAATAACGATTAACTATCCCCCCGCTCCTGTTAACCAAAGTTAATATCATTAAAAATTTGTTAATTTTCGTTAACAACACACACAAATAAAAAACTCGTTAAAACATAAAATTTTTGATAATATTTAGATATCAAGCAATACAAGTGAGTATCATAATGCGCATTCTACTTATTGAAGATGATTCAGCAACCGCAAAAAGTCTTACGAACACACTAAAATCAGAAGGCTTTGTAGTTGATTGCACCGACCTGGGTGAAGATGGACTTGAAATTGGAAAAATCTATGAATACGATTTAATTGTTCTTGACCTCATGCTACCAGACATGGACGGATTTGAATTATTAAGAAAACTTCGTGCTTCGCAAATTAAAACTCCGGTACTTGTATTGTCAGGCTTAAGTGATACGGAAGATAAAGTAAAAGGTTTTGGCTTTGGGGCCGATGACTATTTAACCAAGCCATTTAGCAAAAATGAACTGCTTGCACGCATTCATGCAATTGTGCGCAGGTCACGCGGCCATAGCGATTCAGTAATTCGAGCAGGGAAGTTGGTTGTGAATTTGCAAAACCGTACTGCATGCGTAGATAAAAACACTATTAACTTAACTGGTAAAGAATACGCCATTTTGGAATTGCTAGCATTGCGCAAGGGCACAACCCTTACCAAAGAAATGTTTTTGAACCACCTGTACGGTGGTATGGATGAACCCGAATTAAAAATTATTGATGTGTTCATTTGCAAACTTCGACGCAAGCTTGCCGAAGCGCTTGGACATGATAATATTATTGAAACAGTGTGGGGGCGTGGCTATGTACTGCGTGATCCAGAAATGGATAGTATTTACGCATCACCCGAAAAGGCAATACAGGCAAAGGCTTCAAGCCTTTCTGAACACCCTCTTCCAAGCATCTAGGCAACATGCTGATGCAATATTACCACGCAACAATAAATCACTCTTGCAATTTGTTGATAATGGTGGAGCGAAAAACCTAATACATATATATTAGCCTCAATAGGTTAACTATTTAATTTTTTTTAGGAGATATTATTATGAAGAAATTCGCAATGGCAGCAGTTGCTGCTTTGTCACTAAGCACAGCTTCTGCTGAATCTTGTGCGTCATCATTCAGCGGTTTTTACGCTGGTGCGCAACTTGGTGTGAACAGCACAACTGGCACATTAACAACTGATAATTTGAAAGCTGGAACTGTAGCTCGTGGTGCCGGTGACTTCGAAACAACAACAGGTAAAAAATCTTTCCTAGGCGGCATTTTTGCTGGTTATGGAATGGGTGTTGGTTCATGTGCATATGTTGGCGCTGAATTTTACGGAAACTTCGGTAACACAAGCAACACACTTATTGACACATCAGGAAGCAATGCTGCAGACAGAAACTTCACTGTAAAAGCTAAAAACACACTAGCTTTTGGTGCTAAAGTTCGCCTAGGTTACACTGTTTCACAACAAGCAATGGTTTTCGTTGGTCTTGGTCTTGAATATGCTAAATGGGCATTAACTGCAGAAAATCTTGGCGCAGCTCAAACAGTAGAAAAAACAACAAAAGGAGAAACTGGAAAAGTACATTTTGCTCCTTCAGTTGGCATGGACATGTTCCTAAGCAAGAACTTGTTTGTACGTGGTGAATATACTTATGTTCTAGCTGCTAAAGGAAAAGTATCTCCATTACAAGGTACAGCTGCTGCTAAGACAACAGCGACAATGAAAGTAAACTTGAGCCAACAGCGTTTTGCTTTGGGTCTAGGTTACAAGTTCTAGTCTTGACTAAAGTACTTAAAACCCGCCTTTATGGCGGGTTTTTTTATGGGTGTTAGTTGTGGGGAATACATCGTCACCCTGAGCCCTCGTCAGAGGGCGTGAGGGTCCAGTTTATGATATCGATTTATTACACTGGATTATCACGTCGCTTCGCTCCTCATAATGACGGAGTGGGTGGCGTCACCCTGCCCTTGAAAAAGGCGTGATGATCTAATTCTTAAAGCAGCTTCCTCAATCGCTCCACCGTACTATTCGAAGCAGTCACCAACGGTAAGCGTACTTCCCCAGAACATTTTTCAACTATTTCCATAGCAGCCTTTACCGGCATAGGGTTAGGTTCAGCCACCATGGCGTAGTGCAACGGCATTAATTCATTATTCAATGCATGAAATTTATCCATAGCCTTATTTTCCCAGGCCTGCACAAATGCTACCATTTTTTCAGGAAGCACATTGGCAGTAATTGAAATCAACCCGTCACCACCTTGGGCCAAATACCCTGCAGCGTAAGGATCGTCACCACTTAGCAAACAAACGTGCTTGCTGGCACCGCTACGCATAAGCGCGGCCCGGCTAGTTTCTGTTGTAGAATCTTTAATTCCAACAACACGTTTTAATTCAAATAATTTCAATGCGGTTTCAACAGAAATTTCTGTAACGGTTCGGCCAGGATTGTTATAAAGCAAAATTGGTAGATTAGTAGCATCGTGAATGGCTTTGAAATGCTGATAGAGACCTTCTTGAGTCGTTTTACAATAGTAAGGCGCCACAACCAATAGCGCATTTGCACCTAGCCGTTTAGCCTGCTGCGCTTGCTCAATAACCGCCCATGTAGACGGTGCTCCACATCCAACAATAATAGGTAATGTTGATTCTTTTACAGCGGTATGAATAAGCGTTTCGCGCTCGGCATTGGTTAGCAACGCCCCCTCGCCTGTTGAGCCACCCACAACGATTGCAGTCGTTCCAGCACTTCCATGCCAACGAATCAGATTGACAAAGGCGTGGCTATCCAGGCTATTCTTTTTCCATGGAGTCACTAACGCGACGATTGATCCTTTAAACATGATTAAATCCTTTTTTTTATCTGGTTACACCCTAGCCTATAGGCTTTTATTAGCCAATATCTTCTGCACACTACTATTTGCAAAGGACCCTGTATATATGAACATGACCCCTTTTGAAGCGGCCAAGGCATGGCACAATTATCAGGATTCAAACGTTGTAGAAACATTTAGACAATATCGAAAATTTATTCATGCATTTGCTGGAAAATTCCCCCTAGACTTCATTAGAAAGCGTGCAGAAGAAGCAGCTTATCACAGGGTTGATTCACAACAAAAAGTTATAAAGTATTTTGAATTTAACCCCGTACTAACATCCAAAGGATTAATTGCCTACGTAAAAGCACTATTAGAAACTAATCACCATGATCGCATTAGCGAAATTGTACAAAAATACTGGCTAGAATTAGACTTTAGCAAAACTGAAATGGATGAGCTTATCCAGATTGCAAAGCCGTTCTTAAAAAAAGCAGATTTCAATAGCAAACTTGATGCCCTGCTTTCACAAGAAAAACACGAACACGTTCAGCACTTTTTACGATATGTAGACATTGCGGCTAAAAAAATCGCACAGCTTCGCTTGAATATTCAAAAAAATAATTCAGCTACAAAAAAAACCGTAGCTACAGCGCTGGCAAGTTATAAGAAAAATCCAGATGTTTTGCTTGATGTGGTTCGTTGGTATAGGAAAGCATATAAAACAGATGAAGCCATTGCGCTTTTAGGATCACTTGACCCCAAAGCTGAAAAAGAATCCCCCTTAACCTGGTGGAATGAACGACACATTTTAGCACGCCGAATGACAGAGGAAGGAAATTGGAACGGAGCCTACAAGATTGTGCTTGGTCATAAACTTAAAAAAGGAGAAGCCTTTGCCAATGCGGAATGGCTGCTAGGCTGGATAGAACTTACAAAAATAAATAAAAAAGATAAAGCTGTTAATCGCTTTATTGACCTTCACGGATGCGTAAACATGCCTGTTAGTAAAGCTCGTATGGCATTTTGGGCAGCTGAAGCACTTACTTCCACAAACGAAAATGATCGAGCCAAAGAATTTTACAAAAAAGCATCAGTTTTGCCAGGAACATTTTATGGTCAAATTGCGTTGTCGCGGTTAAAAGCTATGGGGGAAGAAAATCATGCCCTAGACCTTGAAAAACATAAAATGGTTTCAGAAGAAGCAGAAGAAACTTTCAATAATCGCTTTATTGTAAAGTGCTTAAAAGCCTATGGTGAACACCTTCCCGTTGATTTGCAATTAACTTTGTTAAGTTTTGCAGGCAGCCAATTAACAGTACCTGGGGAACAAATATTAATCACTAAATTTGCTCATGAATTAGGTGGAACTTATCTTGCTGTGTTTGTTGCAAAAAAAGCCCAGTACCTTGGAACCGTCATTACCAAATTTGGCTACCCTATGCTTGATGAGCGATTACGCAAAGATATTTTTGCAAAGCTTCCCCCACTTATTCAGTGCTTTGCCCATGGAATTATCCGACAAGAAAGCAACTTTAGTGAATCTGCAGTCAGCACGGCAAAAGCAAAAGGCCTAATGCAGCTTATGGATGGCACTGCCAATGAAATGCGCAAACTAGCGCCTCGTTATGGTTTAAATCGTGTATCTGGTGGAGTTCACGACAGACGAGTTAACGTAACCCTGGGAACCACTCATTTGCTTGAGCATTTGGATAAATATAATGGACATCTTGTTCTAGCCCTTGCTGCATACAATGCAGGGTATTCTAACGCTAATAAATGGATAAAAATGTTTGGCGACCCCAGAGAAACAGGTGACTGGATCAATTGGATAGAAAGCATTCCATTTGGAGAAACCCGAAATTATGTAAACCGTGTTCTTGAGAATGCAGCTGTATATGCTGCCTTACTTTTACCCAATGAAGATTTTGAGATGAGTCATTGGGTAACAAGCCCCGTACCTTATGTTAAGCACAAAAGGTAAATTTAGAGTTGTTGCATTTATGCCATAAAAGCATATGAGCACCTGAAAAATAAAAATTATCGCTTAATTATACAGGGTTATTTCTGCTATAATTTTAACTTATACAGGCCAAAAATAGGGTTGCCATGGAAAAGAAAATACCAATGACACAACAGGGATATATCGCCCTTGAGCAAGAATTAACGCATCTGAAGAATATAGAAAGACCTGCTGTTATTAAAGCTATTGCAGATGCACGTGAACATGGCGATCTTTCTGAAAATGCTGAATATCATGCAGCACGAGAACGACAAGGCTTTATTGAAGGTAGAATATCTGAATTAGAAGATAAAGTAACGCGTGCAGATGTTATTGAGCCTTCAAAAATTACAGGTGATCAAGTTAAATTTGGCGCAACCGTAACATTGCATGACGATGATAGCGATGAGATCGTAACATACCAAATTGTTGGCAGTGACGAATCAGACATAAAAAAAGGTTTGTTATCTATTACATCTCCTTTAGCGCGTGCGCTTATTGGAAAAACTGTAAATACTTCTGTTGAAGTGGTGACTCCAAACGGCGGCAAAGGCTACGATATTAAGAAAATTCAATACATCTAATAAATGAGAGGGTTATTCCTCTCATTTTCTTTCATTCTGACATTCCAACTTCCACAACAATTTTAATAATTCTTCAGTTGTGTTAGTCTCTGACTTAACCAAGTAAAATGTATAGATTTCATGCAAACTAGTTTAAAAGTCCAACTTTATGTTGATGGGGCAGATTTAAGAGTCATTGAAAAAATGGCACAGTTTGATTGGATTAAAGGATTCACCACAAACCCAAGTCTTATGCGCAAATCTGGCACAACAAATTACAGAGAATTCGCTCTTAAAAGCTTGCAGTTAATTGGCACCAAACCAATTTCATTTGAAATATTTGCAGATGATCATCAAGGCATGCTTGACCAAGGACTTGAAATTGCTTCTTGGGGGGGAAATGTTTATGTAAAAATCCCTGTCACAAACACCAAGGGTGAATCGACAGCGAAAGTCATTAAAGAGCTTTCCCAAAAAGGCGTGAAATTAAATGTCACTGCTATTTTTACGGTTGAACAAGTTAAAGATGTTATGGAGAATTTGCAAAATAATGTTCCGTCAATTGTATCAGTATTTGCTGGCAGAATTGCCGATACTGGTATTGACCCAATGCCTATTATGAAGCAATCAAAAGAGCTTACAAAAAAGTGTGCAGGTTGCGAATTGTTATGGGCAAGTCCACGAGAAGTGTTAAATGTATTTCAAGCTGATGAAGTTGGCTGCGATATTATTACAGCCACCCCTGATATTTTAAATAAACTAAGTTTAAGTGGAAAAAACTTAACCGAATTCAGTTTAGAAACTGTAC
The DNA here is from genome assembly GCA_943322985.2 of Candidatus Finniella inopinata. Classification (GTDB taxonomy): domain Bacteria; phylum Pseudomonadota; class Alphaproteobacteria; order Paracaedibacterales; family CAITNM01; genus CAITNM01. Next base: position 24,245 of record CALPGA020000006.1, read on the forward strand.
AAATTTTTTACGATGACGCAATAGCTGCTGGGTTTGAAATTATTACTAAAAATATCCATTAACCCCACTTTAACCACTTTTTCAGTATTCTGATCCCACCCATAATAAGGGTGGGCTATCACTAACAATGAATAAATATTGCCATCAATTCAAATATAGTGCGTTCAAATTACTTAGTAAACGCTTGCTTCAGCTGATCCACCAAGTCTGTGCGCTCCCAGGAAAATCCACCGTCTTCTTGTGGAGAACGCCCAAAGTGCCCATAAGAAGCTGTGCGTAAATAGATAGGACTATTTAAATTTAAGCGTTCACGAATAGCTTGTGGGCGCAAATCAACATTTTTTAATGTCCACTCCAAAATTGCCTGATCATCTACTTTTCCTGTGCGGTGCGTCGTAAGGTATAATGACAATGGCTTCGCCAGACCAATGGAGTAAGCAACCTGGCATGTGCAACGATCTGCCAAACCAGATGCCACGATATTTTTCGCCAAATAACGCATCATGTATGCACCGGATCTGTCAACTTTTGTTGGGTCTTTTCCTGAAAAAGCCCCGCCCCCATGTGGTGCAGCACCACCGTATGTGTCCACAATAATTTTTCTTCCGGTAAGACCCGTATCACCGTCAGGACCACCAATGACAAATCGCCCTGTAGGATTAATTAAAATATCTTCTTTGGCTGGCATCCATCCTTTTGGTAAGCTATTTTCTAAAATTGGAAACACAATTTCTCGAACTTTTTCTAAAGAAACATCCGCAGCATGTTGAGTTGATAACAACACTTTATGCGCACGAATTGGCTTACCATCACTATACAAAAGCGTTACTTGAGATTTTGCATCTGGGCCTAATACATCTGAGAATTCTTCAACTCTGGCTTTATGCAAATTTTGCAAAATTCGGTGGGAATAATACAAAGTAGCAGGCATAAAAGATTCTGTTTCATTGCATGCGTAACCAAACATAATTCCTTGATCACCTGCACCCTCATCTTTATTAGCCGTCGCATCCACACCCACAGCAATATCAGCCGATTGTCCATGCAAAAAATTAGAAATTTGAAGGTGCTCATGATGAAACCCTTCTTGTTCATAACCAATTTCACAAACAAGTTCACGAATCGCATTTTCAATTTCATCATCTGAAATTACTGCTGTTGAACGATACTCACCAGCAATAATCACACGATTTGTTGTTGCTAGCGTTTCAATTGCAAGACGAGATTCAGGATCTTGCTCAAGATACATATCAACAATTAGGTCAGAAATTTGATCGCAGACTTTATCTGGATGCCCCGCTGAAACCGATTCACTTGTAAACAAATATTGTTGTGCCATGGCGTTACTCTTTAAATTTCGTTAGATTAAAGAAAATATTATTTTTAAACATTAATGCTTGTTGATAGCCATTGTCACTTAAATTTTCCAGAATTCAAACAAGATTTAGATCTTGTTATTAAAAATGCGAATGATCAAGGCATTAAATACATGCTGACTGTCAATACTCGCCTATCAGAAAGCCTTGATATACAGAGCATTGCCGAAGCTAACTCTAATATTTTTTGTAGTGTTGGGGTTCATCCTCACGATAGCAAAGATTATAACGATTCCAGCCTTATAGAAAAACTTAAAAACCACGCAAAACACCCAAAAGTAGTGGCTTTAGGTGAAACAGGGCTGGACTATTACTACAATAATAGCGACGAAAAAGCGCAAATCGATTGCTTTAATATGCATTTAGATACAGGCATCGAGTTAGGTCTGCCTGTAATTATTCATACTCGTGATGCGGATACTGATACAATTTCATGCCTTGATGAGCATCCTAATGCAAAAGGAGTTTTTCATTGCTTTAGCGGGTCAACTGAATTTGCTAAACAAGGCCTTGATCGTGGTCTGTACATATCATTCTCAGGAATTATCACATTTAAAAAAGCCGAAGAGCTACGTGAAGCAGTAAAATTTGTCCCCCTTGATAGAATTTTAGTAGAAACAGATTCTCCTTTTTTAGCGCCTATTCCCCATCGAGGACGTCGCAATGAACCAGCATTCACGCTTTTTGTAGCAAAATTAGTTGCTGAGCTAAAAGATATCTCACTTGAAGAGGTAGCTGAAGCTACAACAAAAAATTTCTTCACGCTTTTTGATAAAGCAACGCCGTAAATGTATAGTGCTGTTGCAAAGGTTTTTTTTAAATTAGCAATATGCTTGGTTATCGCAGGAGCAATTGCAACAGGAACAATTTGTAGCATTTACTGGCACTTAAAACCGGGGCTTCCAAATTCTGATTTTTTAAACGATTATCGAGCCCCAGAAGTTACACATGTGTACGATCGACACTTTCGACCTATTCATGAATTTGCACCTGTTCACCGAATAAATTTAAAAATTGAAGACATTCCCAAAAAAGTAATTGCTGCATTTTTGGTAGCTGAAGACAAAAACTTTTACTACCATCCAGGCATTGACCCTATGCGTATTGCACGCGCTGTGCTTCAAAATTTTTCTCAAAAAAAATCACAGCAAACTTTAGTAGGTGCTTCCACAATTACGCAGCAAGTAGCTAAAAATTTTTTAGTAGGTAATGAAAAGAGCTTTTTGCGAAAATTTCGAGAAGCTTTTGCCACCCTTTCAATAGAACGTCAACTCAGTAAAGATAGAATTTTAGAGCTTTATTTAAATCAAATTTATTTAGGAAATGGGGCTTATGGGCTTCAAGCAGCCGCTTTGAATTATTTCAATAAAAGCATGGAAAACCTTACAATTTCAGAAGCATGCTTGCTTGCTGCCTTACCAAAAGCACCAGCACAACTATCTAAAAATACACAAAAGCTTAAAGCCAGACGAGATGCCATTATTCAAGCGCTTTCTGAACAAAATTATATTTCCAAGCAAGAGGCGTCATCAGCGCTTGAACAATCAATTGAATTTCATCAGGAAAAAAGCTCTCCCTCAGACTATGGGTATTACATTACTCCATTGCGTGAAGTGCTTGTTGAGGAAATGCCCAAACTCAATATCACTTCTGGGTTAGAAATTTTTAGCTGTATGGATGCGCGATTTCAACAAGCTGCTCAAAAAGCATTAAGAGATGGCTTGCTAAAATACGACTTAACACAAAAAATTTTCTACAAACCAATTGCCAAATTGGGTGATAAATATTCAATTGAAGACCTCAATCAAATAGCAGTTCCTGATTGCCCTGAAAATTATCAAAAATCCATCGTGGATTTTAGCAGTGAAAAACCCTTTATACAGCTACAAAACAAACAATCTCTACCTTTAGATACCACTAGCTGGTCACTTGAAACCTCCTTAACAAAAGGGGATGTCGTATTGGTTGAAGTTAAAAATGGTAAAGCACATTTACGACAAATTCCCGAGGTATCTGGAGCAGTTGTCGTTATGGAAGCGCGGACAGGACAAGTATTAGCGTTAGTGGGCGGCTGGAGCCATACAATGTCTCCATTTAATTGCGCCACACAAGCAACTCGACAACCAGGATCTAGCTTTAAACCCTTTGTTTACCTAGCAGCACTAGAACAAGGTATCAGCCCTAATGATATTATTAACGACAAATCAATCACCATGCTGCTCAATAATGGAAGAGAAATTTATAAACCCAAAAATATAGACAAAAAAACACATGGCTTTGTAACTGTAAAAAATAGCTTGGCCTATTCCCACAATTTGTCTTCCATTCAGCTTGGGTTAGACACAGGAATTGAACATATTCAAGACATTGCAGAACTATTTGAAGTATATAATAATGCGTCAAAACACCCTTCTATGATTTTAGGCTCTAAAGAAACGACGTTATTAAAACTTACAAATGCCTACGCTATGATTTTTAATGGCGGCTATCATTTAAAACCAAAATTTTACAATGCCTACGCCCAAAGAAAAATTTCATCTATAAATAAAAATTCCAATTTTTGCTGCTTCGAAAGACAACAGTCTCTTATGACAGTCCCCATAAGCACTATAACTAGCTATCAGCGTCTTGCCTCACCTTCAGCTATTTTTGGGCTGCTTGAAATGTTGCGTGCTGTCATCACTCACGGCACAGGAAAGTCTCTCTTGCCAATTGAACGTGAGTTCAGCGTTAAAATTCGTGGAAAAACAGGCACAACAAACAGCAATCGCGATGCATGGTTCATAGGAAGCGTCAGCATTCCAGGAACAATTTATCAAGATGATAATCCACTTGTAATTGGCGTTTTCGTTGGTTTTTTAAATCCTAAAAATCTTGGAGATGGAAAAGGAGGAGCGTTAGTAGCATTACCAATATTTGGTAACTTTATAAAAAATATTGTTTCTGATACGCTGTAAAAGTATATAAATTTTAGCCCCAAGGAGCTTGAGTAGAGTTTGTCGCAGTCTTTTGTTACGCACACCGAAGAAATTCCAAGCAGCATATTAAATAAAGTCGCTGGTGGCGGTCGTACATATTCGTACTGGCGGCGCAGGATCATGCTATCTATTATGATTGGCTATGCAGCTTTTTATTTGGTGCGCCAAAATTTCACGATGGCAATTCCTTATCTACAGTCTGAGCTTGGGTATTCAAAAGCAGAAATCGGCATAATTATCTCTACGGGCGCTATACTGTATGGCCTTGGAAAAGGCCTATCTGGCTTATTGGGCGATCGAAGCAATGCTCGTTACTTTATGAGTGCAGGATTATTAGGATCAGCAATAGTTACTTTTTTTCTTGGATTCAGCTCAACATGGTTGGTCTTGCTTGCTTTATACGCTCTTAATAATTGCTTTCAATCAATGGGGTGGCCACCTTGCGCAAGACTTTTAACCCATTGGTTTAGCCCTAGAGAAATTGGCACAAAGTGGGCGCTTTGGAATACATCTCAACAAATTGGTGGTGCCAGCGTTTTGATAATCTCCCCTTATATTATGGCTGCATATGGATGGAGATACGTCTTCTTTGTGCCTGCTGTGCTTTGCGTAGGTTTTGCTTTTTTCTTGCTCAACCGCCTACGTGATACTCCTGAATCTTTAGGACTACCACCTATTGAAGCTCACCATGGGCTTGTTGAGGCGCATGAAGTTGATGACAGCAAATTATCAACCAAAGAAATTTTCTTTCAAGTAACTAGAAACAAACTTGTATGGTATATGTGTGGCGCAAACTTTTTTGTCTATATTGTACGCATGTTTATGTTCAACTGGGCCCCTACTTTTCTAAGTGAATTTAAGGGTAGCAGCCTTAAACTAGCGGGTTGGCAAGCAGCCATGTTTGATATTACCGGCATGTTTGGTGGTCTTATCGCTGGGTATTTGTCAGACAAAGTATTTGAAGGCAGACGCGGACGTGTTGGCCTTTTATATATGCTTGTTTTAACCGTAAGTATTGTATTTTTATGGCAATCTCCTGTTAATCAAAAATGGCAACATTTTCTAAGCATGATGCTTATTGGATTTTTGGTCACAGGCCCCCAAATTTTAGTTGGTGTCGCAGCTTCTGATTTCGCTTCTAAAAAGGCCGCAGGAGCTGCTTCTGGTTTAACAGGCACTGTTGGATATCTTGGTGCAGCAGTTACAGGAGTAGGTGTTGGCCTTATCGTTGATAACTCAGGTTGGGATGCTGCATTCGCTTCTATTGCAGTTTGTGCATTACTTAGTGCTTTTTTCTTTGCACTAACCTGGAATCACCGTGCTAAGGTTCTGGACAAGCAAAATTAACATATCATTTCTCATGTTTCTTCATTTTCGTACAATTAAGGAAAAGTCTGGCATCTAAATCATATGTGGCAAGCAACTGTTTATACGCTTTTTCCAGATATGCTCCCTGGGTCAACAAGTAAACAATAAGTTATTTAGAAGCTGCCAGCCACAATCTAATTCACAGAGTATTTTTATTTAGAATTTCTTTTTTTTTGCTAATTTTCCTCGGACTGTCACATTTAGATTTATAAAATCTTCAAACGTTGCGCAAGAAAAAGACAACATAGATAGATTTAACAAAAAGAAGTTACTAATCAGTGCGATTAGATATATATTTTTTTTCAGTAGATTGTAACTCTTTTTATAACACTCATTTTTAAAAGAGCTTTGAGTCATGAATGTTTTGTAATAATCTATATTTTCAGTCTCTTTTTCTAATAAGACTTTGTCAGAGTCAGATTTATTGAGATGCTTTTTGACATATTCACCAATCCCTTCTGGATCACAATCAGATACTTCAATCACAACAGAAGCGGTAAATTTTGAAGAAATGGTATTTACTTTAGAAAAATCTGAGATTGGATTGTTATCGAGAAAAATATAGCTTTCTGAATTTTTAACAAAAAATTCTTTTTCCTCCATTTGCCCTCCAATTACTAGCGAACTAAAAAGTCCTTTGATCGCTACTAAAATAGAAGTTATAAGAAAAAATTCTATCCTTCAAAATGCACTAAGGAAAAATCCCTTAGCTAAGCATCAAAAAAGTTAAAGGAAGGGAAAATGGAAGCCCTATTGGTGATGCACTTCACATCAAATAGGTTGAGTATTGTCATCATTCCAGAATCACTAGGGAAATATTGACGAACCGTCTTTTCAAACATTGATTCATAGCTTTTCAAAATAAAAGAGTTGAAATTCCCTTGATACTTATAGTTGTTTATAAGACTTTTAATAACGATATAATTTCTTGGATGCCGATTCTTATTCAAAATTGCAAAAGCATCTTTTAGGAAATATTCAGCGATTTTGTAATTACCCATTAGTGAGTTGATTCGCCCTATATAGTTTTTGCAAAACCCCACTTGTACAGAATTTTCACCAGCTAATTTTGTGTATGTTTTTAGCATCCTATCTAAAATGCTGAGCGCTTTCGAATATTCGTGCAAATTTATATAAACCCGCACTAATCTTTCTAATGCCCACGATACAGATATATGATCTTTTTCACCATTTTCAATAAAAATATCTGCGTACTCTTTAACGACAGCTTCAGCAGTAAGCCAATCACCTGTGATACTAGCACTTGTTAAAGCTTTGTATATCAACGCCCATCCCATTTCACGATTCTGAGGTGTGTAGTACTTTTTGTATACTTCGACCCCTTTGTCAATTAACTGTTTTGATTGATTTAAGTCCCATAAGTAATAATACAAAATACCAAGGTTCAAATTAACCCAAGCTACTTCAATTTCATTTTTCCCAGGGTATTTACTATGGATATCCAAACTTTTCTCAAGCAAAATTTTTGCTTTCTTGTAATCACCAATGCGCCGGTAAAAACGTCCCATATTCGCAAAAACCCAAGCAGTTTTGGGATGCTCTGATCCATAGTGCTCTTGATAAATTTCTAAGCTTTTTTGCAAATAATGTTCAGTTTTATGATAATCACCTAATCGTCTATAAAAATTGCCTAAATGCACTAAAATCCATACGCACTGCACAGGATTTTCTTTTTGGTAGTATTTTTGATACTTATCTAAGCTTTCCTCAAAAAATTTACGTTGTCTTTCAACATCAGACTTACTTAAAACACCCAATTGCCCTAGAACCCATGCCACTTTTGGATGAGCATTGGGATAGTGTTTTTTGTAAACAACCAAACTATTTTCTAATAAAATTTTTGATTGACTCTGATTTACTTGCTTGATTATATCAATATTTGCAATTTTTACATTCAAATTTGCAAGGGCAATTTTGTTTAAAATATTATCGTGACTAACTAAAACTAAAAGATGCGGCAGTAAGAGTTGTAGAGACTGCAAATCTTGTTCTACAAGAAGTTTATCAGCATATTTTTCGATGCTCTCTGTTATATTTTCCACTTTGTTTTGTTGCTTCATAGTTTTTAAAATTTGCAAGAAATAAGAACGTACAACTGTTTGTGTGGCACTATGTAAACTAATGGTTTTTCCACAACAACTGAGTAAAAAATGCTTTTGCAAAGCATGTAAGAACTTATCAACAGTGACAGGATTTTTATAAAAATCTAAAATTTCTCGTGGAATATTTTTTGCATCAATCACACTCAGTAAAAGTAGTAAATCAAAAAAATCTTGATCTTCTGCTAACAAGTTTTTCACTGATAACCCAATAATATTAAAACGAGTCTTCGTGTAATTCCCCACGTCCTTTAAAATGTCCGTTTGAGCCTCGCTAAATTGCATACTATTTTCCTGCATTCGGCTTAAGTATTCTTGAGAAGAAATCGACACTGTTTTTAAGTAATGTGCAGCTGTGGAAATGTCCAAGGGATATGGCGGCAAACTATCAAGAAAATGCTGTTCTTCTTTTGATACATCTCCTTGAAGAGATAGAATTTTGCTATACAATTGTATCTTTTCCTTATGATCAAGCTCTGAAACTTCTATCACTGCTCCAGACATATTATTTACCGAATCACAAGTTGTTAAAATAATCTTACCCTTTCCCCAGATAGTTGAATCGTGGGGTAAATAACCTTGAATATTTTTAGTATCAGTAACGTTATCAAATATTAAAAGCCAATCAGGATTGAGTGATAATTTTTCCTTAAGCATCTGTAATAATGTTGATTCATATTGTGGTGTGTTACGAATTTTTTGCAGGCTTTGATACCCTGACGTGTCCCTTTCCTTGTGAAGTATTGCAATCAGAAGTTTTTCAAAAGAAATAAGAATACTTTCTTTACTACTTGCGCAAATTTCCCAAATTAACCCTTCGTGATATTTCTTTGCGTAACTACGAGCTATAATCGTTTTTCCTGCACCTGCAACTCCTTTTAAAGCAATTATTTTAATACCATCGTGACTTTTTGAAAACTGATGTTTAATTTCCTTCAGTAAATTTTGACGTTCTAAAAACGCCAGTTTATTAGGCAAAAGCAGATCATCTTTTATAGTTGATTTTTCATGAAAAAATAAAAATTTCATTAAGAAAACACATACTAAAACACTCGCAAAAGCTGCAAACCACACAAAATTTATAGAAGATTTTTTTGAAGAATTTTGATGTATTAATTCATTGGACTGAATAATTGGTGAAAAATCTTTCCCAAGAATTTTTGTGTAATGTTGCTGCACTGATTGCAACATATTAGCTTCAACAATTTGGTCTATTAAATGCTCTCGTGAAGTGCAATTCGTCTTAAGCATAAGATTTCTAATATGCGTTTCCACAGTTTTAGGAGAGATTTTTAATAAAGATGCCGTTTTTTTTACACCACGCCCATTTAAAAGGCAGGAAACAACATCTAGTTCTCGTGCGGTTAACAAACTTAGAGACATAAATACCAATTTATTTTTAAGATGTAGATTGCTTACAAAATGCGCCCCACATATAAGCACAATTAAGCCATTCGTAGCAAGAGAAGATGAACACCACTGCGATATAATTAGTCTCAGGGTATTGGTTTTTATTTTAGGTCTGACACCCAACCTTCACAATTAAAGTGTCAGGCCTAAAATAAAAACTAATACCTAACCAAACTGTCTCACATACCTAAAAAAGATAATTAAGCAATCTTATTTTTTATTAGTTTTTATTTTTAGGATCTATTTATTATTTTTTTCATTAAACCTTGAAATTTTATTTGATCGAAATATCCTAAACTTAATGCCTCACTATCGATAGTGGCCAAATATATTTCTTGATTTTGGTGTTTAACAATCATCTTTACGATGTTGCCTTCGTTACTTTTAGTAGGGTCAACGCTCAAAAACCCAGACCATCCCTTTACTGGTTTTTCACGATTATTCTTAAGAGGCGTTATTTTGAACGCTTTAGTTTCATAACAATTAAGTATTTCAATTTTGTGATTTTGAACTGTCTGACACGCGCCCCTTTTTAATGCCTGGCACTTATCTTCATTGGATATACTATAGCCTTTAACACATGTTAATAGCATGGCTATTGTTATTAATTTCGCTTTTTTCATATTATGTTTTCCTTTTTAAATTTAATGCGAATGCGTTTGCACAGTCCTTATTTAAAAGGTTAAAAAAATAAAACATAGCGAGAAAAATACCCTAAGGGAAAATCCCTGAATAGTTTTTGCGTTTCTAGTTAATGATGAAAGTGAGAGCGTTTTTATAACATGGTGTTTGTGTAGAAAGTATGTTAAATCTCAGTCGTTATACATTTTTAACTAATCCGTCCAAAAGAAGTCTTACGTCTAATGTGGCAAGCAACTGTTTATACTCTTTTTCCAGATATGTTTCCTGGGCCATTAGGGCAGTCTATTGCCGGTAAATCTATGCAACAAGGAATTTGGAAGTTAAACGCGGTCAATATTCGTGACTTTGCATTGGATAAACATAAGACCGTAGATGATACCAGTTATGGAGGCGGCACAGGCATGGTAATGCGCCCTGACGTAATTCATTCGGCACTTTCTGCGCACGCACAGCCCGGCACAAAGCTTATTTATGCATCCCCTAAGGGTAAGCCGCTTACACAATCCATGATTCGTTCGTGGCTAGCTGATTACCCAAATGGAATTGGCATACTATGCGGACGTTATGAAGGCGTTGATCAACGCGTGCTTAATCAATGGCATGAAACTCATGGCCTTGAAGATATAAGCATTGGAGATTATGTATTGTCTGGAGGAGAGCTTGCAGCACTTGCTATGCTTGATGCTTGCGTCCGACTTCTACCCGGCGTTTTAGAAAAACCAGACGCCACAACTATTGAAAGTTTTGAACTGGACTTACTAGAATACCCGCAGTATACTAAACCCCAAATTTGGAATAATACGGTCGTGCCGGATGTGCTGCTTTCTGGCGACCATAAGTCTATTGCCGCATGGCGCTTAAAAGAAGCAGAAACAATAACACAAAGCCGTCGACCTGATCTCTGGCAACGATATAAAGCCAATCAAAAGCCGGTTAAAAAATAAAAGGAAGTGTTCATGAATATTATTCAACAAGTTGAAAAAGCCCAATTAGAAAGACTATCAATTGACAAAGTAATTCCTGACTTTCGTACAGGCGATTCTTTACGCGTGCTAGTAAAAGTTATTGAAGGTGAGCGTCAGCGTCACCAGCCTTTTGAAGGTGTAGTTATTGGCCGCAAAAATAGCGGTGTAAAATCTACTTTTAGAGTTCGTAAAATTTCTTATGGTGAAGGTGTTGAGCGCGTTTTCTCACTTTATTCACCAAACATTAAAATTGAAGTTACTCGTCGTGGCGATGTTCGTCGCGCTAAGCTGTACTATTTGCGTGATCGTCGCGGCAAAAGCGCACGTATCGCAGAACGTGCATACCGCGCTGAACCAAAAATTGCAGCAGCACCTGTTGCGACTGCTGCTCCAGTTGAAGCAAAAGCTCCTGAAGCAGAATAAAAAGGTCGAAGATATTAAAATAAAACCCAGCCTTGTGCTGGGTTTTTTCGTAGTTGAATAATTACCACAATCAGGAAAAATCAACTAAATCAAGTTTTAATTACAAACTCACATAATAATATTTGTGCTATACATTACCGGTTATAAAATTTATAGGAATTATCATGAAAAAAATAATTTTCACTGCTGTTATCGGCAGCTTATTAGCTACGGCACAAGCTGCAGCTCCTTCTTCATTTTCTGCTGGACTTGGCGTAAGCACGCTTGGTATTGGCGCGAATGTAGGATACAAAATCAACAACTCCTTCAAAGTTCGTGGTGTTACGAATTACTTTAAATTTAATAAATCAGTAAAAGATGGGGACATTACACTAAAAGGTAAACTGCGTCTTTTCACTATTGGACTTCTTGGCGACTGGCACTTTTTGCAAAATGGATTACGCTTAACTGGTGGTTTAGTATATAACGGCAACCAACTAAATATCACAGCTACACCAAGCAATAGCCACAGCTATAATGGCGTAACTTATACTCCTCAACAAATTGGAACAGTAAAAGGAAATATTAAATTTCGCCCTATAGCTCCGTACTTAGGACTTGGATTTGATAGTGGACACGAAAGCGCTTCTGGATTTAGCTTTAATGCAGATGCTGGTGTGCTATTCCAAGGTAATGCTCGCGGAAAAATCAAGAGCATTTCTGGTACACTTGCAAATAATGCCACAGCAATTGAAAACGTAAAAAATGACGCTGTAAAAGCAATTAATAAAAAGAGCTTAATAAAGTACTACCCCGTAATTTCTTTGGGCGTAAGCTACAAGTTCTAGTAACACAATAGTCCTCTTGCAATAAATGCAAGGGGACTATACTACGCAGCTCTACCAATTCTGATAATTTCCCACTCAAGCTCTTGTTCAGAAATTTGTCTGACTTTTTGACGAACCAATTCACCTAATCGTTCTAGCTCATCAGCCGTAGCACCGCCTGTGTTTAGCATGAAATTACAGTGCTTGTCTGACATTTTAGCAGCACCAATTTCCATACCACGGCACCCTGCTTTATCAATTAATTCCCAGGCTTTTACGTGATCAGGATTTTTAAAAGTACTGCCGCCAGTGCGCCCCTTAGTAGGTTGGCTTTCTTCGCGTAATTGTAAATACTGTTGGATATTCTGTTGAATGTTCACAGCATCGCCTTCAGTTACTTTAAAGGCTGCTCGAACAATCACGCAGCCTATTGGCAATACTGATTTTCTATAGCTCATATTTAATTCATGGGGAAAAAGCTTATGAAGCATTCCCTGATCATCAACTATTTCAACCCAGGAAAGAACATCTTTCACTTCAAATTCGTAGCACCCTGCATTCATGGCAACTGCGCCGCCTATGGCACCTGGAATTGTTACCAAAAACTCAACACCGCTCATGCCATGTTGCATTGCAAACATAGCGACGGTTCTATCTAATGCTGCTGCACCTACAACCAATTCATTGTCTTGGACAGTAATTTCTGAGAAACCTCTGCCCAGTTTAATGACGACACCTTCATAACCACCATCACGAACCAACACATTTGAACCAGCCCCAAGTAAAAAACATGGTAAGTCAGATGGTTTGTTTTTTAAAAAATATTGTAGATCAGAAACATTTTCAGGTTTATATAATACCTCAGCCGGGCCACCAACCTGAAACCAAGTTAAGCCAGATAAAAGCGTCCCAAAGCTGTAACGCCCACGCACAGCAGGCAAAACAGCTTGAAAATTCAGACCAACGTTTTTTTTTGCAACAGTAACCATTGATTAATATTTCTACGTTATTGTTAAATTAACCCGAAAGGGACTCGGCTCAAAACGGCGTGTTCCCCTCGCACTTTTTGAGCCGCTTGTTATAAAATGTTCTCATTTACCGCTTTTAAAGCGAGTTGAAAAGTTTGTTCTAAGTCATGCACTAAATCAACTGCCCAAGTGGTAATGCTTCCAGCACCCATACAAAGAATCATATCTCCCGGCTCTAAAAAGGGCGTTAGCAAACCAGCCAAAGAAGATGGATACTCAAAATAACGAACCAATATACCTTTTTCAGCAATACTATTCGCCAAATCTTCACCCGTAACACCATTTGGTGTTTCACCAGCTGTATATACTGGAGCAACCAAAACTTGCTCACAACCATCAAAGCAATTAACAAAGTCTTCAAATAAGTCTTTTAATCGTGAATAACGGTGTGGCTGTACGACTGCATATATTTTTCCTTTAGCAGCTTGCTTAGCCGAAGAAATAACTGCACGAATTTCAGCTGGGTGATGAGCATAATCATCAATAATTCTTACACCATGCACACTTCCAACTTGTGTAAATCGTCGCTTTATCCCCTTAAAGGTCTTAAAGGCATGACGTAAAACTGCATCAGAAATGCCTAGCTCTTGAGCGATGGCTACAACTGCTAACGCGTTTTGAACATTATGTTTGCCCATCATTGGTAAATATATATCTTTTAAAATAGCAGGGAGCGCCGTAACATTTTCGCCCACATAATTTTCCAGTTCACGTTGCTTTTCTAAGTAATCAGGTTTGATTACGACATCAAAAACAACACCATCGAAATTAAACTTAACATTTTGCGCTGAAACATCCGCATTTTCATTAAAACCGTAAGTCACAATGCGACGGTCTGCAATTTCTTCTGCAAGTTTTTGAACTGTTGGGTGATCAACACACAATACGCCTAATCCATAAAATGGAACATTTCTTACAAAGTGACGGAAAGCTGCATACAAAGATTCAAAATCTCCATAGTGCTCCATATGTTCTGGATCAATGTTGGTAACCACAGCAATGGTTGCCGGAAGTCTAGTAAAGCTACCGTCGGATTCATCAGCTTCTACAACAGCCCAATTGCTTTTACCTAAACGTGCGTTGGTATTATATTCGTTAATAATGCCACCATTTACAATCGTAGGGTCCATACCTGCTGCATCAATCAACCATGCCAACAAAGATGTGGTAGTGGTCTTACCATGAGTCCCGCCGACGGCCAATGACAAACGACCACGCATAATTTCCGCCAGCATTTCTGAACGATGCATAACAGGAATACGCAAACGACGCGCCTCAAGAAGTTCGATATTGTCAGGCCTAACAGCTGTTGAAATAACGACAGCCTGTACCTTGGATAAATTTTGAATATCATGACCTATAAATACAGGTATTCCCAAAGACTGAAGTCTTTTTGTGTTATAGCTTTCAGCTATATCAGCGCCTTGAACTTTGAAACCACTTTGGTGAAGCACTTCGGCAATGCCGCTCATACCAATACCACCAATTCCAATAAAATGAAGTGCGCGTGTTTGACCAGGTAAAATATTCATTTAATTATTATGCAGAAAAAGGTTACTTCTTATAGATAGCTATCCTGTGAGAAACTTTCAACCCAATCGCTTAAATCTTCTGCTGCATCAGGTTTTGCTAAGTGGTGAATAGCCTCACTCATTGCCGCTAAAATTTTTCTATGTTTCATTGCGTTTTCAATAAGTTGTGCTAAAGCTGTCGGGGTTAACTCGGATTCATTTATCACCCAAGCACCACCTGCGTTTACTATTTGACGAGCATTTTCACCTTGATCATTATCTTTAGAAATAGCCAAGGGAACAAAAATTGCAGGAACTCCAAGGCAAGTTAATTCAGCAATAGTAGAAGCACCAGCACGACAAATTGCTAAATCAGCATTGCGTAATCTACTTGGCATATCACTAAAAAAACTTTCCAGAGTTGAGCTTATTTTTAGTCGATCATAAATATTTTTAACATCGCTTAATTGTTCATGACGACATTGCTGCGTAACCATAAGTTGTTCCTGTAAAGATTCCGGCAACAATTCAAGCGCTTTTGGAATAACATCTGAAAATAGCTTTGCTCCCTGGCTACCACCAACAACACAAATATGAAATTTTTCATGAGTATCTGCTCTGGGCGTGGTCATTGCCATGCGTACAAGTTTTCGCACAGGGTTACCAGTCCAAATCGCTGAGTTTGGCGCACCAAGCGTAGGTGAAAAACTTATCGCCAAGCCTTTAGCAAAACGTTGCAAAAGTTTATTTGCCCGACCAAGTACGGCATTTTGTTCGTGTAACAGTGTTTTTTTCAGTAGTAACTGAGCGGCAATCATACCAGGGAAAGAAGGGTATCCGCCAAAACCAACAGCAATTGTGACGTGATTTTTTTTTATAAACCAAAGGGCTTTAAAAATTCCTTTAAGCATAGTGAATAGGTATATAAAAATATTATCACGTCGTACATTCAATACTTCTATAGCGTCAAAATATTCATAGTTCACAAAATTCATCGCTCTAGAATCGGTCAGAAGCGCTAATTTATAGCCGCGCTTTTTTAAAGCTGAGGCTAATCCTTCAGCAGGAAATACATGACCACCTGTTCCACCAGCACACAAAACAATCACGGAAGCTCCTTCATTAATTCTATTGCTGCCATACGAGCAGCGTCGTTCACATCATTTCCGGAAAGCATGCGCGCTATTTCACTAACGCGCTCATTTTCAGCTAAAACTTGAACGGTTGTAGCTGTCGTTGTTTGTTCTTGTCGTTTCTCTACAATCAAATGATGTTCCGCTTGTGAAGCCACCTGAGCCGAATGAGTAATTGCCATGACCTGACCACATTTGCCTAAGCGACGCAAACGTCTGCCAATTGCTAATGCCACTGAACCGCTAACACCATGATCAATTTCATCAAAAATTAACGTTGATAAGTTGTGTTGATTTGCAGTCGCCACCTTTAATGCCAACATCAGCCTTGCCATTTCTCCACCAGATGCAGTTTTGTGCAACGGCGTGAAAAACTGACCTGGGTTCATACACACTTCAAAAACAACCTGTTCCACCCCATGAGCACTCCAGTGTGCTTCTGACAAAGGAACAAAATTAGTACGAAAACGAGCATGAGGTAAGAATAAATCTGGTAGTTCTTTATGCACATTATTCTCTAGCGCACTAGCTGCTTGAGTTCGATGCTTTGATAAAATTTGAGCGGCATCAATATATTCTTGCCTAGCTTTGCTCAATTGTTTTTGTAACTGAGTACGTTCATATTCAGGGTCATCAAGTGCCTGTTGCTGACCCTGCAAATTTTGCAAAACGTTATACAAATCATCGCCAGCAATATTATATTTTTTAGCTACAGAGTGCAATTCGCTATAACGTTGATCATATGCTTGCAGTTCTTTTGCATGGGCTTGATGCTGATCAAGCAAATCTCGTAGTGCTTGTTGCGTTTCTTTAACTTCAATGTAAGCGCGGTCTAAACTCTTAGCAGCTTCTTCTAAGGCTTCTAGTCCAGGTTGACTAGACCTTGTTAAGGTTTGCTGATGTTGCGCTATTTCGCTAGCCAAATCTTTAGGAAATGTTAGGCCAGTCAAACAAGAAGCTACCGTGTCTGCAATTTTTGCAAACCCAACAATTGCTTCGCGTTTTTGCAAAAGCAATGTTTCTTCGCCTTCAACAGGCGATAGATTTTTTAAATCTTCCAGCTGCATTTTCAAAAATGCTTTTTGACTTTGATTAGTAGAAATGCTTTCCTCAAAAGCTTTTAAATTAAAAAGAGCCGCCTGAAGATGCTCATGCGCTGCTTCAACAGTATTTCTAATTTTCAAGTCAATTGCTTGATCCAAAAGAACACGTTGACGACTTAATTCAAACAAATGATCTTGTTGCCCATGAATATTAATGAGCTGATCACCTAAAATTTTTAACGTTTGTGCCGTGACAGATTCGTCGTTAATAAAAGCTTTAGAGCGCCCATTTGTTTGCAAAACTCTACGCAAAGCAATAACATCACGCTTAGGTAAACCTTGTTCTTCAAAAAAACTATCAAAGTAGGAATCATATTCAAATTCAGCAAAAACAGAAGCTTGCTCAACATTTTTTCGAATAAGAGTTTGTTCTCCACGTTGGCCCAAAACCAAGCACAAAGCGTCGAGAAGAATAGATTTTCCAGCGCCTGTTTCACCAGTAAGGACACAGAATCCAGATTCGAAAGATAGATCTAACGCTTCAATCAGCACTACATTGCGTATACTGAGTGTCTGTAACATGCGTTAGCGTTTAACCCCTTGCATAGCTTCATAAGCTAGGGAATACCAATCAGAATCACTATAGTTGTGCCCAAGAACTGCAGCAGAAGCTTGCGCCTCGTCATACAAACCAATCGCTAGATAAGAAATAACCAAACGATAAAGAGCTTCTGGAACGTGCGCTGATTTTTCATATTCTTTAACCACTAATTTTAAGCGATTAACAGCAGCCAAATGTGCTTCTTTTTGTTGATAATATCTAGCAACCTCGACCTCTTTTGCAGCCAAATGATCACGAATCAAGTCAATTTTTAATCTACCGTCTTTGGCATATTTAGAATCGGGAAAACGATTGATCAATTTCTGGAACGCATCAGCACTTTCTTTTGCTGGCGTTTGGTCACGCTCAACAATGGGAATCTGCTCATAAGAAATCAAACCTAACATGTACATTGCATATGGAACGTATTCATGGCCAGGATGGAGCTGGATAAATGTTTCGAATGACTCTTCCGCGTCTTCATATTTCTTAGCCAAATAATATGCATACCCTGCCATAACTTGCGCATTCAGCGACCAGTCTGAATACGGATGCTGCCGTTCAACTTCAGCATATGCTAAGCCAGCTTCTTTATGTTTTTTAGCTTCCATGCGATCAACAGCCATTAAATACAGCTGTTCAACTGACATTTCATCAAATTTTTCACTATCATCTGCACAAGATGCAAGAAATAGAGCAAGTAGCCCAGAGAGGAGTCGTTTCACAATGTAATATTGCTTTTATTTTCTGATACGATAGCACAAGGAAAACATGTTTCCTAGAGATGTGTGCAACCAAAAATTTAGAAAAAATTTCTGTGTTTATATTGAATTAATACTCTGATAGTATTTTTAATTGTTATATGCTTATCTTACTTGTAGAGTGGCGCTTGTCATAAGCACTTGGTCTTGCTACAGTGCGGTGCTAAATAGAATAAATTTATTAAAATTTAAAGACAGAGGTTTCCTTGGCACAAAGTGTCGTAATTGTAGAGTCGCCCTCAAAAGCGAAGACTATAAACAAGTACTTAGGTAGTGACTACAAAGTTATTGCTAGCTATGGTCATGTGCGCGATTTGCCATCAAAAAATGGATCAGTAAATCCAAATGACAATTTTTCCATGATTTGGGAACTTGATGAACAAGGAAAGAAACGCATTAAAGACATTGTTGGTTTAGCAAAGGGCGCTAAAAATTTATTTCTCGCAACCGACCCGGATCGCGAAGGAGAAGCCATTTCTTGGCATATTCAACAAGTTCTAGAAGAAATGAAAGCAACCACAGGCATGAACGTGCAACGGATTGTTTTTAACGAAATCACAAAACGTGCTGTCCAAGAATCGCTGAAATCACCAAGAGCTGTTAATAAAGAACTTGTAGACGCGTACCTGGCACGTCGCGCACTTGATTATCTTGTAGGCTTTACTTTATCTCCTATTTTATGGAGAAAACTTCCAGGGGCTCGTTCTGCAGGGCGTGTGCAATCGGTTGCTTTACGCTTGATCGTTGAACGAGAGCAAGAAATAGATGCTTTCAAAACCCAAGAGTATTGGTCAGTTGAAACCCAGTGCATGAACAGCGCAAGCGTTAACTTTTTAGCAAAATTGAATTTTCTTAACGGCAAAAAATTAGATAAGTTTTCTTTACCTAACGAAGAATCAGCTAAAGCAGCAGCTGACATTATTGAAAAATCAACATTCACTGTTGGTGATATCGAAAAGAAGCAGGTACGTCGTAACCCTGCAGCACCATTTACAACGTCAACATTACAGCAAGAAGCATCAAGAAAGCTTGGATTCAGCCCAAAAAAGACAATGCAACTTGCGCAGCGCCTTTATGAAGGTGTTGAAATAGATGGTGAAACTACTGGTTTAGTAACCTACATGCGTACCGATAGCGTCAATCTTTCAAATGATGCTTTAACATTAGCAAGAGAATTTATTGAAAAAGATTTTGGTAAGCAATATTTGCCAGATGCACCGCGTCTTTATAAAAGTAAAGCAAAGAATGCACAGGAAGCGCATGAAGCGATTCGCCCAACGGATGTAGTTCGCACCCCAAAATCAATAGCTGCACATCTTGATGAAGCACAATTGAAGCTTTATGAACTTATTTGGAAGCGTACTGTTGCAAGCCAAATGGAAAACGCTCTGTTTGACCAAGTTGGAGTAGATATTGTTTCACATGATAAACACACAATTTTACGTGCAACTGGCTCTACTCTTGTTTTTGATGGCTTCTTAAAGCTTTATCAAGAAGGTAAAGACCAAGAGAATCAAGAAAATAAAGATGAAAAAGCCTCTGATGATGACGACCGTATACTGCCTCCTTTAACCGTGGGCGAAGCCGTAAGCATTAATTCAGTAACACCAGAGCAACATTTTACACAGCCTCCACCACGCTATACTGAAGCAAGTCTTGTTAAAAAGCTTGAAGAATTAGGAATCGGACGCCCCTCAACATATGTTTCATTAATCCAAACACTGCAAGACCGTGATTATGTTCGCATTGAAAAACGTCAATTTCATCCAGACCAGCGCGGGAGATTGGTAACATCGTTCTTAAGCCATTATTTCCCCAAATACGTTCAATATGATTTCACAGCTGATCTTGAAGAGCAGTTAGATGATATTTCAGGTGGACGTCGTGGCTGGATTGATGTGATGAACGCTTTTTGGGTACCATTTCATGACACAGTAAAATTGGCAGAGCCCTTAAAAATAAGCCAAGTTTTAGACGACGTGCAAAAAGACCTTGAGTCTTCACTGTTTGATATGACAAAGGAAAACCCAAAAGCTTGCCCAACATGTAGCGAAGGTCAACTTTCATTAAAACTTAGTAAATTTGGCCCTTTCCTTGGTTGCAACCGTTACCCTGATTGCAAATATACAAAGTCACTTAACGGAACTGCTAACTCCGAAGAAGGGTTACAAGAAGCCAATGATGTTATTGTACTTGGTCAAGACCCAAACCTTGGAGTTGATATCACCGTTCGCAAAGGCCCTTATGGACCTTATTTGCAATGGGAAGAAAAAGATGTCAAAAAACCAAAACGTGTAAGTATTCCTCCTGGATTTGATCCTTACACAATTCCTTTAGAGCAAGCGCTAAAATTGGCAGCGATGCCTTCGCCTATTGGAAAGCACCCTGAAACCCAGGAAGATATTCTTGTAGGCATTGGCCGCTTTGGTCCTTATTTAAAATACGACGGTGCGTTTACTTCAATTCCTAAGGCTTACAATTTCATGGAAGTTACATTGGAAGAAGCGTTAGCTATTTTGGAAAAGAAACGCAATGCCCCACCAAGAGCTGGATTTAAACCAAAAGCTAAACCTGCGCCAAAAGCAAAAGCAGCAGCAAAAAAGAAAAGCTAAGAACATATAGTTCATAGCTTTTCTGCTCTAATCAAGAAGAAAAATTTTCCATAAAAGTTTTGGTGAAATGCATCAAATCACTTTTTTCCATGGTGGCACCACACCACACCCGAAAACTGGGCTTTGAATGCGCATGGTTTACAATATCAAACAATAAACCTTTATCAGCTAAAGGCTGTGCAAACGCTCGGTATTCGTCAAAGCTTGTAAATTTATCTGCATAAAAACAAACTGACCCACCTTTAGCCTGCGCATCAGGTGCAGCCATAGGAGATAAACCTGGCGTGTTAACTACCCAGTCATAAAGGAATGAAACATTATCTGCTGCTTTTTTGTATAAACCACTAGCACCACCCAGGCTATCAACCCAATCAAGCGCACACTCAATATCTGCTAGCGATAACATTGAAGGGGTGTTTAATGTTAGCCCATCAAAAACACCGTAATTAACCTTGTCACCAATCCACAAACTCATAATCCTTGGGATAGGCCAGCTAGGCACATAAGTTTCTAATTGACGTAATGCACGAGGGCTAAGAGCCAACATGCCATGAGCAGCCTCTCCGCCTAAGCCTTTCTGCCATGAAAAAGCCACAACATCAAACTGAGAAAATGGCATTTCAAAGCAAAATGCCGCTGCCGTTGCATCAACGATAACTAAGCCCTTGCGATCTTGCTTAATCCAATCAGTGTTTGAATATGCTACTCCTGTAGTTGTGGCACTTATCGCCATAACTAAATCACGATCAGGATTATGATGCAAAGCAGGAAGCGTGCCATATTCTGCTTCAATAACATTTACATCAATTTTAAGCTGGTGCTTAATATCGTAAGCCCATATCTTGCTAAACACATCCATCACATGCACATCTACACCACGGCTGCCAAGTAAGCACCACATAGCCATTTCAATAGCACCTGTTGCCGAAGCTGGCACAATCGCAAGTTTATAGTCTTCTGGAATATTTAAGAGCTTTTTTTGACGCTCGATAATAGATTTTAGATGCGTTTTCGCAATGTCACTTCGATGAGATCTATTTAAAAATGGACGGTTCAATTTTTCTAAAGACCAGCCCGAATATTTCACGCATGGTCCCGAGCTAAAGTATGGCCGCATTATCAATCCTTTTGAAAAAGATACCGTAGTGTCTGTCCCATTCTACTTAAAAAGAAAGATCTTGGAACGTCCTTTTTTACAACCAGGGGAATAATCACTGGTTCATTCCAATCAGGGTGAGTAACCGTAACTTCACCTACTTGATCACCTGCTTTAATGGGCGCTTCTAAAGAACTTTGATATTTAATCACTGCTTTAACCTGGTCAATTCTATTACGATGCATTGTCAGAGTATGTTTTCCTGGCTCTACTTCTATCATTTCTTGAGAACTATAACGAACTGGCAATTCAATAATAGGTTTATTTGCTGGCATAATTGTGTAATTAGCGAAAGTCCCAAAACCCCATTGCAATAATCTATATGCTTCGTCTGCACGTTGTTTCATTGATCGTAAGCCTGCCACCACTAAAAATAATCTACGGCCGTTTTGCACAGCTGACGCGACCATGCCATATCCGGGGCTCTCTGCATGACCAGTTTTTACACCATCACAACCAATGTTTTTTTGCAGCAAAACATTTCTATTAGGCTGCGTAATGCCACGATATGTAAAATTTAATTCCTTATATATACCATACCATTTAGGAAAATCATCAAGTGTACGCTTGCTCATAATAAATAAGTCACGCGCTGTGGTTTTATGACCTTCTTCAGGCAAACCACTTGCATTTTTAAATTCAGTCTGAGCACAGCCCATTTCTTTTGCAACATGCGTCATATCCGCAGAAAATGCAGATTGAGTACCACTCAAGAATTCAGCTAAGGCAATAGCAGCATCATTTCCTGACACAACAATCAGGCCTTTCAATAAATCTTCCACTGGAACTTGATCACCAACTTCTAGGAACATATCACTGCCCTCCATTTTGCGAGCATTACTTGAAATAGTAACAAGTGAAGTTGGTTTTATACGATTTTCATTTAGGGCTTTCATAACCATATAGGCCGTCATAATTTTGGTCATTGAAGCTGGTTCAAGCTGTTCAGAAGCATTTTTTTCAAGTAGAACCTTACCAGTTTCATAATCAACTAAAAGTGCATGAGTAGAATCAACCTCAATTCCATAAGGCGCCAAAATATTATCTTTTGGCTCATCTTTTTTTGATTTCTCTTGAGGTTTCTTTGGTTTTACATTTTTAATAATCGTTGGCTTTTTAGTCTTTGCTTCCGCTTCATACACTGAACAACTAATCAAAATAATCAATAAGAACCTAAGAAATAACATGCTAATCCTTTATCATAATTGCTTGCGCATACCCTTTATCTCGGGCCTGCTTTAAAATTTGTTGAGATAGTTGATTGTCAAAAGGCCCAACTTTTACGTTATAAAGCATTTGACCGCTTGGATGAAGAGCAGATTGCACCGATGCATTCCATGTTTTTGGAAGAGCAGCGGCAACATTTTGCGCATTTGCTTTTTGCACGTAGGCCTCACCTAAATTAACGTAGGTATTAAATTTTCCAATGCCTTTTGCAGCTGCTGGATTTTTTGCAATAGACTGCTTTGCAGGAGCAACAGACTCAAGAATATCGTCTAAAGATGTTGATTGATCAGGTGTCACTTGTTTTTGAGGTGTTTTAGCAGGCGCAGGTTTAGTGGCAGGCGTTGGCCCTTCTGTTACTGTAGCATTATGCCTGCCTGCGATTTCATCCTGGTAAACTTCCTGCCAGGTTCTGCCGTCCCTCATTTTACCACTTTTATTACCGTTCTTCGCCAAATAATCAGACAGCATTCGACTTTCACCAGGAACACTTTGTACCCTTACAGTAACCAACCCCTTACTATAACTTCCTAAAGCTTTTGCAGCCCCTACGCTTAAGTCAATGATGCGTCCTTCATAAACAAATGGTCCTCTATCATCTACAACCAAGTTAATAGATTTCCCATTTTGTAGGTTAGTGACTTTTACAACTGTAGGAAGTGGCAATGTACGGTGCGCAGCTGAAATGCCGTGCATGTTGAATTTTTCGCCATAGGGTTTTGGCTTTCCATGGAAACCTGGCCCATACCATGACGCAAGACCTGTTTGGTCATATTCATAAAATTTCTGAGGGTGGTGCCATTCGCCACGACAATAATAGCTGTTAGTCGAACCCTTACCTATGCCACCAATTGGCGTACGTGGCCCCGAAGGGCCACCACCAGCACATCCGACTAATAATAAAAATACAATGATTACGCAGTGCAAAAAAATACAACAAGATCAAGATAAGTACTTATTTATACTCGTTTTCATTTGATTATAACAAGGGATAAATACGTATGCCCTTATTTATCCAATCAATGGCAAGAATGTTTTATGTAATAATTCATTAGCACACAAAACTGAATCCACATAAATATCCATTGGCTGGCCATCCATATTAGTAATCACACCGCCAGCTTCACGTATCATCAGAACGCCAGCTGCCATATCCCATGGCTTTAAACCTTGCAAAAAGCAGACATCAAAACGACCACTTGCCACATACGCTAAATCGAGTGCACCTGCACCTGTATAACGAATACCTGAAATTTTTCCATCAATTTCTTTGACAACCGGATGATCATAATCACAACACACTAGTAAAGATTCTAAATCTCGACGACTTGAAACTCTCAATCGTTTTTGGTTACAAAATGCACCCTTGCCTTTTTCAGCCCAAAATAATTCATCCAAAATTGGCTGATAAGTCACGCCGGCAATAATTTCACCGTCAAATTCTAACGCAACAGTTATGGCAAAATGAGGGTTACTATGCAAAAAGTTTGTTGTACCGTCTAGCGGGTCAATAATCCAACGATGTCTTGGATCTCTGCCCTTAATTTCTCCAGCTTCTTCACATAAAAAACAAAAATCAGGACGCGCTTTTCGTAATTCATCAATAAGAATTTGCTCTGAACGTTTGTCAGCAGAGCTTACAAAATCACCAATTGATTTTCGTGTAATTTGCAAATGACTTAGTTCACCGAAATCACGCACAAGACCACGAGCTGCTTTGTAAACAGCCGCAGACATAACATTAATTAAGGCAGATTTTGGTGTTTGAAAGGTTCTGGTCATTACTAGTCTTTCGCACGCTCTACATATGTTCCATCAGCTGTGCGCACAACAACTCTAGTGCCCGATTCAATATGAGGCGGCACCATAATACGAACACCATTCTCGAGCATTGCAGGCTTAAACGATGAAGTAGCTGTTTGACCTTTAACAACAGGATCTGCCTCTGTAATAGCTAATACAACTGTGTCAGGTAATCTTGCAGAAATAGGGGTTCCTTCGTGCATACATAATTCTACAATCATATTATCTTGCAAATATGCAGCAGCATCCCCTACGAATTTTTTAGAAACATTTATCTGATCAAAGTTTGTTTGGTCCATAAATACTAAGTCATCCCCATCAGCATACAAATACTGAAATGGTATTTGGTCAAGGTGCACACGCTCAACTGACTCTGCAGAGCGGAATCGTTCATTGAGTTTTGTACCATCGGTAAGGCACTTTAATTCAACCTGCATGTAGGCTCCGCCTTTTCCTGGCTGAGTATGCTCAGTTTTTACAGCAGTCCATAGCTTACCTTGATATTCAATAATATTGCCTGGACGAATTTCATTTCCTGATATTTTCATAATCGCTCTGATGCTCCTTAGATACTGCATTATAGTAGGTATAAAAAAACCCGCAACCAAATTGCTGCGGGTTTTTTAGGAAGGAAGCGATATTAGTTAATAACTGTGATCGCAACGCGGTTTTGAGCATGAGCTAGCTCAGTATCAGAAACAACTTCCAATTTCTCTTTTCCGTAAGAAATTGTTTTTAAGCGGCTCTTATCAATACCAAGTTTTACAAGTTGCTTCTCAGCTTCATTTGCACGACGTGCACCTAGAGCTAAGTTATACTCACGTGTTCCACGTGCATCGCACTTACCTTCAACAGTTGCTGTAGTTGAAGAGTAAACTTTCAACCAACCAGCTTGTGCTTCAAGGTCTTTCTTAGCTTCAGCTGAAAGAGTTGAGCTGTCGAAATTAAAGAATGCGCGATCTTTAACAGTTTGTTTGAAATGACCAGGTGTGCCTGGAGTAGCTGCTGCGTTCGCATCTACTTGGCATGTGTCTGAACATTCACAACCAATTAGTAATAGCGCAAGCGCTACTGAAGACAATACTTTTTTCATTGGATAATCCTTCCCAAGAAATTTATTTAAATTAAACCAATTCAAACGTATCAAATCTTTAATAAAACACCAAGTGAACTACAACTCCACAAAATATAATCTGACGGCGTGTAGATCTTTTGCAACACTATTGGAAATAACCAAAATTAATTTTGACTTTGATCCATAATATTTTTTAATTCTTCAAATGACTCAGATTGATTTGCAAATTCTGCTGGTTTTTGCTGTAAGAAAGGTTCTAATTTTTCATTTATTTGAATTGCCCTATCAACCGCGGAATCTGTGCCTACTCGGTAAGCCCCCAGACGAATAAGGTCAACCATGTCGTGGTACATACTTAAATTTTTTCTAGCTTCTATCACTGCCTGCTGTTCTGACTCGCTATGACACATAGGTACAGTACGTGAAATGCTTCGCAAAACGTTAACTGCAGGATAATGGCCGCGCGTTGCTAAATTCCTATCAAGCACAATGTGACCATCTAAAATACCCCTTACTGCATCTGATATCGGCTCATTGTGGTCATCACCATCAACCAACACAGTGAAAAATCCTGTAATATAGCCTGTTTTTCCCTCTGCATTTTCAATACCTGGCCCTGCTCGTTCAAGCAATTTTGGTAATTCTGCAAAAACACTAGGAGTATATCCTTTTGTTGTGGGTGGCTCATGAGCAGCCAATCCAATTTCTCGCTGAGACATTGCAAACCTGGTAACACTATCCATAACGCACACAACACTAAGACCTAAATCTCGATAATATTCAGCAAGACGCAAAGTCAAATGCGCTGCTTCTCTACGCATTAAAGCTGTTTCATCAGATGTGGCAACAACTAAAATAGTGCGTTTAAGCCCTTCTTCTCCTAATGTGTCTTCAATGAATTCGCGAACCTCACGGCCTCGCTCACCTATCAATCCCACTACGCAAATATCGCAGTTAGCAAATTTTACAAGCATTGATAATAAAACTGATTTGCCAACACCTGATCCTGCAAAGATTCCTAATCGCTGCCCTTTGCAACACGTTAAAAACGTATCAAGCACACGAACTCCCAGCTCAATTGGATCTTTTACTTTTGCACGACTGTGAGCCGGAATAGGTGATCCGTGAAGGTTATAAGCAAGAGCACCGTGAGGCAACACGCCCTTACCATCAATTGGTTCTGCCAAACCATTAATAACTCTACCTTGCCAATTCAAACTAGGGTAAATAGTCGTTCCATGTGCTAGAAACGTTACCTTGCACTTAGGGTGCAACCCCTTCATGTCTTGAAATGCCATCACTTGAGCAAGATCTTGGTTGAAACCAATAACCTCTCCAAGCACGACGGGATTATTTTGAGGATGAAGCAAACAACGGGTTCCAATGTGAACCTTTTGCGAATTAATGCGCACAACTGCGCTTAACCCTTCTAAACGCTCAACAAACCCATACAGCTCAAATTCTTCAATATTCTGAATTTGCCCAATAAGTTCATCAACCTGGTCTGTTATTGAATTACGCAATGACAATCAATACTAATGCCTACAGCTATAGTGTTCGTAAATTAACAGGTGAAAGCAAGTTTTTTCTTGAAAAATAAAAAGCAATATAGTATGTAAAAGAAGTAATTTTAAAAGGAACACAATATGAATACCCTATTTTTATTTCTATTAACGTTTACGTTTCACGCTCTTAACGGAGCAGAAGAGAAAGAGACAAAGACAGCAGAACTCAGAGCTGAATATGTTCATGGCGCAACTTTAATTGTTGGTTGCGTACGTGGACCTGGAAGAGTTCAAGGTTCTATCGCTGCAATTGTTAGGCAAAAAGCTGCAGATTTTTCCCACAGAGAAAGTTTTCCTGGAGAAAACGTAATCAGCGTTGATAGGGGGTCTTGCCGGACTAAACAGGATCATATAGAAGGAAATTGGTTAACACTTCCTTTTGGTCACAATTCTCAAAAGTGTGTAATGTTTGAATGGCTACCATCTTGTTACCCAGAAGAATCTTACACACCTCTTTTACTTCGTAGTATTCAGAGAGCTTATGAAGTTTTAGCACCAGGTGCAGAACTTATCATTGATCACATGCCATATGTGATTAGCCTTCCCGATGATTGCAATGAAGCACTACAAAAAATACGATTAGAAGGAACGGTAACTCCTATTGATATAATGAGAAACATCCCTAAACCACGTGAAGACAGGTATCATGGAATCATTTCTCAGCTATGGCAACAATATGACCCATTCACTATAAGCAGAAGCTATCGTGAAAGATTAGATATTTTTAATATTTTACGCAGCGAACAACGAAAGACATCGGGAGAACAACGCACAGTACCAAACATCCAAGACCGGCAAACAAACATTACTGCCGTTGCTAATTCTATAGAAAAATTAGTTGAAATTTTCGAACGAGACAGTTCTTGGGTGGTTTCAAATTTAGTTTCAGAAATGAAAGAAGAAAAAACTCCAATGTTACTTGATATGTTCGAATGGATATATGGCATGTATTCACGTGGCCCTGCTATGTTAGAAGCTTTGCGAACTATGGGTTTTGAAGTGGCTGCTGATGCTGTGCAGTACCATGAAGTTAATCCATACAATGGGCGCCTTCATGCTTGGATTATTAAGGCACGCAAACCAGCTACAATCACTGAAGCTGCAGAAGAAAAAGAAGGCATTTAGAAAAAATTACCTAAAAAAAATGCCACGGGGGCAACCTCGTGGTTTTTTAAATTTCTACCAAAGAAACTTACTCACTACCGCTGCTGCAACATCGCTAGAATACGTGCCAGAAACCCTTAAAGCGTTGATAGCTTCTTTATATTTTTGGCGCATTTGTTTTTGATATTTACTATCGGCTAAAATAGCATCTAATTTTTTGCTCAAAAATGCTGCATTACATTGGTTTTGCAAATACTCAGGCACTACCATTGCGCTGTTCAAAATGTTTACAAGACTTGCGTATTTCGTTTTAACCAAGCATTTTGCTATCCAATAGGTGAGTCTTGAAACTTTATAGGCAATAACCTGCGGGACACCTGCATAGGCGAGTTCTAAACTCACTGTGCCACTAGCAGCAATGGCTATGCTACTTTGCATAAAAGCCTGCCATTTTTTTTCAACAGTGGTGACAATTTTCACCGGAAAACCACAATCTTTTATCAATGCTTCAATTAATGGCACCAAGTGCGGTAAAGTTGGAAGAACCACTTCAATGCGCCTATTCAATGGAAGTTTCGCTATAGCTTCTAAAAATATTTTCAATAGTTTTTGAATTTCACTTTTGCGACTACCGGGCAGCACACAAATTAAAGTAGCTTCTCGGCTTACCCCTATTGATTCACGAAAATGCGTATCATCTGGCAACACCACTTCAGTAACAGGGTGCCCCACAAAGGTTGATGGCAAACCATGACAGGTAAAATATGGCGGCTCAAAAGGAAGCAAACAAAGTAAATGATCTACTGCCACTTTTTTTGCAAGCTTTTCAGCGCGTCCTGGCTTCCAAGCCCAAACTGACGGTGCCACATAATGCACCACGGGAATATTTAACTGCTTTGCATATTTAGCAATTCTAAAACAAAAACCTGGTGAATCAATTGTAACTAAAACATCTGGCCTGAAAACCCTGATGGCTTCCTTAGTTTGTTTAATACGTTTAAAAATATTAAATAAATGAGGCAGCAGTTCAAATAGGCCATAAAGTGACAAGTCAGCCATTGGGAATAAACTCTCTAATCCTTGAGCTTGCATGTGCTGTCCGCCAATACCAGCTATTTCAATATTCGAGTTTTGTTGTTTAAGTGACTGCAACAACTGTCCACCCAAAAAATCACCAGAAGCCTCACCCGCAATAATGAAGATGCGCTTAGTCATTTTCTAAAACATGTCCTTGGGATTAAAGCTCATGGTCAAATTTTTCCACTGATCATGCTTACCCTTAGGTAATGGTAGCGGATTACACTTTGGATCAAGCACAGCACGCTGAGCACTTTCTGCCGCAATGTTGTAATACGGGTCACTAGCCATACGACGCTTGTCAACAATATTGGCCTTTATAACGGTACCATCAGCATTTAATTCCATATCAATATCAACAATCAAATCTTTGGCACCCTTAGCGCCAGCAGGAACAGACCAACATGGACGAATTTTTGCACGAACCGCATCTATTTCTGATGCCGTCACAACTGGTGCAAGCTCATCAACATCGGCACCATCATCGCTCATTAAATCATCGATTGCATCAGCATCATCTTTAACTACACCACTTAAAATATCATCCATGCTTTTTTTACGAGCTTTGGCTTTTTTATCTTTAGCATCTTCTTTTGTGCCTTTAGGCTTTGGCTTAGTTAAATCAACTTCAGCTTTTTTAGGCGTTTTTTTATCTGGTTTTTTAACTTCTTCTTTTTTCTTTTCTTCTTTTTTAGGTTTGTCTTTATCCTTCTTCAAAGAAACCGTTTCTTCTTTTGGTTTTTCCTTATCCTTTGGTTTCTCTGTCTCTTTGGGCTTTTCTTCTTTTTTTGGCTTTTCGGGTTCTTTAGGTTTTTCAGGCTCTGGCGTAACTTGCTTTTTTATTTCTTCCTTGGGCCCCTCTTCTTTTGCTACTTCATCTGGCGCTGGAGCAACAGCACGTTTTGGAGCTGCTGATTTGTCACCAATAGCAACAAAATCAATCAGCATTGTTCGTGACGGTTCCATTTTTTGAAAAAATGCAAAACGCATATCTGAATAGATAACAACTAAAATAAAAAGATGAAAAAGTAGAGAATAAAGGACTGCTTTACGCATGAATTACCGCGCTGATGATGGCAGCTCTGCAATCAGCGAAACTTTTTGAAAGCCAGCTGCTGCAATTGCTCCCATAACTTCCATCACTTTACCGTAAGCAATTTTTTGATCACCCCTTACGTAAATTTTCGCCTCTGGATTGTTATTCGTTATAGCTTTCAATCTATCAATCATAGCTGACATAGGCACCAGTGCTTCTTGGATATATGTTTCGCCTTTTGCGTTAACGCTTACCACTAATGGTTCAATGCTATCATTCATTTGTGCAGCTTGAGTTTTTGGCAAATCAACTGGCACACCCACTGTTAACATAGGTGCCGTCACCATGAAAATAATCAACAAAACCAACATCACATCCACCAACGGTGTAATGTTGATTGTTGAGTTAAAACCTGTGCTTCGTCTGCGTCCAGAACGTCTATTTAAAGGGCTTAATTGACCTGCCATTAGCTTTCTTCCAATTGACGAGAAATAATCGAACTAAATTCACTTACAAACGCATCGAGACGATTGGCATATCTATTTAGATCGCTAGACAATTTATTGTACGCAATTGCCGCTGGAATAGCTGCAATCAAGCCAATAGCTGTGGCAAATAGAGCTTCAGAAATACCCGGCGCTACTACTGCAAGGTTAGTGTTTTGCATGGTCGCAATGTTTTCAAAGGCATTCATAATACCCAAAACTGTACCAAACAAACCAATAATAACTGCGTTCGCACCAAGAGAGGCCAAAAATCCCATGTGCCGTTCCAATTGATCCATCTCACGACCAATCGTAACGTGCATAACACGCTCAATTCGTTGTTCTAAAGTTCCACGCATACCTGCAGCTTTTGTGTAACCTTTTGAAATTGAACGACGCCATTCACGCATTGCCGCGCAAAAAACTGCCGACATTGGATCTGTATAACGATTTTGCAATCGATTAAACAACTCATCTAAAGGCCCACCTGACCAAAAAGCTTCTTCAAATTGATCAGCCAAGCCGCTCAAACGGTGCATTCGAATAACCTTATGAAAAATAATTGTCCAAGACCAAACTGAAGCAACTATAAGGCCAGCCATCACTAATTTAATAATGATGTCAGCGCCCCAGAATAAATCCCACATTGACAAGTGTTTTGCCACCTGAGGTCCAGCTTGCACCATTGTTTGCATTACAACATCGCTTGCAGATGGAATACTTGGCATAACAGCAGTTGCTGCCGTTGTTGCAGATTGCGCGTCCATAAATCCCTCTAACTAGTGCGCTGAGTTATCAGGAATAACACGTGAACGAGCTTGTTGCCCACCAACACCTTTGTTATTCAACACAACTATAACACGTTGTCCTACTGACATTTTTGGATCGGCTCCTTGAGCAACAGTCTGCACACCACCATTATCTAACTGCACAGTATATTCATAACCTTCTTGGTTAGTTAACGCTTGCTCAGCAAAATGTCCAGCTACACCACCCAGCAATCCACCGGCAACTGATGTAAATGGCCCACCATTACTTACAACATAACCTGTAGTACCACCTGCTATTGCGCCAATGCCTGCACCAATACCTGGCTTGTTAGCATCTGTTGCTACAAGATTAACTACACGAATAGAAATAATTGACCCTCGCAAACTAGCGCTATTAGCGCCAACGTCGGCCATGGAATAATCACTACCACCCAATTTTGGGGCACAGCCAGTCATAAACAAAGGTAATGTCGCTAAAACTAGTAAAAAAACTTTCTTCATTTTCATTTTCATCAAATTCAAAAAAATTATATTAATGCCAAATCATAAAACTTTTCATGAGCTTTGACCAGATGCTCTAAAAGCCAATACATCTTCATCAAGGCAACTATTTAGATAAACATTTTTGGTGTATCTTTTTCGCATCTCGCAATTTTTTTAATATTTTGAACTAAAATTTAATCTTTTATTAACCATAATAAATCATTATGTTTCTTACATAGTAATCTTTAATTTGCAGTTTCATGAATTTTTTATTATTTATTTTGTTTTCTTGCATTACAATTTCTAACACATTTGCTAGTGCCAGCCCGAGCACAGATGTTCGCACAGATGCTCGCTATGCTTCTCCTCCTCGGACAACACCCAGAGCATTCAATACACCAGAAAGAATTGCAATAGGTAATGCAACAAAGCCATCTCCCGATCGAGCAAGTAGAAACCCTATGCCGATGGCAGGTGCTATATTAATTACAGCAAGCACAATTGATAATAATCTACTTGGAGCACCGAAACATCTAGTTGAAGAGCTTGTGTTAACTCAACGCCGCCCCTTTGTTATAATATGCCCCTTTCAAAGAAGTGCAGGAATGAGTCACGTTATTCTAACGCCAACGCATTCTTCAGACTACAGAAGCCTTGTTGATATCAATGCCGCTTATCATGCAAGCATTGAAGAAGATGAAGAGCCATTCCTTAGCAGAAATTATGGAACACAAGCTGAGTTTGACAGCAAAATCACGCATTTGCACAATATGTACCGCACACTTGGCGAAGATTATTTACAACCATTATTTTACAAAGAACCAAAAGAAGAAGCCGAAGATGATCCTGATTTTAAATCTTCAATGACGTTTTCAATTTTAGGAATAGTGAACGAATCAGGAAGAGAAAGATTAAATGTCGTTGGCGATGTTTGGCTTAGCCATTTTGAAGATCTAGATGTAGTTTGCTTGAAAGGCACATCTGAAAGAAGCACTATGGTTGGATTACAGTACCAAAGCACAGGCATTGGGCAAGCAGCTGTAGGGCTTTTTAATACATTTCTTGTTCCTAATTGGATGGGCAAAGAAGTTCGACTGATTGAACCTGATTCTGAAGTTCCATCGACCTCAGAGCATTGCTTTGATGGAATTTTGGCTTATGTTGAGCCTGCAAATTTCAAATCAATTGGCAATAATTTTAGAAGTCGTAATTTTCTAGTCGGAGCAATAAACATGGGAGGGACAAAACCAATGCTTATATTCCGAGCTCCAACATTTGTTTGCACTCCTGAGCATTTAGCAACAGACGCTGTAAAACAATATGAACGGGGAGGAACTATGTCTGCTGCTAAAGTAAACCTTTTCAAGCTATGGGGATTAGTCAAGAGCTTATACCCAAGCAGCGAAGCTTTACTTAAAGGAACATGGGCAAGAGATGACTTGACTCATTATGCACCAAGTACAGAATACTCCGAAGCACTAGCAGAATCTATTAAGATAATAAAAGATTTTAATGGATTTTCAGCTGAATACTCTGAGATGGAAATTGCTGGTTCCCCTCATTTTCCGAGGCAACCTAGCACTTCATTTTAGAACCTGGCCTTGGAATGAAAATATCAACTTCCATTCCTGCTAAAAATTCAATAAAAGCAACCGCTATGAATAGCACTTCAGAAACTCTTTAATTTGAAACGATTTCTTTCTTAACTGGCACAAATGCAATATAAACAATCACAACAACGCCTAAGATGTAGCAATAATACACTTGCCCTGCAATTATCAACGGAGACACACCTGACAAAGTGCTTGCCAATAAAATTTGCGCCCCATAAGGAATAATTCCTTGAAACACACATGAAAAAATATCAAGCCATGCAGCGGTATAATGATTAGGAATTTTGTATCGGTGCGCAATGGTTTTTGCAATTTCACCGCTAAAAATAATAGCAACACAGTTATTGGCAATCAGAATATCAAAAATTGAGACTAATCCACCAATCACAAATTGCGCTGAACGTTTACTTAAATGATGAGCTTTGCCAATAAAATCAGCTACATACCGCATCGTTCCCATCTCTTTTAACATGCCTGCAAGCCCGCCTACAAAAAGCGACAACAAGAAAATATCCTGCATGCTCTCAAAGCCTTTAGCGATATCTTTAGCAAAGCTAATTACGCTATATGAATGGTGAAAAAATCCAATCAATCCCGCCACAATTAAGCCTGATATTAAAACCTGAAACACGTTCATGCCAGCGAATGCCAATAAAACTAATACCACATAAGGAATCACTAGAACCAAATCATAATCTTTCACAATGGCATCTGCAGCCGGCGTGTGAATAAGCCACAAAATGATAAGCATAATAACGGCTGCAATACAGGCAACGATTGAGTTCAAAATTAATTTTTTTCTAAAATCTGCCCCCTGAGAAAGCACTGCAGCAATAGTGGTATCCCCCACTGGTGACAAGCTATCACCAAACATTGCGCCACCCACAACCGTTGCAATTCCTAAATCAATAGGTAAAACCCCAAGATTTGCAATACCTACTGCTATTGGCCCCATGGTAGCAATAGTACCCATAGATGTACCAATGGCTGTTGAAATAAAAGCGGCGGTTAAAAATAAACCTATTAATACAAAATGCGTGGGGATAAGTGAAAGAACCACGTTAACAGTCGCATCAACACAACCAATTGATTTGGTTACAACGTTAAAAGCACCAGCCAGCAAAAATATTAGGCACATGGTAACAATATCGCGATGTCGTAGCCCATCTAAAAAGCTGTGTAATCGCTCTTGCATTGGCCCCTTTAGTAAAAAGAACGCAAGCAAAATAGCAGGAAGAATCGCAACCGTTGGAGCAATTTGATAAAAAGCCTGATCAACCCCTTGCCATGTAAGTAAAAGACCGCTTCCTACGAACAAAAGAAGAAATAAGAATATCGGCGAAAATAAAATCAAGAAACGCATGCAATCCTCATGGTTATTAAATTTCTATAGGCACCAAGCAAATATCACATACGTTACGAAATTACAAAAATCTGCCTAATGCTTTGTAATCTATCATTTTTTAATGATAAAGATAACCATCCAAAAATTTGCCCAATAAAATTTGCCTTGAAAAAAACCTGAAAAATCGCTAGTAATAACTAAATATATTTAAAAATCAGATGTTTTAGGAGTTATCATGGCACAAGCCATTGCATTGAAAGCTGAAGAGCGCCAAGGAACCGGAACCGGTGTTGCACGTGCATTACGTCGCGAAGGAAAAATTCCTGGAATTATTTATGGCGGCAAAAATGAGCCACAACCTATAGCAGTTGATTTAAAAGCTGTTAACGCAGAAATTCAAAAACCTGGCTTCTTTAGTCGCGTTTATTCTGTTGAAATTGATAAGACTAAAGTTCAAGTGATTGCTCGTGATATTCAATTTCACCCAGTAACTGATGTTGCTTTGCATGTTGATTTTCAGCGCGTTGACAAAGATTCAAAAATTAACGTGTCCGTTCCTGTAGAGTATATTAACGAAGATAAAGCTCCTGGCTTAAAAGTTGGCGGTAT
This sequence comes from Candidatus Finniella inopinata, assembly GCA_943322985.2. Taxonomy (GTDB): domain Bacteria; phylum Pseudomonadota; class Alphaproteobacteria; order Paracaedibacterales; family CAITNM01; genus CAITNM01. Next base: position 60,367 of record CALPGA020000006.1, read on the forward strand.
GCTGAACGTTATTATTCACAATCTAGAAATCACTTGCCCAGCTGATTCAATTCCAGAAAAAATTTCAATAGACTTAGCTGGAATGAACATTAACCAAAGCTTACATCTTGATGCTGTTGCATTGCCAAAAGGCGCTAAAGCAGCACATCCTACTCGTGACTATACTTTGGTGACAATTGTTCCTCCTGCTGGAGAAGAAAAAGAAAAAACTGAAGAAACTCCTGCTGCTTAAAGAGGGTTTATAATGTTGTTATGTGTTGGCCTGGGTAATCCGGGCCAACAGTATTTAATGACAAGGCACAATATTGGTTTTATGGCTATCGATGCCATAGGCTGTTCATACGACTTTCCTTCTTTCAAAAAAAAATTCCAAGGCGAATACAGCGAACGTAAAATTAACGATATTGCTGTAGGCTTACTAAAACCACAGACATTTATGAATTTATCAGGCGCGTCAGTGCAATCTGCTATGGCTTTTTATAAATTAAAACCTGAACACGTTATTGTCATCCATGACGACCTTGATTTAGTTCCAGGGCAAATTAAAGTAAAACTTGGTGGAGGCGCCGGCGGGCACAACGGCCTTAAAAGCATTGACCAATCAATTGGCAATAATTACTGGAGGTTAAGACTGGGCATAGGTCACCCTGGAGATAGGCACTTGGTAACCCCTCATGTACTTTCAGCATTTCCATCAACAGACCACGAATGGTTAACCACGCTTCTGCAAGCACTAGCCGAACAATTTACACATTTAGTTTCTGAAAAACCCGATGTTTGGGTAAAGCGTTTCACTCCATGAAAACAATTGAATTTATTATTGGAAGTTTAGAAGTTGGCGGAGCAGAACGTCATTTAAGCCAAGTTTTACCTGCGCTTAAAAATATGGGTTTTTTAATAAAAGTCCATGTTTTGTCAGACAAAGCACCTTTAAAGCCTATATTTGATAATGCATGCATTGAAGTTTATTTAGGGCCAAATCTTGATTGGGTGCCACTTACCTTCTTACGAAGGCCAATAAGCCTTTTCATTTCTCTTACTAGATTAATATTAAATTTTTTAAAAAATCGTAAAGCAATCAGGCATGTTTTTCTACCTGAAGCCTATTTATTAACAGCAGTTGCTGCACGTCTCACATTTTTTTCAGGCCCTCTGATCATGAGTCGTCGCAGCTTAAATGATTATCAGCAGCGACGTCCTATTTTAGGCACGCTTGAACGTTTAATGCATCGATTCACGACTGCTGCTTTGGGAAACAGTAAAGCCGTCGTGCAACAGCTTTATGGAGAAGGTTTCACTCTCAGCAACACTAGCCTTATTTATAATGGCATTGATCTTTGGCCATTTCAAAATTTGCTTACAAAACAAGGGCTACGCGATAGCTTAAACATAAACCAAGATGCTCTGGTATTCATTATTGTTGCCAATCTTATTCCTTATAAGGGACACCTTGATTTACTAAATGCTTTGGGAAAAATTCATTCGCAACTACCAAAATCATGGAAACTACTTTGTGTTGGAAATGACAATGGAATTTTAAGTCAATTAAAAGAACACTCTCAAATGTTAGGCATTAACAACCACGTAGAGTTTCTGGGCAAAAGATCAGACACTCCACAATTACTAGCAGCTGCTGACATAGGCATTTTGTGCTCCCATGAAGAAGGATTTTCAAATGCCATTTTAGAAGGAATGGCAGCAGGCTTACCTATGGTTGTAACCAACGTAGGCGGCAATGCAGAAGCTGTAGAAGACATGCAAACCGGCCTAGTAGTAAAAGCACAAGATCCTGAGTCGTTAGGCAGCGCATTATTATCAATGGCGCTTGCTCCTGAACTGCGAACTCGTTTTGGTCAAGCAGGCAAAGAACGAATCGCACAGCATTTTACATTGCAGCAATGCACTCAAAACTATGCTGATTTTTATGAATCACTGCTTTAATGAAACCTTCTTTATTGAAGACTTTTTTGAAAATACCAATGTTTTGTTCTTCATACTTTTTTAATTTTTTTCAGATCTTCTTTGTTGAATTCTGACTTTTCATAAGTTTTTTTATGTTTTTCAAACAGCTGCTTACGGTCATGTGAACTGGGGTATGTAGACAAAAAATTAAAGAGAAAGTATTTTTTTGTACAATTAAATTAATGACAAAAACAAACTTACTCGAGTTGCGTAAAAAATTCCTTTTCTTTCTCTCATTCATTTGAGTTTAAATCTTCTATCTTTGACAAAATTATTGGGAGTGAACCGAATGAAAGAACAAACCACTTGCGTAGTAATTGCTGATGGCGCACGCGCCAAATTTCTAACAAAAAGTAACCGAAATTTAACACCAATATTAGCTACTCGTCACTCAATCGATGATATTACTATCCATCAAGATAAAGGTGCATCTACACCAGGCAGAGTAAGTAAAGGCATTGTAACAAAAGGAACGCATAGTTACCCTACTCATTCTGATTGGTATCACTTTAAAAAAGAGGCATTTGCTGTCGAAATAGCAACCATTCTTGATAACACCGTCAAAAATTACGACAAATTAATTTTAATTGCTGCACCGGCAGTGTTGGGATGTTTGCGACAACATTTATCACCCAATGTTTTTTCTAAAGTAGTGAAGGAAATAGATAAAGATCTTACGAAAATTCCACTGAAAAAAGTGATTAATTATGTTTAAATTCCTTTTCATTAATAAAAAAGGGATACCAACTTAAAAAATATAGGATGTTTAAATGCCGATTTATTCAAGGAATAACTGCTTTTATACAAAAAAATTCTTTTTCTTAAAAAAAGTCGCGCTTTTTTTAAGAAATTGATTTATAGTGAGAAGTAGTTAAAACTTTTATTTTAAAATTTGAGGATATCATGCAAAAAAGTTTATTTCTTTTAACTCTAGCTGCTATAAGCGTTGCGTTTGTTGCTTGCGAAAAGAAAGATGAACATAAAGCACCAGTAGAAGCTACTAAAGAAGTTGCTCCTGCGGGTCATACTGATGCACACGCAGCTCCTGCTGCTGATGCACACGCAGCAGCTCCAGCGGCTGATGCACACGCGGCTGCTCCTGCAGCTGACGCAACTGCTCCTGCAGCAACTCCTGCAAAATAAGACTCAAACGCCTTCTTTAATTTCAGAATTTTGAACATTAACGAAGGCGTTTCCTTAAGCTTAGCTCTTCCTTTAAAACACCCCCATCTGAATTAATAGAAAATCTATTTTTGAATTATTAAACATTTATTAACTAGTTTTTTGTTATTTTATTAGTAAGCCATACAAATATGAGAATTTTTCATGCGCGGCTTAGTAATACTATTAATAACATTTACGTTAATCAAAAATCTTATCGCAAAAGATCTTTCTGAAGGAATTTCAGGATCTGACATTCCTCAAATGCGCACAGGATTTTCCTTACAAACAAGCAATACAGAGAATTTCAATGCTGCATGCAGACGCTTAGTTATAGCTAGATTTTCAGAAAATATTCGCAATGTTAATCCAGATGATGCTGAAAAAATTCTCAACACTATTCAAACTATAATTCCTGCTTCTGATTTTGCTGCAATTAGTGGAGAAAGTGCAGGCAGTCTTCTAACTCAGATACAACATGCTGCCATTCAAGAAATTAAACCTAAACTCTCTGCTTCTCTACGTCATGATATTCCTGAAGAATTAATTTTGTCATCAGGGTTCGTTGCTCATGAACAAAGCCCTCTAGATATGGCAGGATGCTATATTAGATTAGGAATGAACTTGCGCGATTTTGGTTTAAGTAGCTTGGCCGCCACTTCCTTTCTAAAAAGTGGCACCTTATTTGCGGATGTCGCTCTGCATAGCCCATTAGAAGTGCGTGTTGATTTTTTACTCTCTACTGCACAATGCTACTATTGGAGCTATTGCAACGAAAGTCATTCGACACGAAAAGAGACGCTTAAAAATTTAGCAACACTATATTTTGAAAAAGCTAATACTACTGCACTTTCATTAAGTGAATCGCAAAAAACCTTCTGGATTCCAAAAATAGAAGAAGCAAACGCTAAACTACTTGCCAAAATAAATTAGCTCCTCATATTTTGCAGAGAACTCAATTAACTATGAAATCAAAGATTTAAAATCAACAATATTTTTTCTTGTTTGATCAAACGACACTTCGCATGAATATACTTTCGGATATATTTTTCCTTGTAATTTTCCTTAAAAATCTTTATATGTATACCTTAAGAATAGGGAGAATAATTTAATGTCATCTTTTCGTATTGTTCTTACCGCTGGGTTCGCCATGTTCTCTATGTTCTTTGGTTCCGGAAATTTGGTGTTCCCACTTGCGGCAGGATTCAAGACTCAGGGCATGTTTTCATACACGTTAATAGGATGGATTATTACCGCTGTAATAGTCCCATTTATTGGTGTCATGGGATTCATTCGCAGTGAGGGAAATCGTGATGTATATTATTCAAACCTTGGAAAATCAGGCGCTTTCGCTATTAATTTTTTAATATTTATGTTAGTTGGACCATTCGGCGTGGTCCCTAGATGCATACTGGTTTCTTTTGGTGGTTTCAACCTTATGTATCCATCTCTTCCGGTTTGGATTTTCTCAGGCCTTTTTAGCCTTGGATTGCTTGGCCTTTGCTGGCAGCGCAATCGTTTAGTAGAAATTATTGGAGTATTCTTAACACCGTTTAAACTGGGTGGTATTGCCTTTCTTATTTGCATGGGACTTTGGGTTGCCCCACCTATGCAGCAAGTTTCAATGGCCGTAAAAGAATGTTTTGGATACGGCTTAGAAATTGGCTACCAAACTATGGACTTAATGGGCGCTCCACTCATTGCCATTAGCGTTTATGAATTTTTAAAGAAAAAATCTAAAGCAGGATTAAGTAAAAAAGAATTATTCAAAATGGGCACACTGTCCAGTATTTTGGGTGGCGGAATATTGTGCGCTGTTTACTACGGCTTCATGGCCTTAGGAGCACATTACGCTGCCGATCTTGTTGGATTGGGACAAGAACAATATTTGGCAGCCATTGCACAAAAAGCGTTAGGGTCTTATGCATTGCCAATTGTTAGCATAACGTTAGCCGTTTCATGCATGGCAACAGCCACATTGCTTACAACTATGTGGACAGAATTTTTGTACAAAGATATTTTAAAAAAACAAATAAATCGCCATATTTGTTTAACTGCAAGTGTATGCATGGGTTTTGCTATGTCTATGCTTGGATTCGGAAAAATTATGAATTTCTTAGGCAGTATTTTAGAGTGGCTTTACCCGTTGATGATTATTTATGCCGTATACAAACTTGTCGATAAAAATCCCACAAAAACACTTCACGCTTGAGGGCGTAAGTCCAGGAGAGCGTATCGCTGTAGCAATGTCTGGCGGCGTTGACTCATCAGTTGCTGCTGCCTTAATGGTTGAAGCAGGATACAATGTCGTGGGCATTACCTTGCAGCTGTATGACCACGGCGCCATGATTAATAAAAAGGGCGCCTGCTGCGCTGGGCAGGACATTTACGACGCCAGAACCGTTGCAGATAAAATGGGGTTTCCTCATTATGTATTAGACTATGAAAGTGTTTTTCGCGAGAAAGTCATTGATGATTTTGTTGACTCTTATCTTCAAGGCGAAACACCAATTCCTTGTGTACGCTGCAACCAACAAGTAAAATTCAAAGACTTGCTGCAAACAGCCCGCGACCTTGATGCCAAAGCGCTAGTGACTGGACATTATGTTCAACGATTTGAAAAAGAACGCGCCGAACTGCACAGAGCATTAGACCATAGTCGTGATCAAAGCTATTTTTTATTTACCACAACTCAAGCGCAGCTTGATTATTTGAGATTCCCCTTAGGTGGACTTCCAAAGCATGAAACCAGAGAGCATGCTGCTAGGTTTGGTTTAACCGTTGCTGAAAAACCAGATAGCCAAGACATTTGTTTTGTGCCAAATGGTTCTTACGCAAACCTTGTTAGCAAACTAAGACCAGGCGCGCTAGATGCTGGCGACATTATTCATATTAATGGCACTGTGCTAGGTCGTCATGAAGGAATTATTAATTACACCATTGGTCAGCGCAAGGGCCTTGGAGTTTCTGCCCCTGAGCCACTTTATGTAATTAGGTTAAACCCTATAAAACATCAAGTATGGGTAGGCCCTAAAGAAGCATTGGCAGTTAACACTATTCATTTAAAAGAAATGAATTGGCTAAGAGGCCTTGAGCATTTTCGCGATGGATTAAGATGCATGGTAAAAGTACGATCAACTCATTCTCCAGTGCATGCAACAGTTACTGTGACTGGACCAACTTGTGCCAAAGTTACATTTGAAAATGCAGAATACGGCGTTGCTTCTGGGCAAGCTTGTGTATTTTATGAAAACGATCAAGTATTAGGTGGAGGATGGATAACATCCGAGCACCTGCAGCAACCGGAGGAGCAATCATGAAGTTATTTGGAACAGATGGTATTCGTGGAGCCGTTAATGAGCCACCAATGACTGCTGATGTAATTTTAAAAGTTGCCATGGCTGCTGCGCAATACTTACAAGAAAACACGCAACTTGCGTCGTCATCACAACACAGACACACAGTTGTCATTGGCAAAGACACACGGCTTTCTGGATATATGCTGGAATCTGCTTTAACATCTGGCTTTGTAAGCATGGGTGTTGACGTGATGCTATTAGGACCTCTTCCCACTCCTGCTGTGGCGATGCTAACACGCACACTGCGTGCTCACTTAGGTGTCATGATTTCTGCAAGTCACAATCCTTTCGAAGATAATGGTATTAAATTTTTTGATGCCCAAGGCTTTAAACTTAATGGCCAAAGTGAAAAATATATTGAAGAATTATCTTATAAAAATAATTTTTCTTTAGCAAAAGCCAAAGATTTTGGAAAAGCACGACGCGTTGATGACGCATTAGGACGCTACAATGAATTTGTGAAATCAAGTTTTCCAAAAGGAATGCGACTTGATGGATTAAAAATTGTCGTAGATTGCGCAAACGGAGCGGCATACAAAGTTGCACCCCAAGTATTATGGGAATTAGGAGCAGACGTTATTGCCATAGGCAACACACCAAACGGCGTTAACATTAACTTAGATTGCGGAGCAACACACACTTCAGCTCTACAACAAGCTGTGCTGGAACATCAAGCTAACATCGGCATTGCTCTTGATGGAGATGCTGATCGACTTATTGCTGTTGATGAAAATGGTCATGTGTTAGATGGCGATCAAATCATGGCATTGATTGCAAAGCTTTGGCATGAACAAGATCTTTTAAAAGGCAATGGCATTGTTGCCACGCACATGTCAAATCTTGGTCTGGAAAGGTACCTTTCTTGCAAAGGATTGCAACTATACCGGTCTAATATTGGTGACAAACACGTATTAGAAATGATGCAGCTCAAAGGATGCAATGTTGGCGGAGAACAATCTGGCCATATTATTTTAAGTGACTATACAACAACAGGTGATGGATTGTTAGCAGCACTACAGGTGCTTGCATTAATGGTGGCTACCAACATGCCAGCAAGCGCTATTGGGAATACTTTTGAACCTGTACCACAAATTCTGCGCAACATACGCACGAAGCACGCCATTAACTTAAACGATGATCGCATTAAATTAGTTATTGATGACGCTAAAATGCGCCTAGATCAATTTGGCAAATTACTTGTTAGGCAATCTGGAACAGAACCACTAATTCGCATTATGGCACAAGGAGATGACGCAACCTTATTGAATGATGTCATCAACACAATAACGGGAACTATTTCAGAACTTGACGTTGCTTAACGATATTGTCCATGAGCGCCACTCATGCGAGCATGTCGCTCATACCGATTTAAAGTAAGCCAATATGGCGTATTTGCATCATCCAAAGAACCTGCAATTATAAATGGCTGGCCTTCTCTTACAGAAAACTTTAACATTTCTGTACGCCGATCCCCAAGAATATATGTGTCTAGACCTTCCTTATATTTTGCATTCTTAGGATTTTCGGCTAAAAAGCCTACTGTAAATATTTTTTCGTTATTTTTCAGCCTTATGCTTATGCAACCTTTTGGATCAACCCATATATTTTGTTCAGCCTGATTCCAAACAATCCACCCACCTACCCTTAGTGCACCTTCGATTGTTTTTCTATCATTTTGTTCACATAAATCAAACAATTCTGGGGCATGCTTCGAAAAATGATACAATCTCCATACTTTGCTAAATATATAATAATTCATGTCTGGATGAGTTTTATTAACAAATCCCAATTGTATTGCCAGTTCATAATTTTTTGTTAAATCAACAACAGCATACTGCTCTTCATAGTCATCTGGATCATCTACAGCAGCAAGTGCACGTTGGCCAAATTTATTAATGTACTTCAAAATTTTGGACCTAGCTATAATGTCTGCCTGAGGAACGCCATCGTAACACTTAACAAATTTATTTCTTAAGGCTCCATAAAAGCCCCTCTCTTCAAAAAAATCGTCAAGCACTGAATCAACTGCACAAAAATAATCACACAAAGTTTCCATATCTGCTTGTTCATCTGCTGATCCTGCTAAAATTTCAGGCTTCATATGTACAATCAAAATAGAAAACGCCTTTGAAGACGCTTCATGAAAACGATCATGAAGTGCTATATCAACTGCATCCACTGGGTATCTTTTTGGAAGTTTTTTAGACCATCTATTTAATGCTTTTTCAATATCACCTGTTTCTATGCGACATTCTTTCATAACAGAATCTAAAGTTTTTCTTGCTGCATCTGTTTTTAATTTTTTTCTAACCGTATTCGTTTTTTTCGCAATCCAATCTAACGTAGAGTTTGCTGCCGCAAACGATTTTTGATCATCCTCAAGATGGTTTATTGGCTCGGGAATTGGCCTAGGAGAAGGAGCATTGGTCACTCTTAAAAAGCAGCCATCAAAAGAATAATCTTCAGGTTTTCTTTCTGCTTGCTCAAACTCTAATTGCGCTAGAAATAAATTTTCTCGCACCTCTTTAACGCAAGAAGTTATGCTACCTTCCAAAGGAAGGCTTGGATCAGTATTTCTTAAATTGTCACCATTTGCGTAACCGCCAAAAGAAAAAAGCACAACACACGCAACCAACAGTGTGATACTTTTAAAACAAGATAAGAACATAACAAACTAAAATTTCAAGGATCGGTTGCAGTTGTACAAAACTCTTAAAATATTTGCAAGAGCATTTGCTCAATTTGCTCGTACAGTCTCGGCGACAAGAGGTAACTTATGATAAGCAAAATCATTATTTTCTGGTTTCGCCAAGATCTACGAATTAGTGATAATCCTGGGCTTTTTGAAGCTGCTAAAAACGGTAAAGTGTTACCTATTTATATTTTAGATGACCTTGAAGCAGAATCATTCAAAATGGGTAGTGCTAGTCGTCTATGGCTACATCATTCTCTGAACGCTTTGAATGAATGCCTATCAAATTCGTTAAATGTGTATGTCGGAAATTCAAAAGAAGTTCTTTTAAAAATACTTCAAAATACCCCTGCAGATACCGTTTATTGGAACAGATGTTATGAGCCATGGCGCATCAAAAATGATTCATCCATAAAAGAAGCTTTGAAAAAAAAAGATATAGAATGCAAAAGTTTTAATGGATCATTACTCTGGGAACCATGGGAAAATTTAAAAAAGGACAACACTCCTTATAAAGTATTCACTCCTTTTTATACCAGGGGATGTTTACAAGCTGTAGCGCCTCGAATTCCTATTCCTAAGCCTGAAAACTTGAAACTAGTGAAAGATGTTCATAATAATACCTCTATAGAGAATCTTAATTTATTACCATCTACTAAGTGGAATAAATCTATAGAATCATGCTGGGAAATTGGTGAAAAAGCTGCTCAAGAAAAATTAATAAATTTTGCTGATAATGGCTTGAAAAATTATAAAGAAAATAGAAATTACCCTTTTAAAAAAAATGTTTCCAGACTATCTCCTCACTTACATTTTGGAGAAATATCTCCTAATCAAGCATGGTATAGTGCTCAAATTAAAAATATGGATCAAGGCTATACAGCTGATGTTGACTGTTTTTTAAGTGAACTCGGTTGGAGAGAATTTTCTCATTCTCTACTTTACCATTTTCCAGATTTGCCACATAAAAATTTTCAAAGCACTTTTGATAATTTTCCCTGGACTGAGAATAATGAATATTTAGAGGCATGGAAAGCAGGCCAAACCGGCTACCCTATTGTCGATGCGGGCATGCGTGAATTGTGGAAAACGGGTTACATGCATAATCGCGTGAGAATGATTGTAGGATCTTTTTTAGTTAAAAATTTATTGCTTCATTGGCATCATGGACGTGATTGGTTTTGGGATTGTTTAGTTGATGCAGATCTTGCAAATAACAGCGCAAGCTGGCAATGGATTGCTGGCTCAGGAGCAGATGCTGCTCCATACTTTAGAATATTCAATCCAATAACTCAGGGAGAAAAATTTGACCCAGAAGGTCAATATACACGCCACTTTGTACCTGAACTTAGACAGCTTCCTATCAAATATTTATTCAAACCCTGGGAGACGCCTGCAACTATTTTAAAAGCTTGCAAAATTGATTTGGGGAAGACCTATCCCAATCCTATAATTAACCTAAAGGAATCAAGGGAAAGAGCCCTTCAAGCGTATAAAAAAACAAGAATACTTTAAGATATACGATAGTCTACAAAGTTGTCTTCGAATCCGTACTAGGCCAATTAATATGAAGCTGTGGAGATTCATCTAAGAAAAAATATGCAGATAGCGTACACAAAGCAAGTAACAGCAAGCCAACAAAAACCATACCGCTAGGAACAAATCTGCTAGTTGGAAAATGCTGCTCATCACCCACACTTTTCAAAGGAGCCGGGACAAAAAAGCTTTCATCTTTAAGCTGTTCAATAATTGCTTCTTGATCAAGATTCAAATATTTTGCGTACGAACGAATAAAACCAACGGTATAAACTCCCCCGGGTAATTCGTCAAATTGCTCGTTTTCAATAGCTTGCAAGAAAATTTTACGAATTTTCAGCTGCTCTGAAATAACTTCAAGCGTTAATTTCTGCTTGGTCCTTTCAGTTTTAAAAATAAGTCCCAATGTTTGAGGCACTGTATTCATTTCAATATCATCCAGCACTTTCACTGCAGCACTACCCATATAAACACCAAGTAAAAAAGACTTACTTGCATATTTAAGCATGTTTTTTATTAGCAGCCAATGAGATTCTTAACAATTTGTTAAACTTCTTTAGTTGACAACTATTAGCTGGGATAATACAAATATAGTCACGGAGAGATGGCCGAGTGGCTTAAGGCAACGGTTTGCTAAACCGTCATAGGGTTTAAACCTTATC
>CALPGA020000007.1 GCA_943322985.2 Candidatus Finniella inopinata
GTTCGCTTTTGGGGAGCGGCGGATCAGGTCTAAAAATGAAGTCATTATCAAACGATATACTTGAATTTCTTATGTCAAACTTACCATATCCCTAAATCTCCTTCACCCATTTATTAAACTTGCTTCAGGGGTTTTGCAGAGGGTTCTAAAAACTATTTTTATATTTTGCTTAACATTAAAAATTTATGGAGCTGTTGGGGATGTTGGACACGAAGAGCGCATAATGATTCGTCACTGTCAGCAAGTCGTAGATAAAAAGCTATCGTTTGGTCATGATGCTCTTCGTGAAATGACAACTGATCAGGAGAATACTGGTTATCGAAGGGCTTTTCGTTATCTATTTCAGCGACTGACCCCTAGATATGACTTTGTTCATATACTGAGATCTCTTGTGAAATTCGCAGGTTGGAGTAGAAGTGCAAGTGACGTAATGAGAGACGTAAGGATAGATGTTCCTGATTGCACTTTTGAAAGTCTGCTGAGGCATACTAATAGTGCGCTTGGTGGTGAGCTTACTGATGCTTCACGTCGAAACCTAACTGTGGCAAAAGCACGCTTAATGCGTCTCAGTTTTGAATCTCGAATGACTGGTGATAGAACTATTGATGCATATAATGCAGCAGATCCTGCACAAGCACAACGACTAGAAATGTTCAACTTGTTAAACAGCGTTATGTCTGGAAGTGGCGTAAAAGTACGCTTTATAGAAATGGCTCAATTAGTGTCTGATTGTGGGTATTCTTTTGTCGGCAATAGGGAAGAAGATTTAGTTTTTGCTAGAGATACTATTAATAAATACTTTGAGATTACGCCAAGAGGTAAAAGACATTTTGACGAAATTGGATCACCAATAAGGTCACCAAACAGGACGCAAACTGTTGCAGATGCAGCAGCAATGAGTAGTCTGGTAGCTCCTGTTCCATACGTAGTGAATAATGGAGAAAAACAAAGAGCACTAGGTACCTTGGATTCTATATTATCTCAATTGGATGGTGCTGGCGTTCACGCATCTCCAGTTATTTCTCTTCTTCTTCCTGCGGCTTCTGCTTCTGCTAATGGCAGTGGTGCTTCTAGTGCAGTTATGGTTTCAGGATCATCAGCTGCTGTTGCCGCAGATGATTTTGTAGAAGAAGATACCGAACGAGACGATGAAGTTACTAGACCATCCCAAAGAAGGCGTATTGAATTAACCCAGCAACAGAAAGAAAATATTGCAATGTACCTTAATGCAGGTTGGTCTTATAACAAAATAGCTGGAACAGTAGGTTGTTCTATCCATGAAGTTATAGCTGAAAACGAAACTTTGCAGCAACAATACCGTTCATAGTTCTTCTGTAAAATGGCATAGGGTAAAATCAATGCCATAAAAAGCTTGCATAACGTTTAGCGATTTGGTAATTATAACAGTAATTAGATATGTGAAAAATGAATCATGGCAAAGAAAACAGCAACTCTAAATATTAAGCTTCTAAGCTCAGCGGATACAGGTTTCTTTTATGTTACGAAAAAGAACCCACGCAAGAAGCCTGAAAAGCTAGAACTTAAAAAGTATGACCCAGTTGTACGTAAGCACGTAGTATTCCGTGAAGCAAAAATAAAATAAATTTCATGAAATTTATTGCTCCTGTTTTAGGGCTGGTGAAATATGCTTTCATCAGCCTAATTTTTTTTAGTAATGTATTTTCCAGTACTGACCCAAAGCTTTTAGCTAAGCTTCAGCCATATGTTGTCAGCATAAAATCACGCAGTATTGTTGCAGCATATGGTGATGTTTCACCCACGGCTGGGACAGGCTTTATTGTTGATGCTAAAAATGGCTATATTTTTTCAAACGCTCATGTAGCAGCCGGAAACAAAGTAATTGCTGAATACCTAGCAACGCTTTCTTCTGGTAAAGAAATTCCTTTGAAACTTATCTACAGTGATCCCACAGCTGACATAGCTGTCTTTCAAGGTGATTTAAAAGATATGGGGCTCACAGAGGATTTATCACTTAGTAGTGATTCAATTCAAACAGGCACAAATGTATTAATTATTGGAAAAAATGAAAATCGCCATTTTTCAACACAAACAGGTGTAGTCGCAAACCCTAATGAAATAGAAGGACATCTTCCTCAGCATGCAATGCGTATTAGTTTAAATATGCAAGGTGGGGGAAGTGGCTCCATGGTTTACGACGTTGCTTCTGGTAAGGTTATTGGAATAATTTTTGCGTCAAATATGGCAACCAGTGCTTTTGCGCTTCCTATAGCTTATGGAGTAGAGATACTAGAATCTCTTAAAGCCGGCAAAGAACCAAAGCGCTTTTCCCTGGGGGCAATTTTTACGTATTCATCTTTGGGTGATTTAGTAAAATATTACAGTTTTTCAGAAGACAGTGCCGTTGAATATGCAAAAAAATACCCAGAAGCGTTTCATCGCGCATTAAAGGTGCACAGCATTATGCCAGATAGTCCTGCCGAAGGTGTGTTAGAAGCAGGAGATTGCATTCTTGAAATTGATGGGCAAGAAATTGGTCCAAATTTATACAAGCTAGATAAAATTATTAATGAAATTGGAGTCGCTAATAAAAAAGTCAAACTTTCAATTGTTCGTTATGGCAAAAAAATGAAATTATCTATAGCGCCTTACAATATGAACGATCGTCAAGTTAAGCGTATGGTTGTGTTCGGTGGAGCGACATTTTTTGAAGCAGATGATGTTATGATCCGTCGTTCTGGCCTAAAGGGTAAAAACCGAGTGCTTATAACCAATGCACGTTTGGGAAGTGGTTTCATTGAAAAACTTCCTATGTTCCCTGGGTCTAATCATGCACTGATCTGTGTTGAAAAATTGGGGAATCATGACATTTTCACCCTTAATGACGTGATTAAAGCGATTCCTTCGCTAATTAAAAGTGGTCACTTTACAATTGCTTTTAGGAACTACGGTATTAAAATTGGCTACGATGAAAAAATTATTTTCAACCAAGGACGTTTACTAGAAGAAATCAATGTTTTCGAGCAAGATGGCGGTGCAGAAGAGTTTTATTTTGATAATAAGACTCATGCTTGGGCAGTTAATCGTTTGGCCGGATAAGCTGTAAAATCGTAATTTGGCATTTGCCGTAAACTCGTGGTTCTTGTGCAGTAAAGCCTTTGTGATTGATAATTGTCGCGCCTTTCCGTTGTTCAACAACTATAATTCCATTTTCAGATATAAGTTTTTTTTCTAGTAAGCAATCAATTGCCTTAAGTTCTAGGCCCATATCATAAGGTGGGTCTAGAAAAACCAAATCAATGGGGTCTGTCTTGAGTTGAAAAATATCATTAGTTATTGAAATATCTGCACGATTAGCTTTTGTACCTAAAACATTCTCTTTAAGCACTTGCTGAGCTAAAAGATTATTTTCACAAAAAACAACTGATTTAGCTCCACGAGACAGCGCCTCTAAACCTAAAGCACCTGAGCCAGCGAATGCGTCAAGAACGCGTAGCTCAGTAAAATTCAGCATGTTTGTGAGTATGTTGAAAACGGCTTGACGTAGCCTATCAGATGAAGGGCGAGAAACAGATTCTGGAGGTAACTTTAAATGCTTACCCTTGAACAGGCCTGCACAAATACGTAGCATTACAAACCATGTTCACTAATTTTTTTGTGAAGGGTGTTGCGGTTAATCCCAAGAACTCTGGCTGCTTTTGCTTTATTACCTTTTACGGCATGAAGAGTTTGTTCTAGAAGGGGACGTTCTACTTCCTGAAGTACAGTATTATAAAGGCTTGAATCGGTAATATTGTCACCTTGAGTTGTAAAATACTCTTTCACCATTTTTTCAATAACTGCTGCAATTCCGGTCATAATTTTATATTAATTCTGTTTGTTGGTTGTAAAAATTTCGAACGAGATCACGCATCTGTAAGGGGCACTCAGTTTGGTTAACGTGCACCCTATATTCGGCGGAATCTTTAAGTCCCTTACTGTACCACCCCAGATGTTTGCGAGCAATCTTGACACCGCCTTCAACACCATATAGGTGTAAAATATCTTCAAAGTGTCCAAGAATAATTTCTAGCTGCTCTTCAAGTGATGGATCTTTAGGAGTAGCTCCGGTTGTTAAGTAATCGTGTGCTTGTTTTATAAACCAAGGGCGGCCATATGCACCGCGACCAATCATTACTCCATCTGCTCCGCTTTGTTCTAATAAATTTTTAGCATCTTCAACGGTGACAACATCACCATTGCCTATAACAGGAAGGTTTATGGCTTCTTTTACCGAGCGTATAAATTTCCAGTCGGACCTTCCATTATATAGCTGACAACGTGTACGGCCATGAACCGTAATCATTTGAATACCTAAATCTTCAGCTATTTTAGCTAGCTTTGGAGCATTGCGACTATTATCATCCCAACCTGTACGCATTTTAAGGGTTACAGGGACCTTTACTGCTTTTACTGTTGCTTCAATAATTTTTGCAGCTAAAGATTCATTGCGCATTAAGGCTGATCCAGCGTGCCCATTAACAACTTTTTTCACAGGGCAGCCCATGTTAATATCTATAATTTTAGCGCCCAAGTCTTCGTTTAATTTTGCTGCTTCGGCCATAACTTCAGGTTCGCAACCTGCCAGTTGAACTACCATAGGCTCTTCACCATGAGCTTGAATCATGCGCATGCTTGCGCGTGTTTGGCGAATCATTGCCTGGCTAGCAATCATTTCTGAAATAACGAGTCCGGCACCCATTCGTTTTACAAGACTTCTGAATGCCATATCACTAACACCCGTCATGGGTGCTAGGAATACGTTCATATCAAGGCTAATGGAGCCAATGTTAATTGTAGGGTGCATGTTTTATAAGCTACGGCAAAAGTGCTTAAAAAACAAGCAAAATGGCAAGTTATTTTTTATTTGCAGAACTTTCGTCATTATTTAGTTCTGGATTCTCTGCAGTCTTTTGCTTTTCAGTCTTCTTTACTTCTTGGTAAGGAGTTGTGAAAAGGAAGCCAGATAGGCCGCCAATGATACCACCGCCTATTACATCGCCCCAATAGTGACGACGTGCATGTACGCGAGTATAACCAACGTAAGAAGCTGCGCCTATGGATGGTACTCCATAAGCTGCACCGTAGCGCATTCCCAGGAAAGATGCTCCGCTAAATGCTAAGCTTGTGTGTCCAGACGGAAATGAATACTTTCCACCTTTTGGTCTTTTTTTGTTAAAAGCAAGCTTTAATCCCCAAGTTGCTGCAGTTGAAGCGGCAACGCTGTAAAAAAGTTGTTTCATACCTTCTGTGTCGTCTTTACCAAAAGCAATCAAAAGAGATGTAACAGGAATGGTTATTTGAATAACATCTCCTGCTGTTTCAGTTTTACTGCGTTTTCTTGCTTCAAGAGAGGAAAGGCTGATTAAACTTATGATTAAACATATGAGGATTGGCTTGAATTTATGTAAAAACATCTGACTAATAAATAAAAATAATTTTTTGAATATATCAAAACATATCAAAAACTGAAACTAAAAAATGATTAATCCTACGTAATTTAATTTTTTTTCAAAAAGTATTTGCAGTTCAGTTAAATCCAAAATTGCTCACAAATTTAAGATTTTATCTGTTATTGTGCAATCTGTGTTTAGAAATTGTGATAGCAATGGTTTTTAAAACGTTTATTTTAATAAAATTTTAACTATTTCTTTTCTAAATTAAAGTTATAACCCCTAATGAAATCTAAAATTATGCGAAATGATATATCAGATAGTGAATGGAAAGCTCGGTTGGAACTAACGGCAGCGTATCATTTGGCTGGAATGTATGGTTGGACAGATTTAATATATACGCATTTTACTGCACGGGTGCCTGAACAACCAGGATGTTTTTTGATTAATCCTTTTGGTTTACATTTTCATGAAGTTACGCCAACCAACTTAATTAAGGTTAGCTTCGACGGGGAAATATTAAGCGATACCATTCACGAGATTAACCCAGCAGGTTCAGTTATTCATGGTGCTACTCATGCTGCAAGACCAGACATTGGTTGTGTGTTGCACTTGCATACAATTAACGGTGTTGCTGTTAGCTCTGTAAAAGAAGGACTTTTACCAATTTCTCAGCATGCTTTACACTTATTTGGTGAGGTTGCATATCACGATTATGAAGGTATCGCGATGCGTGAAGATGAAAAAGTTACCATTGTTCGTGACCTAGGCGAAAAAAAAGTAATGCTTTTACGTAATCACGGCTCTTTGACCGTTGGAACGACTATTCCTGAAGCCTTTATGCTAATGTACATGCTAGAAAAAGCAGCTGAAATTCAGGTCAGGACCTTAGCGCAAGGACTTCCAATATGTACTATTCCAACGGAAGTGTGTGTGAGAGCACATGAGCAAGCTCTTTCAAAACGTGAAGTTCATCTGAAATTAGAATGGATGGCGTTATTAAGGTTGCTTGATACGCCGTATGTGCGTCCATTACTTAATGCTGCATAATCTTTATAATTAGTAATTTATTAACTTTTGAATGATAAGAATGGTAAGTGTGATGATATTTATTTAATTAAGAGGAGAAATATATGAAAAAAGTAACAATAGCTTTTGTAGCCGCAGTATTAATGAGTGTTTCATCTGTGGATGCAGCAGCTTCAGCAGCTAAGAAACCAGGAATGATGAGCAACATGATGAATTATGGAAGAAAAGCGATGGCAGGAGCTTCTCAAATGGGAGGTCAAGCAGTGGCAGGAGCAAAATCTATGATGGCTCCAAAAGCTCCAGCAGCCCCAGCGAAACCAGGAATGTTCAGCAAAATGGCTAATGCTGTAAAAGCAAAAATGCCAGGCAAAAAATAGTAATTTTAACGTATTGAGTGGAGATTTAAATGAAAAAAGTATTTTTAGCTTTTATGGCTGTAGCATTAATGAGCGTAGCAAGTGACGTATCTGCAAGGGGTGGGAAAAATAAAAAATCGGCTGCAAAACCAGCAGTAGCAACTCAAGCAAATCCTGCTGTTGCTGCTAATAAGCAGCAGCCAAAATATGCAAATCCTGCTGTTGCTGCTAATAAGCAGCAGCCAAAATATGCAAATCCTGCTGTTGCTGCTAATAAGCAGCAGCCAAAATATGCAAATAAAGCAGAAAAAAAAGCCGCAAAACAACAAAGAAGACAAGCTAGAAAACAGGCAGCTGCTGTTCAAACGCAAGCTGTAAAACACTAACAATTTAAATTTCTTGCAAAACAGTCTTAGATTTAATTATCTAAGACTGTTTTATTTTATGCTATTTTACCTTTTCTATTGGACTTTATTTTTTGTATTGTTTCAGGTGTTACGCGCAAGAAATACCGTTCTGGAGAACGTAGATCAACTTCTTGTACATTTTGTACTGATAATCTTTGCTCAGTTAAAAGAAGCTCAAGCAAAGCAAGGCCTTGATTTAATGAATGGTCTGAAAGCTTTACTAGTACGCCGCCTACTAAATAGATATTCCAACGTCGCTCATGTACACGCGATAATGCTTGAAGATTTTTTTGTATATTAGGAAATTTCATTAAGATTTTTAAAATATCAGGAGATTTTTGAGGGGCGCCTTCTCCAACTACTAGCGGCAAAACTCCATAATGTCGATGATCTTTTGTAAGAATGGCTGAACCGTCTTCGTCAACTAAATTGAATTGATTATGGTGCTGCCATATGGCTATAGGATGCCGTTCTTCAATTTTAATATGAACAATGTCTGGCAGGCTTCGCACAACAGTAGCACGACGAATCCATTCTAGTTTTTCAAGCCGAAATCTTGTTTGTTGAAGGTCAATTGAAAATATAGAGTCCCCACGATTAATTTTTAAAGCTTTCATTAAATCTTGTTGTTGAGTGTGAATCCTGCCTTGCACAACAATTTCTTGTACCTTAAATCCTAATGATGCTGTGAATCTATGGATTCCATCTACTGTGTTTGAGTATACTTTTTGTGGATATCCTTGAAACCACGAACCACAAACTGTCGCTATAATAATAAATCCAAGAAAATATTTAAAATAATCAGCGTATACTCGCATTGTACGAGCATTTTTCTTTTTATTTACCTTGCGTGTAGAGGTGGTTTTATTAGATTCATTCTTTGAGCGCTTTGCTAAAAGTGTGTTTTTTTTTCTGATAGGGATTAATCGCATTTGGCGCTTGCTACCATTCTTTTTACTAGTTCAGCAAAGGAAATGCCTTGGCTTTTTGCAATTTGTGGTGCTAAAGATGTTGCTGTGAATCCTGGTTGCGTGTTTAATTCTAACACACTGAATATATGTCCATCAAACATCATATCCACTCTTGCTAATCCTCTGCATCCTAATGCCTTATAAGTTTTTAAAGCAGTTTCTTTTGCAAGATACTCCATATCTATATTAATTGGGGCAGGGCACAGAAACTTCGATTCTCCAGGTACGTACTTAGCTTGATAACTAAAAAAAGAAAAATTTTCTTTTGGACATATTTCAATGGTTCCCAACGATACACCATCAAGAACTGCCACATGAATTTCTCGTTGTTTTAAATAGTCTTGTATTATGCATTCATTGCCAAATGTCCACTCTTGTTGCAGTTGTTTCCATTCACTGTCGGATGAAATAATTTTAATGCCGACGCTGGAGCCTTCATTAATAGGTTTTGCCATGCACGGATATGTTATAGGACACTTAGCCGTGTTTGCTAAATTTATTTTTACAGTTTCGGGAGTAGGAATATTATTATTTTTGAAAATTTGATAAGAGGTCCATTTGTCCATAGCATTTGTAGATGCTAAAACTCCAGAATGTGTATAAGGAATATTCAATTTATTCAAAATACCTTGGACTGTTCCATCTTCGCCAATGGGGCCATGCAAACAATTGAAAACGACATCCGGTTTGGTTTCTTTTAGTTGTGTAATAAGTTCATTGAGATCACTTGGCAGATCAATGGTTGATGTCAAAAAACCAAGTTCATTAAGTGCCGAAAGGGTAGCGTTCCCTGAATTTAAAGAAACCTCGCGTTCTTTGCCGCAACCACCTAGTAAAACTGTAACGCTTTTCATAACTACACATATGACTTGAATGTGCACATACTACAAAAAAAAACTGATATAGAAAACTAGTCTTTGCGAAATAAGACGAAAAATATTATTTAGCATTTTAATAAAATATAAATTAAAAGCATAAAAAATGATTTGAAAACCTGCTTTTTTAAATTTTACCAGCCTTTTATCAAGACATACCTCAACCACTTTAAGGGTGGAAAACGCCATGCTTTATGTTCAACGTAGGACATTGAGGGTTGTTGATAAGGCATTAAGCTGAACGAAGCTTCATTCTGATGACGATGTTGCCATTTCACCATGGGTTGAAAATCATCCTCTGGCAATGCAATCATGCGATTGGGATATTTTAAAAGAGTGATACCAAGCAGAGATTGATCGTGAAAATGTGTGCCTTTTCCATACCCTTGTACATAATTTGGGTTGGTGCATAGCGTAAGCCACGCTTTTACAAAACTACGCGTTCTTTCGCAATTGCGAAATACTATAAGTCCTGCCCACAGGCCTCTTGTTGTATTAAAGTCAGAATGCTCCGAAACACCAAGCTCTTGAGCTACTTGTGTATCGATTGTAGTTTTTAAAGTGCCGTACATTTCTCTGGCATAGCGGTAAAAAATACCATCATATTCTTGTAAATGCTCTAAAATAGGCATTAATGAATTTGTAAAGATAGCGCCTGTGTCTGCATACACAATTACGCTTCCTTCTGGGGCGGTCTCCATCGTTTTTAAAATAACATATGGCTTCCATAACCAATAACCAGCCCCACTTTTCTCATCTAAGATTTTTTGATATTTTGTATAAAAATCTTCATCAATATGAGAACGACGGTAATTTAAAATGAAATCAACTCCACGATTCAATGCTGACTGGGCTAACGCATGTTGATTTTGGAAAAACACTTCGGGGCCATCAGCATATGAGACTAAATACACACCTTTGCTGAATAATTTTTTACTAGCTTTAAAGTCGATGTTAGCAACAGGATCAACGCGCCGAGTGGAAATATCAAAAAGTGTATAGCTAAGCTGCAAACATCCATAGCATATGCCAAAAAAAATAAATAACTTCTTTGTCACGTTAATGCGCTCCTAGTAATGTTTCTTGAAATAATTTGAAGGCCTTGGTTCTATGTGACGATTTTGATTTCTCAATTCTTGTCATTTGTGCATATGTGCGCGAGTCACCGGCAGGAACAAACATGGAATCATAACCAAATCCACCATCGCCGCGAGTTGGCCATACAAGCTCTCCATGGCTTTGTCCTTCAAAAATTTTTGACGAACCATCAGGCAATGCAACGGCTAGTACGCATGTGAAATAGGCGTCTCTTGGCTTGTTTTCAAGAAGATCATTGATTTTTTTATGTGCAATAGCAAAGTCTCGTTCTGGACCTGCCCATCTGGCAGAATATACTCCTGGCATACCATCCAAAGCTGGCACAACAAGCCCCGAATCGTCCGCTAGGGAAATATGTCCTGTTTTTTCTGCAGTATATTTTGCTTTTAGCAGTGCATTACCTTCAAAGGTATTTTCTGTCTCTTCAGGTTCTTCAATGCCAAGATTCCCAGAGCTATTAATATTTAAATCGTACAAGGAAAGAAGAGTTTTAAATTCCTCTAACTTTCCCTGATTATGAGTTGCTAAAATTAGCGTATCGCCCCTTTTAAGCTTCAACGATGGCCACTCCTGGCTCAACATATTCCATGTTTAAGTCACGAGCTACAATTTCATGAGTAATTCGTCCTTTGCACACATTTAAGCCATTAAGCAAATGCTTATCGTCCATTAATGCGCGTTTGTAGCCTTTGTTTGCTAGCGCCATTGTGAAGGGTAAGGTCGCATTGTTAAGTGCAAAAGTTGATGTTCTGGCAACTGCACCAGGCATGTTGGTAACGCAATAATGCAATACACCGTCAACTTCATAGTATGGATCTGCGTGAGTAGTAGGGCGACTTGTTTCAAAACACCCACCTTGATCAATAGCAACGTCAACTAACACACTGCCAGGGCTCATTGTTTTTAACATATCTTTAGTGACTAATCTTGGGGCAGAGGCGCCTACAACTAGCACTGCTCCAATTACAAGGTCAGCTTTTGAAACAAGTTTTTCAATCATCGCTTGTGTTGAATAAGCAGTCTTTAAGCGTCCCATGAACATCCAATCTAATTCATTCAAACGCTTTAAATTACGGTCTACAATGGTTACATCTGCGCCTAGTGCAGCTGCCATACGTGCAGCATTTGCTCCAACCACACCTCCGCCTAGAACAACAACTCTGGCCGGTTCAACGCCTGGTACGCTGCCTAATAACACGCCTTTGCCACCTTGACTCTTTTCCAGCATCCAAGCTCCAACTTGAACTGACATGCGACCAGCAACTTCGCTCATTGGTGCCAAAAGAGGCAATCCTCCGCGTTCATCAGTGACTGTTTCATAAGCAATAGCTACGCACTTAGAATCAATTAAACCCTTGGCTTGATCTGGATCTGGAGCCAAATGTAAATATGTAAATAGAATTTGGTTTTCTCTTAGCAAGCTGTATTCGCTTGGTTGTGGCTCTTTTACCTTAACAATCATGTCGGCAGTATCGAACACTTCCTTTGCTGTAGCTAAAATTTTAGCTCCGACTTCTTTGTAATGTGCATCGGTTAACCCAATACCCACACCAGCATTTGTTTCAACTACTACTTCATGACCTGCACTGATCAACTCTTTTACAGATAAAGTTGTTAAACCAACTCGGTACTCATGATTTTTTACTTCTTTTGGAACGCCAATTCTCATACAGCTGCTTGATAAAAATACGATACGTTTTGATAGCAGGTTGGCAAAAAAATTTCAATCCACCATTTTAAAATTGTACTTCCAATAAACTTTGAGATATCTTATCGACATGTAGTTTTTATGAGTGAATATGCTCATGTTTTCTTTTTAACTTTTGCAAAAATAATTCTTTAATGGATCTAAAAATGATGCTCGAAGATATTTTAGGGTATTCCTTTAAAAGGAAAATACTACTTACCCAAGCTCTAACACCACCGGTTTTACAACAACGCAAACAAGGTAAAGCTTTTGAACGTTTAGAATTTTTAGGTGATCGTATTCTTGGATTGGTAATAGCAGAGGCATTGTATGCTCATTATACCCATGATGAAGAAGGAAAACTTGCCAAGCGCCTTTCTTATCTTACTTCAAGGGAATTTTGCAATATTATCGCGGAACGTATAAATTTAGCGTCTTTTATTCCTATTAAAGAAGACGAATTGAAAGGCACATCAATTTTAGCAAACTGCATAGAGTCAGTAATAGCTGCCCTATACATTGATGGAGGAATGGAAGCATCGCAAAATTTCATCCATAAATACTGGGGAGATGCTATTTACGATCTGGAAGAATTGCCAAAGGAACCTAAAGCCCTTGTGCAAGAGTGGGCACAAAAGCGTGGAATGGATATTCCAGAATATAAAGAAATTGGAAGGTCAGGCCCTGATCATGCGCCTTTGTACATGCTTGAAGTTTCTCTAAAAAATGGTTTCGTTGCAACAGGTGAAGGTAAAAATAAAAAACACGCGGAACGTGATGCCGCACAAAAACTCTGGCATATGATTACGCAGATTTCTTAATAGAGCATCTTAAATACTGAATTTTGAAGATTAAATAGTTGCTTTAAAATACTTCACTTTATCCACAAAAAAAGCCAATTTGGTTAACTATTTCTTGACTTTTCGGCTGCATAGTTGAAGTATGAAGTGATGCGTTTAGGCGCTGCTAATAAGTTTTTGATGTGGAGAAAATATGAGCAAATCTACTGGTGATAGCAAAAATACCTTGTATTGCTCTTTTTGTGGAAAAAGTCAGCATGAGGTTCGCAAGTTAATTGCAGGACCAACAGTATTTATTTGTGACGAGTGCGTCGATCTATGTACCGATATTATTCAAGAGGAAAGTGCAACACCGCGTTTGCTGACTGAAGGTGTACCAGCCCCTCAAGAAATTCGAAAAGTTCTTGATGACTATGTAATCGGACAAGATCATGCGAAAAAAGTACTTTCTGTTGCTGTGCACAACCACTACAAACGCCTTAATCATGGTGTCCGTGGAAGTGAAGTGGAAATTGCTAAATCAAACATTATGTTGGTAGGTCCGACAGGTAGTGGTAAGACCTTATTGGCTCAAACACTTGCACGTATTATTGACGTACCTTTTACAATGGCTGATGCAACTACATTAACTGAAGCTGGTTATGTAGGAGAAGACGTAGAAAATATCATATTGAAGCTTCTACAAGCTGCTGATTATAATGTCGAGCGTGCACAACGTGGCATTGTTTATATTGATGAAGTTGATAAGATTTCTCGAAAATCCGACAATCCTTCTATCACGCGTGATGTTTCAGGTGAAGGTGTGCAACAAGCGCTTCTTAAAATTATGGAAGGTACTGTTGCTTCCGTTCCTCCTCAAGGTGGAAGAAAGCATCCACAGCAAGAGTTTCTGCAGGTTGATACAACCAATATTTTGTTTATCTGCGGTGGTGCCTTTGCTGGTTTGGAAAAAATTATTGCCGGTCGTAAAAAAGGTAGTGGCATAGGTTTTGGTGTGGATGTAAAAGGTCCTCAAGATCATAAGGTTGGCGAATTATTGCGTGACCTTGAGCCAGAAGATTTATTAAAATTTGGTTTGATTCCAGAATTTATCGGTCGTTTACCTGTCGTTGCAACCCTAGGTGATTTAGATGAAGCAGCATTGGTTGAGATTTTGTCTACACCTAAGAACGCGTTGCTAAAACAATATGCGCGCTTGTTTGAAATGGAAGACGTTAAGTTAACCTTTGATATTGAAGCACTGCATGCTGTAGCTAAAAAAGCTATCGTGCGTAAAACAGGTGCGCGTGGACTACGTTCCATTATGGAAAGTGTTTTACTTGATACAATGTATGATCTTCCTTCACGTGAAGATGTGGAAGAAGTTATCATTAACAAAGAAGTAATAGACAGCAAAGCTGATCCAGTTGTTATTGTTAAAGTTGAAGAGCCTAAGCGCAAAGAAGGTGCACGTTAATGGTTAAAAAGAGCCGGCCACTTTCAATTAATCAAGGGGAAATATTTCCAGTATTACCTTTAAGGGATATTGTTGTTTTCCCCCATATGATTGTTCCCCTTTTTGTGGGGCGCGATAAGTCGGTTTTGGCACTTGAAGAAATGATGCTTACTAATCAAAAAGATCTTATTTTGGTTACTCAAAAAAGCCCTGCTGATGATAATCCAGAAGCAAAAGATTTGTATTCAGTGGGCACTTTAGGCACTCTATTACAACTTTTAAAACTTCCAGATGGTACTGTAAAAGTATTGGTGGAAGGAACACAGCGTGTGCGGCTAAATCAATTCGTTGATGATGCTCCTTTTTTTCAAGCGTATGGTTCTATTATTCACGAGGAAGACGGAGCTGAAGAAGAGCTGGAAGCCCTTACACGTGCCGTTGTTTCGCAGTTTGAACAATACATAAAGCTCAATAGAAAAATTCCTCCTGAAGTGCTGGTAACTGTTAATCAGATTACAGATCCTGCAAAACTTGCAGATACGGTTGCTTCATATTTTAGTTTAAAGATTCCAGACAAGCAGATTTTGCTTGAAACAGCTAATATCAGCAAGCGTTTAGAAAAAGTGCTTGGTTATATTGAAAGTGAAAGTGCTGTTTTGCACGTTGAGAAAAAAATTCGTACACGTGTTAAAAAACAAATGGAAAAGACTCAACGTGAGTATTACCTGAACGAACAGTTGAAAGCGATTAACCGTGAACTGGGCGAAGGCGAAGAAGGCAAAGACGAAATTGCTGAACTTGAAGATAAAATTAAAAAGGTAAAGCTCTCGAAAGAAGCCAGAGAAAAAGCTCTTTCAGAAGTTCGTAAATTGCGAACTATGAATGCTTCCTCTGCAGAATCAACCGTATTACGCAATTATCTAGATTGGCTTTTGAACTTGCCATGGAAACAGCGTAGTCGTACAAAAAATGATTTATCTGTTGCTGAAAATATTCTAAACAAAGATCATTACGCGCTTGATAAAGTTAAAGAACGTATTCTTGAATATCTTGCTGTGCAAGCAAGAGTTGGCAAAGTGCGTGGTCAAATTTTATGCTTAGTTGGTCCACCAGGTGTGGGTAAAACAAGCTTAGGAAAATCATTAGCAAAAGCAACCGGGCGTAGCTTTGTACGTATGGCCTTGGGAGGTGTGCGTGACGAGTCTGAAATTCGTGGGCATCGTCGTACATACATTGGTTCAATGCCAGGTAAAATTATTCAAGGAATGAAAAAAGCTAAAACATCTAACCCTTTATTTTTGTTAGATGAAATTGATAAATTGGGCAGCGATTTCCGTGGTGATCCAGCATCAGCATTGCTAGAGGTGCTAGATCCAGAACAGAATGCAGCATTCAATGACCACTATCTTGAAGTGGATTATGATCTTTCAGATGTAATGTTCATTACAACTGCGAACACGTTGAAAATGCCTCAACCTTTGCTTGATCGCATGGAAATTATCCGTATTCCTGGTTACACCGAAGACGAAAAATTGATTATAGCAAAAGAACATCTGTTACCAAAACAAATGGAACAACATGGTCTAAAAAAGGCAGAATTTTCTGTTGATGACGATGCACTGATGACGCTTATTCGTAACTATACGCGTGAAGCAGGTGTGCGTAGTCTTGAACGCGAGATTACTAATTTATGCCGAAAAGCAGTTCGAGAAATCATGAGTGCTAAAATTAAGCAGCTAAAGGTAACTGATGAAAACTTAGGAACCTACGCAGGTGTTAAACGCTTCAGATATGGATTGGCCGAAGAGAATGACACGATAGGTGTGACAACTGGGCTTGCTTGGACTGAAGTAGGTGGGGAATTGTTGAGTATCGAAGCTGTTGTATTACCTGGAAAAGGAAAAACCCAAATTACTGGTAAGCTTGGTGATGTAATGCAAGAGTCTATTCAAGCGGCTCTCAGCTATGTACGGTCTCGTTCAACACAATTTGGCTTGAAGCCAAGTTTATTTGAGCGTAAAGACATTCATATTCATGTGCCTGAAGGCGCTATTCCAAAAGATGGCCCATCAGCTGGTATTACCATGTGTACGTCAATTGTATCTGTGCTAACCGGCATACCTGTGCGTAAAGATATTGCTATGACAGGTGAGGTAACTTTGCGTGGTAACGTGTTGCCTATTGGCGGTTTAAAGGAAAAATTGCTAGCTGCTCATCGTGGTGGAGTTAAAACTGTTATTATACCTTATGACAACGAAAAAGATCTCGCTGAAATACCAGATAACGTGACAAAAGGGTTAACGATTATTCCTGTTAAGCATGTTGATGAAGTGTTACGATTGGCCCTTTCATCTGAGCCTCAACCCATTGAGTATTCTGAAGACGAGGCTGGGAAAGAAATTCTAACTCCATCAGAAACACTTGCTAACCAAACAGTACAGTGAATTAATAAACGTGGTATTTGTTGATGTGATTTCTGTTGAAAAGCTAGCAAATACCACTTTTAAAATTTAACCACCAATTGAACCAAGTGAGCCAAATACATCTCCTATTAAGCTAGAAAATTTATCTTGTGCAATCTTAATACCTTTATTTTTTACTGAATCAACAGCATTTTCTTTTATATTCTCGAGCTCTTCTTTTTCTACTAATTTCTTTTTCTTTTTGTTTTTTTTCTTTAATTCTTTTTGTTCTTCTTCTTCTTCTTCTTCACTTTTTTTAGGGGCAACTTCTTTTTTTACCCAAACGGAAACAGCAGGTTCTGCTTTTTCTTTGATTATGTCTTCCCAGTCATCTTGTTCTTGGTTAGCCAATAGTTGCTCGTGTTCTTCTTCCAGTTCTTTTTTTCCTTCTGTTACCATTCCAATAATATACTTCAGTAAAGCAGGGAAGGGCGACTCTTGTTGAGCTTTTTCTAATAATGTTGCACGCAGGCTGGAAAAAGTTCCAACTATTGTATAAGCGGGGTCACTGCCAAATAGTTGTTCCATTTTTACCATGTTTCTTTCAATGGTATTTAAAAGCTCTTGACGTGTGCCGCTCCTTTTTTGTGCATCCCAAACTAGTTGCATAAATAAAAGTTCTACAAGTAATGGATCAGCTTGCATAGTGTCCCTAGCTGACTGAGAACGCTCTATTCCACTAGCTTGAACACGCTTTCCTGCACGAAAGGCTTTTTGCGCAGCTTCTGTCAGTTCCTTAAAAACTATATTAGTAACTTGTAGTGCTGGTTTATTTTGTAGATCTTGTGCTCGGTTAAAAATCTTTTTTATAGCGGGTTGGTAAGCAACAGGAATAAACCTTTCTCCAATAAATTGATTCAGGTACAAAAGAATACTTTCAACACTTTCAGAACGATTGGTTTCTGATTTACTAAAGCGCTCCGTAAGTTCTTCTATCAAAATTTTAAGAACATGATTTTGGAAATTTTTTCCTTTTACAAGTTCTCCGTCTTTATCGCGCTTATACCAATCTATTTCAATTTCTTCTTCGGTACCGTTTTCTTTTTCTCTACGTTCCATTTCTCTGGGGGTTGATATGAATTTTTCAATACGTATATCAATCCGTGGAAGATTTAATGACATGCCTGTGTTGGAGTTATTATTAGAGTAATTATTGCTTGAATAGCTACTTTGAGAATAGTGTCCGCTAGATGAGTAGCCAGTTCCATAATGACTTGCCCACACACTATGTATTGCCAAATAGAAAACAATGAAAAAACGCATAAAATGAAAAACTATATTTTTTTTAGTATATAAAAATAGTATTAATAGTTGGTAAAGAAACGTCTCTGTGGTACTTTAAAAATCAACAGGAGAATCTATTTATGGCTCAAGTTTTAGCCTTTGATAAACAGCAGCAAGTTCAAGCCCTTCATAATTTAGAGGCTGAACAATCGTTGCTTGGTGCTTTAATGCTTAATAATCAAGCATTTGAAGTTATTACAGAGTTTCTAAAGCCTGAGCATTTTTCTCACCCTTTGCATAAAAATATTTATGAAGTGATAGCTCGCTTAATTGAACGTTCACAGGTGGCTGATCCTATCACTCTTAAGCCGTTATTAGAGGGTGACCCGTTAATACAAGAAGCAGGTGGAGTAGGGTACCTAGTTGATTTGGTTTCTGGTGTTTCTAGCACTGTCAGTGTACGTGACTATGGTCAGATGATTCATGAGTTTTACCTGCGGCGTAGCCTTTCATCTATTGGCGATACAATCATTCGTGACGCTCATGATGTGAAATCTGAAGATACTGCAATGGAAAAAATTGAAGGTGCTGAAAAGCAACTTTATGATCTTGCAAGCAGTGGCGACACAACTCGTGGGGCTGTGTCTTTTAAAACAGCACTAACCGAAGCTGTTAAAATGGCTGAAATTGCTTACCGTCGAGACAGTTCAATTGTTGGTGTGACAACAGGTTTAACTGATATTGATAAATGGCTGGGTGGTTTGCACCCATCAGATTTACTGATTGTTGCAGGGCGTCCTTCAATGGGAAAAACCGTTTTAGGAACAAACATTGCTTTTAATGCAGCAAAAGCCTTTATGGAAAACCCTAAGGAAGGGGCAAATGCTGTTTTCTTTTCATTAGAAATGTCAGCTGAGCAATTGGCTACTCGTATTCTTGCAACACAATCAAAAATATCATCAGATCGAATTCGTCGTGGAGACATTAAAGCAGAAGATTTTCCTGGATTGGTTTCAGCCAGCCGATTAATTGAAAACTTGGGGCTATTCATTGATGATACTCCAGCGTTAACGGTAACAGCTCTTCGTAACCGTGCACGTCGTTTACAACGTCAGCACGGCATTGGATTGATTGTTGTGGACTACTTACAGCTGTTAGAGGGGTCAGGAAAAAACAAAAGCGGAGATAGCCGTGTTCAGGAGATTTCTGACATATCTCGTGGCTTAAAAGCTTTAGCCAAGGAACTAAATGTTCCTGTTATTGCTATGTCTCAGCTGTCCCGTGCTGTGGAGCAACGTGAAGATAAGCGTCCTCAGCTTGCTGACCTACGTGAATCAGGATCAATTGAGCAAGATGCCGACGTAGTGATGTTTATCTATCGTGATGAGTACTACGAAGCTCGTAAAGAACCGCCCATTGGTACTGATAAACACCTTGAATGGCAGCAACGCATGTCTAAAGTGCAAAACCAAGCAGAAATTATTATTGCAAAACAACGTCACGGCCCAGTTGGAACCGTGAAGCTATTTTTCGATGGTAAGTTTACAAAATTTGGAAATTTACAGTAGTTGAGAAATTTTGTTTAAAAATTTTCACGACCTTGATTTAGCTGTCGGTAGAATCTATTCATGTTCCATGTGTGCATTTCAAAACTTATGTACATACCAGTTCCCATATTGAGACTTGCTAAAATCACAAGTGACTATTTTCTAAACATATAACCTAATGAAGGTTCTAGTATCAGTAGGTATATAAGTGTTATTTAGTGAAAATTCAAGTCAGAAAAGTATAATTAAGCAACTGCTTTGGTTTGTATGAAGTCTACCATTTCTTTTTGAGTAGCTGATTTTACAGTTTCAAATTTTTTCAATGATCCGCCTGTAAGCTTTAAGGATGGTAACGCTTGTACCTTCATGGGGTTAATATGGTGCTTATTTAAAATAACTTCAAAATGTAAGTGAGGTCCCGTGGCAGATCCTGTCATGCCAACTCCACCTAAAACTTGGCGTTGAGAAACTGCAGCTCCAGGTTTAATGTTCTTATTGATAAATTTTAAATGAGCATAAACAGTTTCGTACCCGCTACTATGGCGTATGTGTACGCGGTTACCGTATCCACCACTCCAACCGCAGGCAAGAACACGTCCATCACCAGCAGCAAGCACAGGTGTGCCGCTTGGTGCACCAAAGTCTACGCCTTTATGTTTTGCGTTGTAGCCATGAATTGGGTGGCGTCTCATGCCGAAGCCTGAAGTCACACAGAGTTTTGTAGCATTTAATGGAGTTTGCAAAAGAGAACGCACAACGCTTTCTCCCTTTTCATTGAAAAAACGCACTTTACCATTTTCTGTAAAAGCGAAAAGCTTATGATCTTGTTGTCCTGTTTTTAATGAAACAAAACGCAATTGTTCAATTTTTACAATATCACCTTTATCATTGCGTAACGCATTACACAAAATTTTAAAGGAAGCGCCAGGTTGTATACCATGCTGGAAGTTTACAACGTAACTTAAAACATCAACAGCTTCTTGAACTAACTTAGTTGGAACGCCAGCTTTCATAGCAGCGCTGTAAAAACTAGAATGAACATTGCCTTCAAAAACATGCACAACAGGTGTTAAGTGAATTTTCTCAGCTTTGCTGATGTAATTTCCATCTGCCTTTGTGATGATAATTTTTTGATCAATTGAAGATTGTGAATGGAATGATTCAATTTCCACACCTTGTTCAGAACGTTTGTAACGAACGTTGAAATCCTGTCCTGACTTTAATTTATTATGAGGTACGAATTGCGCAAAAGCATTTGCTATTTGAAGTGCAGACTCTTTATTAACACCAAAACCTGTTAAAAGTTTTTGCACGCTACCACCGCTTGCAAGGGTAAGCGTGGTTTCTTCTATGATTGGTGCAACGGGGGTTGTAGGATTTGCTGCTAGCTCTGATGGAATTTGTTCTACTGAATAATAATGTTTAAAAGCGCGAGTTGACCCAAAAAGGACCATAACCAAAGCTAAGGCTGTCCCTAAACGTTTATAATGTAGATGTAAATCCAGCAATAACCCCTCCTACATTAATAATATTAGAAATTCAGCTACTAATTATCTCAAAATAGAGCTGTTTCGTCAAGATACTGTGTAATTAAAAGCTAACCTAAACGTCGCGATGAGTGCGTTCTTCACGCTCATGACGCTCTTGTGCTTCAATGCCAAGGGTAGCAATAGGGCGAGCTTCTAGTCTTTTTACACCAATTGGTTCGCCGGTTTCTTCACAGTAACCATAAGTTCCATTATCAATGCGGCTTAGGGCCTCGTCTATTTTTTTAAGAAGCTTAAAATCACGATTTCTAGCTCGTAAAGTTAGTTTATAGTCTGCTTCTTTTGCTGCTGCATCAATAACGTCTGCTTCAACTTGGTTGTCCTGCAAATCAGTAATAGTTTCAGAACAGTCTTTTAATATTTGGTCACGCCAGCTAATGAGCTTGGTTTTAAAGTACTCTAGCTGTTTAGGGTTCATGAAAGTTTCGTTATCTTCAGGTAAGTAACCATTTATTTCTTGGTTCATCAACAATCCAAATTAAAAGACGCTTTCATATAGTACACAAAACTTTTAAAATTTTCACAATAGGGAATTTGAAAAAAAATGAAAAAAATAATTCATTCATTTTGATCTATTTAGTTTCACTATTTTTTGACCAAGTTTTTTTATCGACACTAAACGTGTATTCGCTAGTATGACCCTGATAATTGCATGTAAGTATTGGGTCTTTCCAGTTCATTAGCACACTGTCTCTTTTGTCGTTATAGCTTGGAAGAAAAGTGATAGGCTCACCTTTGTCAGATATGCATCTAAAAATTTGTTGCGTTTCTAAGTTGTAATAGTATGGAACGTAATCAATTCCTGTATCTTCTTCTTCACCACAAAGAAGAATCAAGTTGCTTGTACTTTCAATTTTGAAAATTTGTATATCTATATGCTTTGCTTGAATTTGAAAGGGAAATAAGTTAGTGCTGGCAAAAAGCATCCAAAAAGTGGCTTTATCTACATGATCAAGGTCATTATTACCTTTTATTTTTAAAAGAAGCTCATTTTTAAAATAATCCCTATGGTAGGCAAGAAATTTTTTTATAAACTCTGCATAAAACATTTCTAGCTCATCTGATGTTTCATATTTTCCTTTTGTTGATACTGAGGAAAGGCGATGCTTAAATACTTCTTTGCGCTTTTTATAATCCTTTTCAATTTCAACAGGTAATTTTCGTTTTTCCATATCGCTATGAACGGCTAAATAACTCATTACAGGTTTATCATCTGTAAAACCTACATCACCGTATAGCTTATCCCTATATACTTTTACGAGATCATCTAACTTTTCTGACTTATCTAGAGAAGTGCTGAGTTTATGAACAAAGTCCTTAGCACTAATTTTTTGACCTTCAGGCATCTTCGCATCTAGGCAGCATAGGAGAAAAAGTAATAACAGCAACGTCGTATTGATGACATTTTTCATATTTAGTTTTCCTTTGTGTTGCTTAAAAAATTTTCTGTTTCAACCAATTATTTTCACCGTCATTTAACATTGGCGAAACATTTGTCAAAATGCTTTGATAATAACATTTAAGCCAGCCCAACTCTGGTTGAGTAAGTAAGGATTTTTCAATTAGCGAACTGTCATAAGGAACCAGTGTGAGTGATTCAAAACATAGGAATCCTTCATGGGCAGATTCTTTGACTATTTGCAGGTTTTCAATGCGAATGCCATATTGCTCTTCAAGGTATAGGCCTGGTTCGTTTGATACTACCATGCCAGGTTCTAAAACAGTGCTACGCACCTTGCTTATTCCTTGTGGACCTTCGTGCACATTTAAATAGCTTCCCACCCCATGACCGGTACCATGGGCGTAATCAAGACCATTATTCCATAAGTGTTGACGGGCTAACGCATCAAGCTGCGCACCAGTTGTTCCAATTGGAAAGTTAGCATTAGCCAAAGCAATGTGACCCTTTAATACTAATGTATAATGAATACGTTGCTCCTGGGTGGGCGCACCTATTGAAAACGTGCGGGTAATATCGGTTGTGCCATCAAGGTATTGGCCACCAGAATCAAGCAGGTACATGCCTTGGGTAATTGCTATATTTGTATTGGGTTCTGCCCGGTAATGTACAATCGCCCCATGGGCACCAAATCCAGAAATAGTCGCGAAACTAGCCCCTTGATATGAATCCATTTTCTGGCGGCAGGTTTCAAGATAATCTTGCGCGTCAATTTCAGTAATATCTTTTTGGTTTTCTAGCCACATCCAAAAACGAATCACAGACACCGCGTCGCGCATATGGCAATTACGCATGCCCTGTTGCTCAGTCAGGTTCTTTTTTGCTTTTGGCAGTTCGCATGGATCCGTTTGCCAATTGAATGAGATGTCATTTAACGCAGAGGGTGTTGTGCGTTTGTCAGCATACATTTCAACATCTACAGCTTTTAATGTATTTACCATCTGTTCAAAGGGCATAACTTTAACATTAAGGTATGTTGCCAATTCGGTTGAAATTTTTGATGGTTCGCAAAATAAAGTAATTTCATTTCTTGTGATTAACGCCATGCAATGAAGCAGGGGTACATAGGGCAGGTCGCCCCCGCGGATATTGAGCAACCAACAGACCGATTCAGGATTGCTTAAAAACCATGGCGTTTGAATAAGCTTACGTTTTTCTTCCCGTGTGGTTCCCGCATAAATAACTGGGTAATCAAATGCTGCTTTATGAATTGGCTTTGGCCTATTTGTCCACAACGCATCAATAGGGTTAGCTTTAAGGGCAATTAAATCTGCACGGTCACGCCAGCTTTGCAGCTGCTGAGCCGACATTAACCAGGGGTCGTAATGCAGAGTGCTTAACGAATTACATACCGAATCAATAGCTGCTTTATTAAAGTCATGAATTTTAAAATCTGGTGCTTGCTTTTTTGCTTGTAGAGTATAGCGTCCATCAACAAATAAATGCGCGGCATCATGGGTGATAATTGCAAAGCCCGCACTGCCTGTGAAACCACTGACCCAGGCTAAGCGTTCATCACAGGCTGCGACATATTCTCCACCAAACATATCTTCCCGGGGAACGTGAATGGCCTCTACCTTATTGGCAGCCATCCACACCCGTAATTTTTCTAGATTTGTTCCTTGCTGCATATCTGTGCCATTGCTAAAAATGTATGGGTATCCAGTTCTTCTGGACGCCTGGTTTCATCAATATTTAAAGTATCACACAATTTCTGCCACAAAGTTAATGGCAATGATTTTCCAAGGCTGGCACGCAACATTTTACGGCGATAACAAAACGCCATGTTTGTTAATTTGCCCAATGTCTTAATTACATTTGGTTCGGGAACGTCTTTGAGCGGTTTAAGGTATGCCACGCTTGACCACACTTTCGGCGGTGGAATAAAAGCCTCAGGGGAAATTTGAAATAATTCCTGCACATCAAAACATGATTGCAACACAATAGCCAAGCGCCCGTAGTCTTTTGTGCCGGGCAGGGCAGTCATGCGATCAACCACTTCTCTTTGCAGCATTACAGTAATGGAGGTAATATTTTCAATATCACTAATCCACCGGATAAGAAGTTCAGTGCCTACGTTGTACGGCAAATTTGCCACTATATGGTAGGGCCCAGATTTTCTATGTTCATTCAAAAGCTTCGAAATGCAAACATTTAACGCATCAGCCTGAACAATTTTAAACGTGGTGTTTTCCGGGGTTTCAAACTCTTTTAAAATATCAATAAATCGCTGATCTTTTTCTATTGCTAGTAAAAAATCTGGATGCGACTTTAATAAAATATCCGTAAGACTACCAGGTCCGGGGCCAATTTCAACAACTGTTTGCCCCTTCAAATTTAGGTTTTGCACCATTCGTTCACAAACAGATTCATCCATTAGGAAATGCTGCCCTAATGACTTTTTCGCCCACAGATTGTGTTTTTCTAAAATGCTTTTTAAGTCTTTAAATTCCATTGAAAACACATGCGTTTATTACAGACATACCTTGCCATAAATCGCCGGTTAGTTATAGGTGTTCATTGCATGCCGTGTTCGGTAATAAATCATGATAAAAACTTGTTGTAAATATTTCATCAGGCATACTATATTACAGTAATTATATTTTAATGGGCTGATTAATATCATGAAATTGAAGTTTTTTATTGTATCTGTAGCGTTGTCTTTATTTAACTTGAATGCAGCAGATGCTGCTACATCTTCAAGTGCGGCAGATGTTCCACCTGCATTAGTGTTCAACCCAGAAGAGCTTGCAAAACCCACCGGGATGAGCAGCATGCCATGGATTGATGCCCTAGAACATGACAGAAACACCGCAGATTGCATAGGAAACTTTGCTGCCTTCAAGGCATTAACCAAGGAAATTTCCGCAACCATTGGCGGAAAATATGGCATTTCTACCCCCACAACAGTTGAAGAACAGCTAGACCTTATCTATTCCATAACGCGCACACGCCACAAGTTTTGTGGCAAGCGTAATATGCTAAGTGATTTTTATGGAATCAATAGTACTTATGAAAATATGGCCCATGCGGCGTTCATTTTGGCTGTTGATACCATGGCCACCAAAGCGATGGATGACGAAGATTTTGAAAACCTATGGGCTGCATTTAACTCAGACTCCACTGCTGCGGCAGGTTTTATAGCAATGGTGCGTGAACATGCAAGTGCTAATGAACAAGCGCTTTTGACTGCTGCGTTACAAGAACCATTGACTTCCTTTTTTCTAACAAATCATGCGACTGTTTCTTTAGCGAATGAAGTGTTTAACATTTTTGCACCGAAGATAACCCTTAGGAACATCTATATGGATATGATAGGCGGAACATACAGAGGCTGGACAGTTCATGGTGCTGACGCTTTTGCTTACCCAATTAGTTTGCACCCGGATGATATTGCGGTTTATCCAGAAATGGAAAGTTCACTAAGAATTTTGTTTATGGAGCTGTTAGCTTCAGGAGAAGATGAAGAAATTATTGCTTGCGCTTCGGCAGGGTATTATTCACCTACTGCTGAAGACTCCCAAACTATTATTTTAGAGTATGTGTATGATGCCTTGATAGGAGCATATTCCCATGACTTACAGGAGGTTAAGCCAAAATCTTTATTATTAAGCAGAGTTCCCAACCCTATGTTAGCAGGTCTTTTGGCTAAATTTCCTGCCCAATCATCGAAATTACAAAAACTAAATATTTATAAGTGCTTGAGAACATTTAAACATGAGCTAAGAGCAGGTGTTCCTTTGCTTTGTGATGAATTAATCTGGCTAGTAAATCATGGAAATACCGAAACAATGGAATATTACGCTCATATGCTTTTTCGAGGCACGAATGGTTTGGAGAAAAATCTTCCCAAAGCGATTGAGCTCTATAGAGAGTTAATAAATTTAGGCAATAAAAAAATAAAAGATGCTTTTCCTTTGCTCCTTTCTTTTTATATTGACAGCCTTATTAACGGTGAAAATGGAGTTGAAAGAGATGTACCAAAATCGATTGAGTACTGTAAAGAGCTAGTGATTTTGGGAGGTGAGCATGCACAAGAAAGACTTTCATGTTTTCTTTCAATGTCTTCTCATTGGTTTTTTAACGGAGAGAATGGTGTTGCTAGAGATATACCAAAGGCGATTGAGTACTGTAGAGAGGTAGCGAATTTTGGTGATGAAGAAGCTAAAGAAAATCTACCGATTTTTCTTATTAACTATGCCCGATGGCTTTTTGATGGTGATACAGAACGCGGTATTGAAAGATGTATTCCCAAAGCGATAGAAGTTTTTAGAGAAGCTATGATATTGGGAAGTGAAGATGCAAAATATGACCTTTCTTTTTCTCTTTTTCGTTACTCAGTTTGGCTTTTTAACGGAGAAAATGGAGTTGAAAGGGATTTACCTAAAGCAATTGAGTTATGTAGAGAAGCAGCAAAACTAGGCAGTGAAGATGCAGTGCGTCATCTCCCTCCAGCACTTTTACAGTATTCTGTTTGGCTTTTTAATGAAGAAAACGGTGTTACGAGAGATATACTAAAAGCGATTGAGTACTGCAGAGAAGCGGCAATTTTGGGATGTGAGCATGCAAAAAGTAATCTTTCTTTTGCTCTTTCACGTTACTCATTTTGGCTTTTCAACGGACAAAACGGCATTACTAAAGACGTGCCACGTGCCATTGAAGTATGCCGAGAAATTGTGGCTCTTGGAGATAAAAATGTGAATCGAGAGTTAGCGTTTTTTCTTATGAGTTATGCTATCACACTTTTTGATGGCTCAGAGGGCATAGAAAGAAATATACCGAATGCTATTCTTTCTTTTAGAGAGGCTGATAGTTTAAGTCATGAGGTTGCAGGGCGTAATCTTTCTAACTCACTTTCTAAATACGCTGAAATGCTTTTTGAAGGAAAAGAAGGCGTAGAGAAAGATATTTTTAAAGCCATTGATTATTCCAGAGAAGCAGTATCACTTGATTACGAAAAAGAAAAGAGAAACCTCTCAATCAAGCTTTCAAAATACTCAGTTTGGCTTTTTCAAGGGGATCAAGGTATTGAGAAAAATATACCAGAAGCTATTAGATACTGCAGGGAAGCAGCAGAATTAGGAGATGAAGATGCAATACATAACCTTCCAATATTTCTTAGTAATTATGCTGTTTGGCTTTTCAACGGAGAAAACTGCATTACTCAAGACATTCCACGTGCCATTGAAGTATGTAAAGAAGCAGCAGAATTAGGTGATGAAGATGCAATACGCAATCTTCCAGGAATGAAAAATAACTATTCGATGTGGCTTTTTAATGGTTCAAATGGCATTAAAAGAGATGCGCCTAAAGCAATTGATCTATGCAGAGAATTAATAGAACTCGGGTATAGTGATGCAAAAAAAGACCTTCCACAAATGCTTAGAGTTTTCTCAATATGGCTTTTTGAGGGAAAATATGGATTTGCAAAAGATGCTGCGAAGGCAATTGAAGTGTGTAGAGAAGCCGTAGATTTAGGAGATGTTGATGCAAGATATAATCTTCCAATATTGCTTAATGATTATGCAGCTTTGCTTTTTAACGGACAAAACGGCATTACTAAAGATATGCCACATGCCATTGAAGTATGTAAAGAAGCAGCAGAATTAGGCTATGAAAGTGCAATACATAACCTTCAAATATTTCTTAGTGATTATGCCTTTTGGCTTTTTAGAGGTGAAAATGGCATTGAACAAAATCTTACAAAGGCGGTGGAAGTTTGTAGAGAGGCAGCAGGATTAGGTGATGAGGCAGCAAAGAAAAACTTGCCCAAAATGTTTGCTTTTGCTCAAAAAAAAGGGCTAATTTAACGCGCCCAAAGCGTAACTCTGTGCCTTTAGGGCATTTCTAATAGAGTAAGGGTTTCAATGGATTACCGCACTCGAACCCATGGTTCTTGGCAGGAATGACAGTCAGAGCTGTCATTGTCGCTCCTGACGAAGGTGCAATACGCACCGTAGTTCGGGGGTCCATTTGTTTCATACTTATTTATGAAAATGACCTAAATCTTCACCCTTGCTTTGTCCGCTTTTGCGCCAGTCAACCAAGTGTTCCACCCAAGGCCATGTTTCGCATTTAACATTGTGCCTTGGTTTTCATTTTGTTTAAGGGAAATATTTAAAAACACCCGGGGCAGGGTGCCCATATAACTTACCAAAAGTTGTTTTAGCTGGCTGAAATTTGCTCCGCCCAGGGTGGTATCAGTAAATGGTAAAAACTGCTGGGTGGTTTTCCAGTCCAAGGGCTCTAGGTTTATAGAAAAGCCGGCAGCTTGGTCCCAGCATCTAAGGCCTAAAATGGCATTTTTTCCCAAAACTTGGAATTGCCCTTTGCTACCAATGGTGCTGCCCTCAGATGCATCAACGGTTCTCCAGGTGCCTTCGAATGGTTGCGCTGTTGCTTTAACATTAAAAAATTTCTCAATCATCTGCAGTAAGCTGCTAAGTGACCGGGACCGTCTCCAGAAATGATCAAAAAATAAAGGGTGGGCAACATCATCCTGCTGTTTAAACCCACTTAGGTTTTCCTGCAATTTGCCCAAAGGCGTACTTAGTGGTGGACGTTTGAAAAGGTGTGGATAGGTGCGTTTGCGCAACCGGTGCCACATAGACGCTAATCGGTGATGAAAAATATCTAAAAAATGAAGACCTGAAAAATCTTTTTCTTTAACCTGGTCAAGCAACATTTCCGTATAAGGCGTTGGCAAGGGACCGTTAACACCGCCAATGCTTAGGGTGTTGATATAAACTTCAGGCAGGCCAGATGGCGTGTTTTTTACATCAATGTGGTCAACTTCTGTACCTTCTTGGTGCATGGTAAGTTTGCTGCGCACGCGCACAGCTTCGCGGGCAGGGTTTGAAGCTTCCCCCAACGGATTTGCATTGGTCCTAATTGATTCAACAATGTAAATAAGCTGATCAAGGTCAAACGCTTCTGGCGTTTCTAGAATTTGTTCAGGTAGCGTTTTTTTTACAGTTGCGCTTGTACGCCGGGCTGGGGCTGCCATTGCATCCACTCTCCTTTATTGTTTCCGTCACTTAAACTGCAAGTTACAAAGCTGTTCCAATTTACTAGGGAGCCAAAATACTCTTTTAAAATGGTGCCTAGAATCAGGTTGTTGCCGCCCTGCTGATTGGTTTTTTCCATTTCAAGTTGTACTTTGTACCCTTGCACAAAGCCACGCCATGCTTCATTTCCAAAGCGCTTGGTGATTTGGGTAACCGTCATGCTTTTTAAGTCATCTATGGAAGTTGTGGGTTGATCAGGGTAACGGCTAGCAAAAAGATACAGGAAATCTTTTATTGAATGTATTCCTTGGACAGGGTCTAAAACGCCTAAGTAATTGCTTGAAAGCTGAGATATTAACATCCACAAGCTTTCCCCATCAAGCACGGTATAGTTTTGCGAAGTGGGCTTGTTCAAAAGGGTAATTTTTATAACGGGGGCTTTGTCTTCAGGTTGAAGCAATGAATTTGCTGTCAGCTGATCTGCCAAGTAGCGGTTCGTGCATGTAATTTTTGCTGTTGCGATAATGTCTTTCGCTTTGATTGGCTGAAAATTCCTATCGATGAATGATAGGTAAACATCAGTACCGGGCACTCCCCTTAGTTCTGCAGGTACACGTTGTGAAAGCCAAAACCCTTCCTTCACATTTTTATGAGCCTCAAGCCCGTAGTACGGCGTGTATTGAATAAGTTTTTGGGTTTTTTCTTCAATACCTTCAATGTTTTGAATGCTATACACTTCTGTGGTGCGTTCCCGGCGTATATCCGGGATAAGACGATACCGTAAATGCCTGTGGTGAATACGAATAGGGTCAGAAGGCCTATCGAACAAATTAACAATAGGTACGCAGTTCAGTGAAAAACACGATGCATCAACGCCACTTTGCTGAAACACAGACGCATCTTTCAAAGGGATTAAAATATGCATTTTGTTCGTTGGCGCTAATTTCGCAATTGCTGCTTGTAAAGCAGTAATGCGAAAGAATAAAAATTTCTCCCGAAAGTGAAAATATTCTTGAAACAGTGCGTAGTGATGCAAGCTGTAGTCAGGAACGGGTAAAGCAAGTTCTTCTTTTTTATACCCTACGGCTTCTAAATCACAGCTACCAACAGCGGGTGTTTGTTCATCGGTAGTAACGTACACTTGGTCTGTATATTCGCTAAATAATGCTTCATGCAACAGGTTTGCTTTTACCCAATTGCAGCTTATATGTGCCAATACATCATCTAACGCCATAGCAGAAAATGGTGCCATTTTTGATGCTAACGTGATTTTTAAAAACCAGTGGTTTTGCGGGGGTGATGCAAAAGTAAATGCATCTTTTGAAACTAGTTCAACTGATTCAATGCTTATCGGCCAAAGGTGCGTGT
This sequence comes from Candidatus Finniella inopinata, assembly GCA_943322985.2. Classification (GTDB taxonomy): domain Bacteria; phylum Pseudomonadota; class Alphaproteobacteria; order Paracaedibacterales; family CAITNM01; genus CAITNM01. The sequence goes on from CALPGA020000007.1 coordinate 30,684, forward strand.
CATAAACGGTGCGGAATCGGCATTGAACATCTTCAACAGAGCGCGCCAAAAGCTTTGTGCCCTTTGGTAAAAAATGCCCTTTGTCTGGAGGCGTTTGATTGACATCAACCTGCAGTTTTGCAATGGCCATAGCAGGAACAGGATTAATTAAATGGGGATACAATACGCTTAGTAATGCATGGGCTGTTTGCGGAAAACGGTCATCAATAGCGCGGCTAAGTCGTGCTGTTAAAAACGCAAACGATTCAAGCAAGCGTTCCACATGCGGGTCAGGTGATTCATCGTCTGTTAGCTCAAGTCGACGCGCAATTTTTGGGTATTGCTTTGAGAACTCTTGGCCACTTAAACGCAAGTAGTTGAGTTCTTCTTGATAATAGCGAACTAGGCTATCGTCTACCTTTGCCATAGAGTCTTGATTTTAATCCCCTATGACAATGGTAAGGCGAATGGTGGGCATAACACAATAGTGCTTTGCTTTTATGGATACGATGCGTATCTATCTTCTAGTTTTGTCCACGCTACATGACGAATTTCTTGTGCTATAGCAGCGTAATCACCTGGTGATATGAATTTGTCATAATGACCAATTGATTTATCTAAAAATATATTTTTAGCTGTTGGTGATGTTAAAATAACAGTGGCTAGGTGTTTGCCAGCTGTTTCTGCTGGGTACGGCATTGTTACGCTATCATATGGTCTATCTTTAAGACGGGTCATGACGTCAAGCGGTGTTCTGCCATATGCTTCTCCACTTGAAAAAACAAAAATATTTAAGTTATTAATAATTGCCCATAATTGAGTATAAGGCGCGTCACAAGGTAGCCAACCACGTAGTTCATCTTCTCTAAGTGCTAATGTTTCCATTTCTGCTCTCAAAGAATCAGCTGAAAGTTCTGTAGGAAGAACAGGCAATGATGTCGCTATTTCTAGTCGTTGCGAAAGTAACTGTTGATTCATTTTCCTGTTAAGTGCTTCTTTTTCACTATCATAACTATCCCATAATGTTCTAATTGCTTTTGCTTCGGCATGGTTAGCAGTGGTGGTGCAAATTTCTTGGCAAACTCCATTGATAAAATTGGCATATCCCGTTGTGCAAAGAGCATCTATGGAAAAAGCATGTTCGCTTCTTCCGGGGAGCATATTTACGCTAATAAAATCTTTTAAAGTGTTACCAATTAAAATATATTTTTCTGTTTGCTTAGCGTCTCTATCAGAGTAGTTTTCTGCAAGGGTGCCATATTTTTGATGCAAACTCAGCATGGTTACTTGTTTTTGTCCAATTTCTTTAATAAATTCTGGATTTTTTAATTCAAACGCTTTAATTTTCTCTTCATTTAGTGCTAGAGCATTTCTTGCTGCTTGCATCGCAACTTCTGTTGTCGTTACAGTTTTAATAAAATGATCTAACTTTTGTTTGGTGGCAAACAGCGCTTTATGCTCTTTAATAAGAGCTTCGTTACTTTTTTGGCATTGTTCGAATTCTGCTTGCGCTAATCTAAAGGCGGCTTCAGTTTCAGTGCGAGCAGTTCCTATTGCTGCTTTAGCTGTTGTTTCTGCTACTTTTGCTTCATTATCTAATCTAAGGATTTCAGCATCAATTGTTTCTAAAAGCCTATTTAATTCGGCATTGGAAGCTCTTAATGACATTACTTCATCTATTATGTTTTTAAAATTTTTGGCGTGAGCCCCCATTGCTAATTGATCAGGCATATTTAAAAAAGCGTGGAAAGAAGTTAATGATGTTTCTAACGTAGGTAATTGAGTAACGTGCATTACCAAGTCTTTTTTTGATTGTGCCAAAAGTGCTTCATTTTCTGCTTGTTTATCTATTAGAAATGTTTGATAAGTATCTAGTTTTGCTTGTAGTGCATCTGCTTGTTCCGAATCTGTTAAACGAAGTGCTGCAATTTTATTAGAGATAAGTGTTACAAAACCAATTCCATCCATATGTCTGCTGGCAAGAAAATAGAGTCGTTTGGCCTCACTATCAGTTGCATGATCTAAAATAGCTCGATAAAGTTTATAACGACCATTTCCTTCTTGTATGCCTTCTAGCTGACCATCTGTTGGTACAAAACAGCTATGCTCACCACACATTCCATCTCCTAATGAAGGCACGGGTTTAAGTGCTACACTTGTAGAAAGTCCAAGTGGTGCGATTGTTTCTGCTTCAAGTTCAAGGGGTAATGCTGTTTCTGCAACACTATTGAGCACAGTGGTTAAATGATCAAATATAGCTGCGTAAGTTGCACCCAAACTTTTCATTTTAAAACCACTTAGCAAGGCTACTAATTTTCCAAATACCGTGTCAGAGATAGATTCATTGGCAACGCGCTCTAAAGTACCTTCATCAAGGCATACTATGGCTGAGATATCTAGTTTGTTGTCCGTTTGCTTAAATAGTCCGTAGCGTAATTCACGTTTTACACGATTTCTTAAATCATCAAGCGTTGATCTTTCATTCCAGAAATACTCTTGTGCTGCTAAGGAAAGCATTGTAATTCTTAGCAAATGTTCTTTTTGATGAGCCGCTCTGGCAATTGATTTATCAAGATGGCTTAAAAAATCATACACTACACGGTGATTTCTAACTTTTCCTGTTCCCCACTGAGTATTGAAAGCGTAATACAATTCGGTTTTGAGATGTGCGTCAACCATTATGTCAATTTCGGGCTGTGTGGCAATCCTGTCAGATAGAGTGGTAATCAGTTGATTGGTCGTTTGTCTAGCCATATTGTCTGCTTCTTCTGTGTAGCCTTTTTCAGAAAAATCAGTAGTTCTTATTAAGATTTCTTCAACCTCAGCGTAAAGAGTAACTGTTTCTTCAGCAGATTCTGCTGATCGTGCAATACTCAGGGCAACGAGTAACCCACACAAATAGTTTCTTGTGCTCATTTTTAATATCCTAAATAAAAGAGATATTTTTAGTATTGGGAGCAAATATTAAAATTTTATTAAAATTAAAAATAATTTTTATGAGATATAATCAGGTGTTTCTGTGAAGCTGGTGAGTGATGTCTAATCTTTGATCATAATTTTTCGTGTAATTACCCATGCAAGAACGGCTTCAGCACCAATCATTAATGCTAGAGGCAGATAAGTGTGATCGTAGAAATGTGCAATAATCTGTAATCCCACTGCGCTAAATATCAACCTCATGGCAACTAGCATTCCAGAAGCTCGTGCTGCCGCTCCTCGTACTGCTCCCATAGCTATTGGATAGCACATATTAATAGGTATCGCGCACGCCATGCTTGACCCAATTAAAATGACTGTTAGTAAAAAGGGGTCTGTTGGTAAAATGAATCCGTAAACTCCTGCTATTAGCCCGAACAAAACATACAATTTAATGCTTACTTTGAAGCACTGTTGTTTACCGAATCGTTTATACAACATGCCGCTGCAAAAGCTTACAATTCCAAATGATGATGCAAGAGCTCCTTGGTACATTCCAAAGTGTTCTAAAGAAACACCTAAATCTTCTCGATAAAAAATTGGAGCAAGTCCCACAAATACAAAATAGCATACGGAAATACTTAATATTGCAGCAGCTGGCCATAGAAAAGTTTTTGATTTGAATAGTGGTATGTAGGTTTTAAGGCCTAAACTAGGTTGGATTTTATGAGGTGTTTTTTGTCTTGGGAGATATTTTACGCTTAAAGCAAAACAAACAATGGATAAAATCAGTAATGCTAAAAAATTAGAGCGCCACCCAAACCACAAGTTTAAATAGCTACCCAGCACTGGTGCTGCACCCATAGTAATGCCACCAATGCCATTTAGAATGCCCATGTAACTTTCTCGGGATTTTGGGTAAAATTCATAAATGATTGAGTAGCTCAATACATTAGGGCCACTCATGCCCAAACCTTGTAATACACGTCCTATTAGCAATGTTTCAAACGTAGGTGCGATATAGCAAAAAATACTTCCGATAATAAACACGCAAAGAGATATCAAAGATATATTTTTGCTACTAAAACGTTCTGCTAATGGACCAACCCATAAAGTGCTTAAAGCGTATGCAAAAAAATTCAAACTTAAAGCGAGTTGAGTCTGCTCAATGCTAATAGAAAAAGCTTCCATGATTTCAGGAAAGCTTGGCGTGAACACGTCCATTTCCATGCCTGTTAGAACGCTCATTAAGCAAAGGCTTAAAAAGCGCAAGTCTATAAGCTTAGATGCTCTAATGGCCATCGTGGTTTTGGCTGAAATTCATCTGTTGATGGTAGCATGCAGTTGTTGATTGCCTCAATAGCTGCCCATCCAATCATAGCAGCATTGTCTGTGCATAAATCCATGGGTGGAAAAATTGCTTCTATTGATTTTTCAGTACATAAACTTTGAAGTTGTTCGCGTAAATGTTTATTGGCTGCAACGCCACCAGCCATAACCAGACGTTCTACTTTATGACGACTACATTTTAAAGCTTTGAGTAATCGTTCTTTAAAAATTTCACCAACTGTATATTGGAAGCTTGCTGCAATATCGCAAGCAGTTTGTTCATCAATCGTATTTTTTTCAATGGTTTGCTTTACTGCTGTTTTGAGTCCTGAAAAAGAAAAGTTAGGTTCAGGCGTATGTTCTAATGGTCGAGGAAATACGAAGCGTTTACTATCTCCAAATACTGCTTTTTTCTCTAAGGCAGGTCCGCCGGGAAAATCAAAATTTAAAAGTTTGGCAATTTTGTCGAAACATTCTCCTGCAGCATCATCTAACGTTTGTCCTAAAAGGTTGTATTGACGAAATCCTAATACTTCAACAAACATACAGTGTCCACCTGAAGTTAATAATAACAAGTAAGGGTAGGGGGCGTCATGACTTAATCTAGCAGTTAAAGCATGTCCTTCTAGGTGGTTGATTGCATAAATGGGCTTATTCAAAGAAAGACTCAGAGATTTTGCAAGCATTACACCTACTAAAACACCGCCTATAAGTCCAGGACCCGCTGTGACTGCAATTGCGTCAATTGCGCTTAAGGAAATTCCAGCTTTCTTTATTGCTTGATTCAAAATTGGTTCAATATTACTAAGATGTGCTCGTGCAGCTAGTTCAGGGACGACTCCGCCATATGCTTGATGCTCATTTATTTGGCTACGAGTGACTAAGCTTAATATCCTGTTATTAATAATATTGTTTTTAACTACAGCAATCGATGTTTCGTCGCAGCTTGTTTCAATTGCCAGAATAATCATAAAATATCTTTCGTGTTAACTATTTCTTAAATAAATTCATGTAGCTTAACATTATAGATAAAGAATTTTTTATGATTTTGGAAGGTAAACTATGGCAGAGAAAGAAAAAAAAAGAGTGTCCATTGCATGTCAAGGCGGTGGCTCTCATGGAGCTTTTACTTGGGGTGTCTTGGATAAGATATTGGAAGATGGTCGCTTTGAAATTGAAGGCATGACAGGAACTTCTGCAGGTGGTATGAACGCAGTAGCTGTTGCTCAAGGCTTGGCTAAAGGTGGCAACCAAGAAGCTCGCGCTACCTTAAAATTATTCTGGGATAGAGTTTGTGAAAGTGGAAAAAACAGTTCAATTAACAACCGCGGTCCTATTGATAAGCACATGAATAACTGGACGATGTATAATTCTCCAGGGTTTGTGATGTTTGAATTTTTAAGCCGCATGCACTCTCCAGATGAACTTAATCCAATGAAAACTGACCCTTTACGTGAAGTAATTAAAAAAACTTTTGATTTTGAACTTTTGCGCACTCAAGATGTGTGTAAGGTATTTTTGTGCGCGACTCACGTGTTCACTGGTAAGTTGACTGTATTTAAAACTGAAGAATTAAAAGTAGAATGCTTGCTTGCAACAGCTTGTTTACCAACAATTCATAGTGCTGTATTAGTAGACGGCGAATATTATTGGGATGGTGGATTCATTGGAAATCCAGTGATGTTCCCACTAGTTTATGATTGCGAATCTTCTGATATTATTTTAATTCAGTTGAATCCAACAATTAGAAACAAGCTACCAACAAGTGCTCGTGAAATTGGTGATCGTTTGAATGAAATTACTAACAATGCTTCAGTTGTTCGTGAAATTCGTGCTATGCATTTGATCAGCCAGTTGCAAGACGAAGGAATTATTACGGAAGGACGCATGAAACGCGTACATTTGCATCTTATCGAAGATGAATCAACCTTTCAAGAACTTGGTTGGGGAAGCAAGCTGAATACAGAAGCAGAATTCTTTGAGCACCTTTTTGAAAGAGGTCGTAAAGCTGCAACTAGTTGGATTAAAGAAAATTATGAAAATGTGGGTAAAAAAACAACCGCTCCTATCCGTGAACATTTCACAGGAAAAGACTGGACTAAGCACACAAGTCATAGTGGACCTATAAAAATGATCGATAAGAAAAAGAAATAATAAAATTCCTCTGTAAGAAAAAAGGGCTCTTTAAAGAGCCCTTTTTTTGTGAATAGCTTGATCTTTATTCAGGAATAGTCATTATGCGTTCAATTCTTACACCTGTGAACCATTTCCAAACTTCATACCACTTTGCTGATGTTGAAAAGAATACAAAAGCGACTTTACCCATAAGGTGATCATAAGAAATAAAACTTACTTTGTCGTTCATGTAGCGGCTATCAAGCGACCCATCGCGGTTATCACCAATGATCATGAAGTGATTTTCTGGAACGACATACTCGGGCGTATCATCGACTCTATGCTCTCCGAAAGGAATACACTTAATAAAAGTGTGATTAACGCCGTTCGGAAGTGTTTCCTCATACTTTTGAGCCATAATATTTTTACCATAGTGATCAACGTGGGGAAAATCTTCAACTCGTTTAATAGGGCACTCTTTACCATTAATCCACAAACGTCCTTTTTTCATTTGAATGCGGTCACCTGGCAAACCGATAATGCGTTTAACGTAATCTTTTGCGGAATCCCAAAGCTTAATTCCCAAAATAGAAAATGGTTCAGAATCTTTTGGGTTATGAAATACACCTATATCCCCCATTTTAGGGTTTTCGGGGAGTATTCGTCCTTTAAACCAATCAACATCTGACCCAAAAGGCAAGCTATATCGTGTATAGCCATAAGCAAATTTATTTACGACTAAAAAATCCCCAATCAACAAATTGGGAATCATTGACCCAGTCGGAATATTGAAAGGCTTAAAAAACAAAGTGCTAAAAACTAAAAAACCAACAATAAATTTTGCAAGGCTTTTTGCTTCGGTTTTAAACTTTTCGCGCTTTTGTTGTTTTTCGTTTATTGCAGACTCTGTGGCTACATAATCAAGTTCAGGCATTCAAACCTTCTAGGTATGCTTTTGACTTTTATTATAAGCAACAAAATAAAAGTTAACAACTGTGCGCCGCTTCCGGGTCATGCTGTTGGTGTGTTTCACGTCCTTCGTGGTAGATTTTTTTTAAATAAGGCTTTCCGTTAGAAAAAATAATCATTTCTCCGTGAAGTTTACCTTTTTTGTACGTTGAAAAAATTTGGTTATTTCCAAATTCATCGTAAATTTTTGACATTCCGTGCATTATTCCGTGCTCATATTCAATTTCCATTGCTGTTTTTCCATCTTCATGAAAAGACTTCATCAGGCCATGCATTTCTCCCTGTTGAAAATTTATTTCGCGTTCTATTTTTCCATCTGGGTAATAATATGTTGTGGGACCATCAAGTTTATCTTTCACATAATGTGCTTGCATTTCGTAATGCCCTTCTTTGGTTTTAATGCTAGTTATCCCATGTTTTAATCCCTTTGAAAATTCGGCGTGCAAAATTTTATCGCCTACTTTTTGAATTTTCACCTCGTGCACAGGTGCGGTGATATCTTCCTTAGGAGTCTCTTCGTCGTCTTCTTCTTCAGAGTCTTCTTCTTTGTCATCGTGTGCGTCTTCTTCTTCAGAGTCTTCTTCTTTGTCATCGTGTGCGTCTTCTTCTTCATCACGTTGACTTTCTTCCTCAAAAGTTCTGAGTTCGTCTTCATTTTCTTGGGCGCAATGTTCGTAACCTGGCGAGCAATCAGGAGCCTTTTCGCTATTATCATCAAGGCTTACATTCTGACTAGCTGAATGTTTTGCAAAATCTTTGATGCTATATGGTTTTTTTAAAATGTCTTGAGATTGACGAACTAACGTTTCAGCATCTTTTTTATTTTCAGTAGCCTTTTCGCTATTATCATCAAGGCTTACATTCTGACTAGCTGAATGTTTTGCAAAATCTTTGATGCTATATGGTTTTTTTAAAATGTCTTGAGATTGACGAACTAACGTTTCAGCATCTTTTTTATTTTCAGTTGCTTGTTGTGATTGTTCTTCAGTTTTTTCTTGGCTGATCGCTTTTTGATCAGTTTCTGCAAATTGATGACTATCAATGGTCATGTCTAATTTCCTAATTTCGTAATTGCACCTTTGAACATGCCCATTGCACCGCCTTCAGCTTTTATTAACACACCGCTTTTTAATTCCATCATTACTCCTGCTTTTGCTTGAAAAGCTAATCCGGACTTCATCTGAATCATCATGCCACCTTTGGTTTGAATCATTATTCCTGCTTTTTCTTGTATGTTCATTCCCGCCTTTTCTTGTATGTTCATTCCCGCCTTTTCTTGTATATTCATGCCTGCCTTGGACTGAATGTTCATGCCAGCTTTTGCTTGAATATTCATGCCAGCTTTTGCTTGAATATTCATGCCAGCTTTGGACTGAATGTTCATTCCCGCCTTTTCTTGTATATTCATGCCAGCTTTGGACTGAATGTTCATGCCAGCTTTGGACTGAATGTTCATGCCAGCTTTGGACTGAATGTTCATGCCAGCTTTTGCTTGAATATTCTTCCCAGCTTTTGACTGTATATTCATCCCGGCTTTCATCATAATGTTTTTTCCCGCTTTCATCATAATATTTTGCCCGGCTTTCATGATGATATTTTTAGGTGTTTGTATCGTAATGTCTTTGGTCGCTTTAATTAAAATAGTTCCATTAACATCAATAACAAAATTTCCTTTTTTAAGATTTGTGGTGCGGTCACCCTTATCAATAAGGGTTAAATACGTAGTACCTTTTCCTTTTTGGTGAATCATTTTATCACCTTTGTGGATGGTTAACGTATCATCGCCTGTGTTGATATCCTCATTTCTGCTATGCTCAATCACTGTATTCATATCGTATTGACCATGCAGGAATATTTCTTCTTTACCGGGATCGTCACTAAAACGTAATTCATTATGACCAGAATCATCATCAAACGTTTTACTCTTCAAAGTCATGTAATGGGGTTTATCTTGAGGGGAATAAGGCGGCATAAATGCTTGGTTGTATACGCATCCAGTAACTAACGGCCTATCTGGATCTCCATCAATAAAAGCTACAACCACTTCCATACCAATGCGTGGCATGTACAAAGCTCCCCAAGCAGCTCCACTCAATGACTGGCTTACTCTAATCCATAAAGAACTTGTTTCATCGTCAGGGTTACGTAAATCCCAATGAAATTTAACTTTGATGCGTGCCATAGGATCGCCGTATACTTCGGTTCCTGCACCTGTTACAAAAGCTGTTTGTGATCCATAAATGCGCGGTTTAAGTGTTTTACGATAAGGGCGATAGTGAATCGTTTTTAAGAAACCTTCAAAACTGTTTGTATAAGTTAGAAGATTAGATTCTCGTCCTTCTGTTGATTGATCGTCTGCTTGAGAAATAATTTCATGGCGTACATAAGAAATGACATATTCCTTGTTGTATTCTTTGATGGGATGCTCTTTCAGCGTAAATGTATAGCCAGGTGCTATGCTTGGGCAGGTTGTTTTGCCATAAACGCGTTTTGTAAACCATTCAATTTCTTCCATACGTTGATCAGCTAATTTATGCCCATCACTCGATTTTTGAAATAATCCTGGATATTCATAAATTTCTTTTCCAAACCCAGGTCCAGAGCTGCTATTTAGCAATTGTGTGTGGGGTGTTTTATAATTGTAATCAATTGTCTTATAAGCTTTAGGGGCTACTTGAGATTTTTTACCAAAAGCAAAAACACGATCAATGAATGCGCCGTCAGCATCCACATTTAAAAACGCTAATGAGCCTTGGGCAATGTGCGTAAAACTTGAATTTTGATCAAATAAAACCATGGTGTGATTTGAATCTGTATGGGTGAAATAATATCCAATCCCTTCTTCTTCAAGTAATCTTGAAACAAAATCAAAGTGATTTTCACCATATTGCACACAGTATTCGCGCACGCTTGTGCCTCCACTGGCTTTTATCTCAAAATCAGATACGCCATTTTCTCTTAATATAGTTTGGATGATATCGATTGCTGATTGCTCTTGAAAAATTCTGTGGTCGGCGCCGTGTTTTAACATCCAAAAAGTAGAGTGCAGCTGAAAGTGGAAAAAATGCGTTAACTGTTTTTCTTCATCAATGACAGTTTTCAAATGTTCCATGTGTGTGATTACGCCATGATAAGCACGAACTCCCTGTTTTGAAGATGAATCTTTTTGTCCATATACTTCAAAAATTACTCCGGCTTTAGTGTGAACCAAGTCGTCCCCATCAAATGTAGAAGTTGTTGTTGATGCGTACACATCAACAACGTATGACTCAGATAATATTTCCTCAGCCACAACGCGTTGTGCTACAAAAGTGCCGTCTCCAAACGCAGTTTTAATTTTAACTGAAAGAATTTCACCAGCAGACACGTACTTCCCCTTGAAAAATTATAATTTTAATGAAATGTTAAGTACTGTTTGTCATTCTGAGACAGAAGAAAAACCTTTGTCTAGTGTCATTCATACAGATAAAGCCCAACAGGTAGGTAAATCATGACTAAAGGTAAATATCTTTGTGTATATTGTGGTGCTTCTGAACGAGTTGATCCCTTCTACTATCAATCAGCGGAAGAGCTTGGAAAGCTGATTGCTACAAATGGCTTTAATATGGTTTATGGGGGAGGGCGCCTTGGGTTAATGGGGCGTGTTTCTAATGCCGTTGTTGAAAATGGCGGACTTGTTATGGGCGTAACGACAGAACAGTTAGATGAACGTGAAGGAGTGCAAAGTGGGCTTCATGAAATATATGTTGTTGACACTATGCATACTAGAAAACTTCAAATGTCTCAAAAAGCAGATGCTTTCATCATTATGCCGGGTGGGTTTGGAACTTTAGATGAATTTTTTGAAATTCTGACCTGGAAACAACTTAACCTACACCATAAACCAATTATTATTGCGAACCTTAATAATTTTTGGGATCCTCTGGTTTCACTATTTCACCATATTATTGATGCGGACTTTGCACGCAAAGAGCATGCGCAATTTTTGCACGTGGAAAATTCTCTTGAAAATGTTATTAAAACAGCGAAGCGGTTGCTGAAATAATTCTTAAAAGTGATTTGATCTTTCTGTAAGCATATGGACAGCGGATAGCACTTTGAATTTTTTATCTGACATGTAGTATTGAACAGCAGATCTTCTTCTTGATAAAAGCTGTTTTTCATATGTTTTTGTGCCTTTGCTAGCTGTTAGTCCAATCAAAGGAAATGGTGGTTCTGACTTTTCTTGTATGAATTCTTTTGTATCAACCAGAGCTTTTTCGTAGTTACAGACAGCGTTTGATAAATAATAGTGTCCACTTGTTTTATCTAATGTATTTGCCAATTCATTAATTTCTGTGGATGGTAAAATAGCTTGAACACGTTTAGCTAAAAGGACAGATGGTTTAGAAAAAGAAGGTTTTTTTAATGCTGATGCTTGTCTTGAGCTGCCTATAATTACTTCAAAATCATTATCAATTTCTGATCTCGTTAAAGTTAGCGCAAGTTTTTTCTTTGAAGTTCTTGCTCGCTTTGTATCAGTGATTGCTGAAGTTGCAGAGGAGGTGGTTGATTCTTCATGTAGAGAATGCTCTCTTTTTTCTCTTGTTCTTAAATTATAATGTGGCTCTACTAGATCTGCATCGAGATTAGTGGCCCCATAAGCAACGCAAACAACATTAAACATAACAAATAATTTAAAAATCAAAACAATTAACAAACAATAGAAGTCATATGATTATTATGCAGCATTTTTATTTCATAATCAATTATTATTAACGTGTGTAGTTTGTTTTTATTGTTAAATTCTTTTTTGGACCTGTTATAACAATAACAGATCTCCAACTATTCAAATCAAAATTCTTCAGCTCAAATACATACACATCTTGCTTACAAATGTGTGTATGTATTCTTGATGCATCAGTTATACTGTGAAGCTGAACGTATCCATCTTTTGGATTGAATCCCGAAATATTTAAACACTCATTTTCCCAGTTGAACTGGTAATCACGAAAAAATGTTTGTTCATTACTATTTTTGTATGTGCCGTTTTCATGAGCTTTATAAAAGGAGGGATTTATTTTTTCCACATTCAGAAACCCAGTCAGCATGCTCTGATCAGAAACAAACCTTTCAAAGTGCCACTGACCAGGAAAATTTTTCCAAAAATTAGCTAAGTTCATAGGTAGTATAATTTTGACTAGATTTTAAAAGTAAAAACATTCTACCATATAGGAAACCATTTAGATAAGTTTCTCATGCAAACAGCGACTCGTTTAGTATCTGAATCTCTTAATCAGGAAGCACCTCAACAAATGCAAGTCCCATCAAAGAGTAGGTTTATAGGAGCAACACTCATCGTTGCTGGCACAACTTTTGGTGCAGGAATGCTTGCACTTCCTATGACTTCTGGTAAAGCAGGGTTCCTTAATAGTTCTTTGCTATTGGTTGCTATGTGGATTTTTACCTGTTTTGCAGCACTTATTACTTTGGAAATAAACTTAAGGTTTGGTGGCGGATATAGCATATCGTATTTGGCTGAGAAAACTTTTGGTCGTTTTGGAAAATGGATTGCGTCACTTAGCATTGGATTTTTATTTTATGCTTTGCTTTCAGCCTATACCACTGGCGGAGCAGTCTTTCTAAAAACAGGGATCGATAATTTTTTCGGTGTCTCTGTTCCTTTTGCACTAATGGCATTTGCATTTGCAGCTATGCTTGGGGTTTTTGTCTATTCATCAACTCGTCATGTAGATTTTGCAAACCGCTTTTTGTTGTTTTTCAAAGTTGGCATTTTCTTAAGCCTTGTCTATTGTCTTATCCCCTTTATACAAACTCAATATTTAGCTAGTGCTGGTAGTGAACCAAGCGCATTTTGGCTAGCAATACCATTATTTTTTACATCATTCGGGTTTCATGGAAGCATCCCAACGCTTGTTAATTATGTTGGTCCGAATCCTAAATATTTAAGAAAAGTTATTATTGCAGGAAGCATTGCACCACTATTTGTATATATTTTATGGCAAACGGTTACGTTAGGTGTTTTACCTCCATCAACAGGGCTGGAAGAACAAAACGTTGCATCATTTATTCACAATTTAAACGAGGTAACCAAAAGCAGTGCCATTGGCTATTGTTCAAATATTTTTACGTTCTTTGCTGTTTCTACTTCATTTTTAGGGGTAGCGATTGGATTATTTGATTATTTAGCTGAAAGTTTCAAGAAGAAAAACACATCAGGGCAAAGGTTTCAAACGGCACTTTTAACATTCGTGCCTCCATTATTTTTTGCGTTATTCTATCCCAATGGTTTTATTATGGCTTTGGGCTACGCATCAATTGCGCTGAGTGTGTTGGCAATTTTGCTACCTGCGGCAGTTGCATATAAACTGCGTCAGTCGAACAGCATTACCCCCTACAAAGTAGTAGGAGGCAATGGTATTTTGGCTTTAGTGTTCTTGTGTGGTGTTGCAATTATTGTTATAGAGCTGATTAAGTAGGCAAAGACTCTTCAGCTCCTGCTTTTGCACTACTACTACTATTTGCTGCATCAGTTACGGGAACAAAAAAGGATGATGCATCTACAATTGTAGGTGTTATGGCTGCAAAATACATCCCGGGATATTGCATGTTGCTTGGATACATCAATTCACATTTAGTTGGAATGCCTAGCTTCTTTTTTAAGCGTTCTTCGTAGTGATTATCAAAGAATCTTGAAGACGCACTGATTTCATACAAACTTCCGCCAACTTTAGGTTCTCCAGCTTGTTCTAAAGCTGCTTTCATTCCAGCTTCTGATAATTTTTCACTGTAACTACCCAAAAATTTATCAAACATATCTTGATGTCTGAATCTTATGGTTTCTAATAATCCTCTATCAAATGCAGCATGGCTTGGAGGGGTATATGCCCATTCTTCACCTGTTAACACTGCAAAAGGATTTTCGCCTGTTAATAAGCTGAAGTATTCATGATTTTGATACGCCACGGCACAAACAAATAAATCATCCGTCAGTGCTTGTGGTACAGGGCGTGATTCTTCGTACATGTTAGCAAGTAAATCATCAACTGTTTGCCATGATCTTTCTTGCGCTGCTTTTGCTGCAGCAGCGTGTAAAACTGTTAGTACGGGTTTGTGTCCTGGTTTTTCAACAGACAGTAGCCATTTTGCGCGTTTATAATTTCTTGCGTTTAGCACAGTCTCCAAAGCAAAATTTTCTGCTGCTATTGAAGGTTTTGGCCATGAATGATGTGTTAGAACAAAATCCATTAAGTCAAAACGAGCTTGTTTGGCCAACTCTACATACAACCCGCTTACAGAGGGTTGTTCTAATTTTAATCTTTTAAGTTTTTGTTTCTCATGGTCAAAATAATATGTATTTCCTTTTTTTAACTCAGTTACAAAGGCTTCCGCTAAACATTGTCCTTTCCAAATCTTGAATTGGTCGCGCATATTTTGGCTGTGCCCTGAAAAATCATCCGAATGATCAAGCACGTATTTTGCAAAATTGCCATATCCATTTTTTTGACAATATTTTAAAAATCCATTAGAAAAATTGAGCTGCCAACAATCTCTTTCTGTATAAAGAGGAGACATGAAACATAACACCGCTCCTGTTTGTCCTTTCTCTGCAGCACTTTCAATATCTATGAAATATTTTTTGACAACCGCTTTTTCATCAGGTTTTTTCAAACAGGGAGGAACATTTCCTTGAAAAAATTCTTGAATATTTTCTTCAGATGACATTAAAAATAAAGTACCTTTCCAACCTACTTTGCACAGCAGAGCCGTTACTAACATACGCTCCTTATAAGCTTCAGGAGTTTCATATTCAAATTTTTTAGGTTGAGAGGTGAAGAAGTGTGAGGGTGCTTTTTGATCGCTCAATTCTGTACTGAAGTGCGCGATACGGTCATTAGTTTGATATCGAAGCGTTTGGCTTGCTTGCTCCCAAACGGTAATGTCAGTTGCGGCAAAAACTGCTGAACACAGAGAGTATGTCCACAGACAAATAAAAAGCTTTAAACACATAATAATAAACCAAAACAAGCCATCTTAACTATATATAGTGATATGCAGTTGTATTTTCAAGGAATATTTAGTGCTTATTTGAATATTCCCTTTTTAGATAGATCGTTCCCAATATTTTAAACGAATTTTGTGCTATCATTTTCAATGTTTGAGATAAAAAACACTAGCAAAAATAATGAAAAAAAATATAACACTAAAAAAACTTAAGGTTTATTTATGGCCTAAAAATATGGTCAAAGCGAAAATGTACCTTATTAGCGCACTCTCGTTTTTATTGATAGGTCGTATTTTTGTATTGTGTGGTCCTATTGCTTTTAAATTCTTAATTGACCACCTGGAAAAAAGTCCAGCAATCTTTCCAGCTGGTATTTTAATTGGTTTTGTTGTTGTACGCATATTGGCTCAAACATTTAACGAATTGCGTGATTACACTTTTAACATTGTAACCCAAAGGGTGTTTCGCGAAATATCTGTCACTACCTTCAAGCATTTACATTCTTTAAGTCTAAAATTTCATTTGAATCGTCAAACCGGCGGCCTTAGTCGTATTATTGAGCGTGCTACAAAATCTTTAGAAATGATTAGTCAGTTTTTGATGATGACCATTTTCCCAAGCATAATTGAAACAGTATTTCTCTCCGTATTATTGTGGATCTGGTACAGCCCGTGGTGCAGTGTGATTATGATTTTAACCATGGTCTCTTATGTTGTATTTACAATCATTGTATCAACAAAGCGCTTGAAAATTGTTAAACAAATGAATGCTTATGATAACACAGCCCAAACACGTGCAATTGATAGTTTGCTCAATTTTGAAACGGTAAAATATTTTGGAAATGAAGAATTTGAAGTTAGGCGTTACGATGAAGTGCAAGCCGTTTATGAAAAAACATCACGAAAATTAAGAGGTTCCCTTAACTTCTTAAACGCAGGCCAAGCGATCATATTTTCCATAGGTCTTGGGGGAATGCTTGCTTTTGCAGTTAAGCGTGCGGCAATAGGTGCAATTACACCAGGAGATGTTGCTGCATTGTTCGCTTTTTCGCTTCAATTAGTGATGCCCTTATTTAACTTAGGGTTTGCATACCGTGAAATTAAACAAGGAATAGTAAACCTTGGGGAAATGTTTGAATTGCTTGATCAAGAATCTGATATTAAAGACACCGTAGGTGCGAAACTATTGGTCTATAAAACAGGCAAAGTTGTGTTTGAAAACGTATGCTTTAACTATGGTACCGATCGTCAGATTTTAAAAAATATAAATTTTGAAATACAGCCAGGTAAAACAGCTGCCTTTGTTGGGGCGACAGGTGCCGGAAAATCAACGCTATCTAGGTTGTTATTTAGATTTTATGATCCTTGTAAAGGAAGTATTTACATTGATGACCAAGACCTGAAGTCTATTACTCAAGAAAGCCTTCGGAATATTTTGGGAATGGTGCCGCAAGACACGGTACTATTTAATGATACGCTTGGCTATAACATTGCTTACGGTGCACCACTTGCTTCCCCTGGTGAAATTCAAGAAGCTGTTCAAAACGCAGAGCTTGAGGCTTTCATTGCATCTCTTCCTGAAGGGCTTGAAACCAAAGTTGGCGAACGAGGGCTGAAGCTATCAGGTGGAGAAAAACAACGAGTAGCAATTGCCAGAATGCTACTTAAAAAACCAAAGATTTTCATTTTTGATGAAGCAACTTCAGCTCTTGATAGTTCTACTGAAAAGCGTATTCAAGAAAGTCTGCAAAAAATTTCTAAAAATCAAACAACCATTATTATTGCTCACAGGCTTAGCACCATTGTTGATGCTGATAAAATCTTTGTATTAGACCAAGGTGTAATTGCAGAATCAGGTACCCATGCGAAATTACTGCAGCAAAATGGCTTATATGCAAAGCTATGGAATCAACAAATCAATGAAGGCCTGATTGCTAGTTGAAAAATACCCTGCTTGAATACGCTACAAAAAACTAGCTAAACTTAATGCAGGCGTCTTATTTGTAAATGATTTTGCAGCAGCATCATGACCACCATCAATATGTACAAAAGGTTCGAAGCCTTGCAGTTCTCAGTCTTGAAGAAGAGTATAAACTAGCCAAAGATTGGCGCGAAAATCAAGACCATAAAGCCATGGAAAAACTGGCTGCAGCGCATCTAAAGTTAGTAGCAAAAGTTGCAGTAGGCTACCGTGGATATGGCCTGCCTATTAGTGACCTGATTGCCGAAGGTAACATTGGCATGATGCAAGCCATGAAACACTACGAACCAGACCGAGGCTTTCGCTTTTCTACCTATGCTATGTGGTGGATTAAGGCCAGTATGCAAGACTACATTTTACATACCTGGTCGTTGGTAAAAATTGGCACAACAGCTGCACAAAAAAAGCTGTTTTTTTCCTTAAAAAAAACCAAACGAGCAATTCTTCAGGAAGCTCAAGAAAAGGATGGTAAGCTTCACAGTGATCAGCTCACCCCAGAATTAGTACAAAAAATAGCGTTAAAGCTTAGTGTGTCAGAAGATGAAGTCTGGTCAATGGAGCAGCGCATCGCAAGCCATGACTCATCTTTAAATACGCCTGTTAATGATAGCGAAAGCACTATGGAATGGATGGATTGGTTAGCGGATGAAAGTGACAATCAAGAGATTCAAATCGTTCAGCGTGACGAGTTCGATAAGCGTCGTAGTGCACTTCAAGGAGCCATGAAAGCGCTCAATGCTAGGGAGCAAGAAATTATCATCGGCAGGCGTTTAGATGAACCACCTAAAACACTTGAAGAAATGAGTCAAAACTTAACAATTTCCCGAGAACGTGTGCGCCAATTAGAAATTTCTGCTTTTGAAAAGCTTAAGAAAGCTTTGCAGCATTCAGCTCTTCAAACATCTACCGTTTGAATGAATTTAGAAATTTTCGCTAAAAAGGCTTATGCCTTGATTGGTTGCTGTTTTTTCTTTTGCCTGTAGCTTCATTGCATTCGTCTGTAGAAAAGGTTATCGAAACCAAACAAAGGAAAGCCTAGGTTGGCTTGCTGCCCTTCTTTCTAAATTTTCCAGAATACAAAGCATATGCAATATAGGTTTTTGGGAGTCCAAAAAATTCTCCATCTGGCATGATAGATTCTTCATCTATTCCTATTATGAACTGCTTGGTTTGTGTGTAAGCCGGTAATTTCCCAGTTTTAATAATTTCTAGGGCAAAAGTGGCTGCTACTTCTCCTTGTTCGTAAGGCGATGTTGCTATTGCTAAATGTGCACCATCCTCAAATACAAACCCATTCATTCCTATTATTGGTTTAGTGGCATTTGCCATTGTCCATGCCATTATTTCTTTGGGGGGGACTTTATTCTCACTGCCCTTGACGTCATAGATTTTTCTGCAATTCGAAATAACAATATAATCTGCATCTTCGCAGGCTTTTTTAATAGATACCTTCCAATCATCAAAAGTTGAAACAAGGTGCGAAGGCAGCATTTTTAGATTTTTCCATCCCTTATATGCATGCAAAAACTTATCATCAAGTTTTACGGTTTTTGATTCATCGCTTACATGAATTATTTTTATAGTATTTGTCGTCCCTGCAAGTAGCTGCAGTGAGTCAACAATGCCATCAACCGGTAAGCGTTCTAATATTCCAGTTATGTTACTTGCTTTATCAAAGCCGTACTGTTCTCTTGTGCCATTTACACCAGCAAACACAACCTTAATTTTTGGATCATTGTTGTAGTATTTAGTAACGTATTCCTGGGCATCGTCATCTACTGCAATGATCACGGATGGTTTAAATTGATCTATTACTCGTTTGCTAACAATACCAATTTTTTCTAGGTAATGTTTTTCTGGGTGGTTCTTGGTGTCCATATAGTGCCATCTTACGGTAACAGTACTATCTTTTTCCAAAATTCTCTTGATACCAACATCAACGTCATGTGTCCAAGAATAATCACTTTTATAGCTCTGTAATACAAGAATTCTGGGAGTTGAAATACTTTCTTTGACCAAAAAATAGGAGCTAGCGAGCACAAATAACCCTACGAATAATAAGCGTAATTTAATCATGATAATCCCTTTTTACATCAAACCTAATTTAGACCAATAAGGCATCGATAAATAAATACCCCCAACACGTACAATGTTCATAATAATATTAAATAAAATAAATTTTTTCTGATTGTAATTACTGTTTGAAAATTCTTCAAACATAACGTAGAAGAAGTTTTGATAAGGTAAGAACCACATATCCGCTGTGACTAGTATCACTATAGAGGCTAACCAGGGGCTAATATTATAGAAGTTTGAAATTGGAATAAATATTGTGCATAGAATGAGCACAGAAGGTGTTATTGGTAAAAACATCCTAATTAATAGTGTTGATATTATTATTAGCGATATAAAATAAAAAGGATCTTTAAAATTTGTTCCTAAGAGATTAACAAGATTTTTAGCGATAATATCATTTAAGCCTAGATAATTTAGTGTTGCTCCAATTCCAGAGCAAGTGGCTATAAAAATGATAAATGCCCAGTCTATTCCAGTTTGAAAATCTTTTTTGCTAAATGCGCCAACTCCTACAAGCGCTACCATAGTTATGGTGGCAACCCAAGCAGGATGAATATGGTGCTGAAAATATGTGAAAAATCCTACACTCAAAAAAGCAACAGCTGAAATTGCGCACCATTCAACTATTGAGATTTTTCCAATAACATTTAATTTTGAAATTAAAATTTCTTTCTTTAGTTCACATTTTTCCTTATTAAAAAATACTGCAAAAAATGCTACTAAGTAACCAACTAGAAAAAATGCTCCCATCATTATTGATGCTTTAATCCAACCTAATGACTGGAATTGAGTTTGTTCCTGGGTTGGTAAAATGCTTTGTACCAAAAAGTTCATTAACGATCCGGTAAAAAATATGGTTGAGAATAAGCTTGCACCAAAAAAACCTGTAACTGCCAAACTTGTGCTGAACGAATCAGTTTTTTTAGTATTTAATAAGTCTCTAGCCTCGTTAGTTAGTTGCGCCATAATTTGGCAACGAGTGACAATTGCTGGAATAAAAAGTGTCAGTATTGATCCTATGAAAAATAAAATAAAGTTGTAAAAATTGTAACTACACTTGCTGACAGATAGTAATTTAATTAAGGCTCGATACAAAATACCTGATTTGATTACCACTAAGCTAACAGCAGAAAGGGCCATAATCATAATGAAGCTTTCCGATGAAAAGCCGCTTAAAACCACTGTTACAGGCGCTATATCTACCGCTAAAGTTCCGAGTATGGTAAATAGCGCTGGAATATAGTAGGGAACTAAACGAAATACCCACATAAAAATGCATACTGCTAAAAACGTAAGGAATATTCTAGCGTCACTCGAAATTGCAGGAGTTTGCATATAAGCATAGAGTGCTGGAGTACAAATAAGTAGAGCCAGCCAGCTCCAAATGCTACCCTCAAAATCAAACATAGAGGACTCAGAGAATGTTTTTAATTTTGTGGCAGGAGCCGATTGCTTTTCAACTGTTCCAAGGTTTTCAAACGCATTTGCACTAAAATAAGCCAGCGCGTCTGGATTTAAATTAATTAGGGTGTTTAGCGCAGCATCTGACAGGGAAATAATTGTGCATTCATCAATACAAATGGCTTTAGCTGTGTGATTTTGCAGTCCAAGAACACTTTCGCAAGAAAAAAAATGCCCTGCATTAACTTTTTTTTCAAAATTTGTGTTTTTTAAATTAACTGATCCATTTACTACAAAAAATCCTGAAGAACTGTGATCAAAGTTGTTGTGAATTACAGCGTCAACACTATATTTTTCAACACTTAACTTACTGATAAAGCGTGATTTATCAGTTGGTGTTAAAATCTTAAATACAGGATTTGTATCTATAAATGAGACAATAATGTCGTTGTCAGTCATCGGAAATCCTTTTACAAATAAAATTACTTGTTCTGTTAATAAAAAATTAAACTGTTAATAATATAATGGATATAATTAACACAAAATAAATACTTTTAATTTTTGGTTTTTACTTTCCCTCTATAATGCTAACACGTAATAAAAAAAAGTAAATAGAAATTTTTACAATTTTAATAAAATGAAAAATAGCATGAGTAAAATTATAAAAGGTTTTCGTGACGTCTCAGAAAAGTATGACTGTTTCTTATTTGATCTATGGGGGGTCCTATATGAAGGAGGGGTAATTTTTAGAGATGCGTTAGAGGTGCTAAAAATTTTAAATTCCTTAAAAAAACCAGTTGTTTTAATTTCAAATACTCCATTTTTAAGGATAGATTGCAGAAAAAATCTGGAACAATGTGGTTTACCTGCAGAATTGTACCAAACAGTATTAACGGCGGGTGATCTTTGTTTTGAATATATTCAGAATGAGTATAAAATCGCAAAAAAAGTTTATCTAATTGATACTCACTACTGGGGAAAATGGCAAGAAATTAGCAATTTACACTCTGTTACGGATAATATTCATGAAGCGGATGTTATTTTAGCTTTGGCGGTTCCGCACGCTGTGAAGGATCCAAAAGATATTGCTCTTCATTATGATGAAATCTTTAAGCAAGCCATAAAACGAAATTTGAAATTTATATGTGCTAACCCAGATTTATTAGCTTTTTGTTCAAAAAAACAGCATTTACGCCCAGGTTTATTATCACAACGCTACCAGCAACTAGGCGGCGAAGCACTTAGTTTTGGTAAACCGTTTCCTGAAATTTTTACTCGAGCGCTGAAGCAACTAAAATATGCAGATCGTGTGCTAATGACCGGTGATACAGAATATACAGATATTCAAGGAGCATTAAGGCACAATATGGATGCAATGCTTATTACAGCTTCTTATAGAGTTTGTAATGAGAGTAAGGCAACTTATTTTTCCGCGACACTTAAATGGTAAAATTAACCATTAGTTCGAAAATATAAAATTATCTATGGCAATAAATTTTAAAATTTTGTTAGTAACAAATTAATACATTTTATTTACAATTAAGTAATGGATTGAAAATTACAATAAAAACTATAGGCAATTAGCTATGATGATTAAAAGTTTTTTCGATATGTTATCGAATAGATTCAGAAGTAGAAACCTTAGATTTGATATTTTAAGTAGTTTTTTTGTTTTACAGGTTATTACTGCTATTTCCATTGTAACCTACACCTATGTTAATAACTCTCGTTCAATTGTTGATTTTTCAAATCGTTTAATGGAAAACGCTAGTATATCTGAGGTCGCAAGTATTGCAGATAATTTTAGAGAAGTAATGACATCAACTGAACTGGGTGGATACTTAGTACGAGAAACCTCAAAAGCAGCTGTAATTAGCAAAGATTTGATTCAATTTATGATGGGGCATTGCCGCCAGTATAAGCTTGTGGACAGTGTGTATGTTGGTACAGAATCAGGATATTTTGTGCAAGTAAAACCAATAACGCCAGGTACAACGTATCGTGTTGAACAAGCAAAAATTCTTCCGAAGAAAGCTGTATTTGCCTTAAGAATTGTTGATAGAAGCGATGTAAAACCAACAGAAGTATGGATCTATCTAGATAATGAAGGCAAAAAAATAGACGAAGAAAAAATACCTGAAGCGCAAATTACGATGGTTCACAAAAACCGTCCATGGTACATAAAAACGGCACAAAATCGTTCGAATGTTTGGACTGATATTTTTGTTTCTGATGTGACGCAGTCGCCAAGTATTGCTTGTGGTGTACCTTTACTTTCAGATACTGGAGACTTTGTAGGGGTCATTTCTTCCACTGTAGGTTTACCTAAATTGGCTGTTGACCTTCAAAAAAGTGATATAAAAGGCGTATCTATGGTGATTAATCAAAAAGGTGAAATAGTCGCTCATCCCACTGAAAAAAACTATTCTAAAGTTGTTGGTACAGAAACTAAATTAGTTACTATAGATGATTTAACAGACAAGACTGCATCAGTTGCATATCGTGTAAAGCAAATTGATAAACATCAACGTTTTATTTTTACATCAGGAGATGTTGAATATATTGCCCTATTTAAGGAATTTCTTCTTGAAGGATTTAAGGGATGGGAATTTCTAATGATAACTCCTATTGATGAATACATTGGAGTTGTTAAGGTTACACAACGTAATACGCTACTGATTTGTCTTATTATATTAATTCTTTCGATTGTGGTCATAGCTGTTATGGCGAGGCGTATAGCTGCACCTATTAATAAACTGTCATTACAGGCCGATAAGATAACCAATTTTGATTTGGAACCAGTGGTTGAAGTGGTTTCTGGAATTAAGGAAATACAAAAACTGCAAAATTCTATTTCACGCATGCGAAAAAGCCTTATTTCATTTGGAAAATTTGTGCCTAAAGATTTGGTAAAAAAACTTGTGGACAAGGGAGTTGAAGTAAAAATAGGCGGTAAGAAAAAGCAATTGTCAATTTTCTTCTCAGATATTGCCAATTTTACAACTATTAGTGAAACTTATCCCGCAGAAAAGTTGGTGTTACACTTGTATGAATATTTTGATGAAATGACTTCTATTGTAGCTGAAAACAATGGAACGACAGATAAATATATTGGAGATGCAATCATGGCTTTTTGGGGCGCTCCACATCAAGATAATGCCCATTCCCTAAATTGTTGTGTAACGGCATTGCTTTGCCAAAAGCGATTGTTGGATCTTAATCGGAAGTGGGTCTTTGAGAAGAAGCCAGAGCTTTTAACAAGAATTGGTATTCATACAGGTGAAGTGATTGTTGGAAACATAGGGTCATCTGAACGAATGAATTATACAATTATTGGTGATTCCGTTAACTTGGCGGCACGTCTCGAAGGAGCTAACAAGGCTTATGGAACAAATATTATGCTTAGTGAAGCAACAGTTCACCATTTGCACGATCATGCAGTTGTTCGCCCATTAGATATTGTTGCGGTTAAAGGTAAAAACGAAGGGGTTACTATTTACGAATTGGTTGCTTTGAAAAATTCTAACCCTTTGGTGTTGCCAAGTGATGATCAACTAAAGTTCTGTAATGAATTTACTAAAGCTTTTAGATTCTATCTTGAGCAACGCTGGGATGAGGCTTTAACTATTTTTCACGATTTACAAAGGATATTTGGCCAAGATGATCCATGTGAACTCTATATTGAAAGATGTGAAGCTTTCAAAAAAACTCCTCCACCAGCGGATTGGGATGGCGTTTATCATATGAAAACTAAGTAAGATTACAAATTTGAAGGCGACAAACGATATAATTGAAGAGCAATGCTGTAAAAAGACTTGCGATTTTAGAAAAAGCCTGCAATATTCTTCTATATATTCACACATGTGGATGGGTGGCCGAGCGGTTGAAGGCACCGGTCTTGAAAACCGGCGAGGGTGTAAGCTCTTCGTGAGTTCGAATCTCACCCCATCCGCCATCTTACTGTTTTAAAGTAAGGTTGATAAATGCCTGCTGCACAGGCGGGCTGTTTATCCATTTAGTTTAGTTGAGTTTAATGATTGTATCGTTACATCGACAGATATTTAAAATAAAACGCGTATTTCACTTTTACAGCAATCCTGTTTTTTTGTGCTTAATGGCTATGGGGTTTGCTAGTGGTATTCCTTTTTTACTTACCCTTTCAACTCTTAGTATTTGGCTTGTCGAGAGCGGATTTGACACAAAAGCCATTGGAATGTTTACAGCAGTAAGTCTGCCTTATGCTTTTAAATTTTTATGGGCCCCTTTTCTTGATAGAGTTAAACTTCCAATTTTTTTAAGTTTGCACCCGATTAAACGTTTCGGGTTACTAGCCCTGATATGTCTTATTACAAGCTTGGTGGTTTTGGCGCAGCTTAACCCAGTTGAGCATCTTATGAGCGTTGTTATCACCGCAACCTGTGTGAGTTTTTTCGCAGCTACTCATGATATTGTGCTCGATGCATTACGTATTTATGCATCAGACCCTAGTCAGGTTGGCGGTGGAGCCGCATCAGAATCAATTGGTTTTCGCATTGGGATGATCACTTCAGGAGCAGGGGCTGTGTATTTATCGCTGCTGATGGGCTGGCAAGGGGCATATCTTGTTATGGCAGCATGCTGTGCAGTTGGAATTATTGGATTATTGAATATGCCTGACCCAGTTCCGCATGAGCCTAAAAATTATGGCAACAAGTTCTGGCAGGAAATTTTTTTTACACCCTTGAAGGATTTATTGAAAGCTCCCGTTTTAATACCACTTATAGGATTTATTTTAACTATAAAAGTTGCTGGCACAATAATGAATGCATTAGGAGCACCATTTTTGTTTTCTCTTGGTTTTTCAAAATTTGAATATGCTTCTATTACTAAAGTTTATGGGGTTGGCCTGATGCTACTTGGTAGCTTTGCCGGCGGATTAATAGTGCACCGTAGGGGCACTGTCTTTTGTTTGCAGTTAGCCACAGTATTTCAGATGTTAGCGTGTACATTGTTTGCTCTGCTAGCATCGTTTGGTCAGCACCATACAGATTTACTTATTTTAACGCTAAGCATTGAAAGTTTTTCATCGGGCCTTTTGGCAACCGGGTTTATTAGCTATCTGTCACTATTTTGTAAAAGCCCTTACGTGGCAAGCCACTTTACCTTGCTGTATTCGCTGGGGTCGTTATCACGTGTTTTAGCATCAATTGGGGCAGGGTATGTGGCTGCACATTTTGGCTGGGTAGTGTTATTTCTATTATCATCAATAACACTATTGCCAGCCTTGTGGTTTTTGCAAAAAACGCTGAGGAAAACTACAGAGATTTAAGTTCTTTTTATCCTCTGTCTTCAACTTCTGGTATGGTACTGCTTTGGTCAATCGGCGCAACTTCTACTGAAGTGTTTTCTACGGGCGTTGTAGCTTCTGGTGCAGAATCAGGAGTTGTTTCTTGCCCTTTGATTTTCACATGATTAACTACTTTTTTAACGCCACCAACATTTCGTGCAATTTCAACAACACGATTGATTTCGGTTTCATCCTGTCCAACGCCAGTTAGATAAACAGTGCCATTCACTGTTTCAACGGTGTAATTCAAGGAATATAAATCTTTTTCAAACAATAGGCTTGATCGAACACGAGTTGTAATCCAGCTATCGCTACTCATTGAGCCTAGGCCTTCTTCACCCTCTGTTTCAATATTGTTGATGACACTTTTTACACCGTCAACGCTTTTTGCAAGGCGTTCTGCTTCTTGTGACCAAGATGCATCTTGCACAACACCGGTTAATAGGACTTCTTGATTTTGTACACTAACGGAAACTTTGGCGTGTAAATCTGCGTTAAAATTATATAAATTCATTTTTACTTTTGTACAAAGGTTAGAATCGGACATCGTTCCGCCGATTCCTTTTTCGCGAGTTGCTACCATTGCACCAGCTGCTGCTCCGCCCATTATAAATGGAGCAATACAGCCATTCAGGCATAAAAGTGTTGATAGAATTAGTATGTTAGTTGGGAACTTCTGAAATCCATGCATTTTTGTAATACTTTATGTCGTGTCCTGGACATACTAAAACAACATCAAAACGTTGGAAAGGGGGGCGATGAATATAATCTCGATGATTGCTTATCCACCACTCAAGTGCGTGTTGAATACGCTTTTGCTGTGGTGGCCTAATACTATACGCAGCATTTTCTAAGATTTTCCGATACTTCACTTCAGCTGCAACGATGGTTTCTCCGTCTTTCATAAGCAGATCAATTTCCCCGTGTGGGGTTTTTAATCGCTTAGCCAGACAGATCATGCCAAGACTTTCCAGGTGCTTTAAAGCTCTGGCTTCTGCATGAAGGCCTTGTATATAGGTACTTGTTGTTAAGGTTTTATCAAACATAATATTTTTTCTTTTTTTGACAAAGCCAGGGCAACAACAAGTACCTAAATGTTAATTACTATTGAGAATCTTCTTCATCTATAGCATCGGGATCGACTTCTTCTTCATTCATTGATCCATCATCTATAGCATCGGGATCGACTTCTTCTTCATTCATTGATCCATCATCCATGTCAGCATCAGGATCGACTTCTTCTTCATTCATTGAGCCATCATCTATGTCAGCATCAGGATCGACTTCTTCTTCATTCATTGATCCATCATCTATATCAGCATCGGGATCGACTTCTTCTTCATTCATTGAGCCATCATCCATATTCATGTCTCCGGTAGAGTCTATCTCATCGTCAGTCATGATGGCATCAGTATCCATAGAGCTGTCGTCTACAGCGGGTTCTGCCGCTTGTTTTTTCGCAAAAGGATTCATGTTTGCAAACATAGAATGCTTTTTAGCAGGCTGCTTCTTAGCGTTTGCAGCAGAAGCAGGGCTCTTTTTTGCAAAAGGATTCATGCTTGCAAACATAGAGCTCTTCTTAGCAGGTTGCTTCTTAGCATTTGCAGCAGAAGTAGGCTTCTTTTTTCCCTGTTTTTGAGCTGCAATACATTCTTTTGTAAGCGGTTTACCGTGTGATTTCAAAGCAGCACATTTTTTTAAAAGAGCAGCATTAGCTGTATGTCCAGAAACTGCTGATTTAGACTTGGACATCTTGCCAAAAACTCCACTACTTTTCCTTTGTGCTGTTTGCGCATGTTTATTTTTTGTATGTGGATTAGTTGTGTTTTGATGGCTAGTACTTTTCCTTTGTGCTGTTTGCGCATGTTTATTTTTTGTATGTGGATTAGTTGTGTTTTGATGGCTAGAAAATGCTGGCGCCGTATTTGCGCAAAAAAGGCCTATGAACAGTATGCTTAATATTTTCATGATACAATTTTTGTAATATTATCTCTAGCCTCAATGCTAATACAATATTATAAATAAAAAGTTAATTTACATAATTTTATATAAACACATTTAAATAATTAATTATTACTCAAGCTTGTTAGTAATTCTTCCATGTCACTAGCTAAAGGGGCTTGAAAAGACAGTTGTTCATGTAATAGGGGGTGCATAAAAGATAGTGAATAAGCATGCAAAGCTTGTCTTGGAAATGCATACACACTCTCTGGCCACAAGCCTTTTTTGGGCTTTTTACCATATACTTCATCGCCAATAACAGGTACGCCAAGGTGTTGTAAGTGCACTCGAATTTGGTGTGTTCTGCCTGTGTGTAGCTGACATTCTACAAAGCTAATCTGACTTTGTGGATCTTTTTGTGATGTGAAGACTTTCAAAACCTTATAGCTAGTTTGAGCAGTTTTGCCACTTGGATTTACAGCCATTTTTTGTCTATCTTTATGGTGTCGACCAATTGGAGCATCAATCATCCCCGAAGTAGGGTAGGGGCGCCCCAACACGATAGTCCAATATATTTTTGTTAATTGTTCTTCGCGGTCATGAAATTGTTGTGACAACCCGTGATGAGCTGCATCCGTTTTAGCAACAACAAGAATTCCACTGGTGTCTTTATCTAATCTATGGATAATGCCTGGGCGTTTAACGCCTCCAATACCAGATAAACTATCTCCACAATGATGCAGCAATGCATTGACCAAAGTTCCGTCATAATGACCAGGGGCCGGGTGCACCACAAAATCTGTTGGTTTATTCAATACTAAGAGATGCTCGTCTTCGAATAGAATATCCAATGGAATGTCTTGAGGTTGTGGGTCAGCTTCAATTGCGGCTGGTTCAACAATAAAATAATGCTCGCCTGTCTTTGCTTTGGTTTTTGCGTCGAAAGGTTTTAAAGGCTCAACTCTAATCGCATTAGACTTTAATAAGTCTTGAATGCGTGTCCGACTAAATGGGGTGGTAAGCGTTAGAAACTTATCTAGGCGAAGGTCGTGGTGATGTTCTTCTACCACTACTTCATAATATTTTTCATCCATTAGGTTTCCAAGGTTCGTAAACTGGCTTCTTTTTAGTTTTTAATTCTATAACTTTTCCGTGAATATTTTCAGGATTATATGCATATGGTGTTCCTGTAAGGTTAGGCAAATGTGGTTTTTGCCATGCATAAATCTGACCTTGCAATGGTTGGTCTGCTCGGTAATGTAGCCAAGCATGCCATTCAGGGGGGATTTTGCTTGCTTCACTGTTTCCTTTGTACACAACCCAACGTCTAAGTTTACTTCCATCAGATGTTTTTTTATATTTCTCTTCGTAGTAGCGATTACCATAACTATCACTACCTACAAAATTACTTTTAAACCAAATTAGCAAACGTATTGTAAAACTCATCCGATAACTCTTACACTTAATCTAATGTCATGATAATTCACAATCAGTAAAATTTCGGTTTACGTATGCAAAAAATTACAATTACGGCTCCTACCTTAAATGAGGCTCTTCAAGAAGTCAAAAAACGCTTCGGTGAAGATGTCGCAATAGAACGAACAGAAGAAATTAATAATCAAGTTCGTGTTACCGTAGCTCTTTTTGAAGGGGAAGAGCCCATTCTGGTGCCATCTCTTAGAAAGGCTGAGAAAAATCGTATTGATAATCCTTTGTCAGCTATTCGAATGGTCGAAGAAATTTGCAGTTCACATTACCTTGGGCAGGATTTTCAAGATTTTTGGCTAAAGTGCCTGTCCCCTTATTTAACACTGACTGGAATTAATATTGCTGAATCTCTATCTGAGTGTCTAAATTTTGAACCTCAATGGATACGCAAAATCTTAAGTCTAAAACCCGTTGTGTTTTTGGGCTCTTTTGGTGTAGGCAAAACGCAAATTCTGGCTAAAGTTGCCGCTTTATTAAAAGCAAGTGATCGAGCTGTTGAAATTTATAATATCGATACTATAAAAACATCTGGTCAAGGTCTATTGCAAGCGTACGCTCACAAATTAGATGTACCTTACTACTTTGGCCAAGAAGGTTGGCTTTCTTTACAGGAAAATATTAAAAATCAAACAGATGTTATTAAATTAATTGACACCCAAGGTGTTAATCTAAAAAATTCTGACGATTTAAATTGGTTACTTTCTGCACAAAAGTTTGTTTTTGATCCCGTGCTTATTGTGCCATGTGATGGTTGTGTAAGTTTGTCTCCTGATTATGTGAGTTTTATTAAAAAATTTGGAGTTCGACATATTATTTTAAGTAAGCTTGATATTGCTGGGTCGTTAAGTTTGCCTATACGCTTGGCTTGGTCTTCAGAGGTTCCTATTGCAATGGTTAACGGTTCTCCAAATTTGAGTGAGAATTTACAGTATCTCAATGCCTCAAAATTACTGAATGCTTTAACAGGGGCAGAAATAGCAGAAACTGGAAGTGATGCAATTTCTCACTCTCATGCTGGTTATTAGAGCAATTAGTCTATAAAGACAATTGATATTCTAGTGCTAGTATCAAGGAAAAATAATGAAAAAAAAATTGTTTGATTGCGTAAAAATTGATAAAGACAACAAACGAAAAAGTTTATTTGTATTGCTTGGGTTATGTGTTTTTTTAATGGCTCTTGTTTTTTCTGTTTATTACTTTTTTGTGAGTTCAAAGCATGTAACTACTGACAATGCTTATGTAGGTGCAGAAATTGCTCAGGTTACTTCATTAGTTGGTGGCATTGTGAAAGCAATCCATTATAAAGATACCAGCGTTGTAAATGCAGGTGATGTCTTAGTTAACATTGATGATACAGATGCACGTCTTGTGCTTGCGCGTGCTAAAGCTGACCTTAGTAAAGCACAAGCAGACTTAGACCGTACAAAACTAATTTCAGATCGCAGACAAGCGCTCACTAAGTCAGGTTCTGTTTCCGCAGAAGAAGTAAGCAATGCTAAAAATGCTTTTAAGGCAGCGCAAGCTGTATTTGATATTGCTCAAGTTTCCCTTGAGCAAGCGCAAGTTGATTTTGATCGTACAACAGTTCATTCGCCCATCGATGGGGTAATTGCAAAGCGTCAAGTGCAATTGGGGCAACGAGTGCAGCCAGGTTCAGCTTTAATGTCAGTGGTACCAATGCAAAATATGCATGTGAATGCTAATTTTAAAGAAGTTCAGTTGCGAAAGGTTCAAGCGGGGCAAACAGCCAAACTCACGGCAGATTTTTACGGTTCTTCGGTGATTTTTCATGGAAGAGTTGTTGGTATTGCAGGTGGTACAGGGTCTGCTTTTGCTATTATTCCAGCGCAAAATGCAACAGGTAATTGGATAAAAGTTGTTCAACGGCTTCCTGTTCGAATTGAGCTTGATCCAGAAGAATTAAAGCTTCACCCTTTGCAAGTTGGCTTGTCAATGCAGGTTGATATCGATGTTTCTGATTATAAAAAATGAAGGGTAACTCTTCAGCTTTAGGTGTAATACAGCCTTTAACAGGCGGTAAATTAATAGTTGCTGCTATGTTATTAGCTCTTGCAAACTTCGTTGTTGTGCTTGATATGACCATTGCTAATGTTTCTGTTTCAAATATAGCAGGCGGCCTTGCTGTTTCCTTATCAGAAGGAACTTACGTCATTACTTCTTATGCAGTTGCTGAAGCAATATGTGTTCCCTTAACAGGTTGGCTTGCAAGTCGATTTGGTACACTGCGCGTTTTTACCACATGTATGATGTTATTTGGAGTATTTTCAGCACTTTGCGGTTTTGCAGATAGTTTAGGCATTCTTGTTGCCGGGCGCGTATTACAAGGTTTGGCAGGTGGACCGTTAATGCCTTTGTCTCAAACTCTGCTTATGCAAATTTTTCCAAAAGAAAAAAGAAGTACAGCCTTGGGTTTGTGGGCAATGACAACGCTTGTAGCACCAGTAATGGGGCCTGTAGTTGGCGGATATATTTGTGATAATTTTGGATGGAGCTTTATATTTTTTATTAATATTCCTCTGGCTATTGTTTGTAGTCTTGTTTTACTGAAATTACTACGTTGTTTTGAATCGGTTATTATAAAAAATAAAATAGATTTTATTGGCCTGGCATTGTTAATTGTCTGGGTTTCAGCGCTTCAAATTATGCTAGATGAAGGTAAAAACTACGACTGGTTTGAATCAAGCGAAATATGGGCGCTTTTGATTATAGCTGCTATAGGATTTGCATGCTTTATGATTTGGGAGCTAACTCATGATCACCCAATTGTTAATATACGTGTGTTTCGCCATAGAGGTTTTGCTGCAAGTGTATTAACTATCAGTTTGGGTTTTGGTGCTTTTAACTGCTCTATTGTGCTTACCCCTTTATGGTTGCAAAACTACATGGGGTACACTGCTGCATGGTCAGGGCTTACAACCGCTGCTTTGGGTGTT
Source organism: Candidatus Finniella inopinata (assembly GCA_943322985.2). GTDB lineage: Bacteria > Pseudomonadota > Alphaproteobacteria > Paracaedibacterales > CAITNM01 > CAITNM01. Next base: position 63,163 of record CALPGA020000007.1, read on the forward strand.
TTAGCTGTCTGCGTTGCTCCTTTTGCAGCAAAATTTTCTACAAAATATGATCCACGAATGTTAGTTTTTTGTGGTCTGGGCTGGCTTGGGTTGGTAACATTTTATCGTGCATTCGGTTCAACAGACATGACGCACTGGCAAATATCTATTCCAATGTTATATCAAGGAATAGGAATGCCTTTTTTCTTTGTTCCTTTAACAGCATTGGCACTTTCTAGCGTTGACTCAGAAGAAGTAGCTTCTGCAGCAGGGTTAATGAATTTCTTAAGAACCCTCTCTGGAGCGATGGCTATATCTATAGTAACAACTGCATGGGAAGATAGAACAAATATTTTGCGAAATGACTTGGTTGATAAAATTGCAGCGCCTGATCAAATTGCATCAATGGTTGGGGACATGAATGAATCATTAGCCTTGTCCTTACTAGATCAGCTATTGCAATCTCAAGCAGTGATGTTAGCCACTAATCATATATTTTTGGTAGTATCTTGTGCGTTCGCATTTGCTGCAATGGCTATATGGTTAGCGCCAAAGCCTAATGCTACGACAGAGACGATCGTCTCTCATTAATCTTATATTTTCCCTAAAATATTCAGATGAAACTCCATGGGGCAAGTCCCGTGGTTTTACGATAAATCTATAAGAACCCTCTGCAAAACCCCTGAAGCAAGTTTAATAAATGGGTGAAGGAGATTTAGGGATATGGTAAGTTTGACATAAGAAATTCAAGTATATCGTTTGATAATGACTTCATTTTTAGACCTGATCCGCCGCTCCCCAAAAGCGAACA